>NZ_JBICUM010000002.1:660601-953369 GCF_043198155.1 Micromonospora sp. NPDC048871 | reverse complement strand
CAGCGGGGAGATATCTGGCCATCCACGGGGAGAACCCTGGCCATCAGCGGGGCGGTAAATGGCCGCCTATGGGGATCTTTCACTGGCCGCCGACACGGGTGCTGGAGGAGACGGGCGTCGGGTCGACGGCTCGTCGTGCACGCCACCGGTGGTTCCTTCTGCAGGTGCCCGTCGATGCGGGCACGCTGGTGCTGAACTGCTGGTCCCGACGATCGGCTGCCGTTTGGCACCCAACATCAAGGTCGCAGGGAGCCTCTCGCTGGCCGTATCGCTGCCCACGACGGTCGTCGCGTTCGCCCGTTACAGCCGTGACGGCAGTGGCATCGTGCTGCGCCAGCCCGCCCGCCTCGTCGCCGTTCTCGCGATCGGCTCCATCACCGGCGCCGCAGCCGGTGGCCTGCTGCTCGGCGTAATTCCCGAAGCGATCCTTGTCCCCGCTCACCGTCGGCCGACTGCTCCTCACCTTCACTCTAGGTCTGGCGCCACGCCAACTCAGCGTGACGGCCCTTGCCGCAGCTCAATGCAAACTCGCACTACCCGACCGCGCGACTTGTCAACCGCATCAATCGCGAACGCCCCACCTGCTTCGAGTAGCTCTGCGAATGCTTGTTGACTTGTCTGCCAAGTGCCGTCTACCTTGGACCGCAGCTTGGCAGACAAGTTAACAACCTGGAGGGTGAGCGATGGCTCTGCGTGGCGGTACGAGGTTCGCCGTGCGATTCGAGGACGTGTTCCCGGCGGGGTGCGCGTTGGTGCCCGAGTCGCTGGGTGAGGTCGAGGACTACGACGAGAAGACCGGCCGGCGGTCCCCGGCCAAGGACAAGGTGACCGGTCAGCGCGTGTGGCAGGTCCGGGTAATGGACCTTGACCCTGAGCTGGGCAAGCGGTCCCGCGAGACGACGGTGAAGATCTCGGCTGACTACCAGCCGGTGCCGCCGACGGGTGCGCCGTTCGAGGCGGTGGAGTTCGACGGGATGACGGTGACGCCGTACGTGGCGAACAACGGTCGGATGGCGTATTCGCTGCGGGCGACCGGGCTGCGGGCTCCGGTGGTCGGCGGCAAGAAGGCGGCGGCGTAGCCGTATCTGGTGGGGGCGGGGCTGTCTGGTCTTGGCGGACGGCAGCCCCGCCCCTGGTGTCTCTTCCCCTGCTCTGTCGAGAGAGGTCGTGACGTGTCCAAGGGTAGGCGTCGGGCTGGCCGTGGCTGGCCCGGGTGTGGCGTGTGTCGGTCGTTGCGGGGTGCCTGGTGATCGGGCGGCCTCGCGGTGAAGTGGTGATGACCTCGGCCGGGGATCTGGTGGTGTTCCGGCCGAAGCGGTTCGAGTTGCCGCTCTGGGTGGTGCTGCTTGGGCTGGTGCTGCGCTGGTCGGGCCGGGCGGTGTGGTGGTGTCTGCGGCATCCGGTGGCCACCGGGTCGGCGGTGCTGGCGTTGTGGCTGTACGTCGAGTTCGGCTGGTCCGGGCTGGTGGTGCCGCTGGTGCTCGGGTCGGCGGCCTCGGCTGTGTGGCGGTGGCGGGACGAGTCGTCCTGGTGGACCTGGCTGGCCGGTCCGCTGCTCGGCTCGGTGCGGCGGGTGTTCGTCTACCGGCGGGTGTGGCGGGAGGCCATGACGCTGTGCGGGCTCGCTGACACGTACGACCATCGGCCGGTCCTGCCGCAACTGCTGCGGGTGCGCTCGGATCAGGCGCTCGACGTGTTGACCGTCCGCATGGTCCGGGGGCAGACGCCGGAGCAGTTCCAGGCGGTCAGCGCCAACCTGGCGTACGCGTTCGGCCGGCGACACGTCCGGGTCTACTCGGAACGCCCCGGCGACCCGCCGACCCGCACCGGCCACACGGCCTGGCTGCTGCGGCTGGTCGACCGGGTGCGGTACCGGGATCGGCCGACGCTCGTCTACCTGGCCGTGGTGCGTACCGACGCGCTGCGCACGGTGGTCCCACCATTCCCGGTGCCTACGGTGCCGGACTTCACCGCGCTGCCCCTGGCCCGGCGGGAAGACCTGCGCCCCTGGTCGCTGCACCTGCTTGCCACGCATGTCCTCGTCGGTGGGGCGACCCGTTCCGGTAAGGGGTCGGTGTTGTGGTCGCTGGTGCGGGTGCTCGGCGGTGGGATCGCCTCCGGCCTCGTGCGGCTCTGGGTGATCGATCCCAAGGGCGGGATGGAGTTCGCGCTTGGCCGTCCGATGTTCGCCCGGTTCGCCTGCAAGTCGTTCGAGGCCATGGCCGACCTTCTCGACGAGGCGGTCACGGTGCTGCGGGAGCGGCAGACCCGGCTTGCGGGCATGGTGCGGGTGCACACGCCGACGGAGGCTGACCCCCTGGTCGTGGTCGTCGTCGACGAGATGGCGGCGCTGACCGCGTACCTGCAAGATGTCGAGCTGCGTAAGCGCATCGCCTCGTCGCTGGGGCTGCTGCTGTCGCAAGGGGCCGGCGTCGGTGTCCTGGTGGTGGCGGCGTTGCAGGATCCGCGTAAGGACGTGCTGCCGTTTCGGGACCTGTTCCCGACCCGCATCGCGCTCGGCCTCACCGAGGCGTCACAGGTCGACATGATCCTTGGTGACGGTGCCCGCAGCCGGGGTGCGCTTGCCGACCAGATGCCCAGGTGGGCCAAGGGCGTCGGGTACGTGATCCTCGACGGCACCCCCGACCCGATGCGGGTCCGGTTCTCGTACGTCTCCGACGACGACATCCGCGACATGGCCCGGCAGTACCCGGCACCCGCTCACGCGGCGGACATCCTCGCCCAGGTCCGGCGGGAAACCGCCCCCGAACCGGCCCGGCCTCCGTTGCCGCGCACGCCGTCCGGGCCGCTGCTACCCGAATCGCTGCGCAGTCTGCTTGACCGGGACAGCGGGGGTGAGGGTCGATGACCGCGCCCGGTCGCCGCTTCTATCGACTGCGTACCCCCGAACCGGTCACCGCCGTGTCCGTGCGCGTCGACCCGGACCGGCCCGACCCGTACCCGGTCTATCTCGCAGTGGGCGCGGGACGGCGACGGATGTCCCTGACCCCTGATGAGGCGTGGGCGTTGTGGCGCTGCCTCTCCGAAGCGGTCGCGTCCCTCGGCACCCCGCCCGACTACATCCGCACCGACATCCGACCGGCCCGGAGGTAACCGCCGTGAACACCCTCGCCCGCATCATCAACCGGCTCCGGCGTCCGCTGCGCATCCGGCTCGTCGGCCCCGCCCACCAGACCGCCGCCGCACTGCACGGCCTGGCGCACATGGTCAACCGCCGCCACGACATGAACGGCCGGCGCATCCGCATCGACCTGACCATCCGCGAAAAGCCGTTGGAGGAATGGCGATGACCGCACGCACCGAATCCGCGGTACGCCTGGTGATCCTGCTCGCCATCGGCACCATGGCCGGCGCTGCCGCCTTCACCCACGTCCACGACCTGTCCGTCGCCCACGGCCAGCCGCACTGGATCGGCTGGGCCAATGCCGTGGCGGTCGAGCTGATGGCGATTTACCTCGGCCTGGAGATTCGCGCTCGCCGTCGTGCCGGTCGCCCTGTCGGCCTGGTCGGCTCGCTCCTGGTGGCGTTCGCGCTGCTCTCCCTCGCCGCCCAGGTCGCGGGTGCCGAACCGTCGGTGTGGGGCTGGATCGTGGCAGCAGTGCCGTCGCTGGCGTTCCTCGCCCTGGTCAAGGTCGTCCTGTCCAACAACCCGGTCACTCCACCGACCGTCGAGCCGGACCCGCCGACCGCTCACCGGTACGACGAACCTGACCCGGCCACCGCCGTCGAACCGGTCCGCCCGGCTGAACCGGCGGCTGTCGTCCCGGCGGCGCTGCCTCCCCGGGTCGTCCAGCCCAACCGGCCGCACGTCGTCGGGATCATCCGATGACCGCTGCCACCCTGCCCGGCCTCGAACCCGCCCCGACCCCGGCTGCACCACCTCGGCCGGGGTCGCGGGCGGCCCGCATGGCACTACCCCGCTCCGTCGACGTCCTCAAAGAGATCGCCGCCGAATACGGCGTCTGCGTCCGCCCGCTTGCCATGCGCCGCACCGACCTGAACACCGGCCTGACCGAAGTCATCGACCTGCCCTGCGGCGCAACCCGCGAAGACAAGTGCGCGCCCTGCGCGAAGAAGAACCGGCGGCTGCGGCAGGCACAGATCCGGGAAGGCTGGCACCGCGACGACGAACCGCTACCGCCACCGGACCCGGCAACCGAGGAACAGAAGGCGCTGATCCTGCTGCGCGGTCACCTGGAGTTCTCCCGTGACGAGGCATCCCGAGCAAGCCAGTGGGACCAGGTCGACGACCTCGACGAGGCAATCCGCGAAGTCGAAGAAGCCATCACCGCCGAAGGACTCCGGGGCCGCGTCGCCCCGCCACACGCGACCGGCGACGAGGACCAGGCCGACGACGACAACGGCCCGCGCCGCAAGCGCTCCACCCGCCGTCGACAGGACGCCCCGGATCTACCTCGGCGCAAGGTCGAGCGGCGCACCGTCGGCAAGACGTACACCGCCCCCGACGGGTCGACCTACCGCCCGTCGATGTGGCTCACGCTCACCCTCGACTCGTACGGCCCGGTCCGCCCCGACGGCACCCCACTCAACCCCGACCGGTATGACTACCGCCGAGCGGCCTGGGACGCCGTGCACTTTCCCCGGCTGCTCGACCGGTTCTGGCAGAACTTGCGCCGTTGCGAGGGATGGAACGTCCAGTACGCCGGCTGCGTCGAGCCCCAACGCCGTCTCGCTCCTCACGCGCACTTCGCCATCCGGGGCACGATCCCGCGTGACGTGCTGCGCACCGTGGCGGCGGCCACCTATCACCAGGTGTGGTGGCCGGCGGTGGCTGTGCAGCGGTACACCCTCGACCGGCTCCCGGTCTGGGACGAGCAGGCTTCCGCGTGGGTAGACCCGGACAGCCGCGCGCCGCTGACCACCTGGTCGGAAGCCCTTGACGCCATCGACGACAACCCGGACGCCGAACCGGTGCACGTCGTGCGCTTCGGCTCCCAGGTCGACGCACGCGGCGTCATGCCCGGCACCGAAGACGCCGAACGGACCATCCGCTACGTCACGAAATACATCACGAAGCACACCGGTGACGTCCACAAGGCGACCACCGACCGGCAACGCAAACACCTCGACCGGCTCTGGCAGGAACTCCAGATCACCCCGTGCACCGATCGCTGCGCGAACTGGCTGCTCTACGGCATCCAACCCAAGCGAGCACACGCCAAACTCAAGCCGGGGCGCTGCAAGGGCAAAGTTCACCAGCGGGACACCCTCGGCATCGGCGGCCGGCGAATCCTCATCTCCCGCGACTGGTCCGGCAAGACGCTGAGCGACCACAAGCACGACGTACGGGCCTGGGTGCGCGCACTGCTCGGCGTCACCGTCGGCCTGGAGGGCGTCGACGACCAGGGAGCCACCGTCGAACCGGCCCGCCACGCCTGGGAACTCGCCCGCCCCGACGACCCCGACGTCGGCCCCATGGCACACCGGCTACTGCGGGCGATCGGCGAACGTGCCCGCTGGCGCTCCGAACTCCTTGCCGCCAAGGACCGCGCCGCCCAGCTTCCCGACACCGCACCAACAAAAACGGACGGCAAGGCGGGGGAGGGACAGTGACGATGACGAACGATGGGCTCTGGACGATCCGGGACGTGGCGGCGTACCTGCGGGTACCGACCGAAACGCTGTACCGCTGGCGCAAGGTCAAGTACGGTCCGCCAGCCGCTCGGGTCGGCCGTCACCTGCGGTACGAGCCGGAAGCGGTCCGGTCCTGGGTACGTGAGCAGGCGGCGGCCTGATGGGACACGTCGAGGATCGCTGGTACAACGTCATCCACCATCCCACCGGCCGCAAGGAGCGGGTGAAGTCCGAACGGTTCGGTAAGGGCCTGCGCTACCGGGTCCGCTACATCGGCCCGGACGGCCGGGAACGCAGCCAGTCCTTCCCGGACCGGGCCAAGCGCGACGCTGAGGCGTTCCTCGTCTCGACGGAGACGGACAAGCTCCGGGGCTCCTACGTCGACCCGAAAGCCGGCCGAATCACCTTCGCGGAGTACGCGGAGGACTGGCTCCGGACACGCTCCTTCGACGAGTCGACCCGGGAGAGCACAGAGTTTCGGGTACGCAAGCACCTGGTGCCGTTCTTCGGCTCTCGGCAACTGGCCGAGATCAAGCCGGGCCACATCCGGGAGTGGGACGCCAACCTGGTCGGCAAGCTCGCTCCGGCGACCCGGGCCGTGGTCTTCGCGCACCTGCGGACCATCCTCGGCGCGGCCGTCGATGACGAACGGATCGCGAAGAATCCGTGTTCGGCAAAGTCGGTCAAGCCGCCGCGACCGGTGCAACGTCGGGTAGTGCCGTGGCGGTACGACCAGGTTTCGGCAATTCGCGGTGGCCTCGCCCAGCGGTACCGCCCCATGGTCGACCTGGGCGCTGGCTGCGGTCTGCGGCAGGGGGAGATTCTCGGCCTCGGGGTCGACGACATCGACTTCGACACGGGCTGGGTGCACGTCTGCCGTCAGGTCAAGCTCGTCCGTTCCCGGCTGGTCTTCGGGCTGCCCAAGAACGACCGGGACCGCCGGATACCGCTGCCCGACTCCGTCGCCCAGGTGCTGAAGCAGCACGTCGACGACTTCGCCCCGGTGGCGCTCACCCTGCCGTGGGAGGACCCGGCCACCGACGAGCGGGTCACGGTGCCGCTGCTGTTCACCACCACCCGGCGCGGCGCGATCAACCGGCGCACCTTCGACAACAAGAGCTGGCGGCCCGCTGTCGTGGCGGCCGGCATTACGCCGACCCGCTTCACCGGGATGCACGCGCTCCGCCACTTCTACGCCTCGTCGCTGCTCGACGCGGGGGAGAGCATCAAGGCCCTCGCCTCATACCTCGGCCACGCCGACCCCGGCTTCACCCTCCGCGTCTACACGCACCTGATGCCCGCCAGCGAGGAACGCACCCGCCGGGCCATCGATGACTTGCTTGGACGGTAGCTCCGAGAGTTGACCGGGCAACACGAATACCATTCATGTTATGTGTGCTTAAAGTGTCAGGGGTTGGCGTTACCGTGCGGGCTGCTTGAGTCTCGGAAGGATTGCGTCTATGGCCAGCAACCGTCGCGGTACGCCAACTCTCTACGGCATCGTCCAATACTGGAGGGTTGGCTACGAGAAGGTATTCCCCAATCTCAAGGCGTCATACATCGGCTGGGGAGAGCCCTTCTGCTTCAGGTGTGGCTGGCTGGCTCCGGTGGACGATGGTCAGACGACTCTTGCCGCAGTTTGGAATTCCGCCCAAGGTTGGCTTGACCGAGCGCACTTGCAGGATCTGGCTCTTGGTGGATCGAACCAGCCGGAGAACTTGGTTCCCCTGTGTCGACAGTGTCACGATATTATGGATCCCTGTGAAACCAGGGCAGAGGCGATTGCCTACATTAATGAAGGCATTCCTGCCGATAGTTGGTGGCAAATGCACACTGACACTATTTTTGGGTCTGAAGCGAATCATTGCAGCCCGACGCACAAGACGAAGCTCATGCGCGACATTTACGTCCGCTGGGTTGAAAATAATCGTGTGATCGAAGCCGCGAGGCGCGGCAACCCACAGGCTGTAAGGCGGGTAGAAGTGCTTTTGGAGCAGGCGAGGCGTAGGGCTGAGACTGAGGGGCGGCATTTCTCATACACCATCGAGGACCTGAAGCAGGCAACTCCCGGTAGGGATGGACGCACGGATCTTTGACGGCCCGGCGACGGCCCACAGCGACCGTCGCCGGGTCCTACCCCAGGTCAGCGGATGTCTCGCCTTCATAATCCGGCGTACAGGTCGACTCGTCCGTCGCCCACCAGCTCAGGGCCCCCGATCAAGGCTCTGAGCTGGTCCTATGTCCGGGTGCCGATGGTCGTCCTTGGTCAACTTTGGCCGGCGTTTGACGCCCTGACGACGCCCTGACGCCCTGGAGACGCCCTGAGCACGGGCTTAGTTGACCATGCCTCGGGCCGGGCTGGCTGCGCCGTCGTGGGGCCTTTCCGGGGTCGGCGCTCGAAGGTTCCGGAGTGGGGGCCGGCGGTTGCGGGGGAGGGCTGGGTACGTCCTGGCGGTGGAACTGGTGCCGCGACCCGGTGACCCGGTGGCAAGCCAGTCCCGGGGTTGGACTGGCGCGGCAGCCGGAAGCCCCGACCACTCGACCAGGCCGACCCGCCGGCTTCCGTCACGGCCTCGCTGGGGCTGGTTTCCCTGGTGCGGTGGGGGCGGTGTCCCGGCGGCTGTCGGTGGCTTCCCGCCCCGGCGCCGTAGGCGGCCGGGCGGCTTGCCGCCGGCCGGGCTTACCGCCCCGCACCGCGCGAAGCGCGGTGCCTTGATCCCTAACAGAGCAATTCGGCAGCGCACTCTATCGCTCGTATCATGCTGTGTGCGTCGCCACAACCGCCAAGGGTAAGTGACGTTGAGTTGACAAAGGGTAGTGCAGTGCTATTGCAGAGCCTATGCTGCCAGGACACCCGCTTGGTTATCGGAGGACTCGTGGAACTGCCCCCTGAGATGGTTGCTTTGTGTCTGAGTGCCGGGACAGTCCTTGCGAACAGTATGGCCACAGACCTTTGGGTGTCAGCTCGCAGAAAGTTCGGCGCCTATCTGGCCAATAATGGCGATGCAGCATCCCACGAATCTCGGCTTGACCGTGACCGTCAGGCTCTGGAGTCTGCGGACCACGGCGATAGGCCGTCTCTGCAGGGAAAGTTCGCTGCTAGTTGGGCGACTCGCTTCGAGGATCTGCTTGAGCAGAACCCAGACTCGGCTGCAGAACTCGCTTCTCTCGTTGCCGCCCTCCAAGAAGAGTTGGTGTCTGCGGGAGGAGTAACAAACCTCGGCGTAAGTCAAAAGATTGACAACGGAGGAGTGGCGATTTACTCGGGCCGCGATACGCGAATCAGCAGGTGAAATGAATTTAGAATCTCCCCGTAGCGATGCCACTGAGGCTTGGGATTTCTTGGAAACTCTTGGGCCGTCTATCAGTCAAGAGGTTTCTCCAGGCGGTGCGGCAATCGTCTCGGCGAGAGACACAGTAATTTCGATAGGCGCCCAGTTAAGAACCAAGCAGGTTAGTGACGAGGTTGTTAAAGAGGCGAGATCCAACTACTTCATACTCCCCTCAGAGTACGATGACCTTCTTGATGCGCTGTGGCGCCACGGCTTGCTGGTAATTGAGGCTCCTCCCGGTAAGGGCAAGCGCGCTCTTGGCGTGAGGATGCTAAGCGACTGCCAGGCGCGACTGAGTAGTCAGAGCAAACCTGCGCGTGGATTGCATTACATAAGGATGGGTTGGCAAGAATTAGATGCCTGGCAGATACCAAAGATGCCAGGTCGATGCTACCTGCTAGACCTGACCGGGAGTACCGACGAGAAGCCGACTCGTGAGTTCGGCCAGGAATTGGTCCGAGACTCTGACGAAGCTCGGTATGGTGGTGTCTACCTCGTTGTTCTGGCGACCCCCGATGTGTGGGACGCGTGCAAACCAGTAACGAGTAAGGTAACCCGCTCTTTCACACCCCCGGCGGCTCGCCGAGTACTGGAAAGCCACCTTCAGTGGAAATTCCAGCTATCCGGCTATGAAAGTTGGCTTGACGATAACGGGGTTCAGGACCTTGTCAATAGTCTGGAACACCTCGGTGAGGCTGCTGAACTAGCTGAGGAAATCGCCCGCAACTGGCAGAGAGACTTTGCCGAAGCGTTGAGTGACGTGCTCGACAAGTTCGGTAGCTGGACCAATCACCTTTCAAGCTGGTTCGAGGGCAAGAGTGTCTTCGATCGGGCGACAATGGTGTCCGCAGCAGTGCTGGATCCGGGGCTGCCGGCTGAAATTATGTCAGCACGGAAAGAGCTTTTGACAATCTTGGAGAGCCAAGATGCTGAGCTGTCTCCTTTGGCTGGCCCGGGCCGCACCGGATACCTGAAGCTCCTCGGAGCGGTGCAAGTTAAGAACAGGTTTTCGATCTCAGAAAGGCGCCCCGGGCTTGACGAGGCGGTGATCCGCTTCGTATGGAACGAATGGCCGCAGGCGCATCCTTACCTTGAAAAGTGGCTGGTTGGCTTGGCCGATGGCGCCTCACCTTCTCGTGTGGCGCGAATTGCCCATGTCACTGTCCAGGCTGCTTTGCAGGCAAATAGCACTGCGTTTATGAGCCTAGTGCACAGGATAGTTATAGATAACCCTGGTAGTAGACGCTTGGCGCTTGAGATTCTTGAACTCACGGTTTTGGATCCCGTGGTCGGTGCGAAGGTGCGCAGCCGGCTGCTCGCCTGGGTAGGTAGCAAGAACGAGGATCTTGCCGCACTTGCTGCTGAGGTGTGCGGTGGAAAGTTCGGGCGCGAACGGCCTAGTTTGGCCTTGCACCGGATCTTCCGGGCGCTCTCCCGTGATACTAGGGATAATGGAGTAGTTGCTGCCGAGAGCGCTCTCGTCCAACTAACGGGGGATGAGATATCAAGGGTAGCTGTGCGGGAGACTCTCCGGAGTTGGTTGTCGGAGCAGCCTGAAATTGGAGCTCCGGCGTTCCTCGCGCTTGCAACCCGCTCTACCGCTTCTGTTTCGTCTGGGCTTGGCCCGAACGCAACCGAGGACGACCTCTCCTTTTTTGCGCTGGGATGGGAAGTGGCAGCCCGTCTGCCTTCCACTAGATCGGAACTTGCAGTAGATGTCGGGCGATTCATCGACATTTGTGAGAAGGAAGAGGTTCGACCCGTAGATTTTGCCAGGGTTGTCGGTCCAGTGCTTGCTGACTCTTTAAATGAAACCTTGGCAGTGGCTGTTCTGCGGCAAGATAAAGGCCGACAACATGAAGGCGAATCACTCCGTGCTCATTTGTTGAAGGAGTTGATACGTGGTCAGCTGAGAAGTGCCAGACGAGGCTCTTTGAATGGTCAGAGCGGCGGATCGTGAGAATGTTTGCATCGCGGCGTGCAAGGCGTGTCCGCCCGAACTCCGACGGTGGCTCGAACTGGACAAGGGTGGCGCTGCGAGGATACCTCCCCAGCGTCGCGCCAGGTATCCAGTTCCGCTGCTCGTTATTCGCCTGGTGGCGTGCGCTGGAAGGCAGAGAGGTAGGAGCTTCTGCGTCTGACAAGGTGAGGGAAAATTTGTGGACCTCCGCTGCGGAGGTTTCAGCGAGCTGGCCTTTCGAATTCCGGATTCCTGCCCAAGCGGCCATGAATGCCCAACTCGGGGAACGTCGCTCACTTGATAGCGCCGGGGTTGAATGGATTGGCGGTGGAAGTCTAGCGGGCTCATTGCTGGCTCGCTTTCGGTCGGCTAGGGTGCAGCGCCTCCGGCGAGCGCAAGCAATCGATTCTCTAGCGATGCTGGATCGGGTCAGGCATGTCAAGAGTCTTGTGCGGGAACAGGGAGCGGGGGCGATTTGGTGGGCGAGCGCATATCCGGATAGACTTCACTATTTAAGTGATGGGTCCTTCACGAAGTTGCTTGAGTTGCAACCCAGAGATCGTGAACACGAATTGAGTGAAGCAAACGACGAAGCTGCAGCAATAGTCAGAGAGTTTCTGCAGCGCGTTGCGGATCCGCAGTCACGAGAGTTCATATCCGGCCCGCTCAAAATCGTCAATAATCTGTTGAAGGATGATCAAGGAGAAGGTGGGCGGCTCTCCTAGTGACCGCTTCCCGGTCTCGGGCATGACGACGGAAGTTGGGTGACAAGGCGGACGCCCGCTGAGCGGCCTTGATCGTCTCTCGGGCCCGAGTTGGCTCATTCGGTTAGTGCGTGACGCCGGGCCGGTTCAGGGCGTCGAGGATGGTTTGCTGGTTGGTGGGGATCGCCGGTGGCAGGGTGTGGCTGGTGCCGTTGATCGCGATGGTCGCGGACCGTAGTGGCCGTAGCTGACGGATGACGCTGCGGATGGACAGGCCGGTGCGGTTCTGGACCTCGCGGGAGACTGCGAGTGCGGCGAACACGATGGTCAGGTGTGCCTCGATGGCGTCGTGGGTGCGGTGGAACATGGGCCGGGCGGCCAGGTCGGTTTTGCTCATCCGGAACGACGCTTCGACCTGCCAGAGGTCGTGGTAGGAGCTGATGACTTCGCTGGCGGGCATCACGTTGCCCGCGATGTTGGTGACGTAGCCCTTCAGGCCGACCAGGCGGCGGGCGCGCTCCAGCGAAACCTGGTCGAGGGTGTGCGATCCGTTGCTGGTCTTGACGAACCGGGGAGTCCGGGTCGCCTTCTGTCCGTCGACGACGGCGCGGGCTCGTTCCTCCTGCGTGGCGAGGGTGCGCCGGTCGCGCACGGCCCGTTTGTGGGAGTAGGCCCAGACCGCCCGCCAGGAGCCGGGGTGGGTGTGCGGGTTCCAGAGCGGTTCGGCGCGTACGGCCTGATTGTTTTCGTTGTGCTGGCCGGTCTTGGGGGTGATGGTGTCGATGATTTGCCCGTCGGTGAACGCGTCACCGTGCCAGTGGAAGTGGCTGGCCAGATCGATCGGGGCCTTGGTCACCCGTGAGCCGACGATGAACCGCAGACCGGCCTCGTCGAGCTTGCGTAGGTTGCTCGCCGAGAGCATCCCGGCGTCGGCGACCACAACCATGTCGGCCACCCGGTGGCGGGCCTGGAACGCGGTGATGATCGGGATGATCGTGGTGGTCTCGGCCTGGTTGCCGGCGAAACAGCCGATCTCCATCGGGAACCCGCCGCGGTCGACCAGCAGCCCGACCACGATCTGCGGATCGACCCGCCGTTCCTTGGAGTAGCCGACCTTGCGCAGCTCGTCCTCCTTCTCCGCCTCGAAGTACAAGGTGGTGACGTCGTAGAGGCACAAGGTGATGTCCCCGCCGGCGACGAGGTGGGCGACACACGCCGCGGCGACCCGATCCCGGTAACCACCGTCCGGGCCGGCGCGGGTCAGGGTGCGTTTCATCGTCGCGTAGCTGGCGGGACGCCGCCCCAGGTCGGTCAGGACCCGACCCGCGTCGAGCAGCGAGGTGGGTTCCACCACTCGTGCGATCACCAGATCGGCGAACACCGCGTCGCCGAGCACGCCGAACCCCAGATCGGCGTAAACGCCGGCCAGGGCGTCGTAGAGCACCCTGGAATCCGTGGACGCCATTCGGCCCGCGCCGTCGCGAACCCCTACCCGCGGGCGCGGTTCGTCGAACAACCCGGGTGTCGCCTCGGCAGGCTTGGCCAGCGGCGTGACCCGCGGCGCAGCCTCCACAGCGAACAACACACCCTGAGCGGGATCGGCCAACAGCTCACGAGCCCGCTCGAGCAGCACCCCCAGCTCGACCTCGGTGTGCGCCGACCCGACGTGCGCCACGATCCGCTGACGACCCGCCACGTACTCGGCGATCTGCACCGCCGTAGCCCCCGAAGCCGTCCGCACCCGCCGCACGAACGCCATCCCACGACCCTACGAGGCATCCCTTAGTGCGTGAAAACAACCCCGACCGCGAACATCGCCGCAGGTCACAGCCTAGCCACCCTCAAGATCCGCGAAACCTGAGCCAACTCGGGTCGGGTAGTGCCGTGGCGGTACGAACAGGTTTCGGCAATCCGCGGTGGCCTCGCCCAGCGATACCGCCCGATGGTCGACCTGGGGGCCGGCTGCGGTCTGCGGCAGGGGGAGATCCTCGGCCTCGGGGTCGACGACATCGACTTTGACGGCGGGTGGGTGCACGTCTGCCGTCAGGTCAAGCTCGTCCGTTCCCGGCTCGTCTTCGGCCTGCCCAAGAATGACCGGGACCGCCGGATACCGCTGCCCGACTCTGTCGCCCAGGTGCTGAAGCAGCACGTCGGCGATTTCGCTCCGGTGTCGCTCACCCTGCCGTGGGAGGACCCGGCCACAGACGAGCGGGTCACAGTCCCACTGCTGTTCACCACCACCCGGCGCGGCGCGATCAACCGGCGCACCTTCGACAACAAGAGCTGGCGACCCGCTGTCGTGGCGGCCAGCATCACGCCGACCCGCTTCACCGGGATGCACGCGCTCCGCCACTTCTACGCCTCGTCGCTGCTCGACGCAGGGGAGAGCATCAAGGCGCTGGCGTCGTACCTCGGCCACGCCGACCCCGGCTTCACCCTCCGCGTCTACACGCACCTGATGCCCGCCAGTGAGGAACGCACCCGCAACGCGATTGATCTACTGTTTAGTAACGATCCGCAGGGTGACGGGTAGGGCGCCCACCTCCCATGTGCGGATTTCATGTGCACGCGACCATAGCTCATAATCTTTACGTGATTGCTCTGCGCTTGGCCCGCGCGTTAGCGATGGCCGTAGCGGGTGCGGCTGTAATGCTGGCCCAGCTCAACCTTCCTAGTGCGCGATTCTGGGAGCAGCAAGTCTTGCTCCAGTGGGCCAGTGTGGCCGCTTTGTCCATTATGGTTATTTATGACGCTGTTCGCTCCGTGGGCTTTGCGGTACAAGAATCGCGAATTAGGAATTACGATAATGACCTGCGGGCTTCTCTAAGTGGTGTTATATCCCGTCTTGTCAAGCTTACGGGTGTTTCTTGGGATGAGATAACGGTTCGCTACTACCGCCGTCGCGGCATCCTGTTCTGGAACCGGCTGGATCTCGTCATGGCGTTGGCGGCAGGGGCGAGGTTGTCTGATTCTCAGACCTCTGTGCGGCCTGGCGTTGGCATTGCAGGAACCGCATTATCGGAGGAGGTGATGCTTGCCGAGGAGTGGGGACAGTTCGTGCGTGATGCAACCGATCAGGGTCCAACTTTATGGGCGCAGCGTGAATCACGAGAACGGTATGGGCTGAGTTGGGGACAGTTGCGTCGCTCCGACCAGCCTGATGGCGTCGTGGCTAGTCCTACCTTTGCGCTCGACGGTAAACCTGATGGTTGCATCGTGGTAAGTGGATCACTAAAGCGAGTTGATCTGCTTGGTGATGAAGTTCGGCGTACACTTGATGATCTGGCTACGGTTCTGGATCGGCTTGGTCCGCCACCGAAGGGTTGGTGGGGTGCGCATGACCGCTAAGGATGGACCTGGGTTCCGCTCTCGCCCGGCGCGGGCAGGACAAGTTTCCGCTGAATTCGTCGAACTTTTAGGCAAGTATGGTGCTTCTCCCGGCCTGCTCCGCAGGCTGCGGGACCGTGTCGAGGCGGTGTTGCCTCGGCTGGAACGGAACCTCTCGCCGGGGGCGGACTCGGAGTTGCCGTCTCGGCAACATGATTCTTCGGTTTCGCCCTGGTTTGCTGTTGGTCCGCATCGCGCGATACTTGCGGGGTCATTCGCGAAGAGTGCACCCGTTCGTGCTATTGATCATGATGTTGAGTTTATTCTCGGGCGGGGAGCGGCTGGTTCTGGGAAGCCTATCGACTCGCGTTACATGGAAGATTGGGCTGACTTCGCCAAAGGGTTAAATGATGTAAGGGTTAGGCTTCGCAATCTAGGTGTCTCGCTGCGCGAATTGGAGCGATTTGACGATGATGTCGAGTTTGTGGCTAAGGCTGTCAAGGCTGTAGGGGGTCCGGCCGGATATTCTCGGGCCATGCCAGGGTCGGGATCTCAGCCTCAGAAAATTGCTTCCAATGCTTCGGATCTTATTCGGTGGTCTACTGAGCGCGACTTTTCGCGTCTGCCCGATCCCGCTAAAGGCGAGATGTGGCCTGGTTCGGGCAGTGTGGCTATTATGGAGCGAATTGTGGCCAACTTCTCGGAGACTCTAGGTCGTCAGCATCTGGGGACTCTGTCCGCTCTTCGCCTCCTTGCTCAGGCGCAGGGGGAAGCCGGAGACGTTAGTGGGGCCATTGAAGTGCTTAATCGTCTGGTAGCTGATCTATCTTCGACTCTTGGTCCTGATCATGCTGAGACTCGGCATGCACGTGAGAGTCTGGCTCGATGGGAGCAGGTAGAAGAGGCTGCTCAAGGTGCTTCGCAGGCGCCCTAGAAGCGCCCTGAGGGTCCTATTGATAGGTCTTTGTTGCAGGTCAGAGCGTTCTTAGCGCCAGAATCCGGCGTACAGGTCGACTCGTCCGTCGCACACCAGCTCGGAGCCGTGACTTTGGCCGTTGAACCAGCGCGTAGGAACGATCCGTCATGGCCATCACTACAACTCGTGCCATGCTCCTGCGCGACCAGGGACACACGTGCGGACGAACTCCTCAACAACCCGCCAGGCGTAATCCAAGTCGAAGATGAAGTCCGCAGCGAACTCGACCGGATCGTCCAGCACCAGGACTTCCACATCCGTGCTCGCAGGATGGTCGGCAGCAAGTAGGGACGTGGAATCCTCGTCCGTCATCAGCTGGACGACCGCCGCAGACTCCGTGAACCCGAGCGTGAGTACAGGGAATGCGGCATCGGTGCGCACTTCGAGGTAGCCGCGCCCCTGGGCACGCAGTTCATCGAACCGCTCGATGAGGCCAGCGATGTCCGACCGCTCCACCGGGGCGAACTTCCCTGACGTCGGAGACGTGGCACTCCACGAAATGTCCACCCGGCAACCTCCTTACGATCACGAGGCTACGGCTTCGAAGCGCCACCACGTCAGGCGCGCGACTTCGTAGGACTCGGCTGTGGCCATGCCACCCCTGCCTTGCGCACGAACAGTTCTCCGTGAGCTGCGGCATCGCCCTTGCTGTCGAGTTGGTAGGCGTCGAGCCATGTCCGGTCGTCGTAGGTGGGCAACTCCGTACGAACCTTGATGAGGCGAAAGAGGATCGGCCGTACGAACTGCGGGCTTGCCGCGCGGGTCAGATGCAACACGTCACCGGCCTTCACGCCGGCTCTCCCTGTCTCTCCAGAGGCGTAGGGCTTCGCCGGCTGCCGTCAGGCGTGGGCACCCGTCGTCAGAGCACTTCGAGCAGACCGAACGGTGATGAAAGTCGATCACGTAGCCAGCCATCAGGACGGGGAATGGGGGTTCTGGCTGCGGTTGGGGGTTCAGCATGGGTCACCCTGGTTGAGTCGCTTGATGGCCTTCCACTTACGCCAGGCAGCAGCGGCCTTGGTCATCGGCTGCTCCGGGACCGGGACGGTGGCCCGGCCGATCCACCTCTGCGGCTGTGCGGTGCTTGGACTGGACCGGCTCACCTGATATGTAGTCCACCGGCTGATCAGGGCGTTGGTACCACTTGAACCTAGTCATGCATCAAGAGTAAACGACTAGAGCCCGAGACTACTAGGCCTCTATCAACTTGACGGTTGCCTAGTCGGCGTGTGCCTAGCGTCAGTGCCATGGGCAAGAAGCTGCGGTTGGTGGGTTCGGGCGAGATCCGAACCATGCTCGGCGGCGTCTCCCGACAGCGCGTCTACCAGATCACCAATCGGCGCGACTTCCCTGAGCCTGTGGCCACGCTCCAGATGGGCAACGTCTGGCTTGCCGAGGACGTTGAGGCGTGGATCGCCACCCGGCGCGGGGACCTGGACTAGCTCGCAGTCGCCCGTCGCGGTGGCTCTCTCAGCCTCGCGATCCGACAGCACCGCTCATGGACTCGCCCTACTCGGCTCTACCAGGGAACTCGTTGACCACCTCGATCTGGCCGACGATGTGGTTGTTGAACTCGTCCAGTTCCTCGGCGGGTACCCACAGCTCAAGGATGGTGTCGCCGCCGACCTGGCGGACCGGGTAGCGGCTGAGGAAGTCCGTCTCGACCTGGAAGCGGGTCACGTACCCGGCGCCGGAGGCGGGCACGTTCCAGTCCCGGGCGATCTTGATCGCGTAGTCCTCGTTCAGTACGGGGTAGAAGATCGGCTGGTCGGGCAGGCGCGGGGGCCACCTCCGCCACCCGGAGGCGCGGACCAGCTCCAGTTCCCGGGGCCCGGTCGGGCGCCACAACACCGTCGTGCCCTTGCCGTCGCTCATGCTGACCCCGCTACCTCCGTGATGAGCCCGGACGGTATCGGGTCACCCGCGACGGACACCACCGCATTCAGCCCACGCAGAGCGGGCCGGTCACTGCGACGGGGTGGCCTCGTGTCCGGCCCGGCCGTGGGTACGGCGTCGTTGTTTCATCTCCGCCTCGTAGATGTGCCGCCGGCCGTCGGCCAGGGTGTCCCGGGCGTACCGTTCGATCTCCTGGAAGGTGGCGTAGTAGCCGTCGTCGAACTCTTCCACGATCTGGAAGGTCCAGCGGCCGGGTAGCACGTTGCGGCCGAGCAGTTCGTGTTCCACCCGGTCGGCTACGGCGTCGTGTCCGGCCTCGCGCAGCAGGGTCACCACCCGGTCCAGGGTGAGGTCCGCACCGCCGACCAACTGGTGCGCCGAGTACAGATGTCCGCGTACCCGGTGGATGGCTTCCAGGGCTTTGCTCAGTTCACCCAGCGCCTCGATCGTGGTGTCGTCGACACCGGCGGGGCGGGAGTGCTCCTCGTCCACCGATCTTTTGTCACCTGACATGGCCGCTCAGTACCCAGCCTCGGGCCCCCCACGCACCCCGGCAGACACCGAGCGCACCGCCGTCGCGCAGCCAGGACACCGGAAGAACCGGATGGCGTACGGGAGGGCGGTGCGCCCGGGGTCAGCGGGTCGGCACGGGGCTGATCTGGGCGAGCAGGGCGGTCAGGCGGTCCGCCACCGGCGGGGCGTGCAGGTGCAGCCGGGCCACATTGATCGCGTCGGTGCCGACCACGGAGAGCAGGGCCTGGCTGCCCACCGCGTACACCGAGAAGTAGCCGCCGTTGTTGCGGACGGTGGACTGGCGGAACTCGCCCTGGCCCAGACGGTGGCTGACCTGGCGGCCCAGGCCGAAGGTGGCCGCCGCCATCGCGGCCAGGTCGTCCGGGCTCAGCTCGGCCGGCAGGTCGTGGGCGATGCGCAGCCCGTCCACCCCGCCGAGGACACTGCCCTGCACCCCGGGGATCTGTAGGCGCAGCTCGGTCAGCTCGGTGCCGATCGCCGAGTACGGCAGTGACGGATTGCCGGCCAGCGAGGGTGGCAGCTTGGCGGGTGGCGGGCCGGACGGCTGGGCGGTGCGGCGGGGCAGGACCGTGTCGCTGTTGTTCACAGTTCCAGCTGCTCCTCGATGGTGCGCAGTTGGTGTCGGGCCAGAGCCAGGTTGGCTCGGCTCTTGCTGAGCATCAGGTACAGGAACAGGCCCTTGCCGGTGTGCCCGGTCAGCGGCCGGATGATGTGATACTGACCGCCGAGGGTGATGAGCATGTCCTCGATGTCGTCGTTGAGCTTGAGCATCTCGATGGTGCGCATCTTGGCGCGTACCACATCGGTGTTGCCGGCCGCCGCGACGGTCAGGTCGATCTCCGGGGTGCCGCCGGCCACGCCGAGGGTCATTCCGCTGGTGTAGTCGACGAGCGCGACGCCGATCGCGCCGTCGATGCCCATGGCGTCCTTGAGTGCGGTGTCGAGGGTGGCCACGCTTCCTCCAGGTCCGACTGACGCGGGTACCCACGCCAGCGCAAGGTCTTCCGACAGTGTCGATGCCGGCGAGAAAATCTCGCCCGAGGGTGGCATACCTTTCGTCACCTCTGCACCTCGACCAGCACTAATGGCCTGAGTGGGCGATTGCGGGTGGCCGCCGGGCCTAGCGAGATCGTCGCTGCGGCGGATGGCTGCCGACTCACCTCGCTGCTAACGCGCTGACCACGAGCGGGCGCTATGGAGCGCTCATGCTTCGCGGGCGAACTCCATGTCCATCCAGTCCACCCAGGTTGCGCCGTCGGGCGAGCGCTCCCACTTCGCGGCCATCGTCTTGCCGCCCGAGTCGATGGTTAGCGTCGCGCGCATCGTGTCCCCGGTGAACGTCCAGACACCGGCCTCGTCGACGCTTGCCCGCATCTCACCGTATCCGCCCTGGTCGTCGAACGCCCGCATCCGCAGCCGGCCGCCGTCGGTCGGGTCCGGGTCGCCGATCATCTCGATCACCTGCACTCGGTCCTCGCCCATCTGAACGTCGACGTAGTGCACCAGGAACCCGCCGCCCGGGAGCCACTCGTAGGCGTCGGTGCCGGCGATCTGCACGCCGTCCACCGTGCGGCCGCTGGATCGCCACCGTCCGACCAGGGGTTCCAGCCGTTCGATCACCGGAATCACACTCCCGTCTTCGCGTAAGCTCGTAGGCACAAGCTAACATCGAAAGGGGGTGTGGATGGACCAGGTGTTCGTTGCCGTGGCCGACCCCACCCGCCGTGGGATCCTTCTTCTCACCCGCGACCGCGAGGTCGCAGCCGGCGAGATCGCCGCGCAGTTCCCGGTGATCAGCCGGCCAGCCGTCTCGCAGCACCTGCGTGTCCTGGTCCACGCCGGCCTGCTCCACGTGCGACGCGACGGAAGCCGCCGCCTCTACCGGCTGCGGGCCGAAGGCTTCGCCGAGGCCGCTGGCTTCCTTGACGCCATGTGGGCGGCCCGGCTCGACCATCTCAAGCGAGAAGTGGAGCAGGAACACCAGGGATGATTGAGCACACCATCAAGATCGAAGCCCCGCCCGAGGTGGTCTGGCGCTTCTTCACCGATCCGGCGCGCATGGCCCGCTGGCTCGGTCCGGCCGATCTCGACCCGGTGCCGGGCGGCGAACTGATGTTCCAGCTCTCCGACGGTCCACGGCCCGTTGTACGCGGCCGCTTCATCGAGCTTCGGCTATACGAGAAGATCGTCTTTACATTTGGCTGGGATCCGACGCCCGGCGTGCCCGATCTGCCGTCCGGCTCCTCCCAGGTCGAGGTGACCCTGTCGGCGCAAGCCGGCGGCACCCTGCTGACCCTGCACCACACCAACGTGCCGCCCGATCTCGTCGTAAACACTCACACCGGCTGGGCCGGCTTCCTCGGTAATCTCGAAGCTGAAGCCGCGAACGCATAGCGGGCTGTCCATGAACGGTCACCGGGTCTCATCGGTCAGGCGGTTTTGATGCGAGGTCGGCCTCAGCGGTGTTGGCGTTCGCTGCGGACTCGGGCGCGTTCGCGGCGTTGAGCTGCCAGGACGTCGGGGTGACGGGCGTTGGCGTTGCGCCAGCTCAGGTATTTCTGCAGCTCACGGGCCAGCACGGTGTGGTTCGGGTGGTTCGAGCCGGCCATCGTAAAGGTGCGCAGTGGCCCGAACTGGGCCTCGATCGGGTTGGCCCACGACGCGCTGGTCGGGGTGAAACACAACTCGACCTTGTTCCGGGCCGCCCAGGCCCGGATGGTCGGGGTCTTGTTCGCCGACAGGTTGTCCAGGGTGACGTAGATCGGTGCACCGTCAGGCCGCCGCGCGCGGATCGACTTGAGCGCGGACAGAGTGTGATCGCCGCCCTTGCGGCGGCGCATGACACCCCACAGCTGGTCGTCGGCGAAGCTGTAGCAGCCGTGGAAGTAGCGGATCCCGTGCGTGCGCGCGTAGGTCGCGGGCAGCCGGTCGGGGTGCCCGGCCGGCGCCCATGAGGTGTCGTGGTACGGGCGGATCGACAGCGGCCCGAACTGGTCGAACGCGAAGCAGCGCTGCGAAAACCGGGTAGTCACCTCCTCGATGCGGTCCAGCTTGGCGTCGAAGTCCGGGTCGGTCGACTCCTTCCACGTCCTGGTGCGCTGCCAGCTGACCTCGTTGTCGCGCAGCATCTGCCGCAGCCGTTCCCGACCGACAACCACCCGCCGATCAGGGTTGGTAGCGAGGTAGTCGGCGAGTTTGCGCAGGCTCCAGCGGGTGAACGGGCGGCCGAGCTTGCTCGGCCGCGTGGTGGCCGTCGCGACGATGAACGCCTCATCGTCGTCATCGATCCGGCGGGGACGGCCTCCCGCCCACCGAGAGTCCAGCGCACGAAGACCCATCTCGTTGAACGCATGGATCACATCACGCACCGTGTCCTCGTGTGCCGCGACCAGCCGCGCGATCGCCGGCACCGGCGTGCCCGAGGCCGACGCCATGATGATCAACGCCCGGCGGACCGAACCGAGTCGTGCTTGCCCCGCCGTACCAGTTGCTGCAGCCTGCGGCCCTCGTCCTGCGTCAACCGCCGTGCCCGTACCGGCTCGGCCAACTCGCCCACCCCACTCCCGGCAGCCAACATCACCGCCGTCGAGGGTGAGCCCCTATCGCCTGGTCCGAGTGAACGCCGTCCGGCGTGTCACCAACCCGGTGAACGTTCATGGACAGCCCACTAGCTGCTCCACTCGTGAGCTGGTATGCCAGCCAGTGATGGTCTGCTATCGGACGCAGGCACGGTAACACGGGATCTTCGGCGCTGGACCCGACCCGACCGGGCACCGCATGTCGGGTCGGCGAGTCCGCCGCGACCATAGCGTGGGTCGCATCAAGGGAGGGAGACCTGGCGTGCTGGAGCGGCTCAACCAGGCTTTGGACCACCTAGAACAGCGGCTCGACCAGCCGGTCGAGATCGCCGATCTGGCGCGGATCGCAGTCACCTCGGAGTACCACTTCCGGCGGCTGTTCTCCGCACTGGCCGGCATTCCGCTGTCCGAGTACGTGCGCCGTCGACGGCTGACCATGGCGGCGGCGGAGGTGGTCGCGGGGGAGCGCACCCTGCTGGACATCGCGGTCCGCTGGGGGTACGGCTCGGCCGAGGCCTTCGCCCGTGCGTTCAAGGCCATGCACGGGACAGGCCCGGGCGAGGCCCGGCGTACGAAGTGCGCCCTGCACGCCCAGCCACGGGTCTCCTTCCGGCTCATCGTCGAAGGGAGCAGCAGTATGCGATACCGCATCGTGAGTAAGGACGCCTTCCAGTTGGCCGGCCGCAAGGCCCGGGTGCCGCTGGTGCACGAGGGCATGAACCCGGCGATCGTCGCCTTCATCAAGAGCATCGACCCGGCGACCCGGGAACGCATCGAGGCCCTGTCCGACCAGGAACCGGCGGGGATCGTCAACGTCAGCGACGGCCTGACCGGCAACCGGGCCGAGGGCACCGAACTGGATTACTGGTACGGGGTGGTCACCGGCGCCGAGGTGCCGGCCGATCTCGAGGTGTTGCCGGTGTCGGCGGGGGACTGGGCGGTGTTCGAGGTGTCCGGGCCGTTCCCCGCAGCGGTGCAGCACCTGTGGCGGGACGTCTTCACCCAGTGGTTCCCGTCCAACCCCTACCGTTCCCGCCCCGGGCCGGAGATCTCGCGTACCACGGTCTCCGCCGACGGCACCCAGGCCGAGGCGCAACTGTGGATCCCGGTGGAGCCGGTAGCCGCCTGAGCCCTCCTCCGGTCAGCCGGGCTCGCGCCACACGGTGCCCGGGGGCAGGAAGAAGGCCGGGGCCTGGGGGTCGAGGGCGTGCCGGATCACCAGGCGGGAATGCTCGTCCAACTCGGGTAGCTCCTCCGGCGGGAACCAACCCACGGCCAGCGACTCGTCGTCGTTCACCCGAGCCTGCCCGCCCACCGGCCGGCAGTGGAAACAGAGGTTGAGGCACTCGCACCGGTCCCCGTTCGGGTACCGGTGCGGGTGCGACACCGCGCTGCTGAGCCGCAGCGGCTCGACCCGCAGGCCGGCCTCCTCCCACACCTCACGCACCACCGCGGTGGCCGGCTGTTCGCCCGGCTCGACGAAACCGCTAGGCACCGCCCAGCGTCCGTCGTCGGCGCGTTGGCCCAGCAGCAGTTCACCGGCCTCGTTGCAGACCACCGCGCTGACGCTCGGCAGCCAGAGCAGGTCATGTCCGACGTGCTCACGCAGCCGCAGGATGTAATCCGGCACCCCCACCCCGGCGACCCTAGCCCCGGCCGCCGGCCCGCGCTCCCGGCCCGACCCGCGTCCCCCGCCCGGGCCCAGGAGAACCGGGCGGCGATTCTCCCGGTTCCGGCCCGCCACCATCACACCCGGATCTACTGTGGAAGTCTCCGAGGACTTGCGCTGTTCCGGTGGCGAGTGGCCGCTCGTCGGTGCACAGTGATTCCCATGAGCGACAGCGACCCCCGGCGCTACTACTGGTGCACCCGACACCACCGAGTCGAGACCGGAACCGAGGTCTGTGCGGCTAGGCACGTGCTCGGCCCGTACGCCTCCGCCGCCGACGCGGAGAACGCCCTCCAGAAGGTGCGGGAGCGTAACGAGGCGTGGGAGGCCGAGGACGCCCGCAGGGCCGAGGAGGAGGGCAAGGAGTACAGGGAGTAGACGACGCGGGGGTCTCCCGGGTCGAGAGCACCGCGTGCGCCGCCGGGGCGGTGACACGTCCCCGAGGAGGCAATCGAGATGGCCGAAGCACAACAGGCCACCCCACCGGCCGCGAAGCGTACGCCCGCGAGGAGAACCGCCGCGACGGAACGCACCGCCGGTGTGACCCGCACCCCGTCCAGTCGCCGGGCCACCGGCACCGCGCCGGCGGCGCGCAAGTCCACCGCACCCACCACGCGGACCGCTGCGACCAAGACCACCGCCACCAAGGCCCCCGCGAAGAAGACCACCGCGAAGGCGACCTCAACCCGACCCGCAGCAGCCGCCAAGAAGGCGCCATCCACCCGGCCTGCGACCGCCGCCAAGACGACCGCCGCCAAGAAGGCGCCCGCCAAGAAGGCGCCCGCCACGGCGACCGCTAAGAAGGCCCCGGCGAAGAAGGCGACCTCGACCAGGGCTCCGGCGAAGAAGACGACCACCGCGAAGAAGGCGACCTCGACCCGGCCCACGGCGGCCGCGAAGAAGACCACCACCGCCAAGAAGGCCCCCGCCCGTAAGGGCACGACGAAGGCGAAGTAGGCCGGGGCGTACTGCGGCGGGATCCTGCCGACTGAGGGGGCGTACCCCCGTCGGTCGGGGGAGGGCGTTTCCGACCCGGCGCTGTCAGGATGGGCCCATGGTCATCCGACGCGTCCTAGCACCGCGCATCGACTTCGGGGCCCTGCGCCGCGAGTTGGGGCTGCCCGACGACTACCCGCAGGCCGCGCTGCGGGAGGCCGAGGAGGCCGCCGCCGCGCCACCCCGGCCCGCGGTCGACCGCACGGACATCCCGCTGGTCACCCTGGACCCGCCCGGGTCGCGGGACCTGGACCAGGCGATGCACCTGAGCCGCCGCGCCGGTGGCGGCTTCCGGGTGCGGTACGCGATAGCCGACGTGGCCGCCCACGTACGCCCGGGTGGTGTCCTGGAGGAGGAGACCTGGCGGCGCGGGCAGACCGTCTACCTGCCGGACGGCAATGTGCCGTTGCACCCGCACAGCCTCGGTGAGGGCGCGGCCAGTCTGCTGCCGGAGGTGGACCGGGCGGCCGTGCTGTGGACCATCGACCTGGACCCCGAGGGGGCCACCACGTCGGTGCATCTGGAACGGGCGCTGGTCCGCAGCCGGGCCCAGTTGGACTACCCCGGGGTGCAGGCCGACGCCGAGGCGGGTCGGCTGCCGGAGCCGATCGCCCTGCTGCCCGAGATCGGGGCCCTGCTCACCGCCCGGGGACTGCGTCGCGGGGCGATCAACCTGCCGATCCCCGAGCAGGATGTGGAGGCCGACGGCGAGGGGTGGCGGCTGGTGCTGCGGGCCCCGGTGCCGATGGAGGAACACAACGCCCAGATCTCCCTGCTCACCGGGATGGCCGCCGCCGATCTGATGCTGGCCGGCAGGATCGGACTGCTGCGTACTATGCCGGCGCCGAAGCCGGAGGCGGTGCAGCGGTTGCGGGCCGCCGCCGCGCCGCTGGGGGTGCACTGGCCGGACGAGGTAGGCGTCGGTGAGCTGCTGCTGGGGTTGGATCCGGGGCAGCCCCGGGCCGCCGCCTTCGTCGACCAGGCGGCCGAGTTGATGCGGTCGGCCGCGTACACCGCCTTCGACGGCGAGGTGCCCGAGCAGCCGACCCACGGTGGGGTGGCGGCCGCGTACGCCCATGTCACGGCCCCGTTGCGTCGACTGGCCGACCGGTATGCCACGGAGGTCTGCCTGGCCCTGCACGAGGGTCGGACGGTGCCGGACTGGGCCCGGGAGGCGTTGCCCCGGTTGCCGGCGGCGATGGCGGCCACCGACCGGGTCGCCTCGGCGGCCAACCGGGGTGCGATCGATCTGGCCGAGGCGGTGCTGTTGCAGCACCGGGTGGGGGAGACCTTCGAGGCGGCCGTGCTGGACGTGACCGCCCCGGCGAACGGCCGGTCGAGTCGGCCGCCCGGCGGTACGGTCGCCCTGGACGATCCGCCGGTACGCGCCCGCTGCCTGGGTGAGCTGACCCTGGGCACCCGGATGCGGGTCCGGTTGGTGACCGCCGACCCGGCCACCCGGGCGGTCGCCTTCGAACTCGCCTGACCGCAACCGGCAGCGGGGATTGTCACAGGGGTAGTCGCCGTTGTCGGGTCGGCGTGGCTGGAAGGATGACGACCATGGCATACGATCCGAGCGACCTGCCCGACGTCTCCGGGCTCACGGTCGGCATCATCGGCGGCACCGGCGACCAGGGTCGGGGGTTGGCCTACCGGTTCGCCCGGGCCGGTCAGACCGTGTTGATCGGCTCCCGTTCCGCCTCCCGGGCCGCCCAGTCGGCCGAGGAGATCGCCGCCCTGCCCGGGGTCGCGGCCGGTGGCAGCGTCACCGGGGCGGACAACGACGAGGTGGCCCGGCGCAGCGATGTGGTGATCATCGCGGTGCCCTGGGAGGGGCACGCCGCTACCCTTACCGACCTGGCCGAGCCCCTGGCGGGCAAGATCGTGGTCGACTGTGTCAATCCCCTCGGCTTCGACAAGCAGGGTCCGTACCCCCTGCCGGTGGCCGAGGGCAGCGCGGTTCAGCAGGCCGCCGCCCTGCTGCCGGACTCCCGGGTCTGCGCGGCCTTCAACCACGTCAGTGCCCCGCTGCTGGCCGACCCGGAGATCGACCGGATCGAGCTGGACGTGCTGATCTGCACCGAGGAGCGGGAGCTGGTCGATGTCGTCGCCGCCCTGGCCGCCCGGATTCCCGGGATGCGGGGGGTGTACGCGGGACGGCTGCGCAACGCCCACCAGATCGAGGCGTTCACCGCCAACCTGATCGCGATCAACCGCCGGTACAAGACCCACGCCGGAGTGCGGGTCACCGATCTCTGACAACGGTGTGGCCCGGCCGTGGGGCCGGGCCACACCGTTGCGACGGTCAGAAGTTGATGTCGACGCCGGTTTCCTTGCAGACCGCGGTGAGGTTCGTGGCGGTCTTCTGGAAGGCGGCGGCGTCCCCGGCGGCGACCGGGTCGGAGGACTCGGCAGCCTCCTCCACCTGGGCCTGGAACTCCTTCACCGCGTTGGCCACCTTGCTGTCCGTGCTGGCGGCCTCGGCGGCCTTGCCGAGCGCCGCGGCCATGTCGGTGTAGGTCTCCGACAGCATCTCGGCGGTCGGCTCCTTACCGGCCTGGAGCGCGTCGAACAGTACTTCCTTCGACTCGTCTCCGGCCTTCTGCACGGCCTCACAGACCTTCTTGTCGTCCTCACCGGCGGCGGCCGGTGCGGAGGTCTGCGGGGTGGCGGAGGCGCTGGCGGGAGCCGAGGCGGAGGTCGCCGGGGCCTCGGTGTCCTCCCCGCCGCAGGCGGTGAGGGCGAAGACGGTGACTCCGGCCAGGGCTAGTGCAAAGAGTTGATCACGTTTCACGGCTGCGAAGCGTAGTGCGCCCTGTCCAGTCATTCCGCCCTCGGGCATCCCGGTACCGGATCCTGGGGTGTGAAGCATCGCCGCACCCCAGGATCCGGCGAGGGTCAGAAGGTGTGCTCGGCGGCCGGGAACTCGCCGCCGCGTACCTCCTCGGCGAAGCGGCGGGTGGCCGCCTCCAGGGTGCCGGCCAGGTCGGCGTAGCGCTTGACGAACCGGGGGGCCCGTCCGGTCCGCAGACCGGCCATGTCCTGCCAGACCAGCACCTGGGCATCCGTCTCCGGGCCGGCACCGATGCCCACCGTGGGGATGGTCAGCTCGGCGGTGATCCGCTTGGCGACCGTCCCGGGCACCATCTCCAGCACCACCGCGAAGGCCCCGGCCTCGGCGACCGCCCGCGCGTCGGCGATCACCTCCTCGGCGGCGTCACCCCGGCCCTGCACCCGGTAGCCGCCGAGGTTGTGCTCGCTCTGCGGGGTGAAGCCGATGTGCGCCATCACCGGGATGCCGGCGCCGACGATGGCGGCGATCTGGTCGGCACAGCGCCGACCACCCTCCAGCTTCACCGCGTGACAGCCGCCCTCCTTCATGAACCGTACGGCCGTACGCAGGGCCTGGGTCGGCCCCTCCTCGTACGAGCCGAACGGCAGGTCACCGACGACCAGGGTCTGCCGGGTGGCCCGGACCACCGCCCGGACCAGGGGCAGCAGATCCTCCGCGGTCACCGGCAGGGTGGTCTCGTAGCCGAACACGTTGTTCGCCGCCGAGTCGCCGACCAGCAGCACCGGAATGCCGGCCGCGTCGAAGATCGAGGCGGTGTACTGGTCGTACGAGGTGAGCATGGCCCACTTCTCGCCGCGCTCCTTGGCGGCGATCAGATCGCGGGTACGGACCCGGCGGGTGGCCGGGCCGCCGTAGAGGGCGGTCACCTCGGCCGGAGTGGACTCCACCATGACTGTCTCCTTTCCTCGAGGCCGCGTACGCGGTCCCCGGGCTCTGCCGCGATCGTCGCACCGGTGGGCCCGGTGGCGGCAGGTCGCAGTGGAGGATGTCACTCCGGCCGGGGCCGGTGGTGGGGTCAGCCGTCCTCCCGCCACCGGTTGGTGATCGGCAGCCGTCGGTCCCGGCCGAACGCCTTCATGGAGATCTTCGTGCCGGGGGCGGACTGGCGGCGCTTGTACTCGGCGGTATCCACCATCCGCAGCACCTTGTCCACGATCGCCGGGTCGTGGCCGGAGGCCACCAGGCCATCCCGGCCCAGGTCCCCGTCGACGTAGCCGATCAGGATCGGGTCCAGCACGTCGTAGTCGGGCAGGGTGTCGCTGTCCAACTGACCCGGGCTCAGCTCGGCGCTCGGCGGCTTGCCGATCGAGTTCTCCGGGATCGGCGGGGTGTGGCCCAGCCGGGTGGCCTCGGCGTTGCGCCACTTGGCCAGCCGCCACACCAGGGTCTTCCACACGTCCTTGATCGGGTTGAAGCCGCCGACCGAGTCGCCGTAGAGGGTGGAGTAGCCGACCGCCAGTTCGCTCTTGTTGCCGGTGGTGAGCACCAGCGGGCCCTCCTGGTTCGACAGGGCCATCAGGATCACCCCCCGCACCCGGGCCTGGAGGTTCTCCACGGCCACCCCGGACAGGGACAGGTTGGCCAGGAAGGCGTCCACCATCGGCTGGATGGGCTCGATCCGGTAGTCCAGCCCGGTGCGCTTGGCCAGGTCGGCCGCGTCCTCCCGGCTGTGCTCGGAGGAGTGCTGACTGGGCAGCGAGACCCCGACGACCCGGTCGGGGCCGAGGGCGTCCACCGCGATGGCCGCCACCACGGCCGAGTCGATGCCGCCGGAGAGGCCCAGCACCACCGAGGGGAAGCGGTTCTTGTTCACATAGTCGCGCAGCCCGAGCACCAGGGCCTGCCACACCTCGGCCTCGTCGGCGACCGGCTCGATGACCCCGCCGTGCGCCGCCGGGCCGTCCGGGGCGGGCGGAAGGCCCTCGACCGTACGCCGCACCAGCCGCAACCCGTCGCCCACCTGGCCGCCGTCGGCGATCCCGCCCGCCTCGGTGGTCGACGGCACGGACACGTCGTGGACGAGCAGGTGCTCGACGAACTGCGGGGCCCGGGCCAGCAGGGTCCCGTCCGGCCCGACGATCATCGAGTCGCCCTCGAAGACCAACTCGTCCTGGCCGCCGACCATGTTGACGTAGGCGATGGTGGCCTCGGCCTCGGCGGCCCGGCGGCGGACCACCGGCAGCCGCAGGTCGTCCTTGTTCAGCTCGTACGGCGAGCCGTTGATGCTGACGACCAGCCCGACCCCGGCCTGCCGGGCGGCGGCGAACGGCCCGCCGGCCTGCCACAGGTCCTCGCAGATGGTCAGCGCCACGTCCACCCCGCCGAGCCGGACCACCGTCAGGGTGTCTCCGGGCACGAAGTAGCGGTCCTCGTCGAAGACCCCGTAGTTGGGCAGGTGGTGCTTGAAGTAGGTGGCCTGCACCTGGCCCCGGTGCAGCAGGGCGGCGGCGTTGCGGGCCCCGCGACCCGGCTCGGCGTCGCCGCTGAACTGCGGCGGACCGTCGGCGTCCAGATAACCCACCACGATCGGCACCTCGCCCAGCCCGTCGGCGGCCAGGTCGGCGGCGAGCCGGTCCAGGGCGGCCTTGGAGGCGGCGACGAAGGACCGCCGGAAGACCAGATCCTCCACCGGGTAGCCGGTCAGCACCATCTCCGGGAAGAGCACCAACTGGGCGCCGGCCTCGGCGGCCCGGCGGGACCAGGCGCGGACTAGGTCGGCGTTGCCGGTGAGATCGCCGACGCTGGGGTTGACCTGGCACAGAGCGAGACGCAGGGTGGGCATGTCCTCATCTTGCCCCAGCCCGATGAGGTCGACACGTGGGCGTGGCTGCCGAACCCCCGCAGCGGGCCGGTGACCGCCGGTCGGGACTGCACGGGACGCGGTGACGGCTGTTCGCGTAACGTCTGCGTAATCGGGCCGGTGAAGACTGGTCGGACAGGTCGGGCAAAGCCCGGTCGAAGGCGGACATAGAGTCGCGGAAGGTTGAGGCAGTGGACCGACAGCAGGAGTTCGTTCTTCGTACGCTGGAAGAGCGGGACATCCGCTTCGTCCGGCTCTGGTTCACCGACGTGCTCGGCACCCTCAAGAGCGTCTCGGTCGCCCCGGCCGAGCTGGAGGCCGCCTTCGACGAGGGCATCGGGTTCGACGGCTCGGCGATCGAGGGCTTCGCCCGGGTCTTCGAGTCGGACATGGTGGCCATGCCGGACCCGACGACCTTCCAGGTGTTCCCCTTCGAGGGCGGGGTCAGCGGCGAGAGCGCCCGGATGTTCTGCGACATCCTGCTGCCCGACGGCAGCCCCTCCTGGGCCGACCCCCGGCATGTGCTGCGCCGGGCGCTGTCCCGGGCGGCCGAGAAGGGCTTCACCTTCTACACCCACCCCGAGATCGAGTTCTTCCTGCTGGAGAACGGCCCGGCGGACGGCTCGGTGCCGATCCCGGTGGACACCGGCGGCTACTTCGAGCACACCACCCACGCGGTGGCCCGGGACTTCCGCCGCCAGGCGGTGCTGGCCCTGGAGCGCATCGGCATCTCGGTGGAGTACAGCCACCACGAGGTCGCCCCCGGCCAGCAGGAGATCGACCTGCGCTACGCCGACGCCCTGACCACGGCCGACAACATCATGACCTTCCGGCACGTGGTGAAGGAGGTGGCCCTCTCCACCGGGGTGCAGGCCACCTTCATGCCCAAGCCCTTCACCGACCAGCCGGGCAGCGGCATGCACACCCACCTGTCGCTGTTCGAGGGGGAGCGCAACGCCTTCCACGACGCCAGCGACCCGATGAAGCTGTCCAAGGTGGCCCGGGCCTTCATCGCCGGGCTGCTGGTGCACGCCCGGGAGTACACCGCGGTCACCAACCAGTGGGTGAACTCCTACAAGCGGCTGTTCCCGCAGGCCCTGCCGGACCGGGTCACCGAGAGCCCGGCGTACGTCTGCTGGGGGCACCTGAACCGGTCCGCCCTGGTCCGGGTCCCGGCGTACGGCAAGCCCAACTCGGCCCGGGTGGAGATCCGCTCGCCCGACTCGGCCGCCAACCCGTACCTGGCCTTCGCGGTGCTGCTCGGTGCCGGGATGAAGGGCATCGAGCAGGGGTACGAGCTGCCGCCGGGTGCGGAGGACGACGTCTGGGCCCTGACCAGTGGCGAACGGCGGGCGATGGGCTACGAGCCGTTGCCGGAGAACCTGGCCGAGGCGATCGACGTGATGGCCGGCTCGGAACTGGTCGCCGAGGTGCTCGGCGAACACGTCTTCGACTTCTTCCTGCGCAACAAGCGCTCGGAGTGGGAGCAGTACCGCCGCGAGGTCACCCCGTACGAGCGCCAGCACTACCTGTCGCTGTAACCCGGCCGCCGGGCTGTCGGCCGTTGCGGGCTGCCGCTATCGTCTCGATCACCGTGCCGGCGCCCTGCCGGTCGGAGATGACAGTCGGGGAGGCAGTCGGTGTTGGAGGATCTGCTCAGCGGAGCCTGGCAGAGCGTGGTGTTCGGGATCGTCGGCGTCGGTCTGATGGCCGCCGGCTTCGGGCTGGTCGACCTGCTCACCCCCGGCAAGCTGCGGGACCTGATCTGGGTACGCCGTAACGCCAACGCCGGGTTGCTGCTCGCCGCCAACCAGCTCGGTGTCGCCGGGATCGTGTTCACCGCGATCCTGACCAGCTACCACGACTTCGCCAAGGGGCTGGCGTCGACTGTGCTGTTCGGACTGATCGGCCTCGGCATCATGGCGCTGGCCTTCGTCGTGCTGGACCTGCTCACCCCGGGCAAGCTCGGCGAGGTGGTCTGCTCCGACGAGCCCCACCCGGTCGCAAAGGTCAGCGCCGCCAGCCACTTCGGCGCCGCCCTGATCGTCTGCGCCTGCATCGCCTAACTCCCACCCCACCCCACCCCACCCCGCCCCAGCGGGGTTGATCATGAGGTTGGCGGCACTCTGTAGATCGACGAGTGCCGCCAACCTCATGATCGACGGGGTGGGGCGTCGGGGTTACTTGGTGGTGGGCTGAGGGGCGGGGCCGAAGACGCCGGCTTCGGCGGCTGCGGTGATCGCGTCGGCCTGCTCCTGGGTGAGCTTGCCCTCCTCGACCGCCTCGGCGAGGCGCTCGGCCATGGCCTCCTGGCGGTCCTCCGGGGAACCCTTCGGCCCACGGTCGCCGCCACCCTTGTGGTCGCCACCGCGCTTGTGGTCGCCGCCGCGACCCTCGGGGCGCTCACCATCCGGCTTGTGCTGCTCGCGGAGCTTCTCCAGGGCCTCGGTCACCTTGTCGGCGGGCACACCCAGCTCCTCGGCCAACGCCTCGGCGAACGCCTGCTGGCGCTCCCCACGCTCCGGCCGCTGGCCGTCCTTGTGGTCCTCCGCACTTGCGCTGGCGCTGGGGCTCGGGGTGGCCGTGTCGTCGGCGAGCGCCACGGTGGGAGCGGCGATCCCCACGGCGAGCACACCCGCAGCGGCCAGCCCGCCCAGCAGGTGCTTCTTCGAGATCGTGCGGGACATCGGTCCTCCAACTCGTAGGTGATGCGATGACGTCACCGACAGTGACCGGCCAGTCTGGGCGCGGCCCGTGGCGAACCTGTCAGCGAGCTGGCAAGTCGGCGCAGATGATCGGACATGCCGCACCTGAGGTGACGGTAGGGGGCAGATCTCAGCGGACGGCCGGGGCCACGGTCAGTAGGCCGGCGTCGGCGTCGAGGGTGGCCAGGGTGCCCACCGGGACGGAGAGCTGACCGGGGCCGTGGCCGATCGGCAGCCCACCCAGCACCGGCACCCCCAGGTCACCCAGGCGCTCGGTGAGCACCTCGGCCACGCTCACCTCCCAGCCGTCCGCGCAGTCGGTGAACTGGCCCACCGCCACCCCGGCCAGCCGGTCCAGGGCACCCGCCCGGCGCAACTGGGTCAGCATCCGGTCGACCTTGTACGGCGGCTCCTGCACGTCCTCCAGCAACAGCACCGCCCCGGTCAAGTCCGGCATGTCCGGGGTGCCCAGGGAGGCCACGATCAGGCACAGGTTGCCGCCCAGCAGCCGACCCACCGTCCGTCCCGGCACCCGTACGCCGAAGGTCTCCTCGCCCTCGACGGCGGGCACGGTGACCGGCTCGGTGGTGGTCAGCGCGGCGTGCAGGGACTCCGCGGAGGCCAGGGGGGTGCGCTCGTCGCGCCAGGCCGCCCCCGGCCCGTGCACCCCGGCCAGCCGGGCCCCCCGCCACAGGGCCAGTTGCAGGGCGGTGATGTCGGAGAAACCGGCCACCACCTTCGGGTCCCGGCGTACCGCCGCCATGTCGATCGCATCCACCACCCGCTGGGCCCCGTACCCGCCCCGGGTGCAGATGATCCCGCGCACCTGGGGGTCGGCGAAGGCGGTGTTCAGGTCGGCGGCCCGCAGCGCGTCCGCCCCGGCCAGATAGCCCTGCCGGGCGTACACGTTCGGGGCCAGGACCGGCCGCAGACCCCACCCGGTCAGCAGCTCGACCCCCCGGGCCACCCGCTCCGCCCGGGTCGGCCCGGAGGGCGACACCAGCATCACGGTGTCCCCCTCACGCAGGGCCGGCGGGCGTACGACGTGGTCAGCGGCGGTGTGGTCGGACACAGCCGGAGAGCCTAGTCCCGCGCGCGGCCCGGATCGGTCCGACCGGATAGCCTCGACGACGTGGGAACTGCGTTGGTGATCGAGAACGACCCGACCGACGATGCGAGACGGTTGGGGGAATGGCTGACGGAGGCGGGTCTGGACCTGTCCGTGGTCCGCCCGCACGCAGGCGACGAACTCCCGGCCGATCTGGCGGGACACGCCGCGCTGGTGGTGCTCGGTGGTGACCAGCAGGTCTACCCCGGCCCGGACGGGGCCCCCGGGGCCCCCTGGTTTCCGCAGGTCGAGGCGCTGCTGCGCAAGGCGGTCCGGCACCGGGTGCCGACCCTGGGCATCTGCCTGGGCGCGCAACTGCTCGCCACCGCCCATGCCGGCACGGTCGAGCGCAGCCCGGCCGGGCCGGAGGTCGGCCCCGCCGTGGTCGGGCGACGCGACGCCGCCGAGACGGACCCCCTGTTCCGGTACGTGCCGCTGATACCGGACGTGTTGCAGTGGCACGCCGACGAGATCACCGAACTGCCGGTCGGTGCCACCCTGCTGGCCGCCTCCACCCGCTACCCGCATCAGGCCTTCCGGCTGGGCGACCGGGCCTGGGGGCTGCAATTCCACATCGAGTGCGACACCGCGATGATCGCCGACTGGGCCACCGACTCGGCCCTGCTGGCCGAGCTGGGCTACGACCCGGAGCTGGTGGTCGCCGCCTGTGACGCGGTGATGGTCGATGTGGAGGAGGTCTGGCAGCCCTTCGCCGCCCGGTTCGCCGCCCTGGCCCTCGGGGAACTGGACGACGACGGGCCGCGCCGCACCCTGCCGCTGCTCGGGCACTGATGGGCAGGCCCACCAGCGCCACCGGCCGGCTGGCCCGGTACGGCTTCGACGTCGCCGACTCCGACGGCGGTGCCCGCGCCGCCGACCTGCTGGGCCCCACCGGACTGGACCTGTGGCGACCGCAGACCCAGGAACCCACCGATGAGGCGGCCCAGGAACTGCTCACCGCGCTGTCCCGGGCCGCCGACCCGGATCTGGCGCTGCGCCAACTGCATCGCCTGGTCGAGTCGGAACGCCGGACCCGGACCGGCCCCAACGGCACGGCCGCCGGCACGCCGGGCGGCATCGGTGCGGGGTCGACGGTGCTGGCGGCCCTGCACGACGACCCGGGACTGCGCCGCCGGGTGATCGCCGTACTGGGGGCCTCCTCGGCGCTGGGCGACCATCTGGTCGCCAACCCCGACCAGTGGACCGTGCTGCGTACCGAGCCGGACGGGCTGGCCCCGAGCGCCGACGGGCGGCTGGACGTTACCGGGGACGGTAACCCGGTGGCCGTGCTGCGGCGGGCGTACCGGCTGGCCCTGTTGCGGATCGCGGCGGCCGACCTGACCGGCGGGCGGGCCCTGGAGCAGACCATGGCCGCCCTCTCCGGGTTGGCCGACGCCACCCTGTCGGCGGCCTACCGGATCGCCGTGGACGAGCTGCCGGAGGGCGCCGCCCTGCCCCGGCTGGCCGTGGTGGCGATGGGTAAGTGCGGCGGTGGCGAACTCAACTACGTCTCCGACGTGGACGTGATCTTCGTGGCGGCCGAGGACGAGGACCTGGCCGCGGCCACCACGGTGGCCACCCGGCTGATCCACATCTGTGGGCTGGTGGCCTGGCCGGTAGACGCCGCCCTGCGTCCCGAGGGCAACCGGGGCCCGCTGGTCCGCACCCTGGCCAGCCACCTGGCGTACTACCGCCGCTGGGCCCGCACCTGGGAGTTCCAGGCCCTGCTCAAGGCCCGCCCGGCCGCCGGTGACCTGGCCCTGGGCCAGGAGTGGATCGACGCGCTGGCCCCCCTGGTGTGGCAGGCGGCCGAGCGCCCGGAGGCGGTCGAGGACGTCCGGGCCATGCGTCGCAAGATCATCGACCACATTCCGCCGAAGGAGCAGGAACGCGAGATCAAACGCGGTCCCGGTGGACTGCGGGACATCGAGTTCGCGGTGCAACTGCTCCAACTGGTGCACGGGCGCGGCGACGAGTCACTGCGTACCCCCGGCACCATTCCCGCCCTGCGGGCCCTGGTCACCGGCGGCTACGTCGGCCGGGCCGACGGGGAGGCGCTGCTGCGCGGGTACCGCTTCCTGCGCGGGGTGGAGCACCGCCTGCAACTTCAGGGCCTGCGGCGAACCCACACCGTGCCCACCGATCCGGGCGCCCTGCGCTGGCTGGCCGCCGCCCTCGGCTACACCGCCAGCCCGGGACGCAGCGCCGTCGAGGCCTTCCGCGCCGAGTGGGTCACCCACGCCACCGAGGTACGCCGGCTGCACGCCAAACTGCTCTACCGCCCCCTGCTGGAGTCGGTGGCCCGGGTACCGGCCGACGGTCTGCGGCTGACCCCCCAGGCGGCCCGCAACCGGCTGGAGATCCTCGGCTTCGCCGACCCGGCCGGAGCCCTGCGTCACCTCCAGGCCCTCACCGGCGGGGTCAGCCGCACGGCCGCGATCCAGCGCACCCTGCTGCCGGTGCTGCTCAGCGAATTCGCCGACGCCCCGGAACCGGACCGGGGCCTGCTCAACTACCGCCAGGTCTCCGACTCCCTGGGCAGCACCCCCTGGTACCTGCGGCTGCTGCGCGACTCCGGGCCGGTGGCCCGCCGACTGGCCCGGGTGCTCTCCTCCTCCCGGTACGCGGCGGACCTGCTGGCCCGCGAACCGGAGGCGCTGCGCCTGCTGGCCGAGGAGACCGAACTGCGCCCCCGCCCCCGTGCGGTGCTGTTCGACGGATTCGCCGCCGCGGCGGACCGGCACACCGACCCGGTGGAGGCCATCCGGGCGGTCCGGGCCCTGCGTCGGCGGGAACTGCTCCGCCTGGCCTGCGCCGACGTGCTCAGCCGGGCCGGTTCACTGGCCCCCTCCCGGGGGGACGGTGAGCGGGCCACCCCCGGACTGGCCGACATCACCGCGGTCGGCACCGCCCTCTCCGATGTCACCGACGCCACCCTCGCCGCCGCCCTGCGAACCGCCCGAGCCACCCAGCCGTCGATGCCGGACCTGAAGTTCGCGGTGATCGGGATGGGTCGGCTCGGAGGGTACGAGTCCAACTACCTCTCCGACGCCGACGTGCTGTTCGTCTACGAGCCACCCGAGGGTGTCAGCGAGAGCGCCGCCAGCGCCGCCGCCCAGGCCATCGCCGAGGAGTTGCGGCGGTTGCTCGGTATGCCCGCCCCCGACCCGCCGCTGGGGGTCGACGCCGACCTGCGCCCGGAGGGCCGGCAGGGGCCGCTGGTCCGCAGCCTCGCCGCCTACCAGCAGTACTACGCCCGCTGGTCGAGGGTGTGGGAGGCCCAGGCCCTGCTGCGGGCCCGCTGTGTCTGCGGCGACGCCGACCTGGGCACCCGGTTCGAGCAGATGGTCGACCCGGTGCGCTACCCCGCCGACGGGCTGACCCGGGAACAGATCATCGAGATCCGCCGGATCAAGGCGCGGGTGGAGACCGAACGGCTGCCCCGGGGCGCCGACCCGGCCACCCACACCAAACTGGGCCGGGGCGGGCTGGCCGACGTCGAGTGGGCGGTGCAACTGCTCCAACTGCGCCACGCCGGGGCGTACCCGGCGCTGCGCGGCACCCGTACCCTCGACGCCCTCACGGCCGCCCGTGACCTGGGCCTGATCGACCCGGCGGACGCCGAGGCGATGGCGGCCGGGTGGACCCTGGCGGCCCAGGTCCGCAACGCCCTGATGCTGGTCCGGGGTCGGGCCGGGGACCAACTGCCCCGGCACGGAGTGGAACTGGCCGGGGTGGTCCGCCTGCTCGGCGCCGACGACCCCGGTGAGTTCCTCGACGAGTACCTGCGCACCGGCCGCCGCTCCCGCACCGCCACCCAACGCGTCCTGGACAGCTGACGTCGGCCCGGCCGGACGGGCCCGTATCCGGCGTGGTACGACTGCTCGGTGCCGACGACCAGCCGTGAACCAGCCGTGCGTCCCGTCCTTGCGGCGTTAGTGGTGTCGGTGCTCCTCGCCGCCGCATTCATGCTCGCCCCGCCCATGGGTACCGACCTGTCGGCGCAGGTCGCCCGCGCCGCCTTCGCCGACCGCTTCGGCCTGGCCCCGGTCGACCTCTCCTGGTACGGCGGGATCAACCAGTTCGGGTACAGCCTGTTCACTCAATTACTCGGTGCACTGATCGGCGTGCGCTTACTGGGCGCTGTGGCGGCGGTCGTGTCGGCGGCGGCGCTGGCGTGGCTGTTCGTGCGGTCCGGCGCCCGGCGGCCGCTGCTCGCCAGCATCCTGGGCGCCGTGGTGCTGGTCGGCAACCTGGCCAGCGGCCGGATCACCTTCGCCGTAGGGCTCGCGTTCGGGTTGCTCGCACTCTGCGCGATCACCGCGCAGCGGCTGGCCCGACCGCTGCGGCTCGCCATGGGCGCCTTGCTCGCTGTGGTCGCTACCTGGGCCAGCCCGGTCGCCGGGCTTTTCGTCGGGTTGGCCGGCGCCGCACTGCTGCTGGCCGCTCTGCGCCGCGATGACGGTGCCGGACGGCCGCTGCCCGGGGGTTGGCGGGTCGACCGGTCGCCGATCGAGGGCCTCGTCCTCTGCCTCGCCCCGGCGCTCGCGATCACGCCGATGACGGTGCTGTTCGGCAACGGCGGCATCCAGCCGTACTCAGCTGAGTCGATGCGCACCAACGTGGCGCTGGTCGTGTTGGTGTACGCCCTCGTCGGGCCTCGGCGACGGGTGTTGCGGATCGGCGCGCTGCTCACTGTGGTGTTGCTGGTGACTGCCTACTACCTGCCCAGTCCGATCGGTTCCAACAGCTTGCGGCTGCCGATGCTTCTCGGTCTGCCGCTGCTGGCCGGGTACGCCGCGGTGCCCGGGCCATGGCTGGCCGGTCTGCTCGCCGCCACCGTCTGGTGGCAGAACCCGGTGATGGTCGGCGATGTGCTGCGCGCCGGCTCGGCGGAAAGTTCCGTGGCGTTCTACCGGCCGCTCACCGATGAGTTGGCCCGCCGGCAACCGGTGGGCCGGGTCGAGGTGGTGCCGCTTAGGGACCATTGGGAGTCGGCGTACGTCCCGCCGACGGTGCCGGTGGCCCGGGGTTGGGAACGGCAGGTCGATGCCGACCGCAACGCTCTCTACTATGCAGATCGGCTGACCGCCGACGCGTACGCGCGTTGGTTGCGCGACAACGCGGTCGAGTACGTCGCTGTCGCGCCCGAGGCTGTACCCGACCGGTGGGCGCGGGACGAGGCCGAACTCGTCCTCGCTGGCGCGCCTTACCTGCGCGAGGTGTGGCGCAGCCCGGACTGGCGACTCTATGCCGTCGTCGATCACGCGCCGTTGGTCGGCTTGCCGGGCCGGTTGGTCGCCGCCGATCAGGCCCGGGTGCGGTTCACCAGCGATCGGGCTGGGGAGGCGCTGGTCCGGGTCCGGTGGTCACGCTGGCTTTCCCTGACCGGTGGAGACGGTTGCCTGCGGCCGGGGCGTGACGGATGGACCGAGGTCAGCGTCGGTACCCCGGGTGATTTCTCGATATCAAGCGACCTGATACCGAGGAATCACTGTTGACCCGCCCGGTCTGCTGAAGGGAGGAGTTTCGCGCCGGACGGTGCGCGAGGGCAACCTCCGCCCGTCGACGAACGGTTTCGATCGTCGACGGGCGGGTGCTCGCCGGCAGGTCGCCAGCCGGACAGCTACCTATGCGGTGTACCACGGCGTGCACTCGCGGTTGGCGCCGTCTGGGCCAGCGCAGACCCGGTACGAGGTGATGGTTCCGCCGCCGAGTGGGCTCTCGGAGCCGCATCCGGCAGTGGCGCCATTCGCGTCACCGACATGGTCCGTGATTCCGTTGCTCGTCGTGTACCACGTCCGCACGCCCCAGCCGTCCGCTGCACTGTCACAGACGGAGACGCTGGTGTGGCTGGCAGCGACACAACCCGCGCCCCGGCCGGGGACTTCCGCGCACGTGCCGTGTGCCTGCGCCGTCCCTGGTATCGCTAGTGCGAATGGAACTGCAAACACCGCGGCGGCCAAGACGGTCCGATAGTTTCTCAGCATTTCTTTTCCCATTTCTTCCGGGGGCTGCCTTTTGGGTCTGTCAGCGGGAAACTATTGACGCCCTTCGTGTGTAAATCCAGGGGATGGTCTCGATGGGTGCGCTGACTGGTCAAGTCTGGCGTGGCAACGTCCGTTCCGCTAGACTCTCGAAACGTTCAGAGACATTGAGGGACGCCGTTCTGTCGCAGGCTCCTGCGTGTATTATGAAGACGGGGGTAAATTGTGTGGAGCAGCTTGCCTGAAGATCTTTCGGAGGCGGCGGGGTATCTGGTGGTAGAGCTGCGTATCCTCAAGGACAAATCGGCATTGAGCCTGACCCGGCTAGGTCAACGGACTAGTTACAGCAGGTCATCTTGGCAGCGCTGGCTCAACGGTAAGCAGTTCCCGCCACGGCAGGCGGTTGAACGCATGAGTGTCGTCTGCGGTGGGGACGGTGTCCGGCTGGTCGCGCTGTGGAACGAGGCGGCCAAGGCTCAGGCGGCCCGATCCGGAACAGGCACTCGGAGCGCTGCTCTCCCCTTAGACGGCGGGACCCGCCAGCTGTCCGGAGTTTCCTTCAGAAAGACCTGCCGGCTGACGGCCCGCGTCCGTTATCTGGTCGACCGATCGGGACTCGACGTGGTGCGGCTGGAAGAGATCACCGACCTCAGTCGGCACAAGTGGCGGCGATGGTTGGACGGGAAGGAGCCCCTTCCCAAGCATGCCGTTCTCTACCTGGTTGCCGCCTGTGCTGAGGAGACTCAGGACCTGATGACGCTGTGGGAGGAGAGCGTCAGGAGTTCGTAGTCCCGGGCACAACCGAGACCGATAGGCGCAGAGCCCACCTCCGTACCGCGCTCACGGTACTGGCAGCATGGCGGGCGTGTCCCATCACCTCGTGCGCTGGACTGGACTGGCCGGATCGATCATGTTGGCGGTGGCTGCCTTCCTCGGCGGCGCCCTGCCCGACGGGGACCTACGACCCGACCCGGTGAAGATCTGGCTGGGCCCGAACGGGCCGTGGATCATCGGTTTGTGGTTGTTCGGCACCATCGCCATGTCGGTGGCCTGGTGGGTGTTGCGCGACCGGGTGCCCTCGGCCCGCTGGGCGTTGACCACCGCCGCGCTGTGGATCCTGCCCTTCCTGGTCACCCCGCCGCTGGGCAGCCGCGACGCGTACGCCTACGCCTGCCAGGGGGCCAGCTACGCCAACGGCATCAGCCCGTACGAGTACGGTGTCTCCACCCTGCCCTGCCCCTGGCTGGACACCATGTCGTACATCTGGCGGGACACCCCGGCGCCGTACGGTCCGCTGTTCGTGGTGATCTCCGGCGCGGTGGTCGCCGCTACCGGTTCGCTGCTCGGCAGCATCGCCCTGTTCCGGGTGCTCGCGGTGGCCGGGGTGGTGCTGACGGCGGCCTGCCTGCCGGTGCTGGCCCGCCGCTGCGGCGTACCGGTCGGCCGGGCGCTCTGGTTGGCCCTGGCCAGCCCGCTGGTGGGGGTGCACCTGATCTCCGGGGTGCACAACGACGCGATGATGGTCGGGCTGATGGTGGCCGGACTGGCCATCGTGGTCACCTGGCCGGGCCGTACCTGGCCGCTGCTGGCCGGGGGGGTGGTGCTCGGCCTGGCCGCCGGGGTCAAGGTCACCGCACTGGTGGTGGTGCCGTTCGCGGCGCTGGCCGCGATCCCCAACGGTTTCTCCCTGCGCGGGCTGCTGCGCGACGGTACGCCGGTGGTAGGTGGCGCGGTGGGCACCCTGTTCGGGGTGACCCTGGCCGCCGGACTGGACCTGGGCTGGATCACCGGGCTCTCGCACGGCAACGAGGTGATCGCCTGGACCTCGCCGCCGACCGCGGTCGGGCAGACCCTCGGCTACCTGGCGTTGCCGTTCGGCCTGCACATCGACGCCCTGCCGGTGACCCGGGGCATCGCCATGGTGGTGCTGGCGGCGCTGCTGGTGTGGCTGTGGTTCCGGGCCCGGTACCGGGAACCCCTGTGGCACGCCGCCCTGGCCCTGACCGCGGCGGTGGCGCTGGCCCCGCTGTTCCACCCCTGGTACTGGTTCTGGCCGCTGGTCCTGCTGGCCGCCACCGCCCACCGGACCTGGTGGTTCAGCGCGGTGGCGGTGTACTCCGCCTTCCACGTGCTGGCCGACGGCACCGGGCTGCCCCGGCACACCAAGACCATCGGTGCGCCCCTGATGACCCTGTTCGTGATCGTGGTGGCGGTCCGCTTGATACGGTCGGCGAGGACGGCCCGCCGTCCCGTTCCCGCCGACTGAGGAGAGGTACGCCGGTGACCGACCCCGGCGCTCCCCGACCTGTCTCCCCGCGCGACCGGGGGGCCCGTCACCTGGGGCTGGTCGGGGCCCTGCTGCTGGTGGTCGCCGGATATCTCGGTGGTGCCCTGCCGGGGGCCACCACTGTCCGGGTCTGGGACTCCGACACCGGCCCGCTGACGGTGGCCCTGTGGCTGGCCGGTACCGCCGCCATGGTCGGGGCCTGGTGGGTGTTGCGTGCGGGCGCACCCTCGGCTCGGTGGGCCTACCGCACCGCCGGGTTGTGGGCCCTGCCGCTGCTGTTCAGCGCCCCCCTGGGCAGCCGGGACGTGTACTCGTACGCCTGCCAGGGTTGGGTGTACGCCGACGGCGGTGACCCGTACGCCATCGGGGTGGCGGCGGCCGGCTGCCCCTGGCTGGAGGCGGTCGCCCCGGTCTGGCGGGACACCCCTGCCCCGTACGGTCCGGTCTTCGTGCTGCTCGCGGCCCTGGCGGTGATGCTCGGCGGTGGCCTGGTCGGCACGGTGGTGGCGTTGCGGGTGCTGGCGGTGGCGGGCCTGCTGGTGGCCGCCTTCTGCCTGCCCGCCCTGGCGCGGGCGGCCGGGGTACCGGCCCGACGGGCGACCTGGCTGGTGCTGGCCTGCCCACTTGTCGGCGTACACCTGGTGGCCGGCGCGCACAACGACGCGGTGATGCTCGGCCTGCTCCTGCCCGGCCTGCTGCTGCTGGCCCGCCGTCCGGCTCCCTCGGCGGCGTCGAGACGGCCTACGGCGGCGTGGCAACAGTGGCCGGCTGCGGGATGGTTGCTGGTCGCCGGGGTGCTGCTCGGGCTGGCGGTGTCGGTGAAGGCCACCGCCGTGGTGGTGTTGCCCTTCGCGGCGCTGGCTGCGGTACGCGGCCGGTACATCCTGCCGGTGCTGCTGCGTGACGGCGGTCTGCTGGCCCTCGGGGTGCTCGGGGCCGTGGCGGTGACCTCCCTGCTGCCCGGTCTGGGGCTGGGCTGGATCGGCGGGTTGAGCAGCAGTGGCGACACCGTGCAGTGGACCTCGCCCCCGACCGCGGTCGGCATGGTCGTCGACTACGCCGGTGAGCTGGCCGGCCGGGACCTGGGCGCGGTGTCGGTGGCCCGGGTGGTCGGGCTGGTCCTGCTGGCCGGGTTCCTGGGCTTCCTGTGGTGGCGGACCTGGTCCGCGCTTCGTGGGTCCACTCGGGCCGTGATCCCCACTGGTGCTTCGGCAACCGACCCCCGGGTGGCCCGGTGGCGGCTGGCGCTCAGTGGTGCCGGGGTGGCGCTGGTCGCCACGGTGGTCCTGGCACCGGTGTTCCACCCCTGGTACGCCACCTGGCCCCTGGCGGTGCTGGCGGTGACCGCCGGCCGGACCACCTGGTTCCTGCTGCCCTGCGCGGCGGCGTCCTTCCTGGCCCTGCCGGACGGCACCAATGTGGCCCGACTGGTCAAGGCACCCGGCGCGGTGGCGATGACCCTCCTGGTACTGGCAATCCTGCTCTGGGCCCCGTCCCGGCGCAGGAGACGGGCGCCGGGTCGATGACTCACCGGAGGGCGCCAGCGCGGCCCGGGCTGCGACTGACACCCTCCGGTATCCGGTCAGCGGTGGTTACCGCAGGTGGGGCAGGAGGTGGCCGGTCGCAGGCCCACCCGGCGACGCAGCGCCACGGCTGCCGGTAGCAGGGCCGGGCCGATCAGGGCGACCGCGATCGCGGTGGCGACCATGGTCGGGTAGGTGGGACGTGGGGCGCCGCTGGCCAGGCCGTCGACCGCCCCGGCCAGCAGGTGCGCGTTGAGCAGGCCGACCGGGGTCAGCAGGGCCACCGTGGCCCAACCGCCGCGCTCGTCGCGCCGTATCCCCAGCCCGATCGCCAGCAGCACGGCGATCACCAGCAGGACCGTGCCGGTGATCGGCAGCAGTTGCTCGGCCGTCCAGGCGTACCAACCCCAGTAACCCTGCCCGACCAGGGCCAGCCCGGTACCGACCCCGGCGAGCGCCGCCATGCTCGGCAGGGCCCGCACCGGTCGCGGCAGCCGGTCGCCCACAGCCAGGGCCAGCACTCCGAGGGCCACCTGTGGGGCCAGGACGGACAGCGGCGGGCGGGGTGCCCCGAACAGCCCACCCAGCACCGGAGCGACAGTGGTGGCCAGGATCGCCACGGCTAGGGCGACCCGGGTGATCCTGCCCGGCGCCACGAACAGCAGCGGCGCGCAGAGCAGCCAGGCGCACCAGACGATCACCCCGACCGAGACGAAGGGGCCGAAACCCGGCATGCCCCACTCGGGCCTGGGGGCGTTCGGCTCGACCGTGGCCCAGAAGCCGGCCAGGAAGACGGCGGTGGCCAGGGCCAGCAGCCCGGCCAGGCGTACCCCGGGAAGCAGATCGGTCGCGCCGGCAGCCCGCAACCGCTGCCGCAGACCCCCGCGCAGCAGGTCGGCGGCCTCCGCCGGGGAGGGCCAACGCCGTTCAGGACCCGCCAGGTCCAGGTAGGTCCCGACGATCTCGTCGCCGCGCTCGCGTCGGTAGTCCGCCGGGTACGCCCGCAGCAGGCGCCGGTAGTGTCGCGCCAACTCGCTCATGCCAACCCCCCGGCCGTACGCGGAGTCAGCGCCTGGACCCGGCGGGTGCGCAGCCGGGCGGTGGCCGCCTCGACGTTGCGCCGCAGCCGCTCGGTCTCGGCGGCCAGGGTGGCGTCCCCGCTGGGGGAGAGGCGGTAGTAGCGGCGCAGCCGACCGTCCACTGTCTCCTCCCGGTCGACCTCTACCAGCCCGGCGTCGGTGAGCCGGTCCAGCGCACCGTAGAGGGTGCCGGGGCGCAGTGAGAGCCGTCCCTCGGAGAGGGCGGCGACCTCGCCGATGATCGCGTAGCCGTGCATCGGTTCGCGCGCCAGGGCGGTGAGGATGAGGAAGGTGGGTTCGCGTAGCGGCGTATCCATGCCCGCAATATATCGGACGCGAAGGTATCCGGGGGTCCCTGACACGCGCGGGCCGACCTGAGTCAGTGCCCAGTCTGGTGAGGGGTCACCGGAGGCCGGCATCCCGCAACTGTCGGGTGGCGGCCCGGTCGATGCTGGTCCGCGAACCGGCCATCCCCAACCCGGTGGCCGCACTCAGCACCACGATGGCCAGCAGAATCGGCAGGAACACCGTCCGGACCACCATGGCCCAGCAGCCGGTCAGGCCCAGTCGACCGCCGTCGGCGACCCGTACCAGCCGGGTGCCGGTGAGGACCCCGCCGAGGGCTCGCCCGTTGCGGTAGCACAGCCCGTACAGCATCGGCACCACGAAGCACGCGGCGAGCGCCAGCACGGCGACGGCATCGATGGACAGGCCCTGCCCGCCGTCGTGCAGCAGGGCCAGGGCTACGACACAGACCCCGACACCGAACAGGCACACCACCGCGTCGATCAGCCAGGCCAGGACCTGGCCCACCAGACCCGCCCGCAGGTACGGGGTGCCGTCGGTGAAGGTGGCCACCCGTCTGGAGGTCCCCGGTCCCCAGGCGTGCTCCGCGTACGCCTTGGCGGCCTCCAGCCGGGTCGACGGCCGTTCCATCCCGCGGAGGGTCATGGTGTGTTCTCCTGTCCGATCTTGTGGCACCTGTCGGCACAGTGTGCGGCAGCTTCGACAGGCGGACCGGAGGGGGTGGATTGTTCGAGGCAGGGGGCCCAGACGCGGCCGGGCCGGCCCCGCGAACGCGGAGCCGGCCCGACCGGAGCTGATCTGCCTCAGCAGTCGAAGTACATCGCGAACTCGTGCGGGGTCGGGCGCAGACGCACCGGGTCGACCTCGTTGGCCCGCTTCCAGTCGACCCAGGTGGAGATCAGGTCCGGGGTGAAGACCCCACCGTCGAGCAGGTAGTCGTGGTCGGCCTCCAGGGAGTCCAGCACGGCCGGCAGGGAGCCCGGCACCTGCTTGACGTCGCCCCACTCCTCCGGCGGGAGGTCGTAGAGGTCCTTGTCGATCGGCGCCGGCGGCTCCATCTTGTTCTTGATGCCGTCCAGGCCGGCCATCAGCATCGCCGAGAAGGCGAGGTAGACGTTGGCCGACGGGTCCGGCACCCGGAACTCGACGCGCTTGGCCTTCGGGTTGCTGCCGGTGACCGGGATGCGGGTGCAGGCGGAGCGGTTGCGCTGCGAGTAGACCAGGTTGACCGGCGCCTCGAAGCCCGGCACCAGACGACGGTACGAGTTGACCGTCGGGTTGGTGAAGGCCAGCAGCGACGGGGCGTGGTGCAGCAGACCGCCGATGTACCAGCGGGCGGTCTCGGACAGGCCGGCGTAGCCGGTCTCGTCGTAGAACAGCGGCTCACCGTTGAGCCAGAGGCTCTGGTGGGTGTGCATGCCGGAGCCGTTGTCGCCGAAGAGCGGCTTCGGCATGAAGGTCGCGGTCTTGCCGGCGGCCCAGGCCTGGTTCTTGACGATGTACTTGAACAGCTGCATCTGGTCGCCGGCGTGCAGCAGGGTGGAGAACTTGTAGTTGATCTCCGCCTGGCCGGCGGTGCCGACCTCGTGGTGCGAGCGCTCCACGGTGAAGCCGGTGTCGATCAGCCGGCGGACGATCGAGTCGCGCAGGTCGGCGTAGTGGTCCACCGGCGGCACCGGGAAGTAGCCACCCTTGTACGCGGTCTTGTAGCCCCGGTTGCCGCCCGCCTCCTCGCGGCCGGTGTTCCAGGCGCCCTCGATCGAGTCGATGTAGTAGAACGACTGGTGCGCCGAGGTCTCGTGGCGGATCGAGTCGAAGATGTAGAACTCGGCCTCGGCGCCGAAGTACGCGGTGTCCGCGATGCCGCTGGCGGCGAGGTACGCCTCGGCCTTCTTCGCCACGTTCCGGGGGTCCCGGGAGTACGCCTCGCGGGTGAACGGGTCGTGGATGAAGAAGTTCAGCGCGAGGGTCTTCTGCGTGCGGAAGGGGTCGATGAAGGCGGTCGCGACGTCCGGGAGCAGGAGCATGTCCGACTCGTGGATCGCCTGGAAACCACGGATCGACGATCCGTCGAAGGCGAGACCGTCGTTGAAGAAGGAGTCGTCGACAGACTCCACCGGCAGGTTGAAGTGCTGCATGACGCCGGGTAGGTCACAGAAACGAACGTCGACGAACTTTACGTCCTCGTTCTTGAGGTAACGCAGGAGTTCCTCGGGATTGGCGAACACTCGTCCTCCTGGCACGTCCACGGGTAGCTAGGCTCCTGGCGACGCTATGGCTGTGGGGTTGCCCAGCCATGTCTCCAGTGTTTCTGCCGTGTTACGTCCCTCGCGGTGTGTCACCTCTAACAGTTGGGGCCGCTGGGACCGGAGGGACGGGTCCGACAGGGCCAGTCTAGTGAAGCTTCAGGTAGGTCGTCCGATTTCGCGACCTCGTGCCGGACCTGCGCCCGGTTGTCACCACAGCGCTGAGTAACCTTGGCCGCTGTGACAACCCCGCCGCACCCTCCGACACCGCCCGCAGTCGACCCGGACTTCGTACCGGCCGATCTGGGGCGACGATTCGGAGCGCTGATCATCGACTGGGTGCTCTGCCTGCTCGCGGCCGGCCTGTTCGCCAGCCCGACGCGCGACGGCTGGGCGCCGGTCCTCGTGCTGATCGTGGAGTACGCCGTCTTCCTCGGCCTGTTCGCCCAGACCCCCGGCATGTACGTGACCCGGATCCGCTGCGTGGACTGGACCGACGGTGGCCGGATCGGCCTGCTGCGCGCCCTGCTGCGCGGCGTACTCCTGGCCCTGGTGGTGCCCGCCCTCCTCATGGACCAGCACCGCCGCGGCCTACACGACCGCCTGACCCGCTCAGTAACCATCCCCGCCCCCCGCTGACCCCCCTCGCCCTCGCCTCTCGCCGCCCACCCGCGCCCCCTCTTGCCCCGCGATCATGCACTTTTGGTCTCGGCAAACCGCTCATACCTGGCATAACGGCGACCGAAAGTGCATGATCGCCGCTGCGGGGTGCTGCGGGGTGCTGCGGAGTGGCCTCGGCGCGGAGGGGGTGACCGGCGCACGCGGGTAGCCGCACAGGGGTCACCCGCCGACGTGACGCGGGGCGCGGGCGGGGTTGTGCACGCGCGGGCCGGCGGACGCGGCGGGTGGTGGTGCGGTGGGGCGATGCGGAGCCGGGGCGGTCAGCGGCCGCGCATCTGGCGGGCGCCGCGTGGCGGGCGGAGGTTCTTGGGGATGGCGCCCTTGGGCATCTGCGGGCGGGCGGTGAGGGCCTTGAGCCGCTTGTCCAGGGAGTTGACGTCCTTGCCGCTGAGGTTGCGGGGCAGCCGCATCAGCGTCATCCGCAGCTTGCGGATGGGCAGTTCGCCCTCCTCCTGACCGATCACGTAGTCGTAGAGCGGGGCGTTGCCGATCACCTTGGCTAGCCGACGCTTCTCCTGGCCGAGCAGGCTGCGGACCCGCTGCGGGTTTCCTTCGGCCAGCAGGATCACGCCCGGTCGGCCGATGACCAGGTGGACCATGTCCATCTGGGTGGTCGAGCTGACCGCGGGGGAGACCCGCCAGTCACCGCGCATGCTCTCCATGATCTGCGCGGCGGCGCCCGGCTGCCCCTCGGCGGCGTTCATCATCGCCCGGTTGGACCGCAGGTTGAGCACGATCAGCAGGAAGAGCAGGGCGAACAGGATGCCCAGCGGCAGCCACAGCCAGCCCCAGCGCACGATCGCGACGACGGTCAGCGCGAGTGGGATCAGCACCGCACCGGCGGCCAGCGGCGCGAACCACTTGTCCTGCTTGGCGGTGAAGCGGAACACCAACCCGATCTGCTTCAGCCGCTGACCGAACGAGACCTTCTCCTGGGGCTTTGCCATGGCCCCAAGTCTAGTGGTCGGCCACCCAGGGCCGATCCGCGCCCGGGTGCTGTGCCCGGGCGGCCGGATCGGCCTGGACCTCAGGCAGTCTGGGCGGCACCTTCGCGGGCGGAGAGGGCCTGCTGGTAGAGCCTTCCAGCTCGGTACGACGAGCGCACCAGCGGCCCGCTCATCACCCCGGCGAAGCCGATCTCCTCGGCCTCGGTGCTCAGCTCGACGAACTCCTCCGGCTTGACCCAGCGCTCCACCGGGTGGTGCCGGGGGGAGGGGCGCAGGTACTGGGTGATGGTGATCAGCTCGCAGCCGGCCTCGTGCAGGTCGCGCAGCGCCTGGGAGATCTCGGCGCGCTCCTCGCCCATGCCCAGGATCAGGTTGCTCTTCGTCACCAGACCGGCGGCGCGGGCCTGCCGGATGACGTCCAGGGACCGCTCGTAGCGGAACGCCGGCCGGATCCGCTTGAAGATCCGCGGCACCGTCTCGACGTTGTGCGCGAGCACTTCCGGTCGCGCCCCGAAGACCTCGGCGAGCTGCTCCGGTACGGCGTTGAAGTCGGGAATCAGCAGCTCCACGCCGCAGCCGGGCTGCAGGGCGTGGATCTGCCGGACGGTCTCGGCGTACAGCCAGGCACCGCCGTCGGGCAGGTCGTCACGGGCGACGCCGGTGATGGTGGCGTACCGCAGGCCCATCGAGACCACGGACTCGGCCACCCGGCGCGGCTCGTCGGCGTCGAACTCGGCCGGCTTGCCGGTGTCGATCTGGCAGAAGTCGCAGCGGCGGGTGCACTGGTCACCACCGATGAGGAAGGTGGCCTCCCGGTCCTCCCAACATTCGTAGATGTTGGGGCAGCCGGCCTCCTGGCACACCGTGTGCAGCCCTTCGCGCGAGACCAGCCCGCGCAGTTGGGTGTACTCCGGGCCCATCTTGGCCTTGACCTTGATCCACGGGGGTTTGCGTTCGATCGGCGTCTCGGCGTTGCGAGCCTCGATGCGCAGCAGCCGTCGCCCTTCTGGGGCGGGGGTCGCGCTGCGCGTGGCCTGGCCGGTCGTCGGTGCGGTGTGCTCGATCGTCACGAAAACGAGCCTACGTCGGACGGCGGCCGTCGATGAACAGCGGGCGACCCCCGTCACCCCCCAACCCCTGTGAATCCCCCCACCCATTCAAAGTTGATCAAGAGCGTCGGTGACGGCGCCGATCCTGACGCAAACCTCTTGATCAACGCGGCAGAACGGGTCAGGCGGTGAGGGTGGGGAGGTGGGTTTCGACGACGGGGAGGACCTCGGTGATGGTGATGGGGCGGTTCAGTTCGGCGGAGAGGGAGGTGACTCCGGCGTCGCGGATGCCGCAGGGCACGATCTTGTCGAAGTGGGTCAGGTCGCAGTCGCAGTTGATCGAGAAGCCGTGCAGGGTGGCCCCCTGGGCTACCCGGATGCCGATGGCGGCCACCTTGCGGGCCGGGCCTCGGTCGTCCTCCGGCACCCAGACGCCGCTGCGCCCCTCGACCCGGCCGGCGGTCAGGCCGAACTCGGCGCACACGTCGATCAGCATCTGCTCGACCCGCCGTACGTACGCGACCACGTCGATCGGGTCGGGCAGGCGCAGGATCGGGTAGCCGACCAACTGCCCCGGACCGTGCCAGGTGATCTTGCCGCCCCGGTCCACATCGACCACGGGGGTGCCGTCCATCGGGCGGTCCCACGGCTCGGTGCGCTTGCCGGCGGTGTAGACGCTCGGGTGCTCCAGCAGCAGCACGGTGTCGCCGGACTCGCCGGAGACCACCGCCTCGTGCAGGCGGCGCTGTTCGTCCCAGGCTGCGGTGTAGTCGAGGACACCGGCGCGCACGGCCGTCAGGCCGGAGGTCGTCGTGGTCACGTGATCCAGCCTAGACCCGTACTCGCTGGTCACCTGGGGTGAGCCAGCTCACCCGCGGTCAGTTCTCGCGGACCCGCCAGAGCCAGACGTCCTCGACCCGCTCCGGTTCGCCGAGCAGCATGGTCAGGGTCCGGCGCAGCGCCTCCTCGTCGACCGGCCACTTGGCCCCGTGCACCTCGTCGGGGAGCACCACGGTCTCGATGCGCCAGTGCTCCAGGTCGGCCCGGACATCCTCGCGGGTGCCTGCGGTGACGATCGGGGGCAGGCCGGTGCGGGCGGCCTGGTCGAGCAGGGCGCTGAAGGGCCGGGGCACCGGCCCGATCCGGCCCCGGCCGTCCGGACCGCCGGGCCCGAGGAAGAACCCGGACGGGATCGCGAACTCACCCTGCCGGTTGGCCAGGGCGTACGCCTGCCAGCGCTGCCCGTCGGGGTAGACGTCCAGGGCCAGCGGCACCGGGGTCAACACCCCGCCGGGGGAGACGTACTCCCGCCAGGCGCCGGAGGTGATGAAGCGGGGGATCGGCTCCCGTTCGCTGGTCAGCAGGGGGGTAGGGAACAGCGGCAGCAACGCGGCCACGAAACCCAGGATCCAGGCCACCGCCGCCGGCCGGCGCGGTGGTCGCTGCCGCAACTGGTCGATGGCGTACGCCAGCAGCAGGCCGATCACCGGGGTCACCACCAGGGCCAGCCGGGCGGGCAGCGCGGCGTTCACCACCGGCAGGTGCCCTAGCAGGTCGAAGGGCATCGGCAGGTCGGTACGCCGACCGTCGACCTTCGCCACCGGCCCGAAGGAGAGCACGCTGAAGACCACCGCCAGGGCGCCCAGGGCCCACAGGGTGGCCCGGCGACGCGGATCCGCCCGACGCCACAGCAGCACGAAGCAGCAGAGGGTGAGCACCAGCAGCGGCCACCCGAAGAAGGAGTTCTCCTCGGTGGGGTTCGGTGCCAGCGAGGTACGCAGGCCGGCCTCTCCGGCCAGGGAGCGGCGCGGGAAGGCCGCGTAGGCGGCGATGTCCTCGGAGTGGATCACCGGGTCGAAGCCGGTGCCGTGGAAGCGCTGCGGCCCGGCGAAGTGCAACCACAGGGGGTACGCCAGCAGCACCCCCGCGACCACCGCGGTCACCGCGAGGCCCCGCAGGAAGGACGGCAGCACCGCCCGGGCCTCGGCCCGGTTGGCCGGGTGCAGCGCCCAGACGGCCACGAACAGGCCCAGGGCCAGGGCGGTGAAGAACAGCCCCTCGGCGGCGATCGAGAAGGCGATCGCGACGAGCAGTCCCAGGATCACCCCGTCGCGCAGCCAGTGCCCGGGTCGGCGCAGCGCGAAGACCCGCCACACCAGCAGCGGCACCAGCCAACCGGCGGTCCAGTTCAGGTGGGCGTTGGCGTGCGAGATCATGCCGGGGGAGAAGCCGATGAACAGCCCGCCGACGGCGGCGGCCAGTGGGCTGCGCACCAGGTGCCGGGAGAGCAGCCAGTACCAGGCGATCGCGGTGGCGGCCAGGTTCAGGGTGAGGATCACCAGGAAGGTGGCCGGCGGCCCGATCAGGTACGTCAGGGGGGCGAAGACCACCGCGTACACCGTGATCGAGGTGTTGACCGCCAGGTTCACCCCGTCCGGCACGTTGATCAGGTACGTGTAGAGGGGGTTGTCCCCGTGGCTGACCGCGTGCCCGCCGAAGGCCAGCAGCCATTCGAACAGCGCCTGGTCGCTGGAGTTGACCGTGATCGCGCGACCGTTCGGATCCCGCCACAGCCCACTTGTCACCCAGACGGCGAGCGCCAGCGCGACGAGTGTCACGATCAGGTCGGCGCGACGATCACGGGTGACGGGTACCGGTGAGGTGGGCGCGGACGCCACGGACGGCGAGGTGGGCACCTAGCGGACGTTACCAACCGCGTCCGGACACGCCGGCACCTTCCGGGTGCAAGCCGGGGTCCCACACCCGGACATCGACGAATGTGTGCATCCTCGCCATGTCATCGCCCGGATCCATCTGCGTAACCTCGCGGTAATCATCGGTGATCCAGATCACATTCCTCGGGAGGTCCCGTGCGCCGCATCCGTACCCCCTTCGGCCGGCTGGCCGGCGTACTGGCCGCTCTGGTCCTGGCCGCCACCGCCCCGGTGGCGGCCGCCGTACCCGCCCAGGCGGCCTCCCTGGCCCAGGTCACCGGCTTCGGCACCAACCCCGGCAACCTGGCCATGTACGCCTACCGGCCGGACAACCTGCCCGCCGGGGCCCCGGCCGTCGTGCTGCTGCACGGCTGCGCCCAGGACGCCGCCGGCTACTTCGCCAACTCCGGCTGGCGCAGGTACGCCGACCAGTGGAAGTTCACCGTCATCGTGCCCGAGCAGCGGTCGGCCAACAACTCCAGTGCCTGCTTCAACTGGTTCGAGATCGGCGACACCAGCCGGGGGCAGGGTGAGGTGCTGTCCATCAAACAGATGGTCGACCACGCCCGCTCCCGCTACGGCACGGCCGCCGACCGGGTGTACGTCAGCGGCCTGTCCGGCGGCGGGGCGATGAGCGCGGCCCTGCTGGCCACCTACCCGGAGGTCTTCGCCGCCGGCTCGGTCATCGCCGGCCTGCCGTACCGCTGCGCCACCGGCATGGTCAACGCCTTCTCCTGCATGAACCCCGGGGTGGACAAGACCCCGGCGCAGTGGGGTGACCTGGTGCGCGCCGCCCACCCCGGTCACTCCGGCCCGCGCCCCCGGGTGGCGATCTGGCACGGCACCGCCGACTACACCGTGGCGACGGCCAACGCCGTGGAGTCCCGTGACCAGTGGACCAACGTGCTCGGGGTGACGCAGACCCCGACCAGCACCGCCCAACTGCCCGGCGGCACCAGCCTGGAGGTGTACGGCAGGGACGCGGTACGGCTGTACCGGATCTCCGGCATGGGCCACGGCACCCCGGTCGACCCGGGTACGGCCATGGACCAGTGCGGCACCGCTGCGGCGTACTTCCTGGACACCATCTGCTCGACGTACCGGGACGCGCTCTTCTTCGGCCTGGACGGCGGTGGCACGCCCCCGCCCACCCCCAGCCCGACGGTGTCGCCGAGCCCGACGGTCTCCCCGAGCCCTACCGGTGTCCCGACCTGTGTCACCGCCAGCAACTACGCCCATGTGGTCGCCGGCCGGGCCTACCACTCCGGTGGGTACGCCTACGCCAACGGCTCCAACCAGCGGATGGGGCTCTACAACACCTTCTACACCACCGCCCTGCGGCAGATCGCCCCCAACCACTGGACCATCGGCTGCTGAGCGGAGCCGGGGTCAGTCCTGGAGCCCGGCCCGCAGGGCGCTGGGCAGGTCGGGGTGGCGGAAGCGGAAATCGGCCCGGGTCAGTACGCCGGGCAGGACCCGGGTGCTGGTCAGGGCCTCCTGGGCGAAGCCACCCAGGGCCACCTTCAGGGCCAGGGCCGGGATCGGGATGACGGCGGGACGGTGCACCTGCCGGGCCAGCTCCCGGGTGAACTCGGCGTTGGTGACCGGGGCCGGGCCGACCACGTTCACCGGCCCGGCCAGGTCGGCGCGGGCGAGCAGATAGGTGGTGGCGTTCAGCCAGTCGACCATCGAGATCCACGGAATCCACTGCCGTCCGCTGCCCAGCCGCCCGGCGATGCCCAGCTTGAACGGCAGCAGCATCGGCTTGAGCAGCCCACCCTCGCGGTGCAGCGGCAACCCGGTGCGCAGCCGCACCACCCGTACCCCGGCGTCCTCGGCCGGCCGGGTAGCGGCCTCCCACACCCGGGCCACATCGGCCAGGAAGCCCTCCCCGGCCGGGGCGTCCTCCTCGACCACCCGGTCGCCGGTGTTGCCGTACCAGCCGATCGCGGAGGCGTTCAGCAGCACCTCCGGTCGGTCCGCGGCCGGCAACCCGGCGATGGTGATGGCCAGGGTGCTCGTGGTGTCCACCCGGCTGGTCCGGATCAACTGCTTGTACCGGTCGTTCCAGCGCCGGTCACCCACCCCGGCACCGGCCAGGTTGACCACCGCGTCGGCCTCGGCCACCAGGGCCGGGTCCAGCTGGCCCGCCGAGGGTGACCACTGCCGCTCGTCCGGGGTACGCGGTGGCCGCCGGACCAGCCGGGTCACCTGGTGCCCGTCGGCGACGAGCAGGTCGACCAGCCGGGTGCCGAGGAAGCCGGACGCGCCGGCCATGAGGATCCGCATCCTCATATCTTCCGGTACGCGCAGCAGCCCGACCCTGTCTGGTCGGTCACGCGGCGAAATAGCTTGCGCCCCGGAGGCAGACGCTCCCGGCACCGGGTGCCGAGTCGGGTCGTCCACCGCTCGTCGGATCAGCGCCCAGCCGAGGAAGCGGTCGAAGAGCTGCGCCGGCGCCGAACCGCCGTGCGGGTTGAGCGTGTGCAGTTGGTCGGCCGCGTCGTGCAGCAGCCCGCCCAGGTAGACCAGCAGCGCCACGGGTTCGGTCACCGGTTGCATGTCGTACCTCCAGACAGAAAGTGGCGCCGAGGCGGGCGGGGGCGGCCGGTGCGCAGCCGACCGGAGCCCGGCACCCACCCCGGGCCTGCTGGTGAAGCCCGTCTGTCGGGTGACGGGCATGGGCGGTCACCCGGCCGACCCTCGGGGGAAGCGGTCGGCCGGGCGGTCCTGCAGGACGACCAGCTCCGGTTTGCAGACCTGGGAACCAGTCATTGGGAGCTTTACACGACTTGTTGTGTAAGGCCGGACTACTCCTTGCTTGTCCTACAAAGTTGTTCGTGGTCGAATGGCGGTGCAGACCTGGGAGTGTGTGTATGCCCGCCAAAGCGAAGTGGGCGCAGTTGGCCGATGGGATTCGGGCGCAGATCGAATCCGGCGAGCTCGCGCCGGGAGCGAAGCTGCCGTCGACCGCGCAGCTCAAACAGGAGCACAATGTCTCCGCGACCGTCGTGCGCCAGGCGATTCTCGTGCTGCAGATGCAAGGCTTGGTGGAAGGTGTGCACGGCGTCGGCGTCTTCGTGACCGAGCGTCCCCCGGCGGACTGACAGGATCGAGCTTCGCCTGGCGGACTGACGGGATCGAAGAGTCGAGGGCGAAGCTCCACGGCGCCACCAAGCTGCCTGCACCTTGAACAGTGCTGGCGGCCAGATCTGCCTTCAGCTTTCTCCCGTGTCCGGGACATGTTCCGGTCGGCGCAGCCATGATCGCGCTCGATCTGGGATCGAGTGGCCACGCAGCGACGCCGACGCCACTCGATCCAGGATCGAGCGCGATCACGCGCGTGCGATAGGTCCAGACTGGCCGTATCGCGGGGCCCTCAGCCGGTGCGAAGTGACGACGAGTTCGCCTCGGACTACCGCAAGGGCCTGCGCCACGGCTCCCGTGGATGGTGCTCTCCGCGGGCGCTGCTCGGCCGGCGGCCGTGGGTGTGGTCAGGGGCGGCGTACCGGCTGGACGCGGACCAGGTCCTCCAGTCCGGCGAAGTCGTTCGGATTGGTCGTGTAGAGCGGTAGACCGTTGGCTTGGGCCACTGAGGCGATCATCAGGTCGGCGAGCCGGCGGCGAGTGGTGCGGCCGGTGGCCAGGACCGCGCTGGTGAGCATGCCGAAGGCTCGCGCTGCCTCGGCGTCGAACGGTAGTGGATCAAAGGTGGCCTCGACGTGTTGCAGCACGCTGGTTCGCCGGGCCCGTTCGGCCTGGTCGTCGGCGTGGTGTGGGCCGGCGGACAGCTCCGCGAGCGTCACGGCGCTGATCACCATCTCTTCGGGCAGTTCGTCGGGGTCGAGGGCAGCGAGATGGATGACGATGTTGGTGTCGATCAGGCCCCGGACGGGAGAGTCACCACTCACGACTGAACGGATCCTGGTCAGCCGTCGCGTCGATGTCCCGACGGAACTTCTCGACGTCGAGCACAGGAGCGGTGGCGAAGGCGGCCATCACCTCGGCGCGCGGTACGAAAGTGCGCCGCCGGAGCGGGATCAGCTTCCCGATCGGGGTGCCGTTACGCGTGATGATGAAGGATTCACCCCGTTCCACGCCGCGCATGATCGTGCCCGAGTCGTTGCGCAGCTCTCGCTGTGTGATCTCCCGATGAGCGTGCTCAGCCACGGACAGATTCTAACCCGACGTGCTACAAGGTGCTACAGATTGGTCGCGGGTCGAGATGACGGCGCTCAAGCCACGAGACCACCGCCTCCGTTACCCGACCAGCCAGCCGTCCGCTGACCCGTGGTTGACCCACCGAAAGCCGCCCGGTCCCTGGTGACCTCCTGCGGCATGAGGCACTATGGCCTTCATATCTGTGCAGCTCAACCTGAGATTGGGTACGTGAGTCATGGCGCTGTCTCGTCGCATGATCATTTCGGCCGTGGCCCTCACGGCCGTGGTCGGTTCGGGGGTGGCGTACGCCGCCTGGCCGGACAGCGAACCACCGCCGTACCAGCCGCCGAGCTCTCATGTGGTCCAGCCGGGTGCCCCGGGCCAGGTGGGTAAGACCCTCTCCGAGGAAGAGGTGGCGAAGATTTCGCCACCCAAGTTCACCGCCGCGGACACGATGTTCATCCAGGGCATGATCCCGCACCACCAGCAGGCCCTGACGATGACGGCCCTGGTGAACGACCGTACGAAGAACCCGGACATCAGGCTGCTGGCCAAGCGGATCGACGTCTCCCAGCGGGACGAGATCGCGCTGATGAACCAGTGGCTGGAGGAGCGCAACGTGCCGACCAGCGGGCCGAACGCCGGTCACTCCGGGCACGAGCTGATGCCGGGCATGCTCACCCCCGAGCAGTTCGACGAGCTCAAGCAGGCTCGGGACGCGGAGTTCGACAAGCTGTTCCTCACCCTGATGATCCGTCACCACGAGGGGGCGGTGTCGATGGTGGAGGAGCTGTACGCCTCCGGCGGCGGGCTGGAACCGGCCGCCGACCAGTTCGCCCGGGAGTTCGAGGCCGACCAGAGCATCGAGATCACCCGGATGCAGAAGATGCTGGCCGCGATGCGCTGACATCCTCGCCGTGGTCCTGCTGTCCGAGCAGGACCACGGCGTACCCGTCAGGTCGTTTCCGGCCAGGACCACGGCGTACCGTCGGCTCGGTTTCGGCCGGGGCCACGGCGAGGTGACGCAAAGGCGAGGGGCACCTCGGCTCGAATGGTTTCGAGCCGAGGTGCCCCTCTACTTCAGGAACAGATCAGAGCGAGTTACGGAGGTCCTGGAGGGACTTCTTCAGCTCCTTGTTCTCCGGCCCCCAGACGGCGGCGGAGGCCGCGAGGAGCTGGATCTTCGCCACGAGGCGCAGGTCCTTGGAAGCGGACTTCTCAGCCTGCTGCATGAGCTGGTCCACCACGTGGGCCTGCGTGCGGCTCAGGCTCTTGGCCCGGACCGCCTGGTCGAAGTACGCCCGGGAGACCGCGAAGCTCGGCTTCCACTTGATCTTCGGCTGGTGCTGGGCGTTGAACTCGGGCAGCTTGACCTGCGTAGCCGCCTTGATCTCGGCCGCAGACAGGTGCTCGCTGGGCTTCAGCGCGAACGTGTCAAGGCCGCGAGCCATCTCGTTGCCGAACAGGTTGCCGTTGTACCAGTACACCGACCAGTAGCCGCCGCTGACGATCCGGTCCGGGTTGATCGGGCCGCGGTCGAAGAAGGCGATCTCCTGCGGGTTGGCGGAGTCGGTGAAGTCGAACACCGAGAGACCGCCCTGGTACCAGGCCTGGACCATGATGTCACGGCCGGGGACCGGGATCAGCGAACCGTTGTGCGCGACGCAGTTCTCGGCCAGGGTCTGCGGAACCGGCAGCTTGTAGTAGCTGCGGAACTCCATCTTGCGCTTGACGATGTCGAAGATGGCGTTGGCGCCCCACTCCGGCTGGTCGGTGTCGCGGCAGCGAGCACCGCTACCGCCGCCCCACTCGTCGGTGAAGATGACCTTGGTGCCGTCGTTGTTGAACGTCGCCGAGTGCCAGTACGCGAAGTTCGGGTCGGAGACCTCGTCGATCCGGACCGGGTTCGCCGGGTCCGAGATGTCCACCAGGATGCCGTTGCCCTGGCACGCACCAGCGGCCAGCCCGATCGCCGGGTAGGCGGTGATGTCGTGGCAGGTGTTGGTGTTCGGCGACGGCGACCAGTTGCCACCGGACGGGTGACGCGGCGTGGTCGGGCCGTTCTGCAGGCCGTCGATCCGGCCGGTCGCCGGGTCGGTGAACAGGCGAGCCTCGTTCACCACGGCGGCCTGCTGGGGAGCGGCCAGCGGAACCTTGATGACCTCGATGCGCCAGCGCGACGGGTTGTCACCGTCGGCCGGGTTGTTGTTGCAGCCCTCCATGGTGGTGGCCGGCCGCACCCCGGCGGTACCGGAGTTGTAGATGTAGACGTGCTTCTTGTCCTTCGGGTCCGTCACCACCGTGTGGGTGTGCGAGCCGCGGCAGAGCTGCACCGCGGCGACCTGCACCGGGTTGCGCACGTCGCTGATGTCGAAGATGCGGACGCCCTGGAACCGGGTGCCGACGCTGCTGTTGGTGCCACAGTCGACGCGCCCGCGGGTCTCCTCGACCGACATGAAGACCAGGTTGCCGAAGACCGAGGGGTCACCCTGGCCACCCGGGCAGACCACGCTGGTGACCAGCGTCGGGTCGGCCGGCTTCGAGACATCCATGATGTTGAAGCCGTTGTAGTTGCCCAGGACGGCGTACTTGCCGCCGAAACCGAGGTCCGAGGCGATGAAGGAGCCGGCGCCCGGGTTGTTGGGGTCGACGAAGCCCGCCGGCTTGGGACGGTTGGCCAGGTGCTCCAGGTTGCTGATCGCCGTTTCGGCGTCGAGCCAGCCGGCCCCGAGCCCGACTCGCGGATCGGGCTCCGCAGCCGACGCGGTGCCCGGCAGGGCACCGGCCAGGAGCAGCCCGGCGGCGATCACGCCGAGGACTTGCCGACCCCGGCGGGGCCGAGAGGGGGATCGAAGTGTCATTGCCTGCCTTTCGGTGGAACGACCGACGCGGGGGGTTCCATAAGGAAGGACGCGTCGTGTGCGTAGGACCGTACCGATCACGGGTCCCGCGCCGTCTCCGCCGAACGGGTGAAGAAAACGCCAGGTGGGAGCGCAAGCAGGTGGTTTCCGTCAGGTACCGGAAACAGCCCGGGGAATCCTCGTGGATCATCCGCCATTCGTCGAATGCTCACCGGGGCGCAAGTCGGTGTCTTCCGGACGGCTACCGGGTCGCGGCTCGATGTCTCTCCGGCGGCATTCTGATGTCTTTCGGACAGTCGGGTGTGGAGGGCGGCAGGGTTCAGAGTGTCGTGTCGGGCGGGTTCTCGTGCCAGCGGGCCCGGTAGGCGGCCTCATGGGCCTCGTGCGCGGTCCGCTCCTCGTAGACCACCGCGCGAAGCGCCTGCCGGCCCTCCGTCATCAGCACCACCTCGGCGATGACCAGGCCGAGGCAGATCGCGGTGAGCAGACCCATGGTGACCAGCCCGGGCAGCCTCATGGCCAGCGGAATGCTGGCCGCCAACACCGCCAAGGTGCCGAGCCGCAGCCAGGACAGCGTGCGCAGGGTACGCAGCTGGAACAGCATGTTGCCGGCCAGATAGCAGATCACCCCGCCGTACAGCAGGGGCACGTCCGGGCCGTGCGCCGGCTCGCTGAAGGGCACCCCCGGCTCGGCGATGTCGTGCACGATGCCCTCGGCGCCGAGGGCGAACAGGATGATCCCGGCGATCATCGGCAGGTACAGATACGCGTACGCGTCGCGGGCCATCAGCACCCGGGGCCGGCCCCGGGTGGCGTGCAGGGCGATCCGGGCGGCCGGGCCGATCACGTCGTAGTGCAGCCACCACAGGGCGGCGGTGAAGACGATCCCCAGGATGGCCGCCGTGATCCCCGGCCAGGTGGGCGGCTGGCCGATCAGGTTGCTGCCCAGGCCGATGGAGATCACCGACTCGCCCAGGGCGATGATCAGGATCAGGTCGTACCGTTCGGTCCAGTGCTCCGCGGAGGTGACCTCCCAGCCCCAACTGCTGGCTAGCAGGCCGGTGCCGTACTGGAGCAGGATGACGGTGACCCACAGCCCGTCCCGGATCACCTCGGCCAGGCCCGAGTCGGCGAGCTGGCCGGGCAGCAGCGCCGCCACGAGCAGCAGAACGGTGCTCAGGCCCAGTTCCGGGGCGTACCGGATCAGCTGCCGACGTTCCGCCGGGTTGTCCCGGAGGATGTGCACGAACAGGGCCAGGTGCACGGCGCGGATGACCACGTAACTGACCGCCACGACGACCGGCCCGGCCTGGGTGCCGTGCGAGTTCTGGAAGGCCTGCGGCAGGGCCAGGGCGAACGAGAACAGCGCGGCCATGCCGGCCACCATCAGCACCGGCACGAAGCCTTCGCCGATCCGTACCCGGGTGGCCACCACGGTGTGTACCACCCAGCACCACCAGAGCACCGCCAGCACGAGCAGGGCGTGGAACAGGCTGCGCCCGGTGAGCTCGGTAGCCGTGGTCCGGGCGATGTTGAAGAACGAGAAGACGAACACCAGATCGAAGAAGATCTCGAACTTGTCGACCCGGGCCCCCGGCGCAATCCCGACGGCCGGCCCCAGCCGACCCCGCCGCCCCCTGTCGCTCACCGCCCGAGTTTCCCAAGCTCACCCCACCACCCGCGCCAAAATCCACCCCCACCCCTGCCCCGCACACCCCCGTCCCCGAGCCCGTCGCCGATCTTCTCGTCGATCTTGCACTTTTGGTCGCCGCATAAGGGGTGCATGCCGACAATTCGGCGACCGAAACTGCAAGATCGACGGGGCGGGCTGGTCCGGGCTGGTCCGGGCGAGGCGGGAGGGGGAGGGTGGGGGAGGGAGGGGGACGGACGTGGAAGGGCGCCCCCGGTGAACCGGGGGCGCCCTTCGTGGTGGGTCAGAGGCCCAGTTCGGCCTCGAAGTTGCCGGCCTCGAGCCGCTCCTTGACCGCGGTCAGGAAGCGGGCCGCGTCGGCGCCGTCGATGATGCGGTGGTCGTACGACATGGCCAGGTAGACCATCGAGCGGACCGCGATGACCTCGCCCAGTTCGGGGTCGTTGACCACGACCGGGCGCTTGACCACGGCACCCGTGCCGAGCATCGCCGACTGCGGCGACGGCACGATCGGGGTGTCGAACAGCGCGCCCCGGCTGCCGGTGTTGGTCAGCGTGAAGGTCGCACCGGCGATCTCGTCCGGGCTGATCTTGTTGGTCCGGGTGCGCTCGGCCAGGTCGGCGACGCGCTTGGCGATGCCGCCCAGGTTCAGGTCACCGGCGTTGTGGATGACCGGCACCAGCAGGCCCCGCTCGGTGTCCACCGCGATGCCGAGGTTCTCGGCGTCCGGGTAGGTGATCGTGCCCGCGTCGAGGTCCATCTGGGCCTGCACGATCGGGTACGTCTGGAGGGCCTCGATGGCCGCCAGGGCGAAGAACGGCAGGAAGGACAGCTTGACCCCGTGCCGCTGGAGGAAGGAGTCCTTGGCCCGGGCCCGCAGCTTGGCGACCTTGGTGACGTCCACCTCGACGACCGTGGTCAGCTGCGCGGTCTCCTGAAGCGACTGGTGCATCCGCTTGGCGATGGCGGCCCGGATCCGGGGCAGCTTCTCGGTGGTGCCCCGCTTGGCGCTCGGCTGCGGCTTGGCGGCCGGCTTGGCCTGAGCGGCCGGGGCCGGGGCCGGCTGGGCTGCGGCCGGAGCAGGTGCGGCCTTGGCGGCACGGGCCTTCTCCGCCGCGTCCAGCACGTCCTGCTTGCGGATCCGGCCACCGACACCGGTGCCGTTGACCGTGGCCAGGTCGACCCCGTGCTCACTGGCCAGCTTGCGCACCAGCGGAGTCACATAGCCGGCCGCCTCGCCGTTGGCGCTGGGCGCCGGGGTGGGCTGGGCGGTCGGGGCCGGGGGAGTGGCGGCCTGCTCGGCCTTGGCCGGCTCCGCCGAGGTCTCGGCCTCCGCGGCCGGCTCGTTGTAGGAGACACCGGGCGTCGGCTCGGAGACCCGGGACTCCGGCTCGGCCTTCGGCTCCGGCTTGGCTTCCGCCTGCGGCTTCGGCTCGGGCTTGGCCTCGGCGGGGGCGGCACCGGCAGTGCCGACCACGGCCAGGGTGGCGCCGACCTCGGCGGTCTCGTCCTCGGCGACCTTGATCTCCAGGACGGTGCCGGCCACCGGCGAGGGGATCTCGGTGTCGACCTTGTCGGTGGAGACCTCCAGCAGCGGCTCGTCCACCTCGACGGTCTCGCCGACCTGCTTGAGCCAGCGGGTGACCGTACCCTCGGTGACGCTCTCGCCCAGCGCGGGCATCTGCACCGGGGTGCCCTCGCCCGATCCGGCGGCGGCCGGGGCCGGCTGCTCGGCCGGCTCCTCGACGGCCGACTGCTCCGCCTCGGCCTGCGGCTGCGCGGCAGCCTCGGCGGCCTGCTCGGCGGGGGGTGACTCCTGGTGCTCGGCGGGGGCCTGCCGCTCGGAGGGGCCACCGGCCGACTCGCCCTCGCCGGAGATCACCGCGAGTTCGCTGCCGACCTCCGCCGTCTCGTCCTCGCCCACCACGATGCGGGTCAGCACGCCGGCGGCCGGGGACGGGATCTCGGTGTCGACCTTGTCCGTGGACACCTCGAGCAGCGGCTCGTCGACCTCGACGGTGTCACCCTCCTGCTTGAGCCAGCGCGTGACGGTGCCCTCGGTGACGCTCTCGCCGAGCCGGGGCATGGTGACCGATACCGGCATGTTCTCCAGACTCCTTCATTTCCCTGGTGGGGGGATCATCGCCCGTCGCCGGACGCCGCGGATTACCTCGTGGTCAGGCGTGTGCGTGCAGCGGCTTGCCGGCGAGGGCCAGGTGCGCCTCGCCCAGAGCCTCATTCTGCGTCGGGTGGGCGTGCACCAGCTGCGCGACCTCACCCGGGTACGCCTCCCAGTTGTAGATCAGCTGCGCCTCGCCGACCAGCTCGCCGACCCGGGCGCCGACCATGTGCACGCCGACCACGGGACCGTCGGCGACCCGGACCAGCTTGACGAAGCCGGTCGTCTTGAGGATCTGGCTCTTGCCGTTGCCGCCGAGGTTGTAGTTGTAGGTCTTGATGTTGTCGGCGCCGTACTGCTCCTTGGCCTTCGCCTCGGTCAGGCCGACCGAGGCCAGCTCCGGGTCGCAGTAGGTGACGCGCGGGATGCCCGCCTCGTCGATCACCGCCGGGTTCTGCCCGGCGATCTGCTCGGCGACGAAGATGCCCTGCTGGAAGCCCCGGTGAGCGAGCTGGAGGCCGGGCACGATGTCGCCGACGGCGTAGACGTTCGGCACGCTGGTGCGCAGCCGCTCGTCGGTCAGCACGTAGCCGCGGTCCATCTTGACGCCCTGCTCCTCGTACCCGAGGTTGGCGGTGTTCGGGCCCCGGCCGACGGCGACCAGCAGCAGCTCGGCCTCGACGGTGTCGCCGCCGGCGATGGTCACCTTGACGCCGTTGTCGGTCTTCTCGACCTTCTCGAACGGCTTGCCGACCTTGAAGTTGATCTTCCGCTTGCGGAAGGCCCGCTCCAGGGCCTTCGAGGACTCCTCGTCCTCGGCGGCGACCAGGCGGGGCAGCGCCTCGATGATGGTGACGTCCACCCCGAAGGACTTCCACACGCTGGCGAACTCCACGCCGATCACGCCGCCGCCCAGCACGATCGCGGAGCTGGGTACCCGGTCCAGGACCAGGGCGTGGTCACTGGTGATCACGCGCTCGCCGTCGACCTCCAGGCCCGGCAGGCTCTTGGCGTACGACCCGGAGGCCAGCACGATGTTGCGGCCGGTGTACCGCTTGCCGTCGACCTCGACCGCGTTCGGCGCGACCAGCTTGCCGGCGCCCGCGATGAAGGTGATGGCCTTGTTGCCGGTGACCAGACCCTGCAGGCCCTTGTAGAGCCGGGAGATCACCCCGTCCTTGTACGAGTTGACCGCCGCCATGTCGATGCCCACCAGCTCGGCCTTCACACCGAACTGCTCGGACTCGCGGGTCTGGTCGGCGATCTCGGCGGCGTGCAGCAGCGCCTTGGTGGGGATGCAGCCGTTGTGCAGGCAGGTGCCGCCGAGCTTGCCCTTCTCCACCAGGGCCACCGACAGGCCCAGTTGGGCGGCGCGCAGCGCGGTCGCGTAGCCGCCGCTACCACCTCCGAGGATGACGATGTCGAAGGTTGCGTCGTTCGGCTCGCTCACGTTCAACTCCCAGGTCGCTTCGCTGCATCGGGGGTCACGGCGGGGTAACAGGGATACACCCCACCTCGGCCATCTTGTCACCACCGGGTCGAGAGCGCGTACCGAGGTGCCCAATGACACGTTGGTGCCACGTACCCTTGGCACTGCCTTCGATGACGCGGACAGGTGGGGAGACGGCTCAGTGGGACTGTTCCGGCGACGCAAGCGGGCACGAGCGGCCGAACCCGACCGTACGGCCAATCGCGCCGATCTGGAGCATCTTGAGAACTTTGTCCGGACCCGCAAAGGGGTCGAGGCGTACATCGAGCCGCGTACCACGGTTACCGAGACCACTGTCATCCTGATCGCCGACGACGGCGAGTGGACCCGGCGGCGGATCAACGGGCCGGACGGGGCGCGGCGCTTCGCCTACCGGCTGAGCATCCCGGTCTACGACGTGGCGCTGATGGGCTACCCGCAGCGCATGCGGGACTACAACGAGCGCCGCAAGCGCCGCCCGGAGCTGTACTGACCGACATGTGACAGGGCCCCCTGCCCGGCGCGATGCGTCGAGCAGGGGGCCCTTCTCGCAGCTCAGCCGTTGGCGGCGATGTCCTCGATCAGGTGCAGCAGGGTGCGCACCGGTACCCCGGTGCCGCCCTTGGTCCAGTAGCCGGTGGCCTCGCCGGAGTGGTAGGCCGGGCCGGCGATGTCGATGTGCGCCCACGCCACCTCGTCGGTGACGAACTCGCTGAGGAACACCCCGCCCTGCAACATGTGCCCGGCCCGCTCCATGCCCGCGTTGACCTGCGAGATGTCGGCTACATCGGAGTTCATGCCCTTGCGTACGTCCTCCGGCAGCGGCATCGGCCAGGCCGGCTCGCCGACGGTGTCGCCGGCGGTACGGACCCGCTCGCACAGCTCCGGGGTACCCATCACACCGGAGATCCGCTTGCCCAGCGAGACCACCTGCCCACCGGTCAGGGTCGAGGTCTCGAAGAGGTAGTCGGTGCCGTCCGCGCAGGCGCGGGCCATCGCGTCGCCGAGGATCATCCGGCCCTCGGCGTCGGTGTTGAGCACCTCCACCTTCTTGCCGTTGAACATGGTGATCACATCACCCGGCCGGTACGAGGTGCCCGAGGGCATGTTCTCCGCCATCGGCACGTACGCGGTCACCGCCACCGGCGGCTTCAGGTCGGCCACCGCCAGCATGGTCGCGGCCACCGCCGCCGCCCCGGCCATGTCGGACTTCATCTCCCACATGCCCTGAGCCGGCTTGATCGAGATGCCGCCGGTGTCGAAGGTGATGCCCTTGCCGACCAGCGCCACCCGCTTGCCGGTGCCACCCCCGGCGGGGGTGTAGGTCAGCTTCACCAGCCGAGGCGGAGCCTCCGAGCCCTGCCCGACCGCGATGATGCCGCCGTATCCCCCCTCGCGCAGCGCTACCTCGTCGAGCACCTCCACCCCCAGCCCGGCAGCCCGGGCGGCCTCGGCGACGGCCTCGGCGAAGACCGGCGGACGCTGATCGTTCGGGGCGGTGTTGACCCAGTCCCGGGTGACCCGCACCGCGTTGGTCACCGCCACGGACCGGTCCACCTCGGCCCGGGCACCGGCGTCCGCGGCGTCCGGCACGGCGATCAGCACCTCGGCCACCGGCTCCCGCCGGGCCGGCTGCGGCCGGGTCTTGTAGCCGGCGAACCGGTACCCACCCAGCAGCGCCCCCTCGGCGACGGCACGCACCGCGGCACACGCGTCGGCGTCGTCGGGCAGCGGCAGGGCCAGCGCCACCTTCGTCGCACCGGCCAGGGCCCGTACCGCCGCCCCCGCGGCCCGGCGCAAGGTCTCCGGGGCCGGCGCCGCACCGCTGGGCTCCGGGCCGAGGCCGACCGCGGCGATCACCGGGGCGGTGATGGTGCCCAGGGTCGCCAGCTTGATCACCTCACCCGGGCCGCCGGTCGTGCCGAGCAGCGCCAGGGTCTCGGTCAACTTGCCGTCGAAGGCGGCGGCGATGCTCTCCGCGCCGCTGGCGAGCAGCAGCCTGCCGGCGGGACCGGTGGTGGCGTCCTCGCCGGTCGTACTGTGCACACCGATCACGATCGCGTCGACGGCGAGTTCGGCGGGGTCGGTGTCGACCAGGCTCAGGGTGGTGCTGGACGATGTCACGGAAGCTGCTCCCGGGCAGGCCGGGCCGGTCGCATCGTGGCGTACCGGCGATGGAGTTGGCGGCGGATGGTCACCCGCCGGGCGTTCATGCTGCCCGCCGGATCATCCCCGGGGGTCCCGCCGATGCTAACCAGACCGGTGGTTCCCGGTAAGTTGCGACCCATGACCGACGTGACCACCGACGCCGTCGAGACCCGGCTGCGTCGTACCCCGCTGGCCGAGCGGCACACCGCCCTGGGCGCCAAGTTCGCCCCCTTCGGTGGCTGGGAGATGCCCCTGGAGTACGCCGGCGGCGGGGTGCTGCGGGAACACACCGCGGTACGGACCGAGGTCGGCGTGTTCGACGTGTCGCACCTGGGCAAGGTGCGGGTGACCGGCCCGGGGGCGGTGGAGTTCGTCAACTCCTGCCTCAGCAACGACCTGAACCGGATCGAGGCGGGCCGGGCGCAGTACACCCTCTGCTGCGACGAGGCCACCGGCGGGGTGGTGGACGACATCATCGCCTACCGGTACGCCGACGACCACGTCTTCCTGATCCCGAACGCCGCGAACACCGCCGAGGTGGTACGCCGACTGCGCGCCGCCGCCCCGCCGCAGATCACGATCGCCGACGAGCACGAGGCGTACGCCATCCTGGCGGTCCAGGGGCCCCGCTCCGCGGAGCTGCTGGAGGCCCTGGGCCTGCCCACCGGGCACGAGTACATGAGCTTCTCCCCGGCGACCCTGGACGGGGTCGAGCTGACGGTGTGCCGGACCGGCTACACCGGCGAGCGTGGCTACGAGCTGGTCATCCCGGCCGCCGACGCGGTAGCGGTCTGGGACGCCCTGTTCGCCGCCGAGCCGGCACCCCAGGCCTGCGGGCTGGCCGCCCGGGACACCCTGCGTACCGAGATGGGGTACCCCCTGCACGGGCAGGACCTGTCCTTGGAGATCACCCCGGTGCAGGCCCGCACCGGCTGGGCGGTGGGCTGGGACAAGCCGGCCTTCTGGGGCCGCGAGGCCCTGCTAGCGGAGAAGGCCGCCGGTCCCGGGCGTACGCTGCGCGGCCTGACCATCGCCGGTCGGGGCATTCCCCGCCCCGGCATGGCCGTCTTCCACGGCGACACCCAGGTAGGCACGGTCACCAGCGGCACCTTCAGCCCCACGAACAAGCAGGGCATCGCCCTGGCCCTGATCGACACCGCCCCGGCCCTCCCCGACGGCGCCGAACTCCAGGTGGACATCCGGGGCCGCCGCACCCCCGCCCACCTGACCCGCCCTCCCTTCACCCACCCCTCCGTCAAATAACCCCGTCAGGGGGTGGGTTTCTCGCCGGCGTCCAGGACGGCCTGGGTCCAGCCGCCTTCGATGACGCCGGTGGAGTCGAGCAGGGCCCAGTCGACGATGTCGGTGGCTTCGATCACCACCGGGGAACCGATGCGTACGGTGGGGTCGGTGTTGGCGTCGCTGGCGCTGGCGCCGACCACCCGCTCCGGGGTGTCCCAGGAGGTCACCCCGGCCCAGACGTACTCGGGACCGTCCTCGCCGGGCAGCCCGTACTTGACCACCAGTTGGGTCTCCGGTGGCAGCTGGCCGGCGCGGAAGCGGGCCCGGATGTCGCCCAGGCCGGCGCGGGCGGTGGCGATCGCCCGGCTCATCGCGTCTCCGGAGCGGGCGTACCGCACATCGGGCTGGATGCCGGCGAAGAGGGTGGCGCAGGCGGCGGCGAAGTAGCGCCCGTCCGGGCCGGGGTGCCCGGCCGGTGGGCGCAGGCTGAGGAACGAGTCGGCCTCCGGATCCGTGGCCGGGTCCAGTTCCAGCCGCAGCAGCACCGGCGCGGTCGCCCCGTGCTGTTCCGGATTGCCGTACGCCACCGCGATGTCATGCCCGGTCACCGTGGCCAGTACGGGTAGCTGCACGAAGGCGGGTACCTCCTCGCCGCTGAGCCCGTCGGTCCAGTCGCGCAGCAGTCGGCGGGCGGCTCCGGTCATCACCGCGCCCCAGGCCCGGGTCAGATGGTCCGGTACCCCCTGGGTCTGCAACTCCAGCAGACCGAAGCGGCGCAGCCCCTTGGTGGTGAACCACAGCCCCTCGGCGTCGGAGGAGTAGGGCACCAGCACCCAGTCGACCAGGCGGACCCGGCCCCGCTCGTCCGGCAACGACCGCAGCGCCGCCACCGGGTCCAGGAACTGCAACCCGAACACGTCGACCACGTCGCCGTCGACCGCCTCGGCGATCGCCGCGGCCACCGCCCGGGCCGCCCACTCGTGGGCCGGGGGCCACCCCGGTCGGTACTCGGCCTGCACCACCACCAGATGGGTGGCCGCGGCCAGCCGATCCAGCTGGGCCTGGCTGGCGCCGAAGGCGGTGAGCAGGTCCGGCGGCAGCTCCGGAAACTCGCTGATCGGGCGTACGTCGACACTCATCAGTGGACTGTCCAGCATCTGCTTGGCCAGCCCGTGCACCGGTTCGGCCAGCCGACCGGCCAGACCCCGTACCGCCGTGCGGGCGCTCACCGCCGGCAGCCCGGTCGTCGGCACCAGGTAGGTGGCGTTCAGCGACTCGGGGACCGGTACGGGCAGGAAGTCGTCGGTGATGAGCATGAGGTTCCCCTGCCAGGCGTGCCGGTGCTGTCGTGGGGAAACGCTACCCGCCACCGGTGGTCCGGCTCAGCCGGACAGCACCAGTCCCAGGTAGACCAGCGTGGTGACCAGTTCGACCTCGGCGCCGAGCACGTCGCCGGTGATCCCGCCGAGTCGGCGTACCACATGTCGCAGCACCGCTACCGCGACGGCGAGGGCGGTGAGCACGGCCAGCGGCCCCTGCCAGGGACGGTCCGGCACCGCGGCCACCGCCAGCAGGGTGACCCCGGCGATGCCGGCGGCCAGGGCTACCGGGCCGACCGTGCCGGCCACCAGCGCGCCTAGACCTTCCGGGCGGGCGGCCGGAACCCCCCGTCGACAGGCGACCGTCACGCCCAGGCGACCGGCTGCGGTGGCGGTGACGATCGCCGCGAGCACGGCCGGAGCCTCGCCACCGGCCAACTCGGCCAGCGCCGCCGCCTGCACCAGCAGGACGAGCACCAGCGCGACCACCCCGAAGGGGCCGACGTCCGGCTTCTTCATGATCTCCAGGGCGGCCGGTCCCCGCCGGTACGACCCCAGGGCGTCCACCGTGTCGGCCAGCCCGTCCAGGTGCAGGCCCCGGGTGAGCAGGGCGCTGACCGCCACGGCCACCCCGGCGGCGACAAGGGGTGCGGTGAGCGCGCCGAGCAGCAGCAGAATCCCGGCGACCGGCAGTCCCAGCAGGGCGCCGACGGCCGGGGCTAGGGTCATCGCCGTACCCGCCGTGCGCCGGTCGACGCTGCCGGCGCGCACGGGTGCCACCGTGAGGGTGGTCAGGGCCAGCCGGACCCCGTCGCCGAGCAGCCGCAGGTCAGCCGGCACGCGAGCCGGAGTGGTCCGCCGAGGCGGCTGAGGTGCTGGTCGGCCCGGGCCCTTCCGGCTCCGGCTCCCGGAAGTCAGGCTCCTGAGAGTCAGGCTCCTGGGAGTCAGGCTCGGGGGAGTCAAGCTCCTGGGAGTCGGGCTCGGGGGAGTCGGGCTCTACCGATTCGGTCGGGACCTCGGCGGCCGGGTCCGGGCGGGCCGGTAGCGCGGCGGCCAGCGTCAGCGCCGAGCGCAGCATCGGCAGTACGGTCAGCGCGTTCGCGCCCTCACCGAGGTCCAGCTTCAGCTCCGCCAGCGGGGTCAGGCCGAGCACGTCGGCTGCTAGCCGGATGCCGGGCTGCCCGCCGTGGTCGGCCAACAGGCACCAGTGCCGGGCCTGGCCGGCGAGATCCCGGCTGACCAGCCCGGCGGCCATGCCGACCGGCCCGTCCAGCAGCACCGGAGTGCGGCGGGCGGTGGCGCCCAGCAGGATCCCGGTGGCCACGGCGATGTCGCCACCGCCGACCTGGGCCAGCACCTCCTTGGCCTCCCGGGCGGTGCCCCGGCAGCGCTGCAGGGCGTCCCGGATCGCCGCGCACCGGGCCATCCAGGCCACATCGTCGTACTCCCCGCGGTTGATCACCCGGGCCAGCACGGCGGGCGCCTCCGCCCCGGCGGTCGCCGCCAGGACGGCAGCCGCTGCGGCCTCGGTGCCGGCGCCGCACGCCGCCAGCACCAGCAGTTGTACGCCGGCGTCGACGGCCTCCTCGGCCAGCCGCCAGCCGTAGCGCAGCGCGGACTCGACCTGCTCGGCGGTCAGGGCCGGCCCGTCTTCGATCGGTGCGGCCGTCGGGGCCTCGATCACCTGGAGCGCCGCTCCACTCTCGGCGGCCAGCCGGGCGAGCACCCCCTGACCGGAACGGGCCTGCTCGGCGCGGCGAGCCGAATCACCGGACCGGGTACCGGCCGCCGAACCGCCCTCGTGGTCACCGTGCACCAGCAGCACCCGTACGGACTCCCAGGGTTGCGGGGTCGAAGTGCCCTGGGTGGTGGCGGCGAAGGCGACCACCTGCTCCAGCACGCCGAACCCACGGCCCGGCAGGTCCAGACCGGCCAGCCGCTCCAGGGCCTGCGGCCCGGCGTCCAGGTCGGGCATGGGCAGTTCCATCCCGGGCCCGATCTCCGGTCCATCGGCCGCCACCGGCAGCGACCCTCCGGGGATGATCGCCACAGCGGGCGCTGCGGGCCGTGCCTGCGGCGTCGTCACCGCCGGGGAGGCCGGCACACTGACATCGCCGACCGGCCCGGTCTGGGCGGGCACTCCCGCACCGGCCGGGTCGGCGGCGGGCACGGTGGCGGGCGGCTTGAGCTGGCACGGCTGGCCGGCGACCACCAGCAGCACGGTGTCGCAGACCTCCGCCACGGCCCGGTTGACCAGCCCCAGCGCATCCGTGAAGGCCCGGCCCAGCGGGGTCGTCGGCACCAGACTGAGCCCGACCTCAGGGCTGACCAGCACCAGTCGCGCCGCACACTCCCGGATGGCGGCGACCAGTTCCTCGATCGTGGTGGTGTCGTCGGCCGGCTGGTGGGCGGGGTCCAGCAGGACGGTCACCCAGCCACCCAGGTCGTCGACGAGCAGGGTCTCGTCCGCCCGGGCGGTGGCGATCACGTCGGCCAGCCGACGCGGGTCGCTCGCGGTCTCCTCGGTGCTCCAGCTTGCCGGTCGGCGGTCGCGGTGCGCGGCCAGCCGGGCCGCCCACTCCGCGCCGTCGTCACCGGCTGCGGTGGCCACGTACCGCACCGTGGCCGCGTCGGCCACCAGGGATTCGGCGTACTGCGACTTGCCGGAGCGGATGCCGCCCAGCACCAGGACCCGGTTCCACCCGTCGAGGGACATGCTCGTACCTTACGACCAGCCGACCGCCTCGGTCGTCGCAGGTGCACCGCGCGGCCCCGGGCCCCTCACCGCCCGTCCGGGGGCCGGTAGTAGTAGTCGTTCGGGTTGACGTCGGCGGGTTTGGTGTCCTCCTGCCAGGCGCCCTCACCGGGCCGCGCGACCAGGGCGTCGATCAGTTCCTCCCGGTCCATGTCCCGGGCGCCCTCGATGCCGCCACGTACCGCGATGTCGCGTAGCTCCGCCGTGTCCATCTCCGGGATCGGCCTCGTCATCACCCCTCCTGTCCAGGTTCGGATGCTCAGCGACTTACCCGGCGGTGAGCAGGCGAATCGTCGGGGACCGGCATCCCCGGGTCCGGGTCCGGGGCCGCCTGCCGCCCACCGGTCGAAGGGCCGAGGCATCCACGGCCGACTACGCTGGCAAGGTCCGTCCGGGACATAGCGGTGAGGGGAGACGCGCAAATGGCGTGGAGCTGGCGGTACGAGGGCGCGAACGGCGAGACGGTCGAGGGGCCCGCCGAGTCGTTCAGCAGCCAGGCGGACGCCGAGTCCTGGATCGGTCAGACCTGGCGCGAACTCGCGGCCTCCGGGGTCACCTCGGTCACCCTTCTCGAGGACGACCGGGTGGAGTACCGGATGAGCCTGCTGCCCACGGCGCAGTGATGGCGGCCCGGGACGGCGAACCGCTGGTCCTGGGGGTGCCGCGGGCCGCCTTCCGGCCGTCCCCGATCTTCCTGGCTCTGGTCGCGCTGCTGATCGCCTGCGGGGTGTCGGCCTGGCACGGCATCGGCAACGTCCGGCTCGCCGTCTTCGGGTTCGTGGTCACCGGCTGGGTGGTCTCGCTCTGCCTGCACGAGTACGCGCACGCGGTGGTGGCGTACCGGTTCGGCGACCGGGGGGTGGCCCATCGCGGCTACCTGACCCTGAACCCGCTGAAATACAGCCACCCCCTGCTGTCGATCGCCCTGCCGGTGGTGGTGGTACTGCTCGGCGGCATCGGCCTGCCGGGGGGTGCGGTCTGGGTGGATCGGCACGTCATCGCGGGGCGGCTGCGCCACACCCTGGTCAGCCTCGCCGGCCCGGCCACCAATGTGGTGTTCGCCCTGGTGCTGGTGGCGGTGCTGCGGATCGGTGCGCCCGGGGGTGGTCCGGTGGAGTTCTGGGCGGCCGTGGCCCTGCTCGGCTTCCTTCAGCTCACCGCCAGCGTGCTCAACCTGCTGCCGGTGCCCGGTCTGGACGGCGGCAACATGATCCAGCCCTGGCTGAACCCGCAGTGGCGGCGGATGTACGACCTGTTCGCCCCGTACGGCTTCATCCTGCTCTTCGCCCTGCTGTGGAACCCGCAGATCGGCGGCTGGTTCTTCTCCGCGGTCTTCGCGATCGCCGACTTCCTCGGCCTGCCACCGTGGCTCTACGCCACCGGCCTGGACCTGGTCCGCTTCTGGAGTTGACCCGACCGGGCCGGTCGACCGGACAGGTCGACCGGCCCGGCATCGGTCAGGGCCGCTCGGCCGGCGACTCGGTACGGGCCGGGTCGCGTTCGGTGATGGGGTCGACGATCTCGTCGATCGCCTTGAGCAGGTCGGCGTCGAGCTTGACCCCGGCCGCCTTGACGTTGTCGTGCACCTGCTCCGGGCGGGTCGCGCCGACGATCGCCGAGGAGACGTTCGGGTTCTGCAACACCCAGGCGATGGCCAGCTGGGCCATGCTCAGCCCGGCCTGGTCGGCCAGCGGGCGCAGCTGCTGCACCCGGGTCAGCACGTCGTCGGTCAGCCACCTGGCGATGAAGTTCGCCCCGGACTTCTCGTCCGTGGCCCGGGAGCCGGCGGGCGGCGGCTGACCGGGCAGGTACTTGCCGGAGAGCGCCCCCTGGGCCATCGGCGACCAGACGATCTGCCCGACCCCCAGCTCCGCACTGGTGGGGACGACCTCGCTCTCGATGACCCGCCAGAGCATCGAGTACTGCGGCTGGTTGGAGACCAGCGGGATGCGCAGTTCACGGGCCAGTGCGTGGGCCTCGCGGATCTGCGAGGCCTTCCACTCGGAGACCCCGATGTAGTGGGCCTTGCCGGAGTGCACGACGTCGGCGAAAGCCTCCATCGTCTCCTCCAGCGGGGTGTGGTAGTCGTACCGGTGGGCCTGGTAGAGGTCCACATAGTCGGTGCGCAACCGCCGCAGCGAACCGTTGATCGACTCCATGATGTGCTTGCGGGACAGGCCCCGGTCGTTGCGGCCCGGACCGGTCGGCCAGTACACCTTGGTGAAGATCTCCAGACCTTCACGCCGTTGGCCCTCCAGGGCCCGACCGAGCACGTCCTCGGCCCGGGTGCCGGCGTAGACGTCCGCGGTGTCGAAGGTGGTGATGCCGGCGTCCAGGGCGGCTCGGACGCAGGCGAAGGCGGCGTCCTCCTCGACCTGTGAGCCATGGGTGATCCAGTTGCCGTACGAGATCTCACTGACCATCAGGCCGGAACGGCCCAGGTGTCGGAATTCCATTCCCTGAGCCTAATGCGCCCCGACCCAGGTCCGCCGGGTCGACCACCTCGCCAGGGCTCGCCGGGTGGCGAACGCCTCCCCGGGTCAGAGCAGGGGAGTCGTGTCGGTGAGCAGCGCCTCGATCTCGGCGATGACATCGTTCGGGTTGCCGAAAACCGGGTCGATCAGCGGCCCGCCCCGCCGGTCCAGGGCACCCCACCGGCCGATCCCGTTGGTGGCCAGGAAGGCGACCGGGTGGATGAGCAGCGCCGGGTGGGCGGGGGTGACGATCACCTGGCCGGTCCGGTCCACCACACCCTTGCGCCCGGCCAGGTCGACCACGGCCAGGCCCTCATCGGTGAAGCCGTCGACGTACCGGCCGTCCGCGAGCAGGGTGTGGAAACCGTGGTACCGGGTCGGCACCACGATCTGGCCGGTCAGGTCGACCGCCCCCCAGCCCTCGCGGCGGACGGCCGCCACCCCCTTGCGGAAGGGCCGCACGTCCGCGAAACCAGGGGGTACGACCACCTCGCCGGTGGTGTCCACGGCCAGCCAACCGCTGTTGTCCCGTACCACCCAGGCCAGGCCGTCGGAGAACGGCCGGGCAGCCAGGTAGGTCGGCTCGACCACCACCTCCCCGGTCAGGTCGATCAACGACCAGTGCTCCGACTCCGGTCCACGCACCCAGGCCAGGCCCTCGGAGAAGGGCTGGGCCTCGGCGTACCGGGCCGGCACGACCAGGTCACCGGCGCCGTCCGCGTACCCCCACAGACCCTGATCGCCGTCGCGGGCCGGCACCGGACCGCGCTCCCGGTCCAACACCTCGTCGGCACTACGGGGGTACGGCCCGAAGCCCCGTAGGGCGGCTCGGGTCGCCACCGCGTCCAGTCCGATCCGGACCCGGGCGAGCAGTTCGGCGTCCCCCTCCCCGCGCAGGTCGAGAGCCCGCTCGAAGTGGTGACAGGCCTCCATCAACCGGCCCTGGTCGTAGCAGCACCGCGCGGCGTGTTCGTGCAGGGCGGCCCGCAACCGGTCCGGCAGCTCTACCGAGTTAGCCTCCGCGAACAGCCGGTCGGCCTCGGCGAACTCGCCCCGCCAGCGCAGCACGTGCGCCAACCGGGCCTGGGCCAGCGCCACCCGACGCAACTCCCCGGTCGCCTCGGCGTAGGTCAGGGCCAGCCGACCGTCGTCCAGCGCATCGTCGAGGTCACCGAGCACCCGGGAGGCCACTGCCCGCAAACTCAGCAGCCGGGCGCGGGAGCGGTTGTCCAGGGCCGAGGCGAGCTTGTCGGTCAACCGGTCCCGTACCGTCCGCAGCTCCTGCGGGTCCTCCACGACCTCGCGCAGCTGCTCCGGGTCCAACTGCCAGCGGTACCCGGCCAGCACCTGCTCCGGGTCAGCCGGCGGCTCCGGCTCCTCGTCAACCGTCGACTCGGTCGCATCGTCGGCCGCTGATGCCTCGGCCACCAGGGCGTCGTCGTCCGGCGGTACGACGTCGGCTGGTGCTGCTTCGGCCGCCGAGGCGATGTCGGCAGCTGGTACATCCTCGGCCGATGGTGCGTCCTCAGCCGGTGGTGCGTCCTCAGCCGGTGGTGCGTCCTCAGCCGGTGGTGCGTCCTCGGCCGGTGGTGCGTCCTCGGTCGCTGGCACGTCGTCGGCTGGCGGTATCACCTCGGCGGGAGGTGCGTCGATCGCTGATGCTGCCTCGGTGGCCGGTGCTGACGGGATCGGCGCTGCGGGCGCTGCGGGTGGTGCGGAGACCGGTGCGGTCGCGGCCGGTGTGACGGATTGCGGTGTGGCGGTGGCCGGCGGTCCGGAGACCGGTGCCATGGGGGGTGACGGCTGCTCCCGGGTGGCAGGCGGAGTGGAATCCAGGGTCGCGGGCAGAGTGGGATCGGGAGTCGCGGGCGGGATGGTCGCCGGTGTTACCGCCGTCGGCAGACCCGCCGCCGACGTGGAGGTGGCCGCAACCGACGGTGCGGAAGGCGGTGCCGATGCGGGTAGCGGTGGGATCAGGGGCGCGGAAGCCGAGGCGGGCGGTGCGGAGACCGGCGTGGTCGCGGGCGACGCCGACACCGGCGGAGTGGCCGGTGGTGCGGACAGTGATGGCGCTGGCGGCGCGGACACCGGTGGGGAGGCAGGTGGTGCGGACACCGGCCGGGTGGCCGGTGGTGCGGAGACCGGCGTGGTGGCGGGTGGCGCGGACACCGGCGTGGTGGCCGGTGGCCCGGACACCGGCGGAACAGGCTGTGTCGGGCGGCCTGGTAGGTCCGTGCTCTCCGGGGCGACGGCAGGGCTGGGCGCGGGCGAGCCGAACCATGCCTGAAAACCCTCCGGCGGCGAGTTGACCCCTGCGGAGGCGGCCGTCTCCGCCGCTGGCGGGACATACCGGCCGGGCGGCGGGGTGACCGGCGGCCCGGAGACCGGGGTGGACCCAGGAGGGTCGTCGGTCGGGGCAGCCACGGGCGCGTCGAGGTGTTCGAATCGCGAGCCACCCAGCGGCCAGTGGCTAGGCGGCGCGGAGACCGGCCGCTGGGTGGATGGCGCGGAGACCGGTCGGTAAGTGGGTGGTGGGGTGGCCGGGGGTGCTGAGGCGACCGTCGGGGTGGGGACCGGGGGCGGGGTGGCCGCCATCGGCTGGTCGTGCAGGGGTGCGGGCCGGACCTGGTGGTCATGCAGCGGCGCCGGGCGTACCTCGTGCTGGTGCAGCGGTGCGGGCCGTACGGTCTCCCCCGGCGCGGCCCGGTCGGACCCGGAGGCGACGGGCCGCTCCTGGCTCGGCCGGGATGGCTGGTGCTGGTCGGGGCGCGGGAAGCCGGGGCGCTGCGAACTCGGGCCGGGGGTGCCCGGCCAGTCGGGTGCCGGGGCCGAGGGCCGGTCGGGGTGCGGGCGGAAGCTGTCGGGCCGGTCCTGGCCCGGGGCGGGGGAGACCGGACGGGCCCGCCCGGCGGCGGGGGAGACGGGGTGCTCGGGGGCCGGGGAGACCGGGCGGGCGGTCCGCTCGGGGGCGGGGGAGACGGGCTGTTCCGGCACCACGGACAGGTGCCGGCGGGACGGGTGGTCGGCGGCGGGGGAGACGGGGTGGTCGGCGTCCGGTCGCTGCGCGGCCGGGCGGTCCATGAACCGGTCCGGTCCGGGCCGCTCGGGGATGCGCCGGTCGTCGCGTCCGGGTTGGTCGCCGGGGCCCGGGGCCACCGGGCGCTGGTACTCCCGGTGGCCTCGACCGGTGCCGGGGCGCATCGGGCCGGGCTCCGGCCAGGGCAGGTCCCGGCGTGGCGGTTCAGGGTGCCGCTGCGGGTCCCGGGAAATCGGCTCGGTGCGGGACCGCTCCGGTGCGCGGGTCCACTCGTCGCGCGGCCCTCGGACCGGCTCGTCGTCGAGGTAGCCGTCCGGGTAGGGGGCGGCCTCCGGGTCACCGACACCGAACTGCTCCCGGTAACCCTCCACGCGGGGCTCGTCCTCGTGGCCGGGGTGGCCGGGATGGCTGCTCCACTGGTAGCGGGGGCGTCGTGCGGGGTCGCCTGACCGGCGGTCGACCTCCTCGGCCGGCCGGTACGCGGCGGGACGCTGGCCTTCCTGACCCGGCTCGGGCACCCAGCCGCGCTCCGGCGGTCCGGCCGGCGACACGGGCGCGCCACGCCGGTACTGATCCCGATCCGGCGGCTCGGGCCGAGCCGGCCGTCGGGGGTACCGGTCGGGGTCCTGGTCGCGCCACTGTGGTTCGTGCTGCGGATACCGGTCCGGCTCTCGCCGGTCGGCCTGGCGCCGGTCGGGTTCGGGTTCACCTCGGGAGTACCGGTCGGGGCCGCGTCGCTCGTGCGAGGTGAAGCCGCCCCGATCCCGGCGGTCGTGGCGCGAGGGGTATCCCTCGGGCTGGGCGTACCGGTCGGGAGTGCGGTGGGTCGGCGCTCCGGTGCCACCGGTCGCCTGCGGACCCATGTCGGACCAGGTGACCCCGTCGCGGCCGCGTACCGGCTCGGCCGGTGCCGACCGTCGCTCCTCCGGTCGCCCCGGGTGCGGGAAACGGTCGTACGCGGGTGGGCTGTTGCCCCCGTCGGGACGGCGGTGACCGGCGGCCTCCTGCCGACCCGGCCAGCCCTCGGGCTCGTCCTCCCAGGACCGACCCACATAGGTACCGTCCGGTCTGGTCGGTGCCAGGGGTGGCACCTCGGCCCGCCCGATCGCGCTCGCCCGGCCCCTGGGCCGTGGCTGGTGATGGTCCGCGCCGTCGTCGCCCGGGTAGCGCTGGCCCGGGAACTGTGGCTGCCATTCGGTCGTCGGCTCGACCATCCAGGACGGCTCGGGGGGATCACCCCACCGGTCGTAGCCGCGACTCATCCGCCGAACCTGTCGTACCGGCCAGGACCTGGTCGGCGGGTCGGGTGACACTCGGCCACGGCCGGGCCCGGCTGCTCGGCGGCGGCCACGCGACGCCGGCGGGTCGGCGTCCGCTCACTCACGGCCGCGCCCCGATGGTCGGCTCGCGTCCGCTCGCTCACGGCGAATGTCACCTCGTCGGAAATGGTCGCTGGGCACCTGCCCGGAGTCGGCCAAACTTGCTCGTCCCGGCACCGAATGGCTGCGGATGGAGGGTAGCGGCGCGAGCTTGGTCAACGCCACTGTGGCGCTCGCGCCGGCCCCAAACGTTATCCAGTGGATCCGGGCATGTGGGTGCCTTCGGTCAGATCGGACCTAACAGGATGAGCCAGGCGGGCCCAGGCTCAGGGATGTTCCATGATCAGTACGACGAAGGTGCCCGGTTCGAGAGCCTCATAGCGGTGCGGGGTGTCCCCGGGAAAGGTGGCGTAGTCGCCCGGGCCGAGTTCCACCTGCTCGTGCTCCGGGCCGCAGAGCAGTCGGCCGGCCCCCACCACCAGGTGTTCCACCGTGCGTGGGGTGTGTGGCTCGGCGCTGCGGACCCGCCCCGGCTCCAGTTCGAGGAGGTAGACGTCCCGGCGGGCGTGGGCCGCACCGGCGGTCAGCAGGGTGGCGGTGAAGTCCGCGTGCTCGGAGTGGACCCGGGGGCCGTCACCGGCCCGGATCACCCGTACGGCGTTCGCCGGTGGCTCGACCAGGCGGCTGAAGGGTATGTCGAGCGCCACACCCAGGGCCCACAGGGTCTCCACGCTCGGGTTGCCCAGCCCGGCCTCGAGTTGCGACAGGGTCGACTTGGCGATCCCGGCCCGGCGGGCCAGTTCGGTCAACGAGATGCCGACCCGCTGCCGTTCCTGGCGGAGAGCAGCGGCGATGGTGGCCAGCGGGGGCGAAGGATCCGCGGACATTGTTCGCTCCGTCGGTCAAGTTGTTCTATTTGACGAACATGAGGGGCGTGTTCATCATGATGGACTATGCGTACGCCAGAGCGAACAGCGGGGGCCGGGATGCTCCGCGACATCGCGGCCATCGGGGCGGCGATGGTCGCCGTCGGCGCCTCGTTCGGGGCGGTGGCCGTGGCCGCGGGACTGCCGGTCTGGGCGGTCATCGCCATGTCCGTGCTGGTCTACGCCGGTGGTGCGCAGTTCATGGCGGTCGGGCTGGCGGCTGCCGGCAACCCGGTGGCCGCCGTACTGGCCGGGTTGCTGCTCAACGCCCGACACCTGCCCTTCGGGCTGGCCCTCGGCGACACCCTGGGCCGCCGACTGTGGCAACGGCTGCTCGGCAGTCACCTGATGACCGACGAGGCGACCGCCTTCACCCTCGCCCGCCCGGCCGGTGAACTGCGGCGCAAGGCGTTCTGGCTGGCCGGCATCCTGCTCTTCGTGGCCTGGAACGCCGGTACGGTGCTCGGCGCCCTGGCCGGTGGGGCGGCCGGAGACCCCGCCGCCCTCGGACTGGACGCCGCCTTCCCGGCAGGGCTGATCGCCCTGCTGCTGCCCGCCCTGCGGGACCGGGACACCCGACGGGCGGCCGTGGGCGGGGCGGCCCTGGCGGTACTGACCACGCCGGTGCTGCCGGCCGGGCTGCCGGTCCTGCTGGCGCTGGCCGGCCCGGCGCTGCTGGCCGCGCACCGACTTCGGCGGCCTACGGCCACTCCGGAGGTCGTCGAGGAGTCCCCGGTCTCGCCCGAGCCGGTGCCGGCCGGTCGGAAGGAGTCGTCGTGCTGATCGCGGTGATCGTGGCGCTGGCCGTCGGGACGTACACCTTCCGGGTCGCCGGGGTGCTGCTGCGGGACCGGCTGGACCTGCCCACCTGGGCCCGGCAACTGCTGCCGGTCGCCGCGGCGACCCTGCTGGCGGCCCTGGCCGCGACCGCGACCCTGACCGAGTCCGGTGCCTTCTCCGGCTGGGCCCGGCCGACCGGGGTGCTGGTGGGCGTGCTGCTGGCCTGGCGGCGGGCGCCGTTCGTGCTCGTGGTGATCGCCGCGGCGGCCACCACCGCCCTGCTGCGCCTGCTCGGGGTGCCCTGAGGCGCAGCCCGGGCCGGTGGTTCCAGACCGGTCGGTGATTCTAGACCGGTCGGTGATTCTAGACCGGGTCGCCGATGGAGACCCGGGGCTCCGGGGTACGCAGCTTGCGGAAGGTGATCGCCCGCATGATCGCGTAGAGGTACAGCGACCCCATCCGCTGGGTGGACTGCGGGTAGCGGGTCCGGACCAGCTTCTTGATCTTGCGCGAGATGAAGACCGAGTCGATCACTACACCGAGGGCCAGAGCACCCCACAGCAGGTTGGCGGCCAACCGGATGCCCGGGGGCATCGCCTGGTTGGACCCGATCAGCACGATCAGCGCGCCACCGAAGAACCAGGTGCCGACGGTACGCCGGGAGTCGACCACGTTGCGGGCCAGCAGCCGCTCCGGGCCCCGGTCACGGGGGCCACCCTCACGCCGGAACTCCGCTGACGCCTCGGCCCGCCGCTGCCGCCGCAGGGCCTTGGCCTCCTCCTTGCTCAGCGGCTTGGTCGTACCCGGTGGGCGACGGCCACTGCTGGGGCGCTTCGGCGTCTCACGCCCCTTGCTGGGGGTGTAGTTGCGCGGACGACCGGCCTCGGACTCCTCTTCCTCGGCCGGGGTCAGCGGCTCGGAGGCGGGGTCGACGAGGTCGGCGGACTTACGACGAAACAGCGACGGCACGCGGCAAGGGTAGCCAACGCGCCGTGGTCGCCGCACATCGCGGGTGCGACGGCCACGGGCGTGGTGTGGCAGGGATTACGGCCGCTCGACGTGGGCGCCGAGGTCGGCCAGCTTGGCCTCGAAGTCCTCGTAGCCCCGGTTGATCAGGTCGACGCCGTACACCCGGGAGGTGCCCTCGGCGGCCAACGCCGCGATCAGGTGGCTGAAGCCGGCCCGCAGGTCCGGGATGACCAGGTCGGCCGCGTGCAGCTTGCTCGGCCCGGCGATCACCGCGGAGTGCTTGAAGTTGCGCCGGCCGAAGCGGCACGGGGTGCCGCCCAGGCAGTCCCGGTAGACCTGGATGTTGGCGCCCATCGAGTTGAGCGCCTCGGTGTAGCCCAGCCGTTGCTCGTAGACCGTCTCGTGCACGATCGACAGGCCCCGGGCCTGGGTCAGCGCCACCACCAGCGGCTGCTGCCAGTCGGTCATGAACCCCGGGTGCACGTCCGTCTCCAGCGCGGTGGCCTGGAGTTCGCCGCCGGGGTGCCAGAAGCGGATGCCGCCCTCCTGGCCCGGCTGCCCCGGGCGCGGCGGGCGGGTGTCGGTGACCTCGTACTCGCCGCCGATCGAGCGGAACACGTTCAGGAAGGTCATCATGTCGGCCTGCTCGGCGCCGAGCACCTCCACGTGACCACGGGTGGCCAGCGCCGCCGCCGCCCAGCTCGCCGCCTCGATCCGGTCCGGGATCGGCCGGTGGGTGTAACCGTGCAGCTTCGGTACGCCCTGGATCTCGATCACCCGGTCGGTGTGCACCTTGATGATCGCGCCCATCTTCTGCAGCACGCAGATCAGGTCGATGATCTCCGGCTCCACGGCGGCGTTGCGCAGCTCGGTGACCCCCTCGGCCATCACCGCGGTGAGCAGCACCTGCTCGGTGGCGCCCACACTCGGGTACGGCAGGGCGAACTTGGTGCCGTGCAGGCCGTTCGGCGCGGACAGGTGCAGCCCTTCCGGGGTCTTCTCGACCGTCGCGCCGAACTCGCGCAGCGCCTGAAGGTGAAAGTCGATCGGTCGCGGCCCGATGTGGCAGCCGCCCAGGTCCGGAATGAAGGCGTGGCCGAGGCGGTGCAGCAGCGGCCCGCAGAACAGGATCGGGATCCGGCTGGACCCGGCGTGCACGTTGATCTGGTCGGTGCTGGCGCTTTCCACGTTCGCCGGATCGAAGACCAGCTCGCCGTCCTCGACCCCGTCGCTGACCTTGACGCCGTGCAGCCCGAGCAGGCCCCGGACCACCTCCACATCACGGATCTTCGGCACGTCGAACAGCCGGCTGGGGCTGTCGCCGAGCAGGGCGGCGACCATCGCCTTGGAGACCAGGTTCTTCGCGCCGCGCACGCGGATCCGCCCCTGCAGGGGGGTGCCTCCGTGTACGACCAGGACGTCGTCGGTCAACGCAACCTCCAGCGCGTGCGTGCTGTCGTTTCGATGTGGGAACACCACGGGTCGCTACCCGGGCAACGGTCGCGCTCAAACTCACGCGGCACGTTTCTCGTCGCCCGGCAGCATAGCCCTCCGTGATGAGAATGGATCCCGTCACACCACATACGAGGGTATTTATCGGCGATCCGGCACTTTGGCGTACCAGGGTTGTTACTGAGGGTGATGGTGGTTCCGGGTCAGGCGCCGGGCAGGGCGAGCATCTGATCCAGGGCTGTACGGGCGTGGTGTGCGGTGTCGGGGTCGACCGTGATCTGGTTGACCACCCGGCCGGCGACCAGCTCCTCCAGCGCCCAGACCAGGTGCGGAAGATCGATGCGGTTCATCGTCGAGCAGTAGCAGACCGCCCGGTCCAGGAACATGATCTGCTTGTCCGGGTGGGCCAGGGCGAGCCGGCGTACCAGATTCAGTTCGGTGCCGATCGCCCACGCGGAACCGGCCGGCGCGGCCTCGACGGTCCGGATGATGTACTCGGTCGAACCGACCAGATCGGCGGCGTTGACCACCTCGTGCCGGCACTCCGGGTGCACCAGCACGTTGACCCCGGGGACCCGTTCCCGGACGTCGTTGACGCTCTCCAGGGTGAACCGCCCGTGCACCGAGCAGTGCCCTCGCCACAGGATCATGCGGGCGTCGCGGAGCTGCTCGGGGGTGAGCCCGCCGCCCGGCTTGTGCGGGTCGTAGAGCACACAGTCGTCCAGGGTGAAGCCCATCTCCAGTACGGCGGTGTTGCGGCCCAGGTGCTGGTCGGGCAGGAAGAGGACCTTCTCACCCTGCTGGTAGGCCCACTCCAGGGCCCGCTTGGCGTTCGACGAGGTGCAGACCACCCCGCCGTTGCGGCCGACGAAGCCCTTGATGTCGGCCGAGGAGTTCATGTAGGTCACCGGCACGGTCTGGGCCGCGATACCCAGGTCGGTCAGCACCTCCCAGGCGCTCTCGACCTGGGGCAGCGCCGCCATGTCCGCCATCGAGCAGCCGGCCGCCAGATCCGGCAGGACGACCCGCTGGGTGTCCGAGGTGAGGATGTCGGCGCTCTCGGCCATGAAGTGCACACCGCAGAAGACGATGTACTCCGCGTCCGGCCGGGCGGCGGCCTCGCGGGCCAGCTTGAACGAGTCGCCGGTCACATCGGCGAACTGGATCACCTCGTCGCGCTGGTAGTGGTGGCCCAGCACGAAGACCTTGTCGCCCAGGGCTGCCTTGGCCGCCCGGGCCCGCTCCACCAGGTCGGGGTCACTAGGTGCCGGAAGATCACCCGGACACTCCACGCCACGCTCGGTGGCGGGGTCGGCGCCGCGGCCCAGCAGCAGCAACGCGGTGGCGGTGTTCGAGGGCTCAACCCAGGTCGACGTCACGCCACCCATGGTCCCACAGCGGGACACGCGCGCAGCCCGCGCCGCTGTGGGCTGCCACACTGCCAGACATGCGCGTACTGCTCTGCCCGGACAAGTTCGCCGGCACCCTGCCCGCACCCCAGGTGGCCGCCGCCGTGGCCGACGGTTGGCGGCAGGTGGCCCCCGACGACGACCTGCTGGTCAGGCCGCTGGCCGACGGCGGCCCCGGCTTCCTCGACGTGCTCGCCGAGGCGCTGCCCGGGCGGCGGGTCCCGGTGGACACCCTCGACCCCCTGGGCCGTCCGACCGCCGGTGAGATCCTGCTCACCGACGAGGGCGCGACCGCCTGGCTGGAGAGCGCCCAGGCGTGCGGGCTGCACCTGCTGGACCCGACCGAACGCGACCCGAAGACGACCACCTCGTACGGGCTGGGGCTGCTGATCACCGCCGCGGTCGAGGCCGGGGCCCGCACGGTCGTGGTCGGGCTGGGCGGCTCGGGAACCAACGACGGGGGCGCGGGGATGCTCGCCGCGCTGGGGGCGGTGGCCCTGGACGACACCGGGGCCGCCCTGCCGTACGGGGGTGCCGCGCTGGCGGCGGTGGCCGCCCTCGACGGCACCCCCCGACTGCGCGAGGTACGCCTGATCGCCGCCACCGATGTCGACAACCCGCTGCTCGGCCTGCACGGGGCCAGCAACGTCTTCGGGCCGCAGAAGGGCGCAGACCGGGCCGACGTGCTGCTGCTCGACGCCGCGCTGCAACGCTGGGCCGAGGTGCTCCAGCAGCACCTGCCCGGCTGCCCCAGCGGATTGGGTGCGCTGCCCGGCGGGGGAGCGGCCGGGGGTATCGGGGCCGCCCTGCTGGCCCTCGGGGGCCGGTGCGAGTCCGGGATCGGGCTGGTCAGTCGGGCCGTCGACCTGAATGTCGCCCTCGACGAGGTGGATCTGGTCATCACCGGGGAAGGCAAGTTCGACCACCAGTCGCTGCGCGGCAAGGTGGTCGCCGGTGTCGCCGGTGCCGCCCGGGACCGGGGCGTACCGTGTGTCGTGCTCGCCGGTCAGGTGAGCACCGGGCGCCGGGAGGCGGCCTCGGTCGGGGTGACCGAGGCGTACAGCCTGGTGGAACACTTCGGCGGCGAGGAGCGCGGCGGCCTGGCCGCGGCGCTGGACCGCCCGGGGGAGGGGCTGCGGGCCCTGGGTGCCCGGTTGGCCCGCCAATGGAGCCGCTGACGGGTTCGGCACCGCTGCGGCTGGTCACGCCACCGGGTGGGCGGACCGCGAGCGGCCTACAATCGGAAACTGGACCACTGTGGGAATCGCTGACCGGCGACTGATGTTGGCCAGGGGAAGACCACACCTAACGCGCGCAGGGAGAATTCCACGTGACCACGCCAGCGCAGACCGAGTCGACCGAGGCCCAGGCCCCCACGTCCGTCGTCCTCACCGACGTCGCGGCGCAGAAGGTCAAGGCCCTGATCGAGCAGGAGGGCCGCGACGACCTGCGGCTCCGGGTCGCCGTGCAGCCGGGCGGCTGCTCCGGCCTGCGATACCAACTCTTCTTCGACGAGCGCTCCCTCGACGGTGACGTCGTCACCGACTACGACGGTGTAGAGGTCGTCGTCGACCGGATGAGCGCTCCCTACCTGGCCGGCGCCACGATCGACTTCGCCGACCGGATCGACGCCCAGGGCTTCACCATCGACAACCCCAACGCGGGCAACTCCTGCGCCTGCGGTGACTCCTTCAGCTGAGTCGATTTCACGACTGAGGGGGACGGTCCATCGGGCCGTCCCCCTCAGTCGTTCCTGGTCCCGGCGCAGGGCCGATGGCGAGGCTCCCGAGGATCTTGACCAGGGCCGGAGTCCGGGTCCGACGGAGTGGTCGGTCGGGGGCCGGAGGGCGATAGGCTGTCCGGGCTCTGCCGCCGACCCTGAGGGCTGCCATGAAGATCGCCGTGACCGGCTCGATTGCCACCGATCACCTGATGAGCTTCCCGGGTCGGTTCGCCGATCAGCTCATCGCCGACCAGCTGCACAAGGTGTCGCTCTCCTTCCTGGTGGACGACCTGGTGCTGCGCCGGGGCGGGGTGGCGGCCAACATCGCGTTCGGCATGGGGCAGCTGGGTATGCGGCCGGTGCTGCTGGGTGCCGTCGGCGCCGACTTCGCCGACTACCGCTCCTGGCTGGAGCGGCACGGGGTGGACTGTGACTCCGTGCACGTCAGCGAGGTGGCCCACACGGCCCGTTTCGTCTGCACCACCGACACCGACATGTGTCAGATCGCCTCCTTCTACGCCGGCGCGATGAGTGAGGCGCGCAACATCGAGCTGCGGCCGGTCGCCGAGCGCCTGGGCGGTCTCGACCTGGTGCTGGTCGGCGCCAACGACCCGGCGGCGATGCTGCGTCACTCCGAGGAGTGCCGGGAGCGCGGCTACCCGTTCGTCGCCGACCCCTCACAGCAACTCGCCCGGATGGACGGCGAGGATGTGGTGGGGCTGATCGACGGCGCCGAGTACCTGATGACCAACGACTACGAGAAGTCCCTGCTGCAGAGCAAGGCCGGGCTGAGCGACGACCAACTGCTGGACCGGGTCCGGATCCGGGTCACCACCCTGGGCAAGCACGGGGTGGAGATCGCGGGGAGGGAGATCGACCCGATCCACGTGCCGATCGCCCGGGAGGCCCAGGCGGTCGACCCCACCGGGGTCGGGGACGGCTTCCGCGCCGGCTTCTTCACCGCACTGTCCTGGGGGGTGGGGCTGGAGCGCGCCGCCCAGGTCGGTTCGCTGCTAGCCGCCCTGGTGCTGGAGACCGTCGGCACCCAGGAGTACCAGGTACGGCGGGACCTGTTCGTCAAGCGCCTGGCCGAGTCGTACGGCGACGAGGCGGCCGACGAGGTCCGTCCGCACCTGCTGCCCTGACGGTTGCCGGCGCGCGTCCGGGGTGCGTTGGTCTTCAACGATCTGCACAACGATCGCGGCGTCCCGCTGGTGCAGACCTACGCCATGCCGCCCGCCACCACCTGGGATCAGGTCCGGTCCGGAGTCGCCGGTCAGCTCGACGGATGGAACGAGGTCGGGGACTGCACCGACACCGGGTGTCGCCGATTCCCACCTGTGGCCCGACAACACCTTCCTGGTGATCGGCTCCGCCCGCGGCGCCAACCGCTGACAACGCGCCCTGTGGCGACGACCGCATGCCGGATCAGCGGGCATCACGTTGTTAACAGGGGGCCCCGCCTATGCGCGAGGCGTTAATAAGGTGCCCTTCCTTTTACTGTCGGCGGCGGACGTGGTGGGCGGAGCCGGTGGTGCCGAGGAACTCCTGGTCGCGCATCCGGCACCAGGCCGGAATGTCCACCGCCGCCGCCGGGTCGTCGGCCAGCACCCGCAGCACCGCGCCGACCGGAAGCTGCGGCAGCCGGCGGGCCAGCGCGATCACCGGCAACGGGCAGCGCTGACCGAGACAGTCGAGGACCTCGTCGGGTTCGGCGGTCACAGCCCGACCACCCCGGCCTCGGCCCGCAGGTCGGCGACGATGCCGGGCAGTTCGGCGAGGAACCGTTCCACCTCCGCCTCGGTGCTGCCGGAGTGCAGCGAGACCCGGACGTTGCCGTGCGAGAGCACCCCCATCGCCTCCAGGACATGCGAGGGTCGCAGGGTCGAGGAGGTGCAGGAGGAGCCGGACGAGACCGCGAAGCCGCGGCGGTCCAAGGCGTGCAGCAGCGCCTCACCGTCGACGTACAGGCAGGAGAAGGTCACCAGGTGCGGCAGCCGGTGCTCGGGATCACCGACCACCTCCACGTCCGGCACCTCGGCGGCCACCCGGGCCCGGATCCGGTCCACCAGGGGCGCCAGCCGGGCCGCCTGGGCCGCCGCGTCGGCCGCCGCCGCGCGCAGGCTGGCCGCCGCCGCGACCACCGCCGGCAGGTTCAGCGTGCCGGGGGTACGCCCCGACTCCCGCTCGTCGGCCGGCCAGGGCGACTCCCACCGGGTGCCCTTGCGGACCACCAGCAGCCCGACGCCGGGCGGGCCACCCCACTTGCGGGCGCTGGCGGTCAACACCGACCAGCCCTGCGGTATCGGCAGCCGCCCCACCAGCTGAGCGGCGTCGATGTAGAGCGGCACCCCCGCCTCGCCGCAGGCCGCCGACGCCGCCTCGACCGGCTGGATGGTGCCCACCTCGTGACTGGCCGCGATCAGGGCGGCCAGCGCCACCCCGGGGCCGGTTACCGCCCTGGACCAGGTCTCCAGATCCAGTCGGCCCAGCCGGTCCACCGGCACCTCGACGGCGACCCCTCCGCCCGCCGTGTGGCGCTGCGCGGCGTGCAGCACGGCGGAGTGCTCGATCGCGGAGTGGACCAGCACCTCACCGGCCCGTCGTCGCCCCAACAGGCCCCCGAGCACGGCGGAGTGGGCCGCGGTCGTACCGCTGCTGGTGAAGGAGAGCTCGTCGGGGCGTACCCCCAGGGTCTGCGCGGCGGCCTCGCGGGCGGCGTCGAGCAACTGACGGGCCCGCCGGGCGGAGGTGTACAGGCGGTCGGGGTCGGCCCACCCGTCATCGAGGGCGGCAAGTAGCGCCTGCCGGGCGACCGGGTGCAGCGGCGCGGCGGTGGCCGCGTCCAGGTAGACCGGGGATGGAATCACATCTACCTACGCTATCGCCCCCGGCCGCGACAAGATCCCCCATCCGGGGGCGGACAGTGACCCCAACCGGGTCGAGCCCGTCATGGTCGAGTAATCTGCGACCGTCGGTGACGCCTTTGCCGCTGGTGTGGCGGCTCCGCTCGGCGGAGCCGGCCAGATCGAAAAAGACACCGCGGCGCGCTAGGGAGGCAGGACCAGGTGGTCGCAAGGAGTTCGGAGGTACGGCCGACGGCCGTACGGCGCAGCGCATCTCCGCCAGCCGGTGCGCGGCGGGGGCGTCGTGCCGGGCGTCTCGCCGGGCTCGGATTCGGTGGGGCGGCGCTGCTGGTCCTGCTCACGGGCTGTGATGTCGGAGCGGCGTTCGGGGGCTTCGGCTGGCCGCAGGGTGGCATCACCCCGGAGGCCCGGCAGATGTACGACCTGTGGATCGCCTCGTGCATCGCGGCGCTGGCGGTCGGCGTCTTCGTCTGGGGCCTGATCTTCTGGTGCGTGGTGCGGTACCGCAAGCGCGGTAACGAGCTGCCGGTGCAGACCCGCTACAACCTGCCGATGGAGTTCCTCTACACCATCGCCCCGGTGCTGATCGTCGCGGTGCTGTTCTACTACACCGCGGTCGTGCAGACCGACGTGGTGAAGACCAGCCGCAACCCCGACGTCACCGTCGAGGTGGTCGCCTTCAAGTGGAACTGGCAGTTCAACTACCGCGACGGCCAGGGTGTGGACGCCAACACCACCGCCTCGGTGCTGGGCACCAGTGAGGTCATCCCGATCCTGGTGCTGCCGAGCAACCGGTCCATCCGGTTCGAGGAGACCAGCAAGGACGTCATCCACTCGTTCTGGGTGCCGGAGATGCTGTTCAAGCGGGACGTCTTCCCGGGCAGCATCCGCAACGTCTTCGAGGTCTCCTCGCTGGAGTCCGAGGGTGCCTACGTGGGCCGGTGCGCCGAGCTGTGCGGTAGCTACCACGCCTTCATGAACTTCGAGCTGCGGGTCGTCTCGCCGGAGAACTTCGACCGCTTCCTCGCGGCCAAGCAGGACGGTGCCACCACCCAGGAGGCGTTGACCGCGATCGGCGAGGAGCCGTACGCGATCACCACCAAGCCGTTCGAGACGCGGCGTACCCAGGACAACTTCAACCAGGGCAGCGCGCCGCTGGGCGCGGGAAGCTGAGGCGGCGGCCATGAAGACCGAGTGGCGCATCTTCTTGACCATTGCCGCGTTCCTGCTCTTCGCATGCTTCCTGTACGGCGGCTGGACCTGGGCCGACTCGGGTGGCCGCGTGGAGTGGATCGGCACGGTGGCTCTGCTGCTGTCGTTCCTGCTCTGCTCGATGTGCGGTGGCTTCTTCTGGTTCGTCTCCCGCCGCATCGACCTGCGCCCGGAGGACCGGCCGGACGCTGAGATCGCCGACGGTGCGGGCGAGATCGGCTTCTTCAGCCCCGGCAGCTACTGGCCCTTCGCCCTGGCGCTGGCCGCCACGATCGCCGGCCTGGGCCTGGTGTTCTGGCAGATGTGGCTGCTCGGCCTCGGCGCGGTAGCGGTCATCTTCGCCGCCTGCGGCCTGCTGTTCGAGTACTACACCGGCACCCGCCGCACCGCCGAACACTGACCCACCCTCTCTCCGACACCACGAAGGCCCGCCTCCCCCCAGGGAGGCGGGCCTTCGCACATCCACACCTTTCCCCGGCGCCCCGCCCGTGTCCGGCGTCCCCGCCCTGTCCCGCCCCATCCCACCCCACCCCGGCCCGGCCCCGCGTCCTTGCCCCGCCTCTTCCGCCCCGCGTGTCGGCGGGCAGGCACGCCCTCGCGCCGTCGATCTTGCACTTTCAGTCGCCTTTATGCCCGCATATGAGGCTTTTGCGGAGACAGAAAGTGCAAGATCGGAGCGGCAGCGGAGGCGCGGAGGCGGGCGGAGCGCGGGGTGTGGCGGAGGGCGGGGTGGGTGAGCGCGTGGGGGTGAGTGCCTGCGTCGGGGGTGGGGTGGGTTAGGCGGCTTGGCGGGGGGTGGTGTGGGGGAGGAGGGTGCGGGTGATCGGGGGGAGGGCGGCTAGGAGGAGGGCGGTGCCGCAGCGGGTGCAGGCCAGTTCGGGGCAGGCCGAGCCGTGGCCGTCGAGGCAGGGAGGGGCCTCGAAGAGTTGGCGGTCCCCGCAGGTGTCGCAGTGCAGCTCGCGCTCGGCCATGATGACTCCTCCGTTCGGCTGGGCCGCGACTGTGCCTGCCGCCCGGCGGGACGCTCGGGCCGGCCGTCGCGGCGACCACCGCCGACGATCGTGGGAATTACTCGCCTGTAGCTTCCCACGCGGCCCTGACACTTCTGCCGCAGCCCACCACCGTGACCAGGCCAGCCAGTGCACCCCCCCGCAGCCCGCTGCGGATCACCCGCAGCCTGAGCGGGAAGCGCCGGGGTCAGGCGGTGCGGGCGACCTCGATCCAGCGGTCCAGGGTGCGGGCGGCGGCGCCGGAGTCGATCGACTCGGCGGCCCGTTCCAGGCCGGGGCGCAGCGCGGTGGCCAGGTCACCGTCCAGCGGTCCCTGGGTGGCCAGCGCCGCGGCGGCGTTGACCAGGACGGCGTCGCGTACCGGGCCGGGCTCACCGGCCAGCAGGCGACGGGCCACCTCAGCGTTGTACGCGGCGTCACCGCCACGCAGGTCGGCCAGGGTGGCCCGGGGTACCCCCAGGTCGGTCGCGTCGACCACGGCCTGCCGGACGGTGCCGCCCTGGGCTACCCAGAACCGGGTGGGCGCGGCCGTGCTGAACTCGTCCAGGCCGTCCTCACCGCGCATCACCAGCACGGAGTCGCCCCGGGCGGCGAACACGGCGGCCATCACCGGAGCCATCGTGGCGTCGAAGCAACCGACCGCACCGGCCCGGGGACGTGCCGGATTGGTCAGCGGGCCGAGGAAGTTGAAGGCGGTCGGCACCCCCAGTTCCCGGCGTACCGGGCCGGCGTGGCGCATCCCGGGGTGGAACCGGGCGGCGAAGCAGAAGCCGATGCCCACCTCGGCCACACACCGGGCCACCTGCTCGGGGCCGAGATCCAGCGGTACGCCGAGGAACTCCAGCAGGTCGGCGGTGCCGCAGGAGGAGGAGGCCGCCCGGTTGCCGTGCTTGACCACCGAAACCCCGGCACCGGCGACCACCAGGGCGGTCATCGTGGAGATGTTCACCGTGTGAGCTAAGTCCCCGCCGGTGCCGACCACGTCCAGGGCGCCGACGCGTACCTGCTCGGGCAGTTCGACCGGGACGGCGCGGCTCAGCATCGCCTCCACCAGCCCACCCACCTCGGCCGGTGTCTCGCCCTTGGCCCGCAGGGCCACCGCGAACCCGGCGATCTGGGCGGGGGCCGCCGAGCCGGACATGATCTCGCCCATCGCCCAGGATGTGTCGGCGGCGGAGAGTTCCTCCCCGCGCAGCAGCGCGGTGAGCAGGTGCGGCCAGGTCCGTTCGCCCATAGCGGGCCTCCCGAGCAGACGAGTGCGGGTGGGGGACCGGCGCCGGCTCCTCCGGCGCCGTGGCGGTGCCGGTGTGATGCCTCAGGCGGGGGTGTGGGTCCGCAGCAGCTCGGTGACCGTGGCGGCCGCGGTCACCGGGTCGAGGGGGTGCACCAGGGTGGCGTCTACCTCGGCGTACGCGGCGAGCCAGCGATCCGCGGCGCGGGCGATCACCACGCAGGTCGGGGGGGCCTTCTCGAAGTCGTCCTTGATCTGCCGGGCGATGCCGATGCCACCACCGGGGGAGGCCTCACCGTCGAGCAGCATCAGGTCGATCTCGTAGTCGTCGACCAGCCGGACGCACTCGGCGTAGGTGGACGCCTCGACGAACTCGATGCGCAGATCGGCCGCGGGGCGGGTGCCGACGGCGAGCCGCATCCGGTCCCGTACCTGTGGGTCGTCGCTGTAGAGCAGGACGGTGCACAGACGATCGCTCATGCCGACACTCCGCTTCGCTTCCTGCCGCTCGCCACCGAGGACCGCGGCGAGCCGGGTGACCCGCCCGCTGATGGCTTCGAGACGGCTTTCACCTCGTAGCTGCGTGGCCGATCGTACCGGTCGGGGTGCCCTGCACCGCACGCCCCCCGCTGAGGTGACAGGTCAGCCGGCGGCCTCGGCGGCGCGTTCGCGGGCCTCCTGACGGTCCAGGTCGCGGTCGACCCGCCGGGCCTCCCGTTCGGCGTGCCGCATCCACTGCACGACCAGTACGGCGAGCATCGTCACACTGACGAACTCGCCACCGGCCCACAGGATGCCCCCGGCGAGCACCTGGTCCTCCCAGGGATCGGCCCAGCTCAGCCCCAGGGAGGGGTACCAGTCGCCGCCGAAGAGGGTCGAGCTCTGCATGATGGTCAGGCCGAGCACGGTGTGGAACGGCACCGACAGCAGCATCAGCAGGGCCCGGGCCGGGTACGGCCAGCGGCCCGGCAGCGGGTCCAGGCCGAGCAGCGGCCAGAAGAACACGCAGCCGGTCATGATGAAGTGCGCGTGGACCAGCTCGTGCGCCCAGACGTGTTCCAGGGTGTAGCGGTACAGGTCGGTGAAGTAGAGCGCGAACGGGTTGACCACGAAGATGGCGAAGGCCACCAGCGGGAAGGTGTAGATCCGCGCGATCCGGCTGTGCACCACCGCCAGCAGCCGCTTGCGGGGCACCGGCGGCAGGGTCCGCAGGGCCAGGGTCACCGGGGCACCCAGGGCCAGGAAGATCGGCGAGATCATGGACAGCACCATGTGCTGGACCATGTGCACCGACAGCAGGGTGGTGTCGTAGGCGTGCAGCCCGCTGAGGGCGACCGAGGCGATGCCGCCGAGGCCGGGCCCGAGGAAGAAGACCGTACGCGCGATCGGCCACCGGTCGCCGCGTATCCGCAGGCGGTGCACCCCGTAGAGGTAGAGGCCGGCGGCCAGCACCAGGACCACGGCCAGCCAGTTGTCCAACTTGGCCTCGGTGAACACCGTGGTCACCGAGAAGGGTGGCGGGGTGGCCTCGGCGGCCAGCGTCGCGGCCCCACCCGGGCCGGTCAGGCCCGCCGTGAGCTGCGGCGCGGCCGGTACGGCCGGGAAGATCGGATCGACGTGCAGCACGCCAATCAGCCTAGGTCAGGCGAACCGGACGGTACCGATCGGGCCATCTGTACCTGGGTTTGGCCACCCCGCTGATCGCCTGCCGTGGTCAAGGGCAATAATGACCGCGTGACTGCGGCCCCAGCCATTGACAAGAGCCGGATCCACTCTCTGACGCGTCCCAACATGGTCAGCGTCGGGACGATCGTCTGGCTCTCCAGTGAACTCATGTTCTTCGCGGCGTTGTTCGCGATGTACTTCTCCATCCGCGCGGCGGCGCCGGAGCAGTGGGAGAAGCACACTGCGGTACTCAACGTCCCGTACGCGACGACCTTCACGGCGATCCTGGTGCTCTCCTCGATCACCTGCCAGATCGGTGTGTTCGCGGCGGAGCGGGGTGACGTGCACGCGCTGCGGCGCTGGTTCACGATCACCTTCGTGATGGGCCTGATCTTCGTGATGGGCCAGGCGAACGAGTACCGCGAGCTGGTGCACCACGGCATCAAGATCAACGAAGACGGCTACGGCTCGATGTTCTACCTGACCACCGGCTTCCACGGCCTGCACGTGATCGGTGGACTGATCGCCTTCGTGATCTTCATGATCCGTACCACGATGGGCCGGTTCACCCCGGCGCAGGCCACCTCGGCGATCGTCGTGTCGTACTACTGGCACTTCGTCGACGTCGTGTGGATCGGGCTCTACGCCATGATCTACTGGCTCCAGTGATCTTGGCGCCCGCGCGCCGTCGCTCCACCCCCTGAGACAAGGTCCAAACCGGTTAAGGACACAGCTCATGACTTCTGACAACGACCGCCGACGCGGTCTGCTCGCGCGGCTGCGCGGGCGGCCCGTGGCGCGCAGCAGGGGCCGCCGTCGGCTGGGCGCCGCGGTCCGGCTGGTGGCCGCGTTGATGCTCGCCGGCGGCGCGTACACGCTTCTCGCTCCGAGCGCGTCGGCGCAGGACAACCCGCCCTTGAGCGGTGCCGCCGCCGACGGCAAGGCGCTGTTCGACGTGAGTTGTGTGACCTGTCACGGTCGCAACGCGCAGGGGGTCGAGGGGCGCGGGCCGAGCCTCATCGGCGTCGGCGCGGCCTCGGTCGAGTTCCAGGTCAGCACGGGCCGGATGCCGATGGCTCGGCAGGAAGCCCAGGCGCAGCGCAAGCCCGAGGTGTTCAACCCCGACGAGATCGACCAGCTGGCCGCGTACGTGCAGCAGCTGGGTGGCGGTCCGACCATGCCGGCCGGTGACAACCTGCACGCCGACGGCAATGTCGCCCTCGGTGGCGAGCTGTACCGGATCAACTGCGCGCAGTGCCACGCCTTCAGCGGCGGCGGCGGTGCCCTCTCCTCCGGCAAGTACGCGCCGAGCCTCTCGCCGGCCACCGATCGGCAGATCTACGCCGCGATGCTGAGCGGACCGCAGAACATGCCGGTGTTCGGCGACAACCAGATCACCCCGGAGCAGAAGGCGGACATCATCGCCTACATCCAGAAGTCGTTGAACAACGACGCCGACCCGGGCGGTCTGTTCAACCTGGGCCGCTACGGCCCCTCCACCGAGGGTGTGGCGATCTTCCTGGTCGGCATGGTCGCGCTGGTCTTCGCCAGCTTGTGGATCGCAGGCAAGTCGTGATCGAGCTGATCTCCCGAGTCAGTGCTGTGGTGCCGCCACGGGCCGGTGCCGAGCGGAGCGAGGTGGCGGCATGAGCACCCACACGGCCCACCCGGGCCACGAGCAGGTCGACGTGCACGACCCTCGGCTGAGTCAGTTCGACATCGTCCGTGAGGGCGCCCGCCGCGACGACATCGAGATCGTCCACTACGAGCAGCAGGTGCTGCCGGGCAGCAAGGCCGAGCGCCGGCTGGTCCGTACGGTAGCCGCGATGTTCCTGCTCACCGGCCTGGCCGCGACGGCCTTCCTGGTGGTCTACATCTGGTGGCCGTGGGAGTACGAGATGGGTCGCGGGGGCGACAAGCTCTACACCCCGCTGCTCGGTCTGACCCTCGGTGTGGCCCTGCTCGGACTGGGCTTCGGCATTCTCACCTGGGGCAAGAAGCTGCTGCCCAAGGAGGTGTCGATCCAGGATCGGCACGAGGGCGCGGTCTCCAGCGACGACCAGCGGATCACCGGGCAGACCATGGCCTACATGGCCGACGAGCTGGGCGTCAAGCGTCGTCCGCTGCTCGGTGTGTCGCTGCTGGCCGGCCTGGCGCCGGTCGGTGCGGTCGCCGCAGCGCCGCTGGTGGGTGGATTGATCTCCAACCCGCACAAGAACAACCAGATGATGACCACCGGGTTCAGCCCGCAGGACGGTCAGAAGATCCGACTGGTACGCGAGGACGGCCGCCCGATCCGGCCGGCGGACATCAGCGCCGGTGGCCAGATCACGGTCTTTCCCGGGATCGAGCACGGGGTGAGCAACCTGCACGCCGACTCGCCCACCCTGCTGATCCACCTGCGCGAGGCCGACGCGGAGATGTCGCGCCGCAACAACGAGCGGGTGGGGCACGGCGGCTACATGTGGGGCAACTACGCCGCCTACTCGAAGATCTGCACGCACGCCGGCTGCCCGGCGAGCCTGTACGAGGAGCAGACCAACCGGCTGCTCTGCCCGTGCCACCAGTCGCAGTTCCTGATCACCGACAACGCCAAGCCCATCTTCGGCCCGGCCAGCCGGCGACTGCCTCAGCTGCCCATCGAGGTGGACGCTGAGGGCTACTTCGTGGCGAAGTCCGACTACACCGAAGCTGTCGGGCCCGACTTCTGGGAGCGGCCGTGAAGCGGCGCAAGTTTGACATGGCAGCGTTGCCCGGCAAGACCGGCCGGGCGGTCGACGAGCGCTTCCAGGTGGCTACCCCGCTGCGCCGGCTGCTGAACAAGGTCTTCCCGGACCACTGGTCCTTCCTGCTCGGCGAGATCGCGCTCTTCTCGTTCATCGTCCTGCTGCTGACCGGTGTCTTCCTGACCTTCTTCTTCGAGCCGGCGATGACCGAGGTCATCTACAACGGCAGCTACGCCCCGCTGCGGGGCACCCCGATGTCGGCCGCGTACGCCTCGACCCTGGACATCTCGTTCGACGTCCGGGGTGGCCTGATCATGCGGCAGATGCACCACTGGTCCGCGCTGCTGTTCATGGCCGCGATCGTGGTGCACATGCTGCGGGTCTTCTTCACCGGCGCGTTCCGCAAGCCGCGGGAGACCAACTGGATCATCGGTTCGCTGCTGTTCTGGGTCGGCTTCCTGGCCGGCTTCACCGGCTACTCGCTGCCGGACGACGGCCTGTCCGGCACCGGTCTGCGGATCGCCTCGGCGATCATGCTGTCCATCCCGGTGATCGGCTCCTGGGTGACCTCCTCGGTGTTCAGCGGGGAGTTCCCCGGCACGATCATCATCAGCCGGTTCTTCATCGCCCACGTGCTGCTCGTACCGGGTCTGCTGGTCGCGCTGATCAGCGCCCACCTGGGGCTGGTCTTCAAGCAGAAGCACACCCAGTGGCCGGGCCCGGGCCGGACCAACGGCAACGTCGTCGGCGAGCGGATGTTCCCCCGGTACGCGATCAAGCAGGGCGGCTTCTTCATGGTCGTCTTCGGCGTGATCGCGCTGATGGGCGGTCTGTTCCAGATCAACCCGGTCTGGCTGTTCGGCCCGTACGAGGCCTGGGTGGTCTCCGCGGCCAGCCAGCCCGACTGGTACGTCATGTTCCTCGACGGCTCGACACGGTTGATGCCGGACTGGGAGATCTTCATCCCGATCGGCGAGGGTTATGTGATTCCGCCGTTGTTCTGGCCGACCGTGGTGCTACCCGGCATCCTGGTGATGCTCTCCCTGTTCTATCCGTTCATGGAGGCGCGTTACCTGAAGGACTACCGCAGCCACAACCTGCTCCAGCGTCCCCGGGACGTGCCGTTCCGCACCGCCCTGGGCATGATGGCCATCACCTTCTACGTGATCCTGACGCTGACCGGTGCGAACGACGTCATCGCCGACAAGTTCCAGATCAGCCTGAACGCGATGACCTGGGCCGGCCGGATCGGTCTGCTGATCCTGCCGCCGGTGGCGTACTACCTCACCTACCGCATCTGCCTGGGTCTGCAGCAGCACGACCGGGAGGTGCTGGCCCACGGCGTGGAGACCGGCATCATCCGACGGCTGCCGGACGGTCGGTTCGTCGAGGTGCACCAGCCGCTCAGCTCGGGCGGCGAGCACGGCGAGCTGCCGTACGTCGGTTGGGTCGTGCCGAAGAAGATGAACCGGCTGGGGGCCCTCGGCCCGGCCATCCGGGGCTTCTTCTACCCGATCGAGAAGCCCGCTGAGGCGCCGGTCTCCCCGGGACACCCCCCGGTCGAGTCCCGCGCCGAGCGGGAGGAGATCGGCAGCGGAGACAGCCGCAGCTGAGTAGAACCGCATAGTGGTACGTGGCGCCCGTCGGATGATTCCGGCGGGCGCCACGCCCGTATTCGGCCTTCTCCCGCCTCGGCGGAGCTTCCCGCCCCTCACCGGGACGCAGGAATAACCCCGGTCAGCCGGGTATCCGTGCGGTCCAACGTCTCAACGGGGAGGAAGCATGTTGGGTATCAAACGCCTCGGCCTGCTGGCCGCACTGGTGCTGGTGGGAGTCGCGCCCGCCGCAGCAGCGCAGGCAGCACAGCCGTCGGAGCAGGACACCCAGTACCTGCAGGCGATCCACCAGGTCAACCTCTACGAGGTGAAGGCCGGTGAGCTGGCGCAGAAGAAGGCACAGGACCAGCAGGTCAAGGACCTCGCGCAGATGATCGTCACCGATCACAAGGACCTCGACCAGCAGGTGAAGGACCTGGCCGGGCAGCTGAACGTCCAGTTGCCGAAGGAGCCCACTCCTGATCAGCGGACGGCTCTGGACCAGCTGAACAACGCCAGTGGTGAGGAGTTCGACCGGCTCTGGGTGACCCAGGGTCTGGCCGGTCACCTGCAGGCCATCCAGGCCACCCAGACGGAGATCTCGCAGGGCACCGAGGCCCAGGTGGTCCAGCTGGCGCAGACCGCCCTGCCGGTCCTGCAGGCGCACTACGACGCCCTGGTGCAACTGGCTGAGGCACTCGGCATCCCGGTGCCGCAGGCCAGCGCCAGCGCCAGCGGCACGCCCAGCCCGGGCGGCACCACGCCGACTCCAGGTGGCACCACGCCGGCTCCGAGTGGGACCTCCACCGAGGAGTCCCCGGCTCCGGGCGGCACCATCACCGAAACCCCGGTGCCGCAGCAGAGCTGACGCCCGACGGTACGCAAAGCCGGCCCAGCCCACCCCGGCTGGGCCGGCTCGCCCGTGCGCCCCACCGCCTCTCTGCGCCCGACCGCCCCCGCCCATCTGCGGCGATCTTGCACTTTCTGTCGGTGCAAAGCCGGATGAAGGGTGCATTTCGGCGACCAAAAGTGCAAGATCGCGGGATTCAAGGAGGGAGGGGCGGGGAGGGTGGGAGGGGGAGGGGTGCGGGGTTAGTCGGCGCCGGCTAGGCCGATGGCGAAGGCTTCTTCCAGGTCGTGGCGGGAGTAGGCGCGGAAGGCGATGTGGGACTCGGTGTTGAGCACCCCGGGCACCTTGGAGATGCTGCCCGCGATCACCTGGGCGATCTGGTCGAACTCGCGGACCCGGACCATGGCGATCAGATCCACGTGCCCGGCCACCGAGTAGACCTCACTCACCCCGGGCAGATTCGCCAGGGCCTCGGCCACCTCGGGAATCGCGTCGGTGGCGCAGTCGATCAGCACGATCGCGGTGATCACTGGAGGTTCTCCGTTCGTCGGTGTTCCAGGCCCATGCTAGGGCCCGCGAGACGGGTCAGCCGCAGGGACGGTGAGGTCGTCGTCCACCCGGATCACCTCGTGCAGCCGCTCGTCGGCGTCGACCGTGGCGCCGGGCCAGAGCACGCAGCGGGTCACCGTTCCGCGTACGGTGGCCCCGGCTCCGATCACCGACTGGTGGCAGTCGCCGGTGACGGTCGCGGTGGGATCGATCAGGCTGGTGTCCCCGGCGGCGTGCAGGTTAGCGGCCAGGTAGTCGGCCGGGGTGCCGGTGTCGTAGAAGGTGCCCCGGTAGGGGACCACGGTCAACCGGCCGGCGGCCTCGGCCGGCCGCCAGAGGGCCCGGACCAGGTCACCGAAGGTCGGCGGCAACTGCCGGACCAGTCGCCAGGGCAGCAGCGAGAAGCCGGTGAACAGGTGCCCGTCGAAGGTGCCCGGTGCCTTCGGGTCGAGGGCCGGCTGGCCCAGCAGGCGTACGGAGTCGCCGTCCCAGCCGTGCAACAGTGCCGCGATGTCCGGCCCGGGTGACGAGGTCGGGTCGGCCAGGTAGGCGTCCGCGTTCCCGACCAGTACCCCTCGACCGGCGATCCAGTCTCGCAGGTTGCCCACCCCGCCCGCGGTGCCGAGGGGGGACCCCTGTTCCACGGAGAGGTGGGCTCGGGTGCCGACCCGGTCGACCACCTGGTCACCCAGGTAGCAGGCGTTGACGGCGACCCGCTGTGGCCCGGTCAGGCCCAACCCGGCGAGCCGGGCCAGCGCGCGATCCAGCAGCGACACGTTGCCCACCGGGCAGAGCGCCTTGGGTAGCCGTTCGGTCAGCGGGCGCAACCGGGTGCCCTCTCCGGCGGCCAGCACGATCGCGCACAACTCCCCGTCGTACCGGGCGACCGGCTCGGAGCCACCACCGGACAGGCTGGAGACCGGCGGGTGGGTCACGGGAGGGTGTCCGGCAGGGGTGGCGGGAACTGTCCGGCCAGGGGGCCGATGTCGTAGTAGGCGAGCAGTCGCGCGGTGGGCCAGGTCAGCTTGGGCAGGTCGTCCAGGGGGTGCCAGGCGGCCTCGAAGACCTCCGCCCCGTCCACCGTCAGGGTGGTGCTCGACGCCGGCACCTCGGCGATGAAGACCATGTCCACCCAACCCTTGGCGTGGACGACCGCGTTGGGGGTGGCCGGGGTCAGCCGGGTGGGCGGCAGTCGTACCCCGGCCTCCTCGTGCAGTTCGCGGGCCGCGCCCACCGCGGGGTTCTCGCCGCGTTGCAGCAGCCCGGCCGGCAGCGACCAGCCCCGGCCCGGCGGCTGGCGCAGCAGCAGCAGCCGACCCGCTCCCTCGGCCTCGCTGTCATGCACCAGGGTGACCGCCCCGACGATGTACTTCGGCACGGCCAGGCGCACCAGCCGACGTCGCACCGGCAGGGGTAGCCGGTAGAAGATCTGGTAGACGGCGGCGCGACCGATGCGACGCGAGCGGGGGATCATGGCTTCAGGCTAGTGGCCCCGAGACCCCTTCGCGCCCGGGGAGCCCGGCACGTCACTGTCCGTGCCTACCTCACTGTCGATGGTCGACAAGGTCGATGAGTTGGCGTACGACGGCGTCCGGTTCGAGGACCCGGTCGAAGACCGCGACCAGCAGGGTCTCCAGGTCGGGGTAGCCGAGTTCCTCTGACAGTCGCAGCAGCGGCAGGTCGCTGGCCAGCCCTCGGTTGTGCTGACGCAGCGCCAGCCCGATGGTGGCCCGGCCCAGCCGGACCTTGTCGCTGATCGAGATGCCCGGCTCGCTGTGCTCGGCGAACCAGCGGTTGATCTGCATCTGGGCGTGCGGTGACTTGACGAAGCCGAGCCACTCGCGGCGCGGGCCCCGGGGGGCCACCTCCGCGTCCAGGGAGCATTCCTCGTCGGTCTCGGTGAAGATCTCCACCACGTCGCCCTCCTCCAGGGCGGAGGAGAGCGGCACCAGCCGACCGTTGACCCGGGCGGCCAGACATCGCTCGCCCCGGTCGGTGCCCAGTTCGTAGGCCAGGTCGACCGGGGTGGCCCCGGCCGGCAGGACGATCTGCCGGCCCTCGGCGACCACCTGGATCTGGGCCTCGGCCAGGTCGCTGCGCAACGATTCCAGGAACTGGGCCGGGTCGGCCGCGTCCTGCTCCCAGTTCAGTACCCGGCGCAGCCAGTCGAGTTGTTCCGCGCAGGCCGTCGGGGTCGCGCCGGGGCGGGGGAAACGGAAGTCGGCCGCCACCCCGTACTCGGCTGAGCGGTGCATCTCCTCGGTGCGGATCAGCACCTCCACCGTCCGGTTCCGGGGGCCGCAGACGCTGGTGTGCAGGGAGCGGTAGAGGTTGTTCTTCGGTGAGGCGATGAAGTCCTTGAACCGGCCGGGTACCGGCCGCCAGAGGCCGTGGATGGCGCCGAGGGCCGCGTAGCAGTCGGTGGCCGGACCGTCCACCACGACGGTGATGCGGGGCAGGTCGTACGGTACGGCGTGGCCGCCGGCCACGGTGTCCTTCCAGATCGAGTAGAGGTGCCGGGGCCGGGGGGCCACGTTTGCGTCGACCCGGCTGCGCCGCAGCGCCACCTTGGCCTTGGCCACCACGTCGGCCAGGTAGTTGTCCCAGCCGGGGCGGTCGTGCACGTGGCGGGCGATGCGGGCGTGCTCCTCCGGCTCCAGGTGCATCAGCACCACGTCGTCCAGTTCCCGTTTGAGGGTCTGGATGCCCAGCCGGTCGCAGAGGGGCACCAGCACCTCAAGGGTCTTGCGGGCGATGCGTTCCCGCGAGGCCGCCGAGCGTACGCCCAGGGTGCGCATGTTGTGCAGCCGGTCGGCCAACTTGATGATCAGCACCCGGACGTCCTTGCCGGCCGCGATGATCATCTTTCGGATGGTCTCCGCCTCGGCGGCCTGGCCGTAGAACGCCTTGTCGAACTTGGTCACCCCGTCGACCAGGTGGGCCACCTCGTGGCCGAAGTCCTCGGCCAGGGCCTGCAAGGTGTAGCGGGTGTCCTCCACGGTGTCGTGCAGCAGCGCCGCCACCAGGGTGGTGGTGTCCATGCCCAGCTCGGCGCAGATCTGCGCGACCGCCAGGGGGTGGGTGATGTACGGCTCCCCGCTCTTGCGGAACTGACCGCGGTGCATGTTCTCCGCGATGGTGTACGACCGGCGCAGCACCGCCGGGTCGGCACCCGCGTGGATGCTGCGGTGGGTGCGGACCAGGTGGCCCACCGGTTCGGTGTCGTTGGTCGGCCAGGTCAGCAGCGACCGGAGGCGGCGGGCGAGCGGCAGTTCACCTGGCTGGGCGGGAAGTGCGCCCCGCAGGGCGCCGCCGCGTCCGGCGTCGACGTCCACGTGGGACACCCCCTCACTTCCGCTCCGGCAAGCCGGCGGATCGACAACCGGGAGCAGTACCTCGAAACGGGCAGGACTGCACTCCCATAACAGACTAAGTGAGTCGACGTAGTCCGATCGGACAGTTGCTCATGGGCGTTCGGACCAGAGTTGATGGGACGCTCCGCTTTCGGCCTTGGTCAACAGGTCACGGAAGCGACCCGCGCCGCGCACCGGGGAGGCCCAACCGGCCGACATCTCCACCAGCCGGGTCTCCGGTCGCTCCAGCCAGGACAGGATCCGTTCCGACTCCTCCGGGGTGGCTGCGGGGACCGGACCGTGCCCGGCCGACACCGTCTCGGCGGTCGCCCGGATGACGGCCAGGGTGGGTCGAGGATGGATCCCGGGTGGACTGACCCCCGCCCCGGCTAGTCGACCGTGCCGGACCAACGCCAGCTCCCAGCCGCCGCCGTCGGCCGGTCGGGCGGCGGCCAGCTCGGCGATCCCGGTCAGGGCGGCCAGCCGCTGCATGCGTACGGTCGCCCGCAGCACCGCCGCCAACCGGGACCGCAGCACGGCCGCCTCCTCGTAGCGCTGCCCGGCGGCCAGGGTCTCGATCCGGGCCAGCAGGGCCTCCACCACCGGCTGGACGTCGCCGGTGGTGGCCTCGGCGAACGGGGTGACCGCCACGGAGTCGTACTCCTGGGGGGTGATCCGGTGCTCGCAGGGTGCCGGGCAACGACCCAGCTCCGCCAGGGCGCAGGCCGGGGTGACCGTACGCAGGGACAACCGGTGGGTGCACTGGCGCAGCGGCACCGCGTCGTGAAAGCCGGCGGCGGCCAGCTCCGCGGCCCGCCGGGAGGAGAAGGGCCCCAGGTAGGCGCGGTCCTGGGGGGAGATCTCCCGGACCACGGACAGTCGGGGGTACGGCCCGTCGGTCAGCTTCAGCCAGACCACCCGCTCCGGAAACTTCGACCGCCGGTTGTACGGCGGCGCGTGTGCCCCGATCAGCCGCAGCTCACGGACCTCCGCCTCCAGCGAGTGGGCGCACTCCAGGGCCTCGACCCGTTCGGCCGCGGCCAGCATCTCCGAGATCCGGGCCCGCTTCTCCGCCGCAGTGAAGTAGCTGCGCACCCGGGTGGCGATGTCCCGTGAGGTGCCGACGTAGAGCGGACGGTCGTCGGCGGCCCGGAAGATGTAGACCCCGGGGGAGCGGGGCAGCCCGTCGGCCAGGTGACGTTTGCGGCGCTGGGTGGGGGTGACCGCCCGGGTGAACTCGATGGCCTCGCCGATGGTGTCGACCCGGTGCCCGCCGAGCCGCCCGATCAGCCCGTGCAGCACGTCGACCGTGGCCCGGGCGTCGTCCAGGGCCCGGTGGGTCGGGGTGGTGCCGGCCCGGAAGTAGGCCGCCAGGGTGCCGAGCTTGCGGTTGGGCACCTCGTCGCGCAGCAGCACCCGCCGGGCCAGGGCGGCGGTGTCCAGCACCTGGGGGTTCGGCCACCGGTAGCCGTGCCGGGCGCAGGCCGCCTTGAGGAACCCGACATCGTACGGGGCGTTGTGGGCCACCAGCACGGCATCGGAGATGAACTCCAGGAAGCTCGGCAGCACCTGCTCGATCGGGGGCGCGGGCAGCACCATCGCCTCGGTGATTCCGGTGAGCACGGTGATGAAGGGTGGAATCGGCACCCCGGGGTTGACCAGGGTGGCCAGCACCCCCAGCTCCTCGCCGCCGCGTACCTTCACCGCGCCGATCTCGGTGATGCCTCCGCCGTCCGGTGTTCCGCCGGTGGTCTCCAGGTCGACCACCACGAAGGTCGTCGCGTACAGCGGCAGGGCCGGGTCGACGCCCTCGGTGGCCGGGTCGAGCCCGGCGAGCGTCGGCTGGAGAAACCCCTGTGCTGCCATCGGCGGCACGGTAACCGGCCGGTCCGACACTCGCGCCCCACCGGTCTCATTCGCCACCACCGGTCTAGGATGAGAGATCGGCTCACTCACCGGGCGGTGGGCCCGGTCGCGGTGGGAGACTTGCCACATGCCCCTCACCGAGCCGCACGACGACAACCTCCCTCGGGAGGAGCAGGTCGTCTCGATGCCGGCTGCCGGTGACGGCGCTGAGAGCCCCGCCGTCGTCGACCCGGCGCAGCCGCCCCACACGGAGACCACCACCGATGGCGACCCCGCCGACACCCCCGGCGCGGAGCCAGCCGAGGCAGGCGCTGACGGGGAGGCGGAACAGACCCTGGAGCCGGAGCCGATCCTGCCGGAGCCGGTGCGGCAGCGGATCGTCTCCCTCACCGCGGCCGTGCTGCCGGGCATGCCGGCCGACGAGGTGCCGGTTCCGCTGCGTCGGGTGGCCAAGTTCGCCCCCAACCGGCGGGCCCGCCTGGGCGCCTCCGTGATCGCCGCCCAACTCGCCGCCGACCCCCTGCTGCGGCAGCGGGTCACCGCCCGGGTGCTGGCCGACGCCGGTGACCTGGGCGCCGCCGTCGTCGAGGGGACCGCCCCGGCCGCCGCCGACCCCGTGGAGGTGGCCGCCCTGGCCTACCTGGCCCGGCCCCGCGGATGGCGGCGGTTGATCGAGGCCAGCGGTGCGGCCGTACGCGCCGAGGCGGACACCGCCGTGGTGGCCGAACTGGTCCGCCAGGCCGAGCAGCGGGCGACCCGGGCCGAACACGACCGCGCGGTGGCCCGGGTGGAGGCCGACAAGCTGCGCGACGAACTGGCCCGGGTCCGCGAGGAACTGGGCCAACTGCGCGAGGAGTCCCGCCAGTTGGCCCGTACGCTGCGGGAGAGTCAGGCCCGCGAACGCAAGGCGAACGAACTGCTGGCCACGGAGCGGGGCCGGGCCGCCCGGGCCGCCACGGACGCGGACGCCGAGTTGCGCCGGGCCCGGGCCCGGCTGGCCGAGGCCGAGGCGGCGGCCGGGGTGGCCCGGGCCAGCGCCAAGGAGGCCCGGTCGGTCGACGACGCCCGCCTGTGGTTGCTGCTGGAGACCATCTCTCAGGCCGCCGTAGGGCTGCGCCGGGAGTTGGCGCTGGACCCGGTGGAGAAGCTGCCGGCCGACTTCGTCGCGGACTCCTTCGCGGACTCCTCGACGGCCACCCCCACCGGGGCCGCCACCCGGGCCCGGGACACGGACGACCCGGCCCGGCTGGATCAGCTGCTCGCCCTGCCCCGCGCCCACCTGGTGGTCGACGGCTACAACGTCACCAAACGGGGCTTCGGGGAGATGTCCCTGGAACAGCAGCGCAAGCGGCTGATCACCGGCCTGGGTGGGATCGCCGCCCAGACCGGTGACGAGGTCACGGTCGTCTTCGACGGCGCCGAGCGGATGCACGGGCTGCCCCCCACCCCACGGGGGGTGCGGGTGCTCTTCTCCCGCAAGGGGGAGACCGCCGACGAGCTGATCCGCCGGCTGGTCCGGGCCGAGCCGCCGGGTCGCGCGGTGGTGGTGGTCTCCTCCGACCGCGAGGTAGCCGACGGGGTACGCCGACACGGCGCCTACCCCCTGGGCGCGGACTCGCTGCTGCGTCGCCTGTCCCGGTCCTGATCGAACCCTGTGAACCACTCACGTGGGGAGGGAGCGGGGCGGGCAATAGGATTGGCGTCCCACGGCGACAGGAGCGACGGAATGAGGCGCACAACGGACGGCCGGTCCCAAACCGGTCGCTGCGCCGGAACGCCCCGACCGGGCGGGGTGCCCCGGTGAGCCCGCGCGGCTGGGCGGTGCTCACCCTCGCCGGTCTCGGCCTGGCCCTGCTGGTGGCGGCCCTGGTGCTGATCCCGTGGAACCGCCCACCGGCCCCCCGCGCCGACCAGTTGGCCGCCCTCCGGGAACTCCCCGCCGACCAGGTGGAACGGGCCCGGCAGTTCCGCTCCGCCCTGCGCCCCGGCAGTTGGACGGCGCTGGGCCTGGGGCTGCTGGTGGCCCTCCTGCTGGGGCTGACCCCGCTGGGCAGCCGCCTGATCGAGTTGGCCGGGCGCCCCTTCGGCGACCACTGGACCGCCCAGGCGATCCTCGGCGGGCTGGCCGTGGTGCTCGTGGCCGACCTGGTGACCCTGCCGTTGTCCGCCTGGCGGCACAGTGTGCTCAGCCGGTACGGACTGGCCACCAACGGCTGGGGTGGCTGGGCCGTCGACCTGCTCAAGTCGTACGCGGTCAGTGCCGTCATCGGCGCGGTGGCCCTGCTCGGCTTCTACACCATCGTGCGACTGGCCCCCCGCTGGTGGTGGGCCTTCGGGGCGGCCGGGGCGGCGACCCTGGTGGCGCTGCTCTCCTTCGTCCTGCCGGTGCTGGTGGAGCCGGTGTTCAACCGGTTCAGCCCGATGGAGCCGGGCCCGCTGCGTACCCAGCTGATGGACCTGGCCGCCCGCGACGGGGTGCCGGTGCGCGACGTGCTGGTGGCGGACGCCTCCCGGCGTACCCGGGCGGTGAACGCCTACGTGTCCGGGTACGGCCCGACCCGCCGGGTCGTGGTCTACGACACCCTGCTGCGGGAGGGCACCGATGCCGAGGTGACCGCCGTGGTGGCCCACGAACTCGGGCACGCCAAGGACCAGGACGTGCCCATCGGCACCCTCACCGGCGCCCTAGGTGCCGCAGCCGCCGTGGTGGCGCTCTACCTGATCGGTTCCTGGCCGCCCCTGCTGCGCCTGGCCGGGGTCGACTCGATCGCCGAACCCCGCGCCTTCGGGTTGCTGCTGGCCCTGGTCACGGTCGCCGGGCTGGTCTTCACCCCGGTGCAGGCCCTGATGTCGCGGCGGATCGAGGCCCGCGCCGACGCGCACGCCCTGGCTCTCACCGGTGACCCGGCCGCCTACGAGTCGATGCAGCGACGGCTGTCCTCGATCAACCTCTCCGACCCGGATCCACCCCGCTGGGAGTACCTCTACTCGGCCTCCCACCCCTCCACCGTGGAGCGGATCGCCGCCGCCCGCGCGTACGCCAGAAAGGCCGGTTGATGGGTCGCACGTTGCTGGTCACGAACGACTTCCCGCCCCGACCCGGCGGCATCCAGTCGTTCGTGCACAACCTGGCGGTACGCCAGCCGACAGACTCGGTGGTGGTGTACGCGTCGAGTTGGCCGGGGGCCGACAAGTTCGACGCCGACCAGCCCTTCGAGGTGATCCGGGAGCGCACCAAGGTGCTGCTGCCGACTCCGCTGGTGGCCCGCCGGGCGGCCCGGCTGGCCCGGGAGTACGACTGCGACAAGGTCTGGTTCGGTGCGGCCGCTCCGCTGGGCCTGCTGGCCGCTGGGCTGCGCCGCCGGGCCGGGGTACGCCGGGTGGTCGCCCTGACCCACGGGCACGAGGCGGGTTGGGCGGCCCTGCCGCTGGCCCGGACCGCCCTGCGGCGCATCGGCCGGGGCACCGACGTGGTCACCTACCTGGGGGAGTACACCCGCACCCGGCTGGCCCGGGCCCTGGACGGGGTGACCGAGCTGCGGCGGCTGGCCCCCGGGGTGGACACCGAGCTGTACCACCCGGGGGTCGACGGCTCCGGGGTACGACACCGGCTGGGGCTGGCCGACCGGCCGGTGGTGGTCTGTGTCTCGCGGCTGGTGCCCCGCAAGGGTCAGGACATGCTGATCCGGGCCATGCCGCTGATCCGCCGCCGGGTGCCCGACGCGGCCCTGCTGGTGGTCGGTGGCGGCCCGTACCGGGCGACCCTCACCCGGCTGGCCCGCCAGGTCGGGGTGGAGCGGGAGGTGGTCTTCACCGGCTCGGTGCCGGCGGCCGAACTGCCCGCCCACTACGCCGCCGGTGACGTGTACGCCATGCCCTGCCGGACCCGCAACCGGGGGCTGGACGTGGAAGGGCTCGGCATCGTCTACCTGGAGGCGTCGGCTACCGGCCTGCCCGTGGTGGCCGGTGACTCCGGGGGCGCGCCGGACGCGGTGCGGCAGGGGGAGACCGGCTATGTCGTCAACGGTCGGGATCTCAGCGAACTCGCCGACCGGGTGGGCACCCTGCTGGCCGACCGGGACCTGGCCCGTACCCTCGGCGCGGCCGGTAGGGCCTGGGTGGAACGCGAGTGGCGCTGGGAGACCCAGGCCGAACGCCTGAGCGCCCTGTTGCACGGCTGACGGTCTGCCTCAGCGGAGGCGGGCGAGGATGTGTTCGGCGGGGGCGGGGCGGCCGAAGTGCCAGCCCTGACCCGCGTCGCAGCCGATCGCGCGCAGCCGTTCGGCCTGCCCCACGGTCTCCACCCCCTCCGCGGTCACCGTCAGGTCCAGGGCGTGGGCCAGGGAGACCAGTGAGGCCAGGATCCGTTCGTCCGGGGCCTCCGGTGCGCGCAGCCCCCGGACGAACTCCCCGGCCACCTTCAACTCGGTCACCGGCAGATCCCGCAGGTACGCCAGGTTGCTGTAACCGGTGCCGAAGTCGTCGATGGCGATTCGGACCCCGAGGTCGGCCAGGGCCCGCAGGGCCCGCACCGGCTGCTCGGCGCTGCTCATCATCATGCTCTCGGTGATCTCCAACTGGAGCCGGTCCGGTGGCAGGCCGGTGCGTTGCAGCAGACCGCACACCTCCTGCACCAGGTCAACCTGGCGGACCTGACGCACCGCCAGGTTGACGCTGACGTACGGGGGTTCCCCGGTCCTGGCCGACCAGCCGACCGCCTCCCGGCAGGCCTCGGCGAGCACCCAGGAGCCCAGCGGCACGATCAGGCCGGTCTCCTCGGCCAACCCGATGAAGCGGTCCGGACGCAGCACCCCCAACTGCGGGTGCCGCCAGCGCACCAGCGCCTCGACCCCGAGCATCGAACCGTCCTGCAAGGAGGTCAGCGGCTGATAGTCGAGGTAGAACTCGCCGCGTTCCAGCCCGCCGGGGATGGCGGCGCTCAACGCCTGCCGGGCCTGTTCCCGGCCGTCGCGTTCGGCGTCGTACAGGGCCCATCCCGCGCCACCGGCGTGCTTGGCCCACTGGAGGGTGCTGCCGGCCGCCCGCAGCAGGTCGTCCGGGGTGGTGCCGGCCACCCGCCGCTCCACCACCCCGACGCTGGCGGTGACCGTGATGTCATGCCCGCCGACCAGCGCCGGCTCCGCCATCGCCGCCAGGGCGGACTCGGCGACGGCCACCACGTCCCCGGTGCCGGTGGAGCGTTCCACCAGGATCATGAAGGCGTCCCCGCCGAGGCGGGCCACCAGGTGGGGTTCCACGGCGCGGCTGAGCCGGTGCGCGGCCGCCACCAGGGCCCGGTCACCGATCTGGTGGCCGTAGGAGTCGTTGATGCGCTTGAACCGGTCGATGTCCAGGAAGCACAGCCCGACCCGCTGGTCACCGGCGGGATGCCCGGCGCAGACCGCGGCCAGCCGGTCGGCGAACAGCGTCCGGTTGGGCAGGTCGGTGAGGGGGTCATGGGTGGCCTGGTGCCGGAAGCGGGCCTCGCTGGCCCGCAGCGCCCGCTCCGCCTCGGCGCGGGCGGTCTGCGCGGCCCGCCGGATCGCCTCCTGCTCGTCCAGGGTCCGGTCGCGCAGCGCCCGGGCGTAGCCGGTGGCGATCGCCGCGATCAGCCGGGCCATCCGGTCGGCGATGTCGTCGGTGACCAGGTCCAGGTCGCGGACCAGCCGGAGCTGGATCACCTCGACGGTACGACCCAGGGCCTCGGCGGAGCCGATGTGCGCGGCGACCAGTTCGGCGGCCACCCGATGCCCGGCGCGCAGGTCCAGCGGTTCGCTTCGCAGCGCCTCGGCCAGTTGATCGGTGAGCCGCTGCAACAGCGTCTCCAGTTGGGCGTGGGTCAGCGGAAAGTAGCTGGTGCCCGTCAGCGCCTTGGCCCAGGCCCGAGCGAACACCCCCACCCGGGCGAGGTCGTCCGCCGGCTCAGCCACCGAGCCGCCCGACCCCACCGAGGAAGACCGCCCGCTCGGCGTCCTCGACGCTGTCCGGGGTCTCCGGACGCCACTGCGGCACCCACACCACCCCGGGCTCCACCAGGTCGAACCCCTCGAAGAAGGCCGTCAGCTCGGCCCGGCTGCGTACCCACAGGGGGTTGTCGGTGCGCTGGTAGACCTTCTGCGCCTCGGCCCGTTCGGCCTCGCTGCGGCCGTCGTCGCTGGCCTGGGAGAGCACCAGGTAGCTGCCCGGCGCCAGCGCCGCCCGCAGGGTGGCCAGCAGCTCGGACGGCCGGTCCTGGTCGCCGACGAAGTGCAGCACCGCCACGACCAGTACGGCGACCGGCTGGGAGAAGTCGAGCAGGGCGCGGATCTCGGGGTGGCCGAGGATGCGCTCGGGGTGGCGCAGATCCTCCTGGATCACGGTCGCACCCTCGTTGCCGGCCAGGATCTCCCGGCTGTGGGCCACCGCCACCGGGTCGACGTCGACATAGACCACCCGGGAGTCGGGGGCGTGCCGCTGGGCGATCTCGTGCACGTTGCCGGCGGTGGGGATGCCCGAACCGATGTCCAGGAACTGCCGGACGCCGGCCTCGGTGAGGAACTGCACGGCCCTACGCAGGAAGGCGCGGTTGGCCTGGGCCATCAGCGGGGCCTCCGGCACCGCGGCCACCATGGCCTGGGCCGCCGCCCGGTCCACCGCGAAGTTGTGCGAACCGCCGAGGTAGTAGTCGTACATCCGAGCGACGCTGGGCCGCTCGACATCGATCGTCTCGGGCGCCCAGTCCGGCCGCTGCATCCTGCTGTCTCCTCCGCGCACCATGTCGGGCATCAGTGCCCAGGCGGGGATTCTGCCCCACTTTCGTCACCGAAACCATAGTGTGTCGCAAGATGGCGGTCGATACAGATGATCCGTGCCCGCACAGTGGCGGACACGGATCATCCGTGCACTCTGGGTTACCTAGAACTTGGGCGCGTCCGGGGCCTCCAGCAGACCGAGCCGCAGGGCGGTCATCAGGGCCTGGGCCCGGTTGGCCGCGCCGAGCTTCTCGTAGAGCTTGGAGATGTGGGTCTTGGCGGTCGACTCGCTGACGAACAACTGCTTGGCGATGCCGGCGACGCTCATGCCGTCGGCCAGCAGCCGCAGCACCTGACCCTCGCGCGGCGACAGCTGCGGGCCGGAGGGGGCCAGTCGACGCTTCATCGCCTCGGCCAGGTCGGCGGCGGTGAAGGCGCTGGGGGAGGAGGCGGCGTGCCGGGCGGCGGCGACCACCTCGTCGGCCGGCGCGGTCTTCGGCACGAAGGCGCTGGCCCCGGCCTCCAGGGCGCCGAAGAGCTGGTCGTCGCCGGCGTACATGGTGAGCACGACGATGCCCATCGAGGCGCTGGACTTGCGCAGCGCCCGGGTGGCCTCCAGGCCGCTGCCGTCGGGCAGCCGCAGGTCCATGATCACCACATCCGGCTGCAACGCGCCGGCCTGCCGTACCCCCTCCGCCGCGGTCGCAGCCTCACCCACGACCTCGAACTGCCGGTCGCGCTCGAAGGCGTGCCGCAGGCCTTTCCGGATCAAGTCGTGGTCGTCGACAAGGAGGACCTTGGTACGGGTAGCCGGTGTCGGACTTGTGGTCATCCTCGGGTTACTCCCCTTCTGCTGCGGCGGCGCTACCGCGAAGGTTATCGCGCCGGGGCGACGAGCCGACCACCACCGCCACGGTCGTCCCGCTGGGCTGACGTGGTCGAATCTCCAACCGGCCCCGGATACGTTCCGCTCTCTCGGCCATGATCGCAAGCCCATAGTGCCCGTCGGAACGTTGGTCACCTATGCCGTGACCGTCATCCGACACTTCGATCTGGGCGTACGGGGGGTCCACCTCGCAGGTGACCCAGAGGTTGGCGGCACCGGCGTGCTTGCGGGCGTTGGTCACCGCCTCCTGGGCGATGCGCAGCAACTCGGCCTCGGTGGCGGCGGGCAGCCGGGCGGTGGACTCGTCGAGGGACAGGTGCACCCGCAGCCCGCCGGAGGCGCCGACCGTGCGGGCGTACTCGGCGATGGCGGCGGCCAGGCCCCCGTGCCGGTCCACCTCACTGCGCAGCTCGAACAGGCTCAACCGCAGCTCGGTGATGACCCGGGTGACCTCCTGCCGCAGGGTGCGCAGGCTCTCGGCGGTCTCCTCGGTGTCCTCGTGCACGGTGGCCAGGGCGTTGTCGATGCCGTAGCCGACCATCACCAGCTCCTGGGCCACCCCGTCGTGGATCTCCCGGGCCAGGCGCTGCCGCTCCTCGTTGGTGGCCAGCGACCGCACCTCGTCGAAGAGCAGGGCGGCTTCCAGGCGCAGCGCCGCCGGGCCGGTCAGCCCGGTCACCTCGGCGGTCACCGAGGGCGGGTAGGCGTGGCCGGCGTCGGCCTCCAACACCACCAGACCGACCGTACGGACCCCGGCGACCAGCGGCACGATCAGCGCGGAGACCTCCCCGCCCCGGTGGGACCGGGACTGGGACCGGGCCGCGGTCTGCGGCTGCTGACTGGCCCAGGCGTCGGCGATGGCGGAGTCCGCGTCCAGGGTGGTCTCCCAGTCGACCCGGTCCGCGCCGATCTGGGCCAGCACCACCAGCCGCCCCCCGCCGCTGGCGGACAGCACTGCCCCCCGGTCGGTACGGGCCACCGTGCGCAGCTCCTCGAGGAGGTGCTCGGATATCCCCCCGGGGTCCAGGGTCGCGCCGGGCAGTTGGCGGGCGACCGTACGCAGCTGGGTCAGCAGCCGGGTCGCCTCGGCGTACGGCTGGGGTTTGGCGTCGTGTCGCAGCTGCATCACCCGGTGCAGGGTCTGTGCCGCGTAGAGGCCGAGCACGGCCAGGATCAGCCACTGGGCGCAGACCACGAGGTAACCGGTCTGGGTCAGCTGCCGGACCCCGCCGACCAGGGTCAGCCCGCCGGTGATCAGCAGGGTGCCCGCCAGGGTGGCGATCAGCAGGGCCCCCTCGCGGAAGCGGCGCCGCAACGCGGTGACCGTCACCGGCACCGCCAGGTACGGCAGCACCGCGGAGGCCCCCAGCCCGTCGATGTGCCCCCCGATGGTGGCCACCGCCGCCACCTGGCTCGCCGCCAGGCCCAGCACCACCACCTCCGCCGTCCGGCTGATCGGCCCGATCAGCCAGTGCTCGGGGGCCAGCGAGGCCGGCATGCCGGCGACCGCCAGCAGCACGATCCACCAGAGCTGGGTCAGGTCACGGGTGGCCAGCAGGGTCAGGACGGCGACCAGTGCGAGCACGACCACCCGGGTCGCCGAGGCGAGCGGATGGGAACGGGCCAGGGCGGTTGTCGAGGCGGACACGTGACGGATCGTAGTCAGCCGCGGTAGATGTCCGCGATTTCCGCCGCGTACGTCTTGTGTACGACCTGACGCTTCACCTTCAGCGAGGGGGTCAGCTCGCCGGTGGCCTCGGTGAAGTCCTGGGGCAGGATCCGGAACACCTTGATCGCCTCGGCCTTGGAGACGGACTGGTTGGCCAGGTCCACCGCGCCCTGGATCTCCGCGCGCAGCCCCTCGTGCTCGCGCAGCTTCTCGGCGCTGGTGTCGGCGGGCAGGCCGACCGAGGCCAACCAGGCCGGTAGCGCCTCCTCGTCCAGGGTGATCAGGGCGGCGATGAACGGCTGCCGGTCGCCCACCACGACGCACTGGCTGACCAGTTGGTGCGCCCGCACCTGGTCCTCCAGCATGGCCGGGGCGACGTTCTTGCCGCCGGCCGTCACGATGATCTCCTTCTTCCGGCCGGTGATGGTCAGGAAGCCGTCGCCGTCGAGCTGACCGAGGTCGCCGGTGGCGAACCAGCCGTCGGAGCTGATCGCCTCGGCGGTGGCCTCCTGGTTGCGCCAGTACCCCTGGAAGACGATGTCACCGGCGATGAGGACCTCGCCGTCGTCGGCGATCCGGATGGTCACCCCGGGCAGCGGCCGACCGACCGTACCGATGCGGGTGAAGCCCGGCAGGTTCGCCGAGGCGGCCGGGGAGGTCTCGGTGAGCCCGTACCCCTCGTAGACGGTCACTCCGACACCCCGGAAGAAGTGCCCTAGCCGGGCACCGAGCGGGGCCCCACCGGACATCGCGTCGCGGCAGCGCCCGCCGAGGGCGGCCCGCAGCTTGCCGTAGACCAGCTTGTCGAAGAGGGCGTGCTGGACCCGCAGCGCCAGGCCGGGCCCGGCCGAGGTCTCCAGCGCCTCGCTGTAGGCGATGGCGACCGCCTCGGCCCGCGCGAAGATCTTGCCCTTGCCGGCGGCCTCGGCCTTCTGCTTGGCGCCGTTGTAGACCTTCTCGAAGACCCGGGGCACGGAGAGCACGAAGGTCGGCTTGATCTCCTGGAGATCAGCGACCAGGTTCTTGGCGTCCGGGCAGTGCGCCATGGTGGCCCGGGCCTGCACCACACCGATCTGGATGAGCCGGGCGAAGGCGTGCGCCAACGGCAGGAAGAGCAGGGTGGAGGCGTTCGGGCCGAACAGGTTCGGCAGCACCGGCACCGCGTTGGCGATGTCGGTGTACATGTTGCGGTGGGTCAGCACGCAGCCCTTGGGCCGACCGGTGGTGCCGCTGGTGTAGATGATCGTGGCCAAGGCGGAGGAGCGCAGTTCGGCCCGCCGTCGGTCGATCTCGGCGGGTTCCACCGTCGCGCCCGCCCTGATCAGGTCGTCGACCCCGCCGAGGTCGATCTGCCAGGTGTTGGCCAGCTCCGGGGTCCGGTCCCGGACCCCGGCCAGCAGGGTGGCGTGGGCGGTGGTCTCCACCACGGCGGCCACCGCGCCGGAGTCGGCCAGGATCCAGGCGGCCTGTTCGGCGCTGGAGGTCTCGTAGACCGGCACGGTCACCGCGCCGGCGGCCCAGATGGCGTAGTCGACGAGGGTCCACTCGTAGCGGGTGCGGCTCATCAGCGCCACCCGGTCGCCGGGCTTGACGCCGGTGGCGACCAGGCCGCGGGCGACCGCGATCACCTCGTCGCGGAACTGGCGGCAGGTGACCTCCACCAGGGCCCCGTTGGAGTCACGGCGGAGGAACTGCACCGCGTCCGGCGCCACCTCGGCGTTGTCCCAGACGGGATCGGTGAGGTTGGCCGAATCGCCGACGGTGACGATCGGCGGGACGGAGAACTCGCGCACCTGCACTCCCTCGTGCTTGCACTGGCCGGTCGGGGGCGCCACCGGCGGGTCTGCTCATTCCGAAACCTACCTGGCCCACCCTCGGCCGGCACATCGCAGGTGGGGCGGCGCGGCGCGACCGCCCGGTCGGGGCGGTAGCCTCCCCCCATGGCGGACTCCTCCACCCAGTCGATCATCATCGGCGCGTCACCGGATCAGGTGGCGGCGGTCATCTGCGACTTCCCGAGCTATCCCCGCTGGACCGACGCGGTACGGCAGGCGGAGGTCATCGAGGAGTACGAGGACGGTTACGCCAGCCAGGTCCGCTTCGTCCTAGACGCCGGGGTGATGGCCGACGAGTACGTGCTGGAGTACGCCTACGCCGAGGACCTGTCCCGCATCGAGTGGCACCTGGTGGCGCCGTCGAAGATGCAGAAGCTCCAGCGCGGCTCGTACGACCTGGTCGGCAACGCCGACGGCAGCACCACCGTGACCTACACCCTGGAGGTGGAACTCGCGGTCGGGATGCTGGGGATGTTTCGGCGCAAGGCCGAGAAAATGATCATGGATGCCGCGTTGAAGCAGCTCAAGCGCCGGGTAGAAGCATCTGGCTCGGCGCACTGAGGCGTCCGGCGGCGCGGTCGCTCACGGCAGAGGAGCCCACGATGGGTGCAACGGATCCGGGTTCGGCCCGGCAGGAGGCGGAGCGGCTGGTCGCCACTCTGCTGGCCAGCGCGCGGTTGGCCGCCGCCAGCCCCGGTGGGGGACCCCTGGGCGCCCTGGGCGGGATGGTGACCAGTGTCCTCGGTCACAACGGCCCGTCGGACTCCTCCGACCAGGCCACCGGGGCGGGTTTCGCCACCGGTACGGCGGAATGCTGTGTCTGCCCCGTCTGCCGAGGAATCGCCGCGTTGCGTGATCCGAGTCCGGAATTCGCGGAGCGGTTGGCCACCGGTGCCGGTGACCTGGCCGCCGGCCTGGCCAGCTTCCTGCGGGCCTTCGCCCCCACCGAGACCCCCGAGGACCCCTATCACGAACCGGGCACCGGCGCCGATGGTGACCACGTGTGGCGCGAGGCGACCCGTACCGGGCATGATTCTCAGCCGGCACCGGATCGGGACGTCTGGACCGCCGCTACCCGGGCGGAGGAGGGCGCCGTCCCGGCCGTCCCGCCCGTCGACGCCGCCGGGCCGGTCGCGGACGCCGCAGGCCCGACGCCGGAGGTCGGCCGCCCGGTGGTGCCCACCTCACGGACCCCGGACGGCGACGGCCGGGTCGTGTCCTCGGACGCCGCGGTGCCCACCGGCGCCGAGCAGCAGGGCGCACCAGGCGACGACGCCTGACTTCAGGGACCACCCGCACCACCGGCCCAGAGCAGGTGTGCGCGGGGCACAGCAGAGGGGAGTGGCAGCGGTGACGCTGACCATCGGAGTCGACGTGGGTGGCACGAAGGTGGCCGGCGGTGTCGTCGACGACACCGGCACGGTGCTGGTGCAGACCCGACGGGACACCCCCGCCGACGACGTGGGCAAGACCCGCGACGTCATCATCGAACTGGTCGCCGAACTGGCCACCGGGCACGACATCCAGGCGGTCGGCATCGGGGCGGCCGGGTGGATCGACGCCAGCCGCTCTACCGTGCTGTTCGCCCCCAACCTGGCCTGGCGGGACGAGCCGTTGCGGGCGTACGTCAGCGCGGCCGTCGGGTTGCCGGTGATCGTGGAGAACGACGGCAACGTGGCCGCCTGGGCGGAGTTCCGCTACGGCGCGGCCCGGCAGGCCGAGGACTCGATGGTCATGTTCACCATCGGCACCGGGGTCGGCGGCGGCATCGTACTCGGCGGTGGCCTGGTTCGTGGCGCCAACGGCATCGCCGCCGAACTGGGCCACATGCTCGCCGTCCCGGACGGGCACCAGTGCGGCTGCGGTCGGCTCGGCTGCATCGAGCAGTACGCCAGCGGCAGCGCCCTGGTCCGCTTCGCCCGGGCCGCGGCCCGACAGGAACCGCAGCGGGCGACCGCGCTGCTGGAACTGGCGGCCGGCGAGGCCGAGGCGATCACCGGCCCGATGGTGACCGCCGCGGCCAAGGCCGGTGACCCGGTCGCCACGGAGGCCTTCGCCCAGGTCGGGCGCTGGCTCGGCACCAGCCTGGCGGACATGGCCCAGATGCTCGACCCCCAGGTGCTCGTCATCGGCGGTGGCGTCATCGAGGCCGGTGACCTGCTGATGGGCCCGACCCGGCGGTCCTACACCGAGTCGCTGGCCCAGCGCAGCCGGCTGCCGGTGGCCGAGATCCGCCCGGCCGAGCTGGGCAACGCCGCCGGAGTCATCGGCGCGGCCGACCTGGCCCGGCGGATCTGACATGGCCGACTCCGCCCCCGGGGTGCCGCTGCGCGTCGTGTCCTACAACGTGCACGGCCAACGCGACGACACCACCGCCCTGGCCACGGTCGTCCGCCAACTGGCACCGGATGTGCTGATCGTCCAGGAGGGCCCCCGCCGCTTCGGGTGGCGGTCCAAGTCGGCCTCCCTGGCCGCCTCCCTGGGTCTGGTGGTCGCCGCCGGTGGACTGCCCTCGCTGGGCAACCTGCTGCTGGTCAACCTGCGGGTACGGGTGACCGGGGTGCGTCACCAGCGGTTCCCGCTGACCCCAGGCCGACACATGCGGGGTGCCGCGTACGCCGACTGTCTGGTCGGCACCGGCGCCCGGTTCACGGTGGCCGGGTCGCACCTGGCCACCGACCCGGTGGAGCGGCCGGAGCAGGCGAGACTGTTCAAGAAGGAGGTGCAGGCCGCGCCGTGGCCGGTGATCGCGGCGGCCGACCTCAACGACGAACCGGACGGGTCGGCCTGGTGCGTCCTGGCGGACGGGCTGACCGACGCCGCGATCGCCGCAGACCGGGCCGACCGGCTCACCTACTCCTGCGCGAACCCGCGGCGGCGCATCGACGCGGTCTTCGTCGACCCCCGGATCACCGTGGTCGACTACGACGTGCTGGACACCCCCCTGACCCGGCGGGCCAGTGACCATTTTCCGATCGTCGTCGATCTGCTCCTGCCGACGACCGGCTGACCTGCGACGCTCGGACGGGCTGGACATACCGCGCGGATGTGGAGAAGATTTCGCGCGACCCGGCATGCGTGCCGAGACGAAGGAGATCCCCGGTGCCCACCCCCACCGAGCACGGCCGGCCCGATCCGGAGACGACCACGCCAGCCCGCGGCCACGACGGTCACCCGGTCGCCGACCGGGGTGACACCGTCTGTGTCATCGGCGCCGGAGCCAGCGGCCTGACCGCGATCAAGAACCTCGCCGAGCACGGCTTCGGGGTGGACTGCTACGAACGCGAGACCGGCATCGGCGGCGCCTGGAACTGGCGACACGACCGCAGCCCGGTGTACGCCAGCACCCACCTGATCTCCTCGCGGCCCTTCACCCAGTTCCCCGACTTCCCGATGCCGGACGACTGGCCGGACTACCCGCACCACAGCCGGCTGCTGTCCTATTTCGAGCGGTATGCCGACCACTTCGACCTGCGTCGGCACATCTGGTTCGGCACCGAGGTGGTGCGGATCGAACCGGTGGCGGACGACCGTTGGGACGTCACGACCCGCAGCACCGGCGGCTACGGCCCCGAACGCACCTCCCGGTACGCCGCCGTGCTGATCGCCAACGGGCACAACTGGTCCCCCAAGCTGCCCCGCTACGAGGGGCTGGAGCAGTTCCGGGGCGAGGTCATGCACGCCTCCTCCTACCAGGACCCGGCCCAGTTGCGCGGCAAGCGGGTGCTGGTGGTCGGGGCCGGCAACACCGGCTGCGACATCGCCGTGGAGGCCGCCCAGCAGGCCTCGCACTGCTGGCACTCCACCCGGCGCGGCTACTGGTACGCCCCCAAGTACGTCTTCGGTCGCCCGGCCGACCAGGTCAACGACACCCTGCTGGCCCTGCGGGTGCCGCTGTGGCTACGCCAGTGGCTCTACCACCGCACCCTGCGGCTGACGGTCGGCGACCTGACCCGCTTCGGCCTGCCCGAGCCGGACCACCGGGTGTACGAGACCCACCCGATCGCCAACAGTCAACTCGTCTACCACGTCGGTCACGGCGCGATCACCCCCGTGCCGGACATCGCCCGGCTGCACTCTCACTCCGTGGAGTTGACCGACGGCCGACAGATCGACCCGGAACTCGTCATCTTCGCCACCGGCTACCTGCCGCGCTTCGAGTTCCTCGACGCGAAGATCCTCGGCGACGACGAGGGGGTGGGCCGCCCTCGGCTGTGGCTCAACGCCTTCGTCCCGAACTATCCGACCCTGGCGGTCGCCGGCCTGCTCCAACCGGACTCCGGTCTCTTCCCGCTGGTGCACTGGCAGGCCGTGCTCTTCGCCCGCCTGCTGCACGCCCGGATGACCCGCCCGCAACGCGCCGCCGCCTTCGCCGCCCGGGTGACCTCCGGGGCGGGTGAACGCTACTCGGGTCGGGTCAAGGACTCCACCCGGCACTGGTTCGAGGTCGGCCATGTCGACTATCTGCGCGCCCTGGAGCGTGCGCTGCGCGACCTGGAGGGCAAGTGACGCAGTTGAGCCGGCAGCCACGGATGGTGCGCGGTTGGGAGTGGGCGCGTCCGGTCCGCCCGGTCCGACGCGAGGTGCTCAGCGTGGTCCCGGAACTGGAGCAGGGGCATCCGCCGCTGCTGTTCGTACCCGGCTTCGGGCACGGGGCCTGGGCGTACGCCGAGCACTGGCTGGGGCACACCGCCGCCCGGGGTTTCCCGGCCTACGCGGTCAGCCTGCGCGGGCACGGCGGCAGCGGCCCCGCACCGGATGCCGACCTGCGGGCGTACGCCCACGATGTGGTTCAGGCGGCGGCGGGCCTGCCCCGCCAGGCGGTGCTGGTGGGGCACGGCGCCGGGGCCCTGGTGGTGGCGCACGCCCTGGCCCGCTACCCGGCCCGGGCGGCGGTGCTGGTGGCCCCGGTCCTCGGCGGCTGGGCGAACCTGGGTGCGGCGCTGCGGCACAACCCCGTCGGCACCCTGCCGGCGGTGTTCGGTGGCGGGCTGCGGCTGAGCCGGAGCCAGCTGTTCAGCCGGGAACTGCCCGAGGCCGAGGCCCGGCGGCACACCGCCCGGCTGGGTCGGGCCGCTCGGCGGGCCCAGTGGCAACTGCTCACCGGCGGGGATCCGGAACCGGCCGTGGGCCGCCCGCCGGTGCTGGTCCTGGGCAGCCCGGACGACCGGGTGGTGCCGGCGGCGGCGCTGACCCGCGCGGCCCGGCGGTACGGCTCGGCTCCCCTGCTCTTCCCGGGCATGGGACACGACCTGATGCTGGACGCCCGGTGGCGGGAGCCGATCGACGCCATCCTGGACTGGCTGCTCAAGCAGCCCAACCGGCCCTGACGGGCGGCGGACCTCCGTCCGCCGCCCTCAGCCGCCGAGCCGGGTCAGCAGCGATCCGCTCTGATCCAGGGCGGACAGGTAGGACCGGGCCCAGGCCCGGATGTCGTGTTCCCGCAGGTGGGCGCGCATGGCCTGCATCCGGGCCCGGACATCGGCCGGCTCGGCCCGCAGGGCCGCCAGCAACCCCTGCTTGAGCCCCTCCAGGTCGTGCGGGTTGACCAGGTACGCCTGCGACAACTCGGCGGCGGCCCCGGCGAACTCGCTGAGCAGCAGGGCACCGCCGTCATCCACCCGGGCGGCCACGTACTCCTTGGCGACCAGGTTCATCCCGTCCCGCAGGGGAGTCACCGCCATCACGTCCGCCACCCGGTAGAGGGCGGCCAGTTCGGTCCGGTCGAACGGCTGGGTCAGGTAGTGGATCGCGGGCTCACCCACCCGACCGAACTCGCCGTTGATCCGGCCGACCTCCCGCTCGACCCGGTCGCGGAGGATCTGGTACTGGCCGACCCGTTCCCGGCTGGGCACCGCCACCTGCACCAGGACGGTGTCGCGGACCTTGACGTGCCCGTCCGCCAGCAGTTCGCTGTACGCCTTGAGCCGCTGCTCGATGCCCTTGGTGTAGTCCATCCGGTCCACACTGAGGATCACCTGCTCCGGGCTGCCCAGGTCGTGCCGCAGCCGACCGGCCCGGTCGGACACCTCCGGCCGCCCGGCCAGCGCCGCCATCTCGTTGGTGTCGATGGAGACCGGGAAGGCCCCGATGCGCACCATCCGGTCCTCGACCGCGATCCGCCGGTCGGTGGCCGGCAGCCCCAGCACCTTGGTCACCAGTTGGGAGAAGTTGTGCGCCGCCTGGGCTCGCTGGAAACCGACCAGATCCGCGCCGAGCATCCCGCGCAGCAGTTCCGCCCGACGGGGCAACTGCATGAACAACTCCGGGGGCGGGAAGGGCACGTGCAGGAAGAAGCCGATGCGCAGGTCGGGCCGCAGGGCACGGAGCATCCCCGGCACCAGTTGCAGGTGGTAGTCCTGCACCCAGACCACCGCGCCGGCCTCGGCGACCTGGGCGGTCGCCTCGGCGAAGCGCTGGTTGACCCGCTGGTACGCGTCCCACCAGCGCCGGTGATGCTCGGGCTGCTCCACCGCGTCGTGGTAGATCGGCCAGAGGGTGGCGTTGGCGAAGCCCTCGTAGTGGTCGCGCAGGTCTTCGCTGGTCAGGGGGACGGTGTGCATACGTACCCCGTCGACGTCCGGCAGGGTGGGCGCGGGGCCGGTCCCGCCGGCCCAGCCGACCCAGGTGGCCGGGGTGTGTCTCAACAGGGGGTGCAGGGCGCTCACCAGCCCACCGGGACTGCGTCGCCACTCGCAGGCGCCGTCGAGCGCCACGTTGTCGTTGATGGGGAGGCGGTTGGCTACCACCACGAGGGAACTCTGTCGCATCTCGGGCATTCCGATCAGCAGGGGAGTGACCGCCACGAGGAGGAACAACCGGGGCAGTCAGGGGGGTGACGTGACGTACTACGGTATTCCTACTGACAGTAAGTTACACCACTGTTACATGCCTCGGAGCAGGCGGTCTCCGTCCCGGTATCCGGGCGGCTGCTGTGCGACGGCTCAGACGACCGCCCCATCGTCGGGATCGCGTTCCTCGTCGCCCGGGCGCAGCCGCCACACCAGGGTGACGAAACCGGCGAGGATGCCGGTGAACCCGAGCAGGGTGACCACCCCCCGGTCGGCCGGGATCAGGTCCGGGAAGAGGAACAACACGAACCCGAATATCACCGCCAGCACCCCGGCGGCGGCGTACTTCGAGACCCGGGGCAGGGGTGGGGGCGGCGGCGGCACGTAGCGCTCGTCGGCGTCCGGGTCGTCCGGCAGGTCCGCGCCGAAGGTGTCCAGGCCGTCCAGCAGCGAGGGGCCGTCCCCGTCGCGGGGGCCACGCCCCACGGAGACACCGGAGATGTCCCCCGCGTACGGCAACCGGCGCAGCGGGGTGGTGGTGGTCGGTCCGGCCGGCTCCTCCGTGCTCGGCAGCGTCGCCGTGGCGGTGCCGCCGGGGCGAGCCGGCGGATCATCCACGTCCTCCGCGGCCGGCCAGGGGTTCGCCCCGGTGCTGGGGGAGCTGTGGAACCCGGCGACGATCTGGGCCCACTCGGCGTCGATGTCCGGTTCCCTGGGGGCGGCCCCGGGCGGATTCTCGTCGGACAGCTGGTGCAGGTAGTCCCGGGCGGTGCTCAGGTGCGAGCGGTCCACGTAGAGCCGGTCGACCGGTCGAGAAGGCACCGTGGTGGTGCGGGTGACCGGGTTCAGATCCGCCGAGGGTTGCAGATAGGCGGCGATGCCGCCGGCCGCCAACACGTCGAGCAGGTGCTCGCCGACGCGTGGGTCGACGTCGCCGGCCACGGCGTACTCGCTCGCGTCGATCCCGTTGTCCCGTCGCCCCCGACGGGCTCCACCCGCTGACACCCGGACACCCTCCTCATCGCGCCGCGGCGCGCCCCGCGTCCAGCCCTGGGCGCCACTCACACGCCGTGCTCTGAATCGTGACACGTCCGGACCAGGTTCGGGGAGTGCCTTGTGGCGTGGGTACCTCGGCGCGTCCCGCACTCCTGGTCGAAGCGAGGCTCTTTGTCCTTTTGTGCGGGCCGTGCCAGGTGTGGGGTGTGCCGGAAGCAGGGCGTTCAGGCGCAGAGGTTGGCGACCGCTACCCGGACCGGGTCGGGGTTGGCCCAACTCCAGTTGGGGTGGGCGCGGTTGGTGAGCAGCACGAGCACGAGTCGGCGGCCGGGATGCACGAGCAGCGAGGTGCCGGTGAAGCCGGTGTGTCCGAAGGTGCCCTTGGTGGCCAGTCTGCCCATGAACCAGGGTTGGTTGAGCACGACGCCGAGACCGTGGTCGGAGGTGCGGTTGGGGCGTTCGGCGTCGACCGCGGGCAGACCGGCGTTGACGTTGGTCAGCATCCGCTGGGTGAGGGCCTCCGACAGGATCCGGGTGCCGCGGTAGGTGCCGCCGTTGAGCAGGAGCTGCCCGATGACGGTGAGGTCGGCGGCGGTGGAGAAGATGCCGGCGTGTCCGGCGATCCCGCCGAGGTGGTTGGCGACATCGTCGTGCACGATGCCGCGCAACAGCCCCCGGGAAGAGCGGGCGTCCGTGGCCACCAGCCGCTGGGCCTGGTCGGCGCTGCTGAGCCACTTCTTCGGGGTGAACCCGGTGTCGGTCAGGCCGAGCGGGCCGGTGATGCCGCTCTTGAGGGCCTGATCGAGCCGTTGTCCGGTGACATGCTCGACGAGCTGGGCGGCGACCATCAGCCCTTCGGTCGAATTACCACTCTGCCGAGCGGGCTCACGAATACGTATCACGTAAACGACCTGGTCCAGCAGCAGCAGGGCGACGCCCGCCAATCCTGGACACTCGATCCGCAGTACCGGTTCCGGACTTTTACCGCCGAGACGCTGGTAGGCGGAGCAGTAGCCAACGCTATTACCAGCCGCAACCATTACGGCGATGACTCGGACGAGCCACGGTGGATCGTTGAGGACATCACTCTCGGTACTATCACCCGAAACGTTTCCGGCCCAGACGGAGATCTCGCCGCTACCACCTCTGCAGGCGAAGTGCACCTGCAACTAGCCAACCTGCACGGCGATATTGCTGTGACAATCGACTCCGGTCTGACCGAACCAGAGGTGTTTGACTTCGAAGAATTTGGTGCTCCAATCATCGGGCAGGCGGACCAGAGATACGGGTGGCTCGGCGGCAAACAACGTTCCGGTGACGCTCTCGGTGACGTGATCTTGATGGGTGTCCGATTGTACGATCCCGCGATCGGGAGGTTTCTTTCGGTCGACCCGGTCCAGGGCGGCTCCGCTAACGACTACGACTACGCCTATCAGGACCCGGTAAACAGCAACGACCTCGACGGTCGCTGCCCAGTGTGTCCGATCGCCGTGGGAATCGGCGTCCGTGTCGCACTGCGATACGCAGCACGACACGCAGCGAGAAGAGCCGCCCAACAGGCGCAAAAGAAGCGGATCATCAAGATCGCTGGTCGGCCGCCAGCGAGGATCAAAAGCTCGACGCCTGCATCTACCCATCCAAACGGTCGAAACTGGCGGGGGCGTAGTTGGGGATACCAAATCAATTACACGGACCGGCACGGTCGCCAGCGAGTATACAAATACGGAATTACCAGCGTGGCACCCCCGCAGGCGAGGGCGGAGAAGAGCCGCCGGCAGTGCGCGGCAGAGCGTTATGCCAGGAACTGCAGGATTGTAAAGATTAAGCGGTTCCCCCATAGGCCAGCCGCTCGTGCCTGGGAGTATGCGAGCTGTCTAAGCTACGTGATTCGATACGGCTCTCGGCCGAGGGGGATGAGAAAGAACTGTCGCTAGACTGACTGGCATGACGCCTTGGATCTTGGTCTCAGCCCGGGACGCGCGCGACAGTCCCGGGCTGGACGCCGCAGCCTACAACCACCGCGTACATGGCCTCGCTGATGTGGTCAGTAGCGCAGTTGAACGAGGTTTCGCCGGTAGCCAGTGGCTAAGGAAACAATTGCCTGCTCGAAGTTTTCTAGCCATCGAGTTGAACCTGGACGGTGGCAGAGCCACACGTGTCGAGCGGCTAAAGCACCGTACCTACCCGGACGCCAGAGAGCTCAGGTACAAGCTCTGGGTGCCGGGAGCCTGGTTCAGCACGCCGGGCGACGGGCTGCTCGGCATCCGGCTGCTTCGTGCTGTGCTGGCGACGGTTGCAGTGGTCGGCGCTGAACGAGAGCTCGGTCCGCCGCAGCTTCGCGCAGCAGCGACGGACCCCGGGCGTCCAGAGATGCGCGACCTATTCTCCCCACCCTCGTCAGAGGCGTCGCGGTTCACTGAGGCCGCCCGGCGCCTGACGGAACTAGTCGATCGGGCGGACCCTGAACAGCTAATCCTATCCGGAGTCGAGCCTGTCACGGAAAGGACGCAGCAAGGCCGCCAAGCCGTCGTCGGGAGACTGGGAGCGGTGGAGGATGACATCGTCATCCCGGTGGCGGAGACGGAAAGGGTGCGGGTGTGGACGCTTCGGCGAATCGGCTGATCTGGCGGGTCGAGGCTGAGCACCTAAGCAGACGAGAGGCGAAAGCATTCACCGAGTCCGTCGCCGCGCTCCAACACTGGCTCGACGTGTGGCACAGCCTCATCACCGCCACCCTTGCCCGACCGCTATACGTCACCGTCGCTGCTACCGACGGTGACAGCGATGCTGTCGAGATGACGCTAAGCCCGGAGGCAGTCGTACTGATTGAGGTTCCCCCGAAGCTGGCGCGCTCCAACGTCGCCGGCCTACAGATGGTGCTGCTGGATGCCGTACTAGGTGCCGTCGAGGAGGCAGCGCAGCGGTGGCCACACGACGTGCCGCCGCAGGTATGGCCCGTGCAGGAGGACACTCCGAATGTGGATTCCCCGGACGAGGACGCTGATTCTCTGGCCACCGCGCTGGAGTTTCTCGAAAAAGAAGAGCTGCTGCTTCTTGGCCGCTTGGACGGCACCGACGCCGATGAACTCAGCCGCTTCCACGAGCTTGACGACTATGTACTCTCCAAAACGGATGCTCTGGCTGAGATGTCCGACACCGAAGCTGGCTGCTCGTCGGTCACCTGGATTCTTAGCCTTCCCGGTGATCGACACGTGTGAGCGCGCCAATACCCGAAAGGCCACCAGGTGAACGATCGACGCGACGACGGGCGGCAGGCCGGGCTGAGGTGACTCTGGTGCCTGCGACGTCAGCAGCGGGCCGGCTGCGGTCGGGTCGTCGCCGGCCGTCAGCTTCCGTACCGCGAAGTCAGCGACAACATCCGGTCGGTGACGTCGGGGATGCCGGCGTAGATCTCGGCGGCGGCCAGGTGCAGGCGGGCGAGAAGATTGTCGTCGACCTGCACGTAGGCCACCGCCCTCGGGTATGCGGGATGGTTCGGGTTTGCGCTGGTCGGCTCGAGGTGGCGGGTCAACTCAGCGGCGAGGGCCCGGCTCAGCGGCGAGGGGGTGCCGATCCCGGCCTGCCCCCTCAGGCTGCCACCGCCCGCCGCCTCGGCCGTACTGCCGGATGCCCGCGCTCGGCACCGAGCCGGCCGCCGCAGAGGGGGTTCCGGACGACGGCACTGCTCGTGGGGCTGGCGGTGTGGCAAACCTTGGCGTTGGTGGCGCCTGGTACGGCGGGTTGGCGAAGGTTCTGCTCTCGTTCTTCGGAGCGCTGCATGCGGCTGACGCCGTGCGATTGATCCGCGGTTCCCCCGATCCTGAGTGACCAATACCAGGATGTCAGCATTCCTGCAAGCGATGGCAGCTGACCCGGATGGGCGGTGCGCGGTCAGCTGGCGAGCGGCTGCGCGCCGGCCGGCGGGTGGGCCGGGGGGTTAGCCAGGGCGAGCAGGCCCGGGGCGGCGTTGCGGTGGGCGAAGGCGCGTAGCTCGGTCAGCAGGGGACCGGCCGTGGTCGGGTCGTCGCCGGCTGTCAGCTCCCGTACCGCGAAGGTCAACGACAACATCCGGTCGGTGACGTCCGGGATGCCGGCGTAGATCTCGGCGGCGGCCAGGTGCAGCTCGGCGGCGTGCCGGTGGTCGCCGTCGGCACCGGCCAGGGCAGCCGTCACGGTCCGCAGCGCCGCCTCCGACCAGGGGGTACGGTGACCGACCTGGTCCAGCATGGCGCGTACCCGGGCGGCGCACTTGCGGCCGGCCAGGGTGGCCGCCCAGCCGGCTGCGGCGATCCACTCGCCGCTGGCCAGCGCCGGGACCTTCGTCCAGGCCTCGGCCAGCTCGTCGACCAGGGCGGCGGCCTCGTCGGTGCGTCCCTGCACCGCCCGGCACAGCGCGCCCATCGCCAGCATCGTCCAGTGCAGCCGGTGGAAGCCGCTACGCCGAGCGGTGTCCAGGGCGGCCGCCACGTCGTCGTACGGCGGTGAGGGCTGTCCCGCCGTCAGGGGGGTGATGCCGGAGGCGGCCGGTCGGGTCTCCGGTGCGGCCGGCGGGCCGGCGGTCGGCACCGGCTGACCGCGTAGCACCAGCAGGCAGGATCGCAGCCCCCGTACCTGCATGTCCCAACTGCCGGTCGGGGTGTGCACGAAGGCCTCGGCGGCGGCCAGCAGGCGGTCGAAGTCTCCCTCGAACCAGGCCCGCATCGCCTCCCCGGAGTAGCTGGTGGTCAGGGTCTGCCCGCTGGCGGTCCGGGCCGGTGCCGCCGAGAGCAGGGCTTTGGAGCGCAGCCAGTCGCCCTCCTCCCGGACCGCGTACGCGAGGTTCTGGGTGGCCCGGGGCAGGGCCAGCAGCTGCCGGCCCCGGCTGAACTCGACGATGGCGTACAACTCGTCCAGGCCGGACCGGTCGCCGGCCTGGTAGCGGGCGGTGGCCGCGGTGATCCGGGCATTGGTGCGGATCTCGGTCAGCCCTAGTCGCTCGCCGATCTGGGCGGCCGTGTCCGCAGCGGCCACCGCCGGGTCGCGTTCGTAGTTGAGCATGTGCAGCCGGCCCAGCTCGGCGTAGGCGTCCGCCTTCTGGGCGCTGTCCGGCAGCGGCTCGAACAGCCGTACGGCGTGGTCCAGGCAGGCCAGGGCGGCCTGCCGGTCGGCGCGCAGCCACGCCGCCTGACCCAGCAGGGTCCAGGCCCGTGCCGCACACGCCTCGTCGCCGTGGGCCAGCAGCCGGTCGGCCAGGGTCTGCATCTGCTCCGGCCCACCGCTGGACAGGAAAGCGTTGCCGTCCCGGTAGAAGGAGATCTCCGTGCTGAGCAGTTCCAGCTGGAGACGGCCCACCGGGTCGGAGTCGTCGGCCAGCCCGAGGGCCCGGCCCGCGTGCCCGGCGGCGGCGTCCAACCCGTGCAGGGCGTACGCCCGGCGGGCCGCCCGGTGCAGCGCGGCCCGGGCGGGGCCGGCGTACCGGGTGGTGTCCATGCCCAGCGACCGGGCGATCTCGTGGGCCGCCCAGCGGTGGTGGGCCAGCACCTCGGCCAGGTCGGTGTCCCGGCTCTGCGACAGGGTGTCCAGCCAGTCGGCGGTCCGCTCGTGTCGGGCCACCCGTTCGGTACGCGGCAGCCGCTGGTAGCAGACGTCGCGCACCAGCACGTGCCGGAACCGGTACTCCGGCTGACCGGCCATGGTGGAGGCGCCCTGCTCGTGGACGAAGTCCCGCTGCTCCAGCCGGCGCAGGGCCCGCTCGACCGCCTCCACCGGCTGGCCGACCGCCGCCGCCACCGCACCCGGCCAGAACTGCACCCCTACGACGGCGGCGGCCAGCAGCACCGCCCGGTCCTTGGCGTCGAGCAGGTCGATCCGGTTGGCGATGACGGCGTGCACGCTCTCCGGCATCGGCAGGTCCAGGTGCTTCTCCAGCGACCAGCCCCGCCCCGACTGGCGCAACGCGCCCTGCTCGATCAACATCCGGACGTACTCGTGGGCGTAGAGCGGGTTGCCCCCGGCCACCTCGACCAGCGGGGTGAGCAGGTCGGCGGAGAAGGCCGCCTGGCCGAACATGTGCGCGTACAGGGCGGCGATGCCGGTGTCCCGCAGCGGGGGCAGGGTGATGGTCACCGAGCCGGTGATCGTCCCCGCCCAGCTCGGGTCCCGGTCGACCAGTTCCGGGCGGGCGGTGCAGAGCAGCAGCAGGGGCACGTCGCGGGCCGCCGCGCCGAGCAGCTCCACGAACCGCAGCATGGCGTCGTCGGCCCAGTGCAGATCCTCGAAGACCAGCACGGTGGGGCGGCGGGCGGCCAGGGCCAGCAGGAACCGTCGCCAGCAGGATTCCGCCTCCTCGGCCGGCAGGGGGGTGCCGGCCAGGCCGACCAGCGGACGCAGGGCGTCGATCACCCGCTCCCGCTCGCCCGGGCCGACCAGCTCCTCCACGGCCGCGGCCAGCCGCTGGGCGGCCGTGCTGGCCGGGTCGGTGTCCAGGATGCCCGCCTCGGCCTTGACGATGTCGGCCAGCGCGGCGAAGGTGACATTCTCCCCGAACGGCGGGCAGCGCCCGATGCGCCAGGTCAGCGGCTCGTCCACCAGCCGGGCGGTGTGTCGGTGCAGTTCCCGGACCAGCCGGCTCTTGCCGATGCCGGCCCGCCCGAAGACGGTCACCACCTGGGGGCGGCGGTCCCGCAGACTGCGATGCAGGGCGTTGACCAGCATCCCCAGCTCATGCTCGCGGTCGATCAGGGGAGTGGCGTCCGGTTCCCGGTCGGCGGGCTGCTGGCGTACTGCGGCCAGGGCCAGCCACACCTCCGTCGGGGCGGAGCGCCCGCGCAGGGTGACCGGGGGTTGCTCGTCGTAGCGGATGGTGTCCCGGGTCAGCGCGTACGTGGCGCCGTCGACCAGCACCCCGCCCGGCGGGGCCACGGACTGCAACCGGGAGGCGGTGTTGACCACGTCCCCGGCCACGATCGCCTGTCCGCCGTCGCGGGCGGCGGCCACGTCGACCAGGGCCTCACCGGTGGCCACTCCCACCCGGAAGCGCAGCCCGTCGGTGCCGGTGGGCGCGAAACGGGTCAGCACCCGTTGCAGCTCCAACCCGGCCCGTACGCACCGCAGCGCGTCCGTCTCCGTGGCCACCGGCGCGCCGAACAGGGCCATCACCGCGTCGCCGATGTACTTCTCGACCACCCCGCCGTACTGGCCGACCACCCGCCGGGCGGCGGAGAAGAACCCGGTCTGCATCCCCCGGACCAGCTCCGGGTCGGCCCGCTCGACGTACGGGGTGAAGTCGATCAGGTCGACGAAGAGCACACTGACCCGACGGCGGTCCTCCTGGGGGATGGCCGGGGCCCGACCGCTGCCGGCCCGGGGCGCCCCACACGAGGTGCAGAAGGCGACATCCGTCGCCAGCGGGCGCAGGCAGTGTGGACAGACTGCACCCAGCTCCGCTCCGCAGCCACCGCAGAAGCGGTCACCATCGGCGGCGGTGCGTCCACAACGATCACACTGAGTGGCGATGACACCCTCCACTGGTGAGCCCTGATTGCCGGGGGCAGGACCGAGTATCGCTGCCCAGAGGAGTGTCGGGTACCGGGCTGTTGGTTTGTGGACACTCCTCCGAGCAGTGCGTTGTGTGGCGCAACGGCTAGATTCAGAAGCCGATTCGTTGATCGTTTATCTGGGGGGACAGCCTCATGGTGTACGTCATGTTGAGCAGCGACTGGACCGACGGTAACGGGGTCACCCACTCGGCCGGTGACTCGGTGGACGTGGACGCCGCGACCCTGGCTCAGCTTCAGGCCCAGGGAATCGTCGGAGAGGTGCCGGGCAAGGGCAAGGACGGCACCGACTGGGCCGGACCGGGCGGCACCGACTGGGCCGGGCCGGGAAGCACCAAGCCCTGATCATCGCCGGAGCGGGCGATCTGCCCTGATCACAGCAGAAGTCGGTGGCGTCGGAAACCCAGTTTCCGACGCCACCGCTTCGTTCCGGGCCTGCTGTTGCCGGTCAGCGCTCGCTCATGCCGGCGCGGCGACGCAGCGCCGGCACGTCGGTGACGACGATCCGACGGCCCTCGGTACGCAGCCAACCCCGGTTGGCGAACGAGCCGATCGCCTGGTTGACGCTCTGCCGGGAACCCCCGGCCATCTCCGCCAACTGGCTCTGGTTCAGCTCGATGGTGATCATCGGTGCCTGCGACTCGCCGGCCAGCCGCACCAGGGTCTTCGCGACCCGACCGGGCAGGTCCAGGAAGACATGATCGGCGTTCTGCTCGGTCAGGCGGCGGATCAGCCCACCCAGGGAGCGCATCACCGCGTCCAGGATGCGCGGGTTCGAGTGCACCAGCTCCATGAAGGCGCCCCGGGACAGGGCCAGGGCGGTGCAGTCCTCGATGGCCTCCGCCGAGGCGGACCGGGTGGAGGCGTCGAGCAGGGAGACCTCGCCGAGCACATCCGGCGGTCGGATCACCGACAACACCGCCCGCTCACCGGTCGGTGCGGTGCGGAACACCGCCACCGCGCCCCGGCGCAGCACGATCAGCGATTCGCCCGGGTCGTTCTCCACGAACAGGAGCTGACCCTTGCGGTACGTCCTCGGCACGGCAGCGGCTATCACCCGCTGGCGTACCTCGGGTTCCAGGCCGGCGAACATCTCCACGCCCGTGAGCGCGTCGCCCGGCTCCGGCAGGCGCATCTCCACGGCCCCACCCCTCCCCCGGTCAAGGACCACATCGCTCACCGGGAGAGCCTGGTGGCCCCTGACTAGGCGAATCGACACCCGTTCGGCGTCCGGCAGCGGTACACATCAGATCATGACGGTCCGGTCGCGTGCTGTACACCCCTGAAGTCACTTCTGTGACAGCTTAAGCTGCGATGTCGCCGTTGCAGATGGTGTGGTAGCGCTCCCGGCTCGCCCCGCCCGCCGGGGCGACAGGGGCGTCAGCGAGGATGGCCGGGATGGTCTACCGCTATTTCTACGACTGCGAATTCATCGAGGACGGCCGTACGGTCGAACTGGTGTCGATCGGTGTGGTCGACGAGCAGGGCCGCGAGTTCTACGCGGTCTCCACCGAGTTCGACGCCTCCCGGGCCGTGCCCTGGGTTCGCCGCAACGTGCTGGACAAGCTGCCCTCCCCGGCGGACCGCGCCTGGCGCTCCCGCGAGCGCATCCGCGACGACCTGTACGACTTCCTGGTCGAGCCGATCCAGACCTGGGCGGCCGGGGAGGAGTTGGAGCTGTGGGCCTGGTACGCCGCGTACGACCATGTGGCGCTGGCCCAACTGTGGGGCGCCATGCCGGCCCTGCCCAGGGAGATTCCCCGGTTCACCAAGGATCTGCGCCAGTTGTGGGACGACCGGGGGCGGCCACGGCTGCCGAACGCCGAGTCCGGGCGGCATGACGCCCTGGTCGACGCCCGGCACAACCTGGCCCGGTGGCGGGCGATGACCGGATCGTAGGTTTGGCCGGCCACGCAGCGGGCACCGGTTCGCCCTGACGGTGGTCGACCCGAGGGAGCATCGCCATGAGGCGGGCGTCAGCATGAGTGACGAGCCGTATGCCGTCCGCGCGGCCCGGCAGCGGATCACCGAGCTGATCCGGGCCGCGGGCACCTGCACCCTCACCACGATCTCGCTGGACGGCCGGCTGGTGGGCCGGCCGATGCTGCTGCAACGGGCGGCGTTCGCCGGTGAGCTGTGGTTCTTCGCGTACTCCCGGTCGGCTACGGTCCGTCAGCTTCGGGTCAACCCGGAGGTCGAGGTGAGCCTCACCGACCCGGGGGAGCAGGTCCGGGCCTCGCTGTCCGGCACCGCCCGCGACGACCACGACCCGGCGCGGGCGGCCCGGCTCTGGTGGCCCGAGCTGGCGGTGTGGTTCCCGCAGGGGCCGGCCACGGCGGGACTGACCCTGGTCGCCGTGCACCTCACCGCAGCCCGCTGCTGGGACCGCGCGGGTCTGCGTGGAGTGGACCTGCTCGGCGCCGCCGGGTCGGCGCCGGCGGTGGTGGGTGTGCGCCCTGATGAGGCTACTGACCGGTAGTGGGCCGCGGTGTCCGGTCGTACCAGCGCCGACTACAGTCGCAGTGACGGCCCGCCCCGGGCCGGCAACGGCGCCGAAGGTCTGACGTGACGCATATCCTGGGGCTTGATCGGGCTTGACCAGATGCTCCCAGGAGGATGAGCGATCATGCGTATCGGCGTGCTCACCGGCGGCGGCGACTGCCCCGGCCTCAACGCGGTCATCCGGGCGGTGGTCCGTAAGGGCGTCGCCAGCTACGGCCACGAGTTCGTGGGTTTCCGGGACGGTTGGAAGGGTCCGCTGGAGGGCCTGTCCCGCCCGCTGGGCATCGCGGAGGTCCGGGGGATCCTGCCGCGCGGCGGCACCATCCTCGGCTCCTCGCGGACCAACCCCTTCAAGATCGAGAACGGCGTCGAGCGGATCAAGGAGAACCTTGCCGCCCAGGGCGTCGACGCGCTGATCGCCATCGGCGGTGAGGACACCCTGGGTGTCGCCACCAAGCTGCACGAGCTGGGCGTCCACGTCATCGGGGTGCCGAAGACCATCGACAACGACCTCGGCGCCACGGACTACACCTTCGGCTTCGACACCGCGGTCAACATCGCGATGGAGGCCATCGACCGGCTGCACACCACCGCCGAGAGCCACCACCGCACCCTGGTGGTCGAGGTGATGGGTCGGCACGCCGGCTGGATCGCCCTGCACGCCGGCCTGGCCGGCGGCGCCAACGTGATCCTGCTGCCGGAGCGGGCCTTCGATGTCGAGCAGGTCGCCGGTTACGTCGAGAAGCGCTTCCAGCACCAGTACGCCCCGATCGTCGTGGTCGCCGAGGGCGCCCAGCCGATGGAGGGCCAGATGGTCCTGCAGAACCAGGAGCTGGACGCGTTCGGCCACGTCCGGCTCGGCGGCATCGGCCAGTGGCTGGCCGAGCAGTTGGAGGCCAAGACCGGCAAGGAGGCCCGCACGGTCGTGCTCGGGCACATCCAGCGCGGCGGCACCCCGACCGCCTTCGACCGGGTGCTGGCCACCCGGCTGGGTCTCCAGGCGATCGACGCCGCCCACGAGGGCGACTGGGGCAAGATGGTCGCCATGCAGAGCACGGACATCGTCCGGGTTCCGCTGGCCGAGGCCACCCGGGAGCTGAAGACCGTCCCGCTGGAGCGCTACCTCGAGGCCGAGGTCTTCTTCGGCAGCTGATCGTGGTTCCGGTGTCGCGGCGGGCCACCCGGTCCGCCGCGACACCGATCTTCAGAGGGGGTACCACAGGTGTCAGCCGGAGTGCGCACGGTCGCGGTGATCGGGGCGGGCAAGATCGGCGAGTTGATGCTGTCCGGGCTGCTGCGCTCCGGCTGGCCGGTGGACCGCCTGCTGGCCACCGCCCGTCGGCCGGCCCGCGCCGAGGAACTGACCGCCCGCTACGGCGTACGGGTGGTGGACAACCTCACCGCGGTCGACGAGGCCGAGGTGCTGGCCGTGTCGGTGAAGCCCCAGGACGCGGCGGTACTGCTCGACGAGATCGGGCCGAAGGTACCCGCCGGCAAGCTGATGATCTCCCTCTGCGCCGGCCTGCCCAGCAGCTTCTTCAGCCGCCGGCTGCCCGAGGGCACTCCGGTCGTGCGGGTCATGACCAACACTCCCGCCCTGGTGGACGAGGCGATGACCGCCATCTCCGCCGGGGCGTACGCCACCGGGGAGCACCTGGCGCTGGCCGAGGAGATGTTCAAGCCGCTCGGCTCCACCATCCGGGTGCCGGAGAGCCAGCAGGACGCGGTGACCGCCCTGTCCGGCTCCGGCCCGGCCTACTTCTACCTGCTGGTGGAGGCGATGACCGACGCCGGCATCCTGCTCGGCCTGCCCCGCCAGGTGGCGCACGACCTGATCGTGCAGACCGCGATCGGCTCGGCGGTGATGCTGCGCGACTCCGGCGAACATCCCGTGAAGCTGCGCGAGGCGGTAACCTCACCCGCCGGCACCACCATCTCCGCCGTGCGCGAGCTGGAGAATCACGGCGTACGCGCCGCACTGCTGGCCGCCCTGGAAGCGGCCCGCGACCGGGCCCGCGAACTGGCCGCCCAGGCCGAATAGCCGCCCCCACCGGCGTACCATGATCCACTCCGTTACGCCGATACGGCGGTTTCCCGCGCCGACGAAGCCGCCGGTGCGGCGAAACGGTGTCGATCATGCCCAGCGCCGGTACCGCAGAGGTATCCGGGTGTCGCATACTGGCGCGGTGTTCACTCTCGCCCAGGCCCGGCACCTGGTGGCCACCCTGCAACCCCGGATCGACGAGCTGATCCGGGTCCGCGCCGACCTGACCGAGTTGCAGGTTGATCTGACCAACCACGGGCTCAGCGCACTCGGCGGACGGCCCGAGGCCAAGGCCCTGGAGGCACGGCTGCACGCCATCTGCGACGAGATCGGGCAGCACGGCATCGAGATCAAGAGTGTCGCCCCGGTGCTGCTCGACTTCCCCGGTGAGCGCGCGGGCCGCCAGGTCCTCTGGTGCTGGCTGGAGGGGGACACCGACGTGCGCTGGTACCACCGCGCCGACTGCGGCTTCGGCGGCCGCCGCCCCGCCTGACGGTCAGTCGGACGAGGGGCGGCCGGCCGAGGCTCAAGCTGGGGGACGTCATCGGCGTCGGCGGGTCTCCAGCGGCCATTCCAGGCTGACCGTCTCGTCGCGGCCCTGCCGGTCGAAGGCTGCCTGTAGCTCCCGCTTCTGCTCGGCGTACCAGGTGATCTGTGCCTGGTGCAGGGTCTCGGGGTGCAGCCGGGCGATCCGCTCGTGCCGGGCGGCGATCGACACCGCCATCTCGGCAGCGGCGCGGGCGTCGCTCGCGGCGTCGTGAGCGGAGACGAGGTCGACGCCGTAGTACCGGCACAGATCTTCGAGCCGTCTGCCGCCGTACCAGCGGGGTTCCACCTCGCCGTGCAGGACCGAGGGGTCGATGATGACGGCGCGGTCCCAGTCCAGCGGTGCGAGGGCGTGCCGGGCCAGCTCGGTGTGCAACGCCGTGACGTCGTAGGGGGCGCAGAAGGCGACGAGCGGGGTCCCGTCGGCGATCACCTTGTCGATGGCCGTTCTCAGCTCGGTCAGCGCCTCGGTGGCCGGTTGCCCGGAACTGCGTACCATCTCGTCGGTGATCCCGTGGATCTCGGTGGAGCGGGGCGGGATCGGCACGCCCGGGTCGATGAGCCACCGCGCGGTGGTGCCGTCGGAGTGGACCAGCGCGGCGGAGACGATGCGGGCGTCCATGGGTTCGGCCTCGGTGGCCTCGATATCGAAGCCCACCATGGGCAGGTCGTGCCACCCACGGTGGGTCCCCGGCGGCGGAGCCGTCCTGACCGGTACGCATTCGTCGTGGTGGGGACTCCAACGGCCGCCGAGATTGATCGCCTGTCCGGCGCCGGCTTCGACCCACTTCTGGCACTTGCCGCAGCTTCCGGGGTACCTGTTGATCACGCTACGGGCTCCTGGTTCGGTTGGGTGGGCGTACTCATGCCTGTCGGCCGTCCGCTGACGAGGCGGGACCGGCAGCGCCGGTAATCCTGAGCCATCGGTCAGAGTGTCGGCACCCACCGGCCGCGCCGTTCAGTGACCTTTGTGGACATTCGGCGACAACCCTTTGTTCGGTGGCGTTTGCCGGGTGGCCTCTTCGTGGCAGCGACACGGGCATCTCCGGCGACGACAAGGCGACAGGCGGCATGCGTCGTGGCGCTCGCTGGTGGCGGCCCATCCGCCGGGCTCGTAGGGGCGGAGGATGATCTATAGGCTCCAAGCGCCACCGAGAGGAAGCCCTCTCGGTGGCGCTGCGCGCACCGCCACCGGCGTACGGTGGCACGGCCCTGTCGCCGGCGCAGCATGATCGGATGGCTCAGGTGGCCGGCGAGATCACGATCAGTGAGCAGCCGGCCGTTTACGGGGAGGGTGCTGATGTTCGCCATTTCGTTGACCGAGGACGCGGAACTGCGTCCGCTCAACCCGTGGCATGCCGAGGAGTTTCTGGCCAACCTGGACCGGGCCCGGCAGAGCATGACCCCCTGGGTGCCGGCGGCCTTCATCGCCACCGACCTGGAGAGGGCGCGGCATGTGCTGCAGCGGTACGCCGAGCGGTGGGCCCGCGACGACGGCGGCATCTGGGGCATCTGGTCCGACGGCAGGCTGGTCGGTGGCGTGCTGCTCGTGTCGCTCGACGCCGATACGGGAGTCTGCGAAGCTGGCTGTTGGCTTGAACCGGCCGCCGAGGGACGCGGGCTGGTCACTCGCGCGGTCAGCCGGCTCATCGACTGGGCGGTCGACGAGCGGGGACAGCACCGGGTCGAGTGGCGGGTCCTGGCCGGCAACGTACGCAGCATCGCGGTGGCCCGTCGGCTAGGGATGCGCCGCGACGGCGTGTTGCGTGAGGTGTCACCGGGTCCGGAGGGGCGACGCGATCTCGAGATCTGGTCGCTGCTGGCACCCGAGTGGCGGACTCGCCGGGCCGGTGCCTCCGAGGATTGAGCCTGCGGCGACGACGGCGCGGCTGGTGAAAGCGGCTGTTGAGAACTAGGGTGTGGCGCGCATGACGACCATCGTCCGGCCGGTGTCGGCCCTGCGGGTTCTGCCCGTCGTGGCCGCGAGCACGGCGGGGACGGGTGTCGTCGCGCTCACCCTCCTGGGGGCGGCCGGCCACGGTGGCTTCGCGACCGATCCGGTCGGCGTTCTCGCCCTGGCGGTGGCGGCCGTGGTCGGCACTGTCGCGGCTGCCCGGCTCGACCGGTCGGGTCGGCACGTCGCCAGCCGGTTCGCGGCTGGGCTGGCCGCCTCCCTGCTCGCGTACCTGATGCTCACCGTGCTGGCGGTGGCCGGGGTCGCGGCCGGGCAGCCATGGGCCGGGTTGGCCGTCGCGGCGTGGAACTCGGCCTGGATCCCGCCGCTCGCCCTCCTGCAACTCACCGCCTCGGCCGCCGTCCGCACCGGCCCCGCCGTCCCCTGGACGCATCGGGTCGTGGGCCTGACCCTGGGCGCGGTCACGCTGGTCAACGCGTTGCTGACCACGGCGGGCGAGCCGTTTGCGGGGCTGCCGACGATCGCCGGGGAGTCGTGGCGCACCGCGCTCGCCCCGGTCGGCGCCGCCGCCACCGTGCTGGGCATGGTGGCACTGCTCCTGCTGCCGGTGACCCTCTGGCGGGCTGCTCTCGGTTCGCACGAGGCCGTCCGGGCGCGCCTCGGCATCGCCGCTGCGGCGACCACCGCAGCGCCGCTGACGGTCGCCTTCTGCCTGCTTCTCGCCGTCGCCCGTACTCCCGGCGGGGTCGAACCGTCGCTGGGTTCGGTCGCCTTCCTGGTGGCGCTCTCCGGGGCGGCCGGGTTCGCCGTCGCCTGCGCGCTCGCCGTCGCCCGAAGCGCCGTCGAGCCCCGTCAGGTCACCGTCGTGGTCCGCGTCGCCGGTCTGACCGCTGCGGCCCTGATCATCGCTGGCATCGGTACGGTCGTGGCCGCTCCCGGTACGGCCCTCGGCCCGACCTCGGTCGCCCTGCTCGTCTCGACCCTGACGGTCCTCGTCGGTGGCTCGGCCTGGGCCGGCACGGCCCGCCTGGCCCGGACCCTCACGCCCGTCCCGCCCCCGTCACGAGCTGAGCCGGGAAGCCCCGAAGCGATGCCGGGGACCGGGGCGAGGGGCGGCTCGCCCGGCGCGGCGGTGCCGCAGGCCGGAGCTGCTCCGGTCGGGGGGTTGACGGCCCGGGAGTGTGAGGTGCTGGCGGCCCTGGCCGAGGGAGCCAGCAACGCCGGGATCGCGGCCCAACTGGTCGTCTCCGAGCGGACGGTCGACGCCCATCTGCGCGCGATCTTCAGCAAGCTCGACCTGACCCCCGGTGGTGGGGCCACCAACCGGCGGGTGCAGGCGGCACGGATCTGGCTGGAGCACACCCGTCAGCACTCCTGAGCAGGAGTTTCCTGAAGATAGGTGTTGAGGCCGATGCCGAGGGCGGCGGCTCGGGGGCACGGTGAGCCATCACCCGATCAACGGAGGCTCGCACCGTGTCCGTACCGAACCTGCGCCGTGTCGCCCTCGTCGCCCTCTTCGTCCTGCTGCTCGTCGCCCTGGCCGGCCGGACGGTCTTCATGCTCTGGGAGCCGCCCTTCGACGGCACGATCCGGTACGACGAGATCCGGGAACTGGGGTCGGCCTACTGGCCGATGAACCTCTACCTGGGGGGTCCCGCGTACGCGGTCTCCTGGATCGCCGCCGCGGTCTTCATCGTCCGGCTGGCCAAGGGCCGCGCCGGGGTGTTGAACCTGGTCGGCGCCTTCCTGGTGGGTCTCGGTGGGGTGGTGTTCGCGCTGGCGATCACCGCAGAGGTGCTCCCCTTCGCCTACGCGGCCGATCCGGCCGTGCTGGCGGAACCGCAGGGACGGGCGCTGTTCGAGGTCCTCAACGACCGGCTGGACTGGGTGATCCCGGCCATCATCGGCAGCCAGTTGGCGATCGTCGTGGGCATGGTGCTGGCCCTGGTCGGCGCGCTGATCGCCCGGACCATGCCCCGGCCGGTGGTCATCGCCGCCCTGGTCTACGCGGTGATCTTCGTGGTGCTGCCGCTGGCCGAGTTCGGCCGCCCGGTCGTCATCGTCGACTATCTGCTGCAGGTGTCCCTGGTGGCCGCGATCGGCTGGTACGGGCTGCGGGCCGCCGCCGACGACAGGCCGGTCACCGCCTGAGGTCGGCGGCGGCCACCGGTCAGCCCCGCTTGGCCTCGGCCAGCGCGGCACGCACCGTGTCGGCGTCGCCGGGGGCCTCCTGCTCCCAGTTGGCCGGGTCGGCGGAGTAGATGGTGCCGTACGCCGGGGTGTCCGGCTGGAACCGCCAACTGTCGGCGAGACTGCCGGCGTCGACCGTGTCGTAGCCGATCCGGTCCAGGAAGCCGGTGACGACCGCCTTGGCCTCGGCGTCGTCACCGGCGATCGGCAGGGCACTGCGGTCCGCCGCACCGGCGGGTCGGGCCAGGGTGAGCAGGTGCTTGAAGAAGATGTTGTTGAACACCTTCACCACCCGGGCCTCGGGCAGATGCTGTTGCAGCAGCTCACTGCTGGTGACCCGGTCCTCGTCCAACTCGGGGATCTGGCCGTCGCGCTGCGGGTAGTAGTTGTTGGTGTCGATGACCACCTTGCCGGCCAGCGGCTGCGCCGGCACGGACCGGTACGACTTGAGCGGGATGCTGACCACCACCAGGTCACCGGCCCGAGCCGCCGCCTCGACCGTGCCGGCGCTGGCCCTCGGCCCCAACTCCTCGACCAGGCCGGACAGGGTCTGCGGCCCCCGCGAGTTGCTCAGCACCACCTCGTACCCGGCGGCCACCGCCAACCGCGCGAGGGTGCCTCCGATGTGTCCACTTCCGATCAGGCCCACGACCGACACGTCCACCTCCATCGACTCGGCTCTCCCCGTCGAACCTACGCCCCTGGTGGAGGGTCAGGGCAGGATCTTCTCCAGAGTGGTGCGCAGGGTGGGGTCCTCCGGGGTGACCGTCGGATCGAAACGGGCGGCCACGGTGCCGTCCGGGGCGACGAGGAACTTCTCGAAGTTCCACCGGATGTCCCCGGTGTGGCCTTCGGCGTCCGGGGTGTCCACCAGGGCGGCGTAGAGGGGATGACGGTCGGGGCCGTTGACCTCGACCTTCTCCGTCAGCGGGAAGGTGACGCCGTAGTTGACCTGGCAGAACTCGCTGATCTCCGCAGCGCTGCCCGGTTCCTGGCCGCCGAACTGGTTGCACGGGACGCCGAGCACCACCAGCCCACGGTCGGCGTACTCGTCCTGAAGGGCCTGCAGACCGGCGTACTGGCCGGTGAGGCCGCAGCGGGAGGCGACATTGACCACCAGCAGGGCCTTCCCGCGGTACTGCGCGAGATCGGCCGGGCCGCCGGTCAGGGAGTTGATCTGGGTGTCGAAGACGGACATGGCGCGAGGGTACCGCCGATGCCGCCGTACCGGATCATGCCGCGCGGCGGCGTCTACCGCCAGGTAACAGCGAACGACGTGGTTTCTCTCCGGGTCAGCAATCGATACATCTACATCTTGACGAAGTGTGGTCGCGTGAGTAGCGTCTCCTCAACAATTTGGAAAGTTTCCTAACTGTTTGGAGGCGCCACATGAAGAGATCGCTCCGCCGGGCCCTCTGGGTCGGCGCCGCGGTCGCGGTGACCGTCGCCACGGTCCCGATGGCCTCGGCGTTCGGCGCCGGAAGTGTCACCACCTCGTTCGCCCGGGTGCAGGATTGGGGCACCGGTCACGAAACGAGGGTCACCATCACCAACGGTTCCAGTGCCAGCGTCAGCACCTGGCGCATCGAGTTCGAGCTGCCCTCGGGCACCAGCATCAGCAGCTCCTGGGACGCCGACGTCACCCGTAACGGCAACCGCTACGTGGCGGTCAAGAAGAGCTGGGCCGGTGCCCTGGCGCCGGGCGCCTCCTTCAGCTGGGGCTACAACGGCACCGGGGGGTACCGGGCGCCGCTGAACTGCACCGTCAACGGCGTGGCCTGCGGCGGCGGCACCCCGCCCCCGACCACCCCGCCGCCGACGACCACACCTCCACCCCCGCCGACCACCCCGCCCCCGACCACCCCGCCGCCGAGCGGCCAGAAGGTGGTCGGCTACTTCGTCCAGTGGGGGGTCTACGCCCGCAACTACCACGTCAAGAACATCCACACCAGCGGCTCGGCGTCGAAGCTGACCCACATCCTGTACGCCTTCGGCAACACCACCGGCGGCCGGTGCACCATCGGCGACAGCTACGCCGACTACGAGAAGGCGTACACCGCGGCGGAGAGTGTCGACGGGGTCGCCGACACCTGGGATCAGCCGCTGCGGGGCAGCTTCAACCAGCTGCGCAAGCTCAAGCAGATGTACCCGCACCTCAAGGTGATCTGGTCCTTCGGCGGCTGGACCTGGTCCGGCGGCTTCACCCAGGCCGCGCAGAACCCGACCGCCTTCGCCGAGAGCTGCTACAACCTGGTCGAGGACCCGCGCTGGGCGGACGTCTTCGACGGCATCGACATCGACTGGGAGTACCCGAACGCCTGCGGTCTGACCTGTGACGCCAGCGGCCCGAACGCGTTCAAGAACGTGGCCAGTGCGTTGCGTACCCGGTTCGGGTCGTCGGCTCTGGTCACCGCCGCGATCACCGCGGACGGCAGCAACGGCGGCAAGATCGACGCTACCGACTACGCCGGCGCCGCCACCCACCTAAACTGGATCATGCCGATGACGTACGACTACTTCGGCGCCTTCAACCCGCAGGGCCCCACCGCCCCGCACTCGCCGCTCTACTCGTACTCCGGCATCCCGCAGCAGGGCTTCTGGTCGGACGCGGCCATCCAGAAGCTCAAGAGCAAGGGCATCCCGGCCAACAAGCTGCTGCTCGGCATCGGCTTCTACGGCCGGGGCTGGACCGGGGTCACCCAGACCGCACCGGGCGGCACCGCCACCGGCCCCGCCCCGGGCACCTACGAGCAGGGCATCGAGGACTACAAGGTGCTCAAGAACACCTGCCCGGCCACCGGCACCGTCGGCGGCACGGCGTACGCCAAGTGCGGCAGCAACTGGTGGAGCTACGACACCCCCTCGACCATCGGGGGCAAGATGACGTACGCCAGGAACCAGGGCCTCGGCGGCGCCTTCTTCTGGGAACTCTCCGGTGACACCAGCAACGGCGAATTGATCACCGCCATCCGCGGCGGCCTCGGCTGACGGTAAGGAAGGGCCCCCTGTTAACGCCTGCGGTAGAGCAGGGGTCCCCTGTTAACAATTCGGCAGCTCGATCTTGCCGGATGTTAATAGGGGGCCCCTCCTATGCAAAAGGCGATAACAAGGGGCCCTTCCTTGCATCCGAGGCGGGTGTGACAGACTCGCCGGTCGGACGGTGCAAAGTCCGCAGATCGGGAGGTGACGATGCGAGTTCACCGGCGCTGCGCCGCCCTCGCCCTGCTCACGACCGTGCCGTTCGCCCTGGTCGGTTGCGGACTGATCGGCGGCGAGAAGGAACCGGCGGAGCAACCCGGTCGGGCACCCGCCGAGGAGGCCCTGGCCAAGTCCCGCGAGCGGGTACAGGCGTACCTGGACGCGATGGTGGCCAAGGACGTCGTGGCCGGGCGCAGTCAACTCTGCACGGTGCTGCACGAGTCGTTCGACGAGGCCGCGACCGGGCCGAACGGTGACTTCGCCGACCACTTCACGGTGGCCCAGACCGAGATCACCGACATCCGCCCGGGCCCCCTCGGGCAGGAGGTCAGCACTGTGGTTACCGTCACGGTGGGTAAGCGCAAGGCGGACCGGGGACTGTTGTTCACAGTCACCCGTGAGGGGCTGGACTGGTGCATCTCGGGCGAGCGCCCCGGTGGGCACAGCCCGGCACCCGCCCCGACGCCCTGACCTGCGACAACGTTCACGGTCGTCCAGTTACCGGAACCCGGCCCCTCGATGGGCGGTAGGCGCTCAGGCCGCCGTACGCTTCTTGTCATGCGGCATGAGTGGCATCAGTTGAGTCATCCGGCGGTGGGCAGCCCGGTGTTGCAGACCAGCCGTCCGACCGTCGACTCCGCCGAGGACGAGGCCCTCGGCCTGGACCGCTGGCGAGAGTTGCCCCGCGCCCAGACCCCACCCTGGGAGGACCCGGCCCAGGTGGCCGAGGTCTGCAAGGTGCTCGACCGGGTCCCGTCGGTGGTCGCCCCCTACGAGGTCGACCAGTTGCGGCAGCGCCTGGCCCTGGTCTGCGAGGGCAAGGCCTTCCTGCTGCAGGGCGGTGACTGCGCGGAGACCTTCGCCGACAACACCGAGAGTCACCTGCTGGCCAACGCCCGCACCCTGTTGCAGATGGCGATCGTGCTCACCTACGGCGCCTCGCTGCCGGTGGTGAAGGTGGCCCGGGTCGCCGGGCAGTACACCAAGCCCCGGTCGCTCCCGACGGACGCCCGGGGCCTTCCGGCCTACCGCGGCGACATGATCAATTCCCTCGAGGCCACCCCGGAGGCCCGGGTCGCCGACCCGCAACGCATGATCCGGGCGTACGCCAACTCGGCCGCCGCGATGAACATGCTCCGCGCCTACCTGGCCGGGGGACTGGCCGACCTGCACGCCGTGCACGACTGGAACAAGGGCTTCGTACGCAATTCCCCGGCCGGGGAACGGTACGAGGCGATCGCCCGGGAGATCGACCGGGCGCTGGCCTTCATTCGGGCCTGCGGGATGACCGACGACGATGCCCTGCGTACGGTCACTCTCTACTGCTCCCACGAGGCCCTGGCCCTGGAGTACGACCGGGCGCTGACCCGGGTCTCCGACCGTCGGGCGTACGGGCTGTCCGGGCACTTCCTGTGGATCGGCGAGCGCACCCGGCAGATCGACGGCGCCCACATCGACTTCATCTCCCGCATCGCCAACCCGATCGGGGTCAAACTCGGCCCGACCACCACCCCGGACGAGGCGATCGAGCTGTGCGAGAAGCTGAACCCGGAGAACATCCCCGGGCGGCTAACCCTGATCAGCCGGATGGGCAACCACAAGGTACGCGACGCCCTGCCGCCGATCGTGGCCAAGGTGACCGCCGCCGGGGCGAAGGTGGTGTGGCAGTGCGACCCGATGCACGGCAACACCCACGAGTCCTCCAACGGCTACAAGACCCGGCACTTCGACCGGATCGTCGACGAGGTGCTGGGCTACTTCGAGGTGCACCGCAGCCTGGACACCCACCCCGGCGGCCTGCATGTCGAGCTGACCGGTGAGGATGTCACCGAGTGCCTCGGCGGCGCCCAGGGCATCGAGGACCTGGACCTGCCCGACCGGTACGAGACCGCCTGCGACCCCCGCCTGAACACCCAGCAGTCACTGGAACTGGCCTTCCTCGTAGCGGAGATGCTCCGTGGCTGACGCGAGGAGTGAGCTTGCGAGCCCCGCAGTCGGCAGCCGGAAGGTGGCACTGTGGCTGACGCGAGGAGTGAGCTTGCGAGCCCCGCAGTCGGCGGCCGGAAGGGATGACCGTGGCTGAGAATCTCATCGATCTGCGTTCGGACACGGTCACCCGGCCCACCCCCGGGATGCGGGAGGCGATGGCCGCCGCCGAGGTCGGTGACGACGTCTACGGCGAGGACCCGACCGTCAACGCGCTGGAGGCCGAGGTCGCCGCGCTGTTCGGTCACGAGGCAGCGCTGTTCTGCCCGACCGGCTCGATGGCCAACCAGATCGCCCTGCAACTGCTGGTGCCGCCCGGGGCGGAGTTGCTCTGCGACGCCGACGCCCATGTGATCACGTACGAGATGGGGGCGGCTGCCGCGTACGGCGGAATGACCTCGCGGACGTGGTCGGCGGTGGGCGCGGACGTGGACCCCGACGTGGTCGCCGGCATGATCCGTCCCGACGGCTACTGGGCGGTGCCCACCCGGGCGATCGCGGTGGAGCAGACCCACAATCGTGGCGGCGGCGGGGTGATCCCCCTCGACACGCTGCGGCGGTTGCGGCAGGTCGCCGACGAGGCGCAGGTGGCGCTGCACTGCGACGGAGCCCGGATCTGGCACGCCCATGTCGCCGACGGGGTGCCGCTGGCCACCTACGGTGGGCTGTTCGACACCCTCTCGGTCTGCCTGTCCAAGGGGCTCGGCGCGCCGGTCGGCTCGCTGGTCGTCGGTGCCGCCGACAAGATCGAGCGGGCGCGGGTGATCCGTAAGCGGATGGGTGGCGGGATGCGCCAGGCCGGCATCCTGGCCGCCGCCGGCCGGTACGCCCTGGCCCACCACATCGACCGTCTCGCCGAGGATCACGCCAAGGCGGCCCGGCTAGCGGAGGCGATCGCCCCGTTCGGGGTGCTGGCCGCCCCGGTACGCACCAACCTGGTCCCCCTGGACCTGGCCAAAACCTCCCTGGACGCCCCCACCCTGGCCGCAGCGGCCCGCGCCGAGGGCCTGCTGATCTCCGTCCTGGGCCCCCACACCGCCCGCCTGGTGACCCACATGGACGTCCCCGACCCCGCCATCGACCAAGCCATCACCACCCTCACCCACCTCCTCCGCGCCTAACATCCCCTCCCCGCCTCCCCCTTTTAGCCCCGTTGATCATGAGGTTAGCGGCAGTGTGGAGATCGAACACTGCCGCTAACCTCATGATCAACGGGGCAAACCCGGGGGCCAGAGGGGGCCGGTGGGGGGTGTTAGGGGAGGAGGCGGCGGAGGGTGGTTATGTCGGTGGCGTGGCCTTCGTGGTGGGTGGTGGGGGTTTCCACGAGGATGGGGACGCCGGCGGTGGCGGGGTGACGCATCAGTTCGGCGAAGGCGGGCTCGCCGATGTTGCCCTTGCCGATGTTCTCGTGCCGGTCCCGGGTGGAGCCGCACAGGTCCTTCGAGTCGTTGGCGTGCACCAGCCGGAGCCGATCCGCGCCGACGGTCGCCACCAGGGTGTCCAGGGTCTCGGTCATGCCGCCTTCGGCAGCCAGATCGTGCCCGGCGGCCCAGGCGTGGCAGGTGTCGAAGCAGACCCCCAGCCATGGGTGCCGGTCCACCGCGTCGAGGTAGGGGCCGAGGTGCTCCACCCGGCTGGCCAGCGACCGGCCGCCGCCCGCGCTCGGCTCGACCAGCAGCATCGGCCCGCCACTGTCGGCCGCCGAGTCCAGTAGCGGCAGCAGGGATTCGCGTACCTGCCGCATGGCCGCCTCGGCGTGCCCGGCGTCCACCGCGCTGCCGGCGTGGAACACCACTGCGCGAGCACCGATCGCGGTGCCCCGGCGCAGGGCGTGGGCCAGGCTCTGCCGGGACCGTTCGACCGTGGCCGGGGTCGGTGAACCCAGGTTGACCAGCAGCGAAGCGTGGATGTAGACGGCCGTGCCCCGCTCGGCGCAGCCGTCGCGGAACAGGGCGTCCTGCCCGGGGTCACCGGCCGGCATCGCCCAGCCCCGGGAGTTGCCGACGTACACCTGGGCCACCTCGGACCCGGCGGCGTCGAGGTACGGCAGTGCCGCCTTCGCCAGTCCACCCGAGGTGGGGGTGTGCGAGCCGATCGGCCGGTGGCTGGTCATCAGAAGCACCCGATGGTGATCTGGGTGCCGGGGGCCACCTGCGTGTTCTCGGGCGGGTTCTGGAACCGGGCCACGGCCGCCGGGTTGAACTGCACCGCCACCGGGAAGCCCTGGCTCTCCAGCACCTGCTTGGCCTGCTGACAGGGCAGGTCGATGACCCGGGGTACGGCCACCAGCGGTGGACCTTCGCTGACCTCCAGCCGGACCTGGGCACCCTTCTCCACCCCGCTGCCGTCGGCCGGGCTCTGCCCGAGCACCTCGTCGCGGGGCTTGTCGGACTGCTTGTAGGTCGGTTCCACCAGGACCAGGCCGAGCTGGGCGATCTGGGTACGGGCCTCGTTGAGGCTCTTGCCGACCAGGTTCGGCACCGTGATCGGGGCGCGGCCCTTGCTCAGGATGACGGTGATCTCGTCGCCCGGCTCGACTTCCTTGCCGGCCTCCGGCTTGGTGGCCACCACCACGCCTTCGGGCAGGCTGTCGTCGTACCGGGCGTTGCCCTTGACGATCTTCAGTTGGGCGTTGACCAGGTCGGTTTCGGCCAGGTCGAACTCCTTGCCCACCACGTCGGGCATCGGGAACCGGGCCGGCCCCAGCGACAGGGTCAGGGTGATGGTGCCGCCCTTGAGGATCCGGGCGGCCGAGGCGGGCTCCTGCGCCACCACCCCGTCGCGCGGGATCTGCTCGTCGTGGCGCGGGTCGGCGTACTTCAGGGTGAAGCCGCCCTGCGCCGCCTGCGCCTCCGCCTGGGCCTTGGTCATGCTGACCAGTTGCGGGGCGGTGGTGTAGCGGCCCACCCCGAACCACCAGCCGCCGAGGGCGGCCACCAGGCCGAGGACGACCACGACGGCGGCGACCGCGAGACGTCCGTTCGACTCGCCCAGGAGACGGGTACGCCATTCGGCGAGTTGGGCCCACCGATTCCCGTCGCCGTCCGGGGCCGCCCGACGACGTCCCCGGGCGGGTGCCCCACCCTCGGGCAGCCGGGCCCAGGTGGGCCGCTCGGCGGGGCGGACCGCCGCCACCATCATGGTGGGCTGGGCGACCACCGGGTCGTCGGCCACTGCGGACAGCATGGCGGTCTGGGCGTTGGCGTTGCCGATTCCGTCCCGGGCCACCTGCACCTCGGCCAGCAGCGCCCCGGCATCGACCGGCCGGGTAGCCGGGTCACGGCGGGTGGCCCGGGCCACCAGGTCGTCGAGCACCCTGGGCAGGCCGGGTACCAGGGTCGAGGGCGCGGGGACGTCCCGGTCGACATGCTGCCAGGCGATGTCGATCGGCCGGTCACCGTCGTACGGCACCCGGCCGGTCAGCATCTCGAACAGCACGATGCCGGTGGAGTAGACGTCCGTACGGGCGTCGGCCCGGCCGGTGGTGACCAGCTCCGGGGCGACGTACGCGACCGTGGCCATCAGCTGGTTGCCGCTGTCGTGGTCGGTGCTCGCCTCCACGGCCTGCGCCAACCCGAAGTCGGTGACCTTCACGACGCTGTCGACCAGGTTGGCCGGACCGCCGCTGGGTGCCTCGGCGACGAGCACGTTCTCCGGCTTGACGTCGCGGTGCACCAGCCCGGCCCGGTGCGCGGCGGCCAGGGCGGCCAGGATCTGCTCGGTGATGGCCAGCGCCTCGTCCGGGTTGAGTCGGCGCCGCTCGGTCAGCACCTCCCGCAGGGTGCGCCCCCGGACGTACTCCATGACCAGGTACGGCCGCCCGGCGTGGGTGCCCTGGTCGTAGACCGCGACCACGTTGGGGTGGGTCAGCCGGGCGATGGTCTTCGCCTCGTCGCTGAACCGGTCGACGAAGCTGGCCAGACCGGCCCGGTCCGTCGGCCCCGATGTCGAGTGAATGATCTTGACCGCCACGATGCGTTCGAGTCGTTCGTCCGTGGCGGTGTACACGGTCGCCATGCCGCCACGAGCCACGCGACCGCGGATGCGGTAGCGCCCGTCGATCAGCGAGCCCAGCAACGTGTCGGCGACCTGTGTGTCCATCGGCAGCGAGTCTATGTGTCGGGGGATGAAGGTTGAACAGGATGCTACCGCCGAGCGAGCCTCCCCGGGTCCGCCGTGGTGTCACGGACGGTGGTCGATCCTGGTCAGGGAGGCTGTTGACCCGGTGCCGGGAGGACGTGGCAGGGTGGTCGGGTGACCGACTCCGTACCCACCGACAACGCCGCGCCGGGGGCCACCCCCGCCGGGCCGACGGACTGGCTGACCCTGCCGGACGTCGCCGAGCGGCTCGATCTGCCGATCAGCAAGGTGCACCAGAAGATCAGGGACCGGGAACTGATCGCGGTACGCCGCGACGGTGTCCGCCGGATCCCGACCGACCTGGTGGCCAACGACACCGTGCTCAAGCACCTGCCCGGCGTGCTCAACCTGCTGGCCGACGCCGGTTACGACGACGAGGCGGCGCTACGCTGGCTCTACGAGCCCGACCCGACCCTGCCGGGCGGCACCCCCGCCACCGCCCTCGCCGGCGACCAGGCCCGCGAGGTGAAACGCCGCGCCCAGGCCCTCGGCTTCTGACCCACCCCACCCCTCACCCCGCCCTCGCCGTACGGAGGCGGGGTGAGGACGTCAGTCGGTGCGGCGGGTGGCGGCTATGGCCAGGTCGACCAGGGACTGGCGGGCTTCGGTGTCCAGGTCGACGGCGCTCAACGCGGCCAGGGCGGCGTCGGTGAGGGTGACGATGCGCTGCTCGGTGCGGGCCAGGGCGCCGGTGGAGGTGATCAGGTCCCGTAGTCGGACCACCCCGGTCTGGTCCAGCTCCGGGTCGCCCAGCCCGGCGAGCAGGACGGCCCGGTCGGCCTCGTCAGCCGCTTCCAGGGCCGCCGCCACCAGGTAGGTCCGCTTGCCCTCGCGCAGGTCGTCGCCGGCCGGCTTGCCGGTCTGGGCGGGATCACCGAAGACTCCCAGGACGTCGTCGCGCAGCTGGAACGCCTCACCCAGCGGCAGCCCGTACGCCGAGTAGGCGACCCGTACGTCGGCGGAGGCGTCGGCCAGCGCCGCGCCGATCAGCAGGGGTCGCTCGACGGTGTACTTGGCCGACTTGTACCGGGCCACCTTGCTGGCCCGCTCCAACGAGGTGTCCCCGGTGGCCTGGGTCACCACGTCGAGGTACTGCCCGACGGTGACCTCGGTACGCATCTCGTCGAAGTCCGGCCGGGCCCGGGCCACCGTCCGGGGATCCAGCCCGGCGGAGTGCAGCAGCTCGTCGGACCAGACCAGGCACAGGTCGCCCAGCAGGATCGCCGCCGCGTCGCCGAAGCCGTCCGGAGAGCCACCCCAGCCGGCCGTGCGGTGCCAGGTGGCGAATCGGCGGTGCACCGCCGGCTCACCCCGCCGGGTGTCCGAGCGGTCCATCAGATCGTCGTGGATCAGGGCGCTGGCCTGGACCAACTCCAGGGCGGCCAGGGCGGTGACCACCGCGTCGGTGTCCACTCCGCCGGCTCCTCGGTACCCCCAGTAGGCGAAGGCGGGCCGTAGCCGCTTGCCGCCGCCCAGCACGAACGCCTCGATCGCGTCGGCGACCGGCACCAGGGCCGCATCGAGGTCGGTCATCCACGATCGGCGGCCGGTGAGGAAGTCGGAGAGGGCCTGGTCCACCCGTTGGCGGAGGCCGGCCCGGTCGACCGGAGAGACAGGAGCAGCGTGGGTCACGTCCCGACGCTAGTAGGCCGGATCGCGGCGCGCCGACCCACCCACGTTCCGGCGCGTCGCGACTCGCCGGGGGATCCGGGTCGGTGGGCGCGCCGAAGCCGGTCGGCAGGGCCCGCGTCGCCGCTCCCGGTCGCCGGCCGCCGCTGCCGGTCCGCCGGCCTCGCCCGGGTCGGCCGGCGGATCGGAGGGTACGCCGAGCACGGCGGCCAGCCAGCCGTGCCAGAACCGGCCGGGGGTACGCCGCTGGCGCTCCCATCGGGAGATCTCGTGCCGGCTGAGGGTCGGCACCCCGGCGGCGGCGCACAATTCGGCGGCCAGCCGGGACTGGCTCCACCCTCGGGCCAGCCGTAACCGGGTCAGTGGCGGCCCGGACAGCGGATCGGGCGGGTGCGGGAACATCGGTCCTCCGGAGGGTCGACACGCGGGATGGTCGGCCCGGACTCGGACCACCCATCGGTGGATCATGACCCCCGCGCGGCCCCCTGCGGTCCGCAGACCACCCGCGCTGAACAACAGATATCCGAGGGGTCCGACGTTTTCCCGTCCGGCGAACTGGACCCGGCCCGGACCGGTAACAGGCCCGGGCCACACCGGAGAACTGGGCCGGGGGCGCCTGGACGGTCGGGCAGTGATCCCTGGCAGTGGGAAGCGGATAGGGATCCGTGGACTCTCCGGCTAGAGTCGATGCGTGGCGCTCGGTCTACCCTCGGTCCTCCCGAATCCGCAACCAGCGATCGGGGAGCTGGTCCGTGACTGCCAGCCGACCTTCTCCTTCGAGTTCATGCCGCCGAAGACGGCGGAGGGCGAGCGGCAGCTCTGGCAGGCGATCCGCGAGCTGGAGCCGTTGCGGCCCTCGTTCGTCTCGATCACCTACGGTGCCGGCGGCACCACGCGGGACACCACTGTCTCGGTCACCGAACGGGTGGCCACCGAGACCACCCTGCTGCCGATGGCTCACCTGACCGCGGTCAACCACTCGGTGGCCGAGCTGCGGCACGTGATCGGGCGGCTGGCCGGTGTCGGGGTGCGCAACGTGCTGGCCGTGCGGGGTGACCCGCCCGGTGACCCGACCGGCGAGTGGGTCCGGCACCCCGAGGGCGTCGACTACGCCGAGGATCTCGTCCGCCTGGTACGCCGCTCGGGCGACTTCAGTGTCGGGGTGGCCGCCTTCCCGTACCGGCATCCGCGTTCGCCGGACATCGCCACGGACACCGAGCACTTCGTCCGCAAGTGTCGGGCCGGTGCCGATTTCGCCATCACCCAGATGTTCTTCGACGCCGAGGAGTACCTCCGCCTGCGGGACCGGGTGGCCGCCGCCGGCTGTGACACCCCCATCCTGGCCGGGGTGATGCCGGTGATCCGCATCGGCACGATCGAACGCTCCGTGCAACTGTCTGGGGCCCCCTTCCCGCCGGCGCTGGCCGAGCGGTTCGAGCGGGTCGCCGACGACCCGGAGGCGGTCCGCCGGCTCGGCATCGAGCAGACCAGCGAGATGTGTCAGCGGCTGCTCGCCGAGGGTGTTCCGGGCATCCACTTCATCACCTTCAACCGGTCCACCGCGACCCGGGAGATCTGGCAGAACCTGCGGGTGGGCGCCTCGAAGTGAGCTCGACGGCGCGATACCTCAGCGCCGCCGCGACGGTTGAACCGTGGTGGGCAGACAGCTGAACTGGAACGAGTACGCCACCGCGTGGGCCCGACTGCACGGTGGGTTCGACCCCCGTGCCGCCACGCCGGTGGTACGCGGTTGGCTGCGTCTGGCGTACCATCTCGGGTTTCTGCTGGGCCGGCTGCGGGTCGGTCCGACCGCGGTGACGGCGGTCGGCGTACTCCTCTGCCTCTGTGTGCCGTTGTTCGCGGTCCGTCCCGGTGACGGTCCGTTCCTCGGCGCCCTGTTCGTGTTGCTCGCCTCGGTGGCCGACAGTGTCGACGGGGCGGTGGCGGTGGCCACCGGGCGCACGACCCGGCTCGGCTATGTCTACGACTCGCTGGCCGACCGGATCGGTGAGGTCGCCTGGCTGGCGGCGTTCTGGCTGGTCGGTGCGCCGGGTGCGCTGGTCGTCGCGGCCGGCGCGCTGTCCTGGCTGCACGAGTACGTCCGGGCCAGGGCGGTCGCCGCCGGGATGCGGGAGATCGGCGCGGTGACGGTGGGGGAGCGGCCCACCCGGGTCTGCGTGGCCCTGGTGGGGCTGCTGCTGGCCGGCCTGACCGGGCTGATCCAGCCGGATCTGGCGGCCGGCACCATCACCATGGCGACCGCGGTGTGGGTGCTGCTGGCCGCCTTCGGGCTGGGGCAACTGCTCTCCGCGGTACGTCGGGCGTTGCTCGACGCCGACTGACCGCCTCCCGGAGTGTTAACAAGGGGCCCTTCCTCTACCCGAGGCGTTAATAAGGTGCCCTTCCTTGCACCTACCAGGCGGGGCCGACGGCATCGGCGACGATCTGGGCGGACAGGGTCACCATCGGCAGGCCGCCGCCCGGGTGACTGGAGCCGCCGACCAGCCACAGGCCGCGCGCCGGTCCCCGGTTGGCCGGCCGCAGCAGGCCACCGGCGGTGCCGTAGATGGTGCCGCCCGGGGCGCCGGTGGCGGTGGCCAGGTCGGCCGGGGTCCGGATGTCCTGGAACACCAGCCGGTCGCGGACCTCCACGCCGCGCTCGGCCAGCACCTCCAGGATCCGATCGGCGTACGCCTGCGCCAGCCCCGGTCGACGCCAGTCGATCGCGTCGGGGGTGGTGCCCTGGCGGGCGGCGTTGACCAGCACGAACCACGCCTCGTGGCCCTCCGGGCGGACCGCCGGATCGTCGGCCACCGTGACGAAGATCGTCGGGTCGGCGGCCGGCCGGGCCCGGATCCCCCGACCCGGGTAGCCGAAGACCGCGTCGAACTCGGCGTCGTAGTCGCGCGGGAAGAAGACGTTGTGGTGGGCCAGCCCGCTGTCCCCGCGTACGCCGAGCAGCAGCACGAAGCCGGCCAGGCTGCGGTCGGTGAGCCCGGCCAACCGGCGGGGGTCCGGCAGCAGGTCACGGTAGACCGTCAGGGCGTCGACATTGGCCACCACCACGTCGGCGGGGATCGGGGCGCGCTGGTCGGCCACGCGTACCCCGTGCACCCGACCGCCGGTGGCGTCGATCCGGGTGACCGTGGTGCCGGTACGCACCACCACCCCCAGGTCCAGGCAGCGCGACAGCAGGGCGTCGGCCAGGGTGCCCAGCCCGCCACGCAGGTACCAGCCGCCGAAGGCCAGTTCGGCGTAGGGGACCGCGACCAGGGCGGCCGGGGCCCGACGCGGATCGGCGCCGGTGTAGGTGGCGTACCGGTCCAGCAGCATCCGCAGTCGAGGATCGGACAGGTGGGACCGGCCCAGTCCGCGCAGGCTCTGCCCGGGGCGGATCGCCGCCAGGTCGCCCAGCCGCCAGGCCAGTCGGGCCAGGTCCCGGGGGGAGTCGACCCGGCGGCGCAGGATGTCGTGTTCGCTGGCCCGCCAGACCCGGGCGGCGCGCCGCCACAGCCGCTGCCAGTCCGCGGCGGCCCGGTCACCGAAGGCCGCGCCGATGCGGGCGGTGAACTCCGCCGGGTCGGCGCAGGAGTCCAGCACCGGAGCACCGTCGGGGAAGACGTGCCGCACGATCGGGTCCAGCGGCACCAGGTCCAGGTATTCGTCCAGCTTCGCCCCGGTGGCCTCGAACAGCTCGTGGAAGACCTCGGGCAGGGTGAGCAGGCTGGGCCCGGTGTCGAAGTGGAACTGGCCCGAGGGGGTGTCGCGGGTGTGTCGTCCCAGCTTGCCGCCGACCGTGTCGGCCTGCTCCAGAACGGTCACCTGGTGCCCGGTGACAGCCAGCCGGGCGGCGGTGGCCAGCCCGCCCACCCCGGCCCCGACGACCACGATCCGCGCCATGCCGCGTCCTCCCCTGACCGTGTCGAGGTCCCTGCTCCGCACCCGCCGAGGCGGAGCTAGCCGACCGGACGGCCGCGCCAGGACAGGCGCCGCCGCTTGCGCAGATGGTACGACCGTACGGTCAACCAACCGAGGACCGCGACCGACACGGGGTGGCTCAGCGCGTCGGGCCAGGCCCGCCCGCCGGTGGCCCGGGCGCTGACCACCCGTCCCACCACCCCCGCCAGGTACGTCAGGGCGGCCACCCCGGCCAGGGCCGGTGCCCCGGCCAGCAGGGCGGCCACGGCGACCAGCGGCGGCGCGGTGTAGAGCAGGAGCAGCAGCCCTACCACCAGCGCGGCGGCCAACGGATGCCCGAAGGTGGCCCACAGGGACTTGGTGTAGCCGTCACGCAACTGCGGCCAGGTGTCGTACATCCGGCAGGTGGCCAGCCGGGAGCCGTCGGCCAGGGCGATCCGGCCCCCGGCGCGTTTCACCGCCCGGGCCAGCTCGATGTCCTCCAGCACCCGGTCGGCGACCGCGGCGTGCCCCCCGGCCCGCAGGTAGCCGGCCCGGTCGACGACCAGGAACTGCCCGCCGGCCGCGGCCAGGGAGGGCCGCGGCGAGCCTTCCATCGCCCGCAGCGGCAGGAAGGTCAGCCACAACCACTGCAACAGCGGCTGCACCAGCCGGTCGGCCACCGTCCGCACCACGATCTTCGGGTACGGCGACAGCAGGGTCACCCCGGCGGCGCGCAGTTCGGTGACCGCCGCCGCCACGGCGTACGGGCGGAGCACCACGTCGGCGTCGACGAACACCAGCACCTCGGCCGACTCCTCGGCGTGGCCGGCCAACTGCCAGCAGGCGTGTGGCTTGCCCAACCAGCCCGGTGGTGGGGCGATCCCGGTGTGCAGGGTGACCCGGGGATCGTCGCCGACCAGGGCGCGGACCACCTCGGCGGTGCCGTCCGTGGAGCCGTCGTCGAGCACCACGATCCGCAGCCCGGGTACCCCACGCTGGGCCAGCAGCGCCCGCAGGCAGGGGGTTACCCGGTCGGCCTCGTCGCGCAGCGGCAGCAGCACGCTCACCCGTTCGCCGGTCCGCACCGGCCGGTCGGTCGGGCGACGCAGCCACCGGCCGGCGTTGACCAGGGTGTGCCCGGTCAACATGACGACGAGGAGTAGTACGACGAGCGGCCCGGTCATGCCGTGACGTCGGCCCGGGTGCGCTCCGCGCCGGCATGGTCGTCGCCGGTCCGGCGGCTGCGCAGCAGCGTCACCGCCAGGGGCACCGCGATCACCGCCATGCCGACACCGCCCCACAGGGCGGAGGCGGGCAGGTCCAGGAAGACCGCGTGGGCCAGCACACTGGAGGCGTACGTCCACAGGTAGAGGGCGTACATCGGTCGGTCGCGGGCGTCCGTGTCGAGCACGGCGGACCCGGCCAGCGGACGCAGGGCGGTCATCACCAGCACCGCGAACAGCAGCCAACCCAGGTAGTTGCTGACCGGGATGCCGGCCAGTCCGGGCAGCGCCGGGGTGGCGTCGCGCCACACCCAGTGCCCCTCGGCGACCATCTGGGGATCGAGGAAGAGGTCCCAGGTGGCCAGCCCCAGGGTGGCCAGCCCGATCCGCGCCGGCCACCGCCACCACCCGGGTGCCGTGCCGCCGCCGATGATTCGGGTCGCCACCAGCCAGGCCGGCCAGGACATCCAGGTCCAGGCCAGCGGGATGATCAGTGGCACTCCGGCCAGTTTCGGTCCGAGTTGGCCGGAGTAGTCGTAGCTGCCGAAGGGGAAGCCGGTGGCCACCCCCAGGGCCTCGATGGCGAAACCGCCGCCGGTGGCCAGGGCGACGAGCGCCAAAGCGGTACGGGGTCCCCGGCTGAGCAGGGCGTGCCCGACCGAGAGCAGGTAGCCGAGCACGACGGTGGCCACGGTCAGCCGGGCCCGGGTCGACCCCTCGGTCAGCGGGTAGCAGATCTGCGCCAGCACCAGCAGGGCCAGCAGCACCCAGGGGTAGACCGCCCGCAGGGAGCGGGTCGGTGCGGCTGCGGTCATGGCCGTACGGGTGGCTGCTCGGCGGCCAGGGGCAGATCCCGGCCGAGCACCCCGAACGGGCGCTCGTCGCCGGGAAAGCGGAAGTCGCGCAGCAGGTCGACGAAGCCGAACCGGCGGTACAACCGCCAGGCCCGGGAGGTCTGCTCGTCGGCCTCCGGAGTGGACAGCAGGGTGGTCGCCCCCTCGGCCAGGGTCAGCAGGGCCCGCAACTGCCCGGCCCCCAGACCATGCCCCTGTGCCGGTGGGCTCACGTGCAACTCGACCACCTCGAAGCAGTCGGTGAGCCAGCGTCGGCGGGCGGCCGGGTCGAGGGCCCGCCAGACCTGGTCGTGCCACCACTGGCCGGCGCTGCCGGTGTAGCCGTACCCGAATCCGGCCAGGTGGCCCTCCGCGGTCAGGCTGGCCACGGCGCGGAAACCGGGCCGGCGTACGTGGGTGGCGATGTAACCGCGTCGGCCCGCCAGCAGGTCGGCGCGGTAGCCCATGGCCTCGCCGTAGACGGTCACCACGTCGTCCAGTCGCCGGAGGAGATCGTCCGGTGTCCACCGCACCAATCTCATGCCCGTCCACCCTTCGCCGGGTCTGCGTCGACCCACCCCAGTACCGTCCGGTCACCGATCACGTCACGCACCTCGAACCGGGCGAAGAGTTCCTCCGCGTACCATCGCGCGGTCTCCGTCCGGGTGATCGCGGCCCGGTGCTGCGGGTGACGGTACGCGAACCCCACCAAGTCCGCCGGATCGCGCCACACGCTCACCGTGCCCTGCCAGCCCAGCGGCGCCTCACCGACACCGAAGCGGGCCAGCAGGCCGGGTGCGGCGTGCAGGGCGGCGGCCACCGGGGGGACCGCCCGCCAGAAGGTGAGGGCGCGGGTGGGTCGCAACCGGGCCCGGGTCAGGGCCAGCACCGGCCCGGTCACCCGGCCGCCGGCCGGCTCACCGAAGGGCCGCCGACCGGACCACTCACCCCGGCTGCTCAGCGGCCGCAGGTCGAGCCGGACACCGGCGGTGGCGATGTCGGACCAGGCCCGGCCCACCGGTGAGTCGGCGAACCGGGTGGCCGCGAGAGGGGAGTCCCACACCGTCAACGCCGCCCAGCGGGTCGGGTCGGCGTCGCCCGGCCCGAAGCCGGTGCCGGTCCCGGTGCCGAGCAGCTTGCCGAACCGTACGCCGGGCAGGGCGCGCAACCGGCGCGGGTCCCGCGCCATCCGCAGCAGCGCCCGACCCACGGCGGTACGCGGGATCCGCCACACGTGCAGAGTGACCAGTTGGGGGACCTGTTCCGGCCCGTTCACGCCGCCGCGCTCGTTCACGCCACGTCGGTCGGGGTGCCGCCGGTGATCCGCAACAGTTCGGCGTACGTGCTGGGGAAGACCGCCTGGGGTACGCCACCGGCGGCCCAGATCTCGTCGTACTTGTCCAGGGCGTTGTCCACCAGGGTGCGCAGCGGCTGCGGATGGCCCACCGGGGCGACCCCGCCGATCACCTGGCCGGTGTGCTCCTTGACGAACTGCGGCGTGGCCCGGCGCAGCCGGGTGATGCCGAACCGGGCGGCCAGGCCGGTGGTGTCCACCCGGTGCGCGCCGGAGGTCAGCACCAGCAGCGGTGCCCCGTCGGCGTCGAAGACGAGGGAGTTGGCGATGGCGCCCACGTCGACGCCGAGCGCCTCGGCGGCGGCTGCGGCGGTGTGCACGGCGTCGGGCAACAGGCGGACCGTGGCCGGGGCGTCGGAACCGTTGCGCGCCTGGGCGGCGTCGAGGGCGTCCTGCACGGCCCGGACATTCGGGTGTGACTGCATCCCGCCATTCTTCCCGGTACCCGTCCAGACGGTGCAGCCGGCCAGGGTGCATCCGGTGGCCGGACAGGTCGGCGCGTCACACGTTGCATTTTCGTCGGGGGGAGGGTGTACTGTCAGCAGCAGTTAGAACGAGTGTTCGATTGAGTCGAACGTTCGTTCCAACCCTCCTCGGGGTGGGTGTTTCGCGGCACCTGACCCTGAGAGGTGCGGTACCGCGGACCGCACCGGGCTTCGGGCAGTCGCGAGTCCGGACCCATCAGGCAGGACCGTCGTCCGCCGCCCACGACCCCCGGGCGGCGGACGACGGACCCGCCGGTACGCCGGCCGGGTGTGGTGTGGGGAAGCTCCACACCCGGCCGGCCACCCCATCTGGTGCGTCTTCCTCCGCACCGCCCGCTGCGGGTGCCCCGCGCCGACGGAACTCCTCCGCCGCGCGGTCGCCCGCCCCGGTCCGCCTGGAGGAGTGACATGCCGACCAGCCCGGCCCAGGTGCCGACGGTGCCCGCGCACGTGTTGCCACACCGCACCCCCGCCCAACTACTGGCGGTGGCTCGGCAAGGGCTCGCCGAAGCCGCCCGGACGAGCCCCGAGGGTCTCCGGTACGCCACCGCCCACCTGGCGGCCCTGCGCGCCGCCGCCGCGGTGCTCGCCGCCCGGGCCCGCCCCGCGCCGACCCGCCGTAGCCGGATCACCAGTGTCTGGGTCCTGCTCGCCGGTGTCGCCCCCGAGCTGCACGAGTGGGCCACCTACTTCGCCCTGGCCGCCGGCAAGCGGGCCGCCGCCGAGGCCGGCATACCCCGGGTGGTCACCGCCCGGGAGGCCGACGATCTGCTCCGCGCCGCGGAGGATTTCGTGGCGGTGGTGGAGTCCGCACTCGACCTGGTCCATCAACCGGCCATCGAGGGGCTCGTCGCCTGAGTCGCGGCGTCCGGTCACCACCGGCGGGACACCAGGCTGACCGGACGCCGTCAGGGCCCTCCCTGGCCGACCATGCCACCTCGGCACCTTCTTATCTGATCAACGACAGCACCATCCCCGGGCCGGTGCCCGGGGCGACACGACGGGGGTAGATCCGATGGCGGGCCGCATGGTCGTCGGTTCCGCCGCGCTGGCCGAGTTGGTGCGCCCGGCCAGCGCCCCCGATCCGGCGGGCGGCCACCGGACGCTGCCGGTGCGGCCCGAGTTGAGCGGGTTGTTGCCCGGCCGAGGGCTGCGCCGGGGCAGCACCATCGCGGTCGGTGCCGGGCAGTCCCGGCACAGTGGCACCACCTCACTGCTGTTCGCCCTGCTGGCCGAGGCCTCCCGCACCGGCTCATGGTGCGCGGTGGTCGGGTTGCCGACCTTCGGAGCCGGCGCGGCGGCCGAGGCCGGGATCGCCCTGGACCGGCTGGCCCTGGTGCCGCAGCCCGGCCCGGAATGGCCCACCGTGGTCGCCGCGCTCATCGACGGGGTCGATGTGGTGGTCACCGCCGTACCGGCCACGGTCTCCGCCTCCGTCGCCGGCCGACTGGCCGCCCGGGCCCGGCAACGCGGCAGCGTGCTGGTGCCCTACGGCCGGTGGGAGGGCGCGGATGTGACCCTCCAGGTGGTACGCGGGGTGTGGGAAGGACTCGGGTCGGGTCGGGGTCGGCTGCGTCGCCGCGAGGTGACCATCTCGGCGCGTGGCCGGGGGGCGGCGGCCCGCCCCAAGGAGGCCAAGGTCTGGTTGCCCGGTGCCGAACTGACCCGGGTCATCCCCGGGCCCGCCACTTCCCGCAGCGAGTCCACCAGCAGCCGCGCGGCCGTCATGCGCCTGTGGTCGTCGCGATGAGGGTTCCGTGGCGCATCCGGCACCCCGCCGGGTGGGTGAGGCTGACATGAGTGCGGTCGTCCGGACCCTGCTGCTCTGGTGTCCGGACTGGCCGGTGCTGGCCGCCGAGATCATCGACGGGGTGCCGGCCACCGGACCGGTGGCGGTGCTGCACGCCAACCGGGTCCTCGCCTGCTCCGAGCAGGCCAGGGCCGAGGGGGTACGCCGAGGGCTGCGTCGGCGGGAGGCCCAGGGGCGCTGCCCGGGGCTGACCGTCGTCGACCACGATCCCGGGCGGGACGCGCGGGCCTTCGAGCCGGTGGTGGCCGCGGTCGAGGAGGTGGCGGCCGGGGTCGAGGTGATCCGCCCCGGAGCCTGCGCGTTGCCCGCCCGGGGGCCCAGCCGCTACCTCGGCGGTGAGGAGGCGGCGGCCGAACGGATCGTCGAGCATGTCGCGCAGAGCTGCGCGGTGGAGAGCCAGGTCGGCATCGCCGACGGGGTGTTCGCCGCCGGGTTGGCCGCCCGACAGGGGCGGATCGTGCCGCCCGGCGGAACCCCGGAGTTCCTGTCCACCCAGCCCGTCGAGGCCCTGGGCCGGCCGCCCCTGGCCGACCTGCTGCGCCGACTGGGGGTGCGTACCCTCGGTGACTTCGCCGCCCTGTCCGCCGGTGACGTGTTGGCCCGGTTCGGCTTCGACGGGGCGCTGGCCCACCGGATGGCCGCCGGGCGGGACGACCGCCCGCTCGCGGTCCGGCGCCCGCCCGCCGACCTGACGGTCACCGCCGACCTGGACGAGCCGATCGAGCGGGTCGACGTCGCGGCGTTCGCCGCCCGGACCCTGGCCGAACGGCTGCACGAACGGCTCGCCGGGCACGGGCTGGCCTGCACCCGGCTCGGCATCGAGGCGGTCACCGCGCACGGCCAGGAGTTGCACCGGGTCTGGCGGCACGACGGTCTGCTGAGCGCGGCGGCGATCGCCGACCGGGTCCGCTGGCAACTGGACGGCTGGCTGACCGGGGCCCGCCGGGGCGGCCCGGCCCGGCCCACCGCCGGGATCATCCGGCTGCGGTTGGTGCCGGACGGGGTGCTGGCCCAGGCCGGCCTGCAACCCGGGCTGTGGGGCGAGACCGGCGAGGAACGCGAGCGGGCACATCGGGCGCTGACCCGGGTGCAGGGCCTGCTCGGCCCCGAGGCGGTGGTCACCGCCGTGCTCGGTGGCGGTCGCTCCCCGACCGACCAGGTACGGCTGGTCCCATGGGGCGACGAACGCGCCCCCACCCGCCCCGCTGCCGCCCCGCTGCCGTCCTGGCCGGGGCGGCTGCCGCCGCCTTCGCCGGCGGTGGTGCTGCCCACTGCGCTCGCCGTACACGTGTGGGATGCCGCCGGTGAACCGGTGACGGTGAGCGCCCGGCTGGCGATGAGCGCCCCGCCGGCCCGGCTGAGCACCGACGCGACCGTGGAAGCCCTGGTCCGGGTAGGCGTGGGCAGGGGAGTCGAGATCGTCGGCTGGGCCGGTCCGTGGCCGGTCGACGAGCGGTGGTGGGCCCCGACCGAGGCCCGTCGCCGAGCCCGCTTCCAGGTCTGCCTGGCCGACGGCACCGCACTCCTGCTCGCCGTCGAGCACGGCCGATGGCTGCTGGAGGCGATCTATGACTGACGTGAATCCTGGTACGAAACGGCCCTCCCGGGGGCCGGCACGTACCAAGATCGTGGCGGCGAGGTGGGGACGGTGAGTTTCCACAACCCACGGCTGCCGTGGTCGGAGCTGGAGCGGGTGCTCTCCGGACGGTCGGGCAAGGGGAGAGGTCGGGGGAGTGAGCAGGGTGCCGGGGAACGGCATCTGCATGTGGTGGATCCACTCGCGATCGATGCCGACGGGGGCGACTCGCCGGCCTGGAACCGGCGCCGGGAGCACTACAGTCCGCCGGAGCTGACCCGACCCGACGGGGTGCTGCCGTACGCGGAACTGCACGCCCACACCAACTTCAGCTTCCTCGACGGCGCCAGCCATCCGGAGGAACTGGTCGAGGAGGCCATCCGGCTGGGGCTCACCGCCCTGGCCGTCACCGACCACGACGGCTTCTACGGTGTGGTGCGCTTCGCCGAGGCGGCCCGCGCGCTGCACCTGCCGACGATCTTCGGGGCGGAGCTGACCCTGGGCCTGCCCGGCCCGCAGAACGGGGTACCCGACCCGCACGGCAAGCACCTGCTGGTGCTGGCCCACGGCCACGAGGGGTACGCCCGGCTGGCCACCACCATCGCCCGCGCCCACCTGCGGGGCGGGGAGAAGGGCCGCCCGGTCTACGGCGACCTGGAGGAGATCGCCGCCGACCTGCGGGACCACGTGCTGGTGCTGACCGGCTGCCGCAAGGGGCACGTGCCGGCGGCCCTGCTCACCGAGGGGGTCGAGGCGGCGGCCCGCGAGCTGGACCGGCTGACCGCCCTGTTCGGGGCGGAGACGGTGGCGGTGGAGCTGACCGACCACGGGCATCCGGTCGACGAGGACCGCAACGAGGCCCTGGCCGAGCTGGCCGCCGCCGCCGGGCTGCCCACGGTGGCCACCAACAACGTGCACTACGCCGCCCCGGGGCGACGGCGACTGGCCACCACCCTGGCCGCCGTACGGGCCCGGCGCAGCCTGGACGAGATGGACGGCTGGCTACCCGCCGCCGGCACCGCCCACCTGCGCTCCGGGGCCGAGATGGCGGCCCGGTTCGCGGCCTACCCGGGTGCGGTGGCCCGGGCCGCCGAGTTCGGCGCGGAACTCGCCTTCGACCTGCAACTCGTCGCACCGCAACTGCCGGCGTACCCGGTGCCGCCGGGGCACACCGAGATGAGCTGGCTGCGGCAGCTCACCGAGGCCGGTGCGCGGGAACGCTACGGCCCCCGCGCGGCCCACCCGCAGGCGTACGCGCAGCTCGACCACGAGCTGAACATGATCGAGGCGCTGGGCTTCCCGGGCTACTTCCTGGTGGTCTACGACATCGTCGAGTTCTGCCGCCGGGCCGACATCTACTGCCAGGGCCGGGGCTCGGCGGCCAACTCGGCGGTCTGCTACGCCCTGCGGATCACCAATGTGGACGCGGTCCGGCACCGGTTGCTGTTCGAACGCTTCCTGGCCCCCGAACGCGACGGCCCGCCCGACATCGACGTGGACATCGAGTCCGACCGCCGGGAGGAGGTCATCCAGCACGTCTACGCCCGCTACGGCCGGGAGCACACCGCCCAGGTGGCCAATGTGATCTCGTACCGGCCCCGGTCGGCGGTGCGGGACGTGGCCAAGGCGTTCGGTTTCTCCCCCGGTCAGCAGGACGCCTGGAGCAAGCAGATCGACCGGTGGGGTGAGGTGGCCACGGCGGACGTGCCGGAGATCCCCGAGCAGGTGATCGCGTACGCCAACGAGGTGCAGACGTTCCCCCGGCACCTGGGCATCCACTCCGGGGGCATGGTGATCTGCGATCGGCCGGTGATCGAGGTGTGTCCGGTGGAGTGGGGGCGGATGCCCGGCCGCAGCGTGCTCCAGTGGGACAAGGACGACTGCGCCGCCGTCGGCCTGGTCAAGTTCGACCTGCTGGGCCTGGGCATGCTCTCGGCGCTGCACTACGGCTACGACATGATCGGGATGAGCCTGGATCTGGGCGACATGAGCCTGGACGATCCCGAGGTCTACGACATGCTCTGCCGGGCCGACTCGGTCGGGGTGTTCCAGGTGGAGAGCCGGGCCCAGATGGCCACCCTGCCCCGGCTGAAGCCGCGCGAGTTCTACGACCTGGTGGTCGAGGTGGCGCTGATCCGGCCCGGCCCGATCCAGGGCGGCTCGGTGCACCCGTACATCCGGCGCAAGAACGGGCAGGAGCCGGTGACGTACGCCCATCCGCTGATGCGCAACGCCCTGGAGAAGACCCTGGGGGTGCCGCTGTTCCAGGAGCAGTTGATGCAGCTCGCCATCGACCTGGCCGGGTTCGACGCGGCCGAGGCCGACCAGTTGCGCCGGGCGATGGGGGCGAAGCGTTCGGTGCAGCGGATGGCCCGCATCGCCGATCGGCTCTACGCCGGCATGGCGCAGCGGGGCATCACCGGTGAGTTGGCCGAGGACGTCTACCGCAAGCTCACCGCCTTCGCCAGCTACGGCTTCCCGGAGAGCCACGCGATGAGCTTCGCCTACCTGGTGTACGCCAGCTCCTGGCTCAAGCGTTACCACCCGGGTCCCTTCCTGGCCGCGCTGCTGCGCGCCCAGCCGATGGGCTTCTACTCGCCGCAGACCCTGGTCGACGACGCCCGCCGGCACGGGGTGCAGGTCCGCCGACCGGACATCAACGCCAGCGGGGTGCAGCCGGTGCTGGAGTCCACCCCGGACACCCGGTGGGGCAGCCAGCCGGGGGAGCCGCCCCACGCCTGGGGGCTGGGCGGGCCGGCCGTACGGCTGGGGCTGTCGGGTGTGCGTACCCTCGGCGAGCCGGTGGCCGAGCGGATCGTGGCCGAGCGGACGGCGCACGGGCCGTACCGGGACATGTCGGATCTGGCCCGGCGGGTGGGTCTGACCGCCGCCCAACTGGAGGCCCTGGCCACCGCGGACGCCTTCGCCTGTTTCGGTCTGACCCGGCGGCAGGCGCTGTGGGCGGCCGGCGCGGCGGCCCAGGACCGACCGGACCGGCTGCCCGGCACGGTGACCGGCGCGGCGGCGCCCACCCTGCCCGGGATGGAGGCGGTGGACCGGCTGGTCGCCGACGTGTGGGCCACCGGGTTGTCCCCGGAGAACCATCCGGCCCGGTTCATCCGCCCCCAGTTGGAGGCGATGGGTGCGGTACCGATCGACCGGCTGGGCCGGGTGGAACCGGGTCGGCGGATCCGGGTCGGGGGGATCGTCACCCACCGGCAGCGGCCGGCCACCGCGGGCGGGGTCACCTTCATCAACCTGGAGGACGAGACCGGGATGCTCAACGTGACCTGTTCGCCGGGGTTGTGGCAGCGGCAGCGGCGGGTGGCCCGGACCAGCGCGGCGCTGGTCGTACGGGGGCGGCTGCAACGACACGAGGGGGTGACCAACCTGGTCGCCGACCGGTTGGAGGCCATCGAGCCACCGGTCCGTCCGGCCTCCCGCGATTTCCGCTGAGGCGGGTGGGTCCGCCGGCTCGGGGGCTCCGACCAGGTGTGACCCGGCTCGGTGGGTGTGGACCCAACCTCGGTGAGCAGGATCGGCGGGACAGGCCCTAGGCTCGACCGGGTGGAACAGACCCCAGGCGCGGCCGGGCCGCCACTGACTCCCCGTACCGCCGTGGTCTGGTCGGTGCTGCGCGCCGAGCTGGACCGTCGGCCCGCCACCGAGTTGACCGTGCTGGACGTGGGGGGTGGCACGGGTGGCTTCGCGGTACCGCTGGCCCAGGCCGGGCACCAGGTCACCGTGGTCGACGCCAGTCCGGACGCCCTGGCCGCCCTCAGCCGCCGGGCCGCCGAGGCCGGGGTGGCCGACCGGGTACGCGCAGTCCAGGGCGACGGTGACGCCCTGGCCGGGCTGGTCGAACCGGCAAGTGTCGACCTGGTGCTCTGCCATGCCGTCCTGGAGGTGGTCGACGAACCGGCCTCGGTGGTGACCGCACTGGCCACCGCGCTGCGTCCCGGCGGGGCGGCGAGCGTGCTGGTGGCCGGTAGGTCGGCGGCGGTGCTCGGCCGGGCCATGAACGGTCACCTCGACACGGCCGCCACGCTGGCCGCCGACCCCGAGGGCACCGCCGGGCCCCGGGACACCCTGCGCCGCCGGTTCGACGCCGAGGGCGCCGCCGCGCTGCTCACCGCCGCCGGCCTCACCGTCGAGGAGATCCACGGGGTACGCGTCCTGGCCGACCTGCTGCCGGCGGCGGTCGCGGACGGCCAGCAGGCGGCCCTGGTCGAGTTGGAGCGGGCCCTGGCGGCCCGGTCTCCCTGGCGGGATGTCGCCGCCCAGCTGCACCTGTTCGCCCGCCGCCCGGCATGACCGACCCCGCCGCGACCCCCGCACCGCCGCCCTTCCTGGCCCCGGTGGTGCCGGAGTACGGCGGGCGGAGCCTGGCGGATGTGCTGCCCAGCGCGCTGGCGGCGCTAGGGGTGCCCGGCGCGGTCGACCTGCTCGGGCTGGCCGACGAGTTGGCCGGGGTACGTCGGGTCGCCGTGCTGCTGGTCGACGGGCTCGGCTGGCACCAGATCCCGATCGCCACGCCGTACGCGCCGACCCTGGCCGGGCTGACCGCCACCACCGGCCGCCCGCTCACCTGCGGCTTCCCCTCCACCACCCCGACCAGCCTGGTCACCCTGGGCACCGGTACGGCCTCCGGCGCGCACGGGGTGCTCGGGTTCAGCCTGCGGATACCGGGCACCGACCGGGTGCTCAACCACCTGGAGTGGGCCGACGAGCCGTCCCCGCTGCGCTGGCAGCCGGTCACCACGGCGTTGCAGCGGGCCCGGGCCGCCGGTGTCGCGGTGACCGTGGTGAGCCGACCGGAGTTCGGCGGCACCGGACTGACGGTGGCCGCCAACCGGGGCGGCGACTACCGGGGCGCCACCGGGGTCGAGGCGCTGGCCGCCACCATGCTGGCCGCCCTGGGCGCCGGGACCGGGCCCACCCTGGTCTCCGGCTACCACCCGGACCTGGACCGGCACGGCCACCTCAGCGGGGTGGACTCGGTGCCCTGGCGTACCGCCGCCACCGAGGTCGACGGGCTGCTGGCCCGGCTGGTGGACGGGTTGCCGCCGGACGCGGCGCTGCTGGTCACCGCCGACCACGGGCAGTTGAACGTGCCGGCCGGGCACCGGTTCGACCTGGACACCGACCCTCGGTTGACCGCCGGGGTGCGGGTGGTCGCCGGAGAGCCCCGGGTGCGCTACCTGCATGTCGTACCGGGGGCCACCGAAGACGTACGGGCCGCCTGGTCGCAGGTGCTGGGCGCGGCGGGCCGGGTGCTGACCCGGGAGGAGGCGGTGGCCACCGGCTGGTTCGGGCCGGTGTACGAGGAACACCTGGCGCGCGTCGGCGACCTCGTGGTGGTCTGCAACGACACGTACGCCGTACTGGCCAGCCGCTCGGAGAGCCCGATGCTGTCCCGGCTGGTCGGCTTCCACGGCGCGGACACGGCGGCCGAGATGACCATTCCGCTGCTGGTCGTACGGGGCTGACCGGCCGAGGGTGTCGGTGCGGGAGGCTAACCTTCCCAGGTGGGCCGCAGCCAGTCGATACCCCGGGGCGGTGATCCCCGCTTCGGGCCGGACGCCGACGACACCGGCTGTCCGATCCTGCATGTCGACATGGACGCCTTCTACGCCTCCGTGGAGGTGCGGCACCGGCCGGAACTGCGCGGCCGGGCCGTCGTGGTCGGCGGAGTCGGGCCGCGCGGGGTGGTCAGCTCCGCCAGCTACGAGGCCCGACGGTACGGCGTACGCAGCGCGATGCCCACCATGCGGGCCCGGGCCCTGTGCCCGCACGCGATCTTCCTGCCGCCGGATTTCACCCGCTACTCGGCCGCCTCCCGGGCGGTCATGCAGATCTTCCGGGACGTCACCCCGTTGGTCGAGCCGCTGTCGCTGGACGAGGCCTTCCTCGACGTAGCGGGGGCCCGAAGACTCTTCGGCTCGCCGGCGGCGATCGGCCGTCGCATCCGTGAACGGGTCGCGGCCGAACAGGGACTGACCTGTTCGGTGGGGGTGGGGCCGAGCAAGTTCGTCGCCAAGCTCGGCTCCACCCGGGCCAAACCCGACGGGTTGCTCGTCGTCCCGGCCGCCCAGGTGCTCGACTTCCTCCACCCGCTGCCGGTGTCGGCGCTGTGGGGGGTGGGGGAGCGCTCCGCCGAGGCGCTGCTGCGGCTCGGTCTGCGTACCGTCGGCGACCTGGCCCAGGCCCCGATCGGGATGCTGCGTACCGCGCTGGGTCAGGCCGCCGCCACCCACCTGCACGAGTTGGCCTGGGGGCGGGACCCGCGCCGGGTAAGCCCCGAGCAGGTGGAGAAGTCGATCGGCGCGGAGGTCACCTTCGAGGTCGACGTGGTCGACCCGGAACGCCTGCGCCGGACCATCCTCGCCCTGGCCGAGAAGGTCGGCGCCCGGCTGCGGGACGCCGGGCAGGTGGGACGAACCGTGTCGGTGAAGGTGCGAATGTCGGATTTTCGTACCGTCAGTCGATCGCGCACCTTGGAAGTAGCGACTGATGTCGCTCGGGAGATCTTCGACACGGCCTGGTCCTTGTTCACCGCTCTGTCCCCCGGTGACCCGATCCGTCTGCTGGGCGTACGCGCGGAGGGCCTGCATCCGGCGGACGCCACCCCCCGGCAGCTCACCCTCGGCGAGCCGGAGCGGGGATGGCGGGAGGCGGAGGTCGCGGCGGACGCCGCGGCTGCCCGTTTCGGGCGGTCCGTCATAGGTCCGGCCAGTCTGCTCATCGGTCGCGATGGGCGACGAAAGGAAAATCCGACCCTGCCATAGGTCGTCCCGCTTTCCGAGGCGCGAGCCCCCTCGTAGACTTGCGGGTAAGCAGCCGGTTGGCTGCCACGGTCTGTCGGTCCGACCGGACCGACCAACGTGACCGGGGAGGAGTGCCGTGCCGCTCTCGGAGCACGAGCAGCGGCTGTTCGAGCAGATCGAGCGGTCGCTTGCCGAGGACCCCAAATTCGCCTCGGCCGTGCGCGCCAGCGATCCGCGCTTCCATGCGCGGCGTCGCCTGCTCGTCGCTGCCGGTCTGATCGTCGCCGGCTTGGCGTTGTTGGTATATGGCGCGGTGATCAAAACTCCGCCGCTGGCAGTGGCGGGGTTCGTTGTCATGTTGGCCTCGGCCGCGTTCGCGGTGCAGTCGCACCGTCGGGCGCAGTCGCCGGACCTGCACGTCGTCGGCGGCACAGCCAGTCGTCGCCGATCTCGCGGTCGTGCCGGACGGCGGCCGGGATTCATCGACCGGATGGAGGACCGGTGGCGGCAACGCCCGGAGGGGCACCGCTGACCCGGTACCACCAGCCCTAGACGGCGGACCGCGTCACCGGCCCACGCCGGCGACGCTTTCCCAGCTCGATCGACGCGTCGATCGAGCTGTCCGTCATGCCCCCGATCAGCCAGCCGCCCTCGGTCTCATGCCGCCCCCGCCCGCCCGGACCTCAGCTGGCGTGGCGTCAGCGTCCTGGCGGTGCGTTCCCTTCAACTATGCCTCGACGTCGTGGGTTCCCCGTCCGACGACAAGCGTGATGCGGACCTCGGCGTCACAGCGCTTCCCTTCACCAGACCTCAGGCGTCGTGGCGTTCCCCGCCCCAACGGGCTCGGCGCCCTGCAAGCACCGCCCCGCCCGTGCCCCTCCCATCTCGGCCGCGATCTTGCACTTTTGGTCGGGACAAAAGTCATCAAGCCGGACATTCGGGCGACCAAAAGTGCAAGATCTGCGCGGCGAGGTGGTGCGGGCGCCCGCCCGTCGGCGGGGCGACGGGCGGGGCGGGGAGCAGACAGGGTGGGTGCGTTATCGGGGGGGTCGGGTGGCTAGGAGGCGGCGGGGGTTGAAGCGTAGGAGTCGGGATCGGAGTTCGCCGCCGGAGGCGACCAGGCGGGCCGAGGTGTCCGCGAGGGTGGTGCGCCAACGGCCCAGCACCGACGGGGGCAGGGCGGTCGCCATCAGGCGGGTACGCCGGTCGGCCTGCCCGGCCAGGGCACCCCGGACCGTCCGCAGGGCGGCGGGCAGGGGCTCTCCGGTCAACGGGTCCCGGGCGTAGCGGGCCCGCTCCTCGGCCCGCCCGAGCAGGCGTACCGCCGTACCGGCCTCGGTGTCGGCGCCGACCGACTCCCGGGCCAGCCGTTCGGCGGTCGCCCGGGGGGTCTCCGTCGGGTCCACCCGGACCCGGTAGTCGACCAGGGTGTCGATCAGCTCGTCCCAGGCGGCGTGGGCGTCCGCGCGGGCCCGGTCGGCGCTGACCACCACGGTCGGCGGGCCGGTCGTGGCGGAGGTCGGGTCCGGCGGGTCTAGGGTCCGGGCGACCGGGGCCGGTCGACCCCGACGCCGACGCAGGGCCAGCCGGCGCAGCGCCGGCACGGCCAGCAGCAGGAGCAGCGCCAGCACCCCGAGCAGGGTCAGCCAGGGCCACGGCGAGGACTGCCCGGCGGGGGTGTCGGGGCTGGCGGCGGCACCCGGGTCGACACCCTCGTCGAACTGGTTGGGGCCGCTGTCCGGGGCCGCGGTGGTGTCGATCTCGTCCGGGGTGTCCGTGGCGCCGGGCTGCGGCGTGGTCTCCTCCGGCGCATCGACGTCCGGCGCCCAGGCGGACCGGGTGGAGCCGGGCACCCCGTAGGTCGGGGTGGCGTCGAACGGTACCCAACCGAAGTTGTCGAAGTAGACCTCGGTCCAGGCGTGCAGGTTCCGGTTGGTCAGGGTCAGGGTGTCACCGGTACGCCGGTTGCCGTTGGTGAAACCGAAGGCGACCCGCGCCGGGATGCCGGCGTCGCGCACCATCCAGGCCATCGCGGCGGCGTACTGCTGGCAATAGCCGGCCTTGTTCTCCAGGAAGTCGAGGATCTGCTGGCCGCTGGTGCCCTCCTCGGTACTCAACTGGTAGGTGAAGCCGTTGTCCTCGGAGAAGTAGTCGTAGATGGCCCGGACCTTGTCGTACTCGGTGCGCCTGTCCTGGGTCAGCTCCGCGACCAGGGCCCGCACCTCGGGCACGTCCGGGGTGACGGTCTGCTGTCGACGCAACGGCAGGTCGGCCGGCAGCGGCTGCGCCGAGCGCAGGGCCTGCGGGGTGTAGGTGGACCGTACGTAGTCGAACGAGAACTTCTTGCCCCGGGAGTTGTCCCGGTTGGAGAAGAGCACTTGCAGGTTCGGGTCGTAGAACCAGTTGTTGCCGAGGTCGGCGAAGTTGACCGGCTCGGCGTAGAACGGCAGGAAGTTCATGTTCAACTCGCGGGACACCTCCACGGTGGCCCGGTGTCGCGTCCGCTCGATGCCGGGCCGCGACCCCCCGGCCGGATCCGGCAGATCCCCGGTGGCCCGCTGGCCGTTGGAGCCACGGACTCGGAAGCCGTCGGCGCGCAGGTCGTCGGCGACCCCGAAGCGCAGGTAGAAGGGCTCCTCCTCGCTGGTGGTGACCTTGACCAGGTCGGTCACCTGGGACTGGTTGAGTTCCCCGCTGAGGGCGGCGAACAGGTCAACCCGGCCGGGTGAGCCGCCCAGCCCGGTGCCGAGGCCGGAACCCACCCCGGAGTTGAAGGAGTTCATCAGGCCGACGGTCATTCCCGGCACGGCCAGCGGCACCAGCACCGCCAGCGCCAGGCCCACCACGGCCAGCCGCCGACCGGCGGCGGCCAACGGGGAGGCCTCCCACACGTCGACGTCGCGGCCGTCACCGGTGAACCGGCGACCGAAGCGACGGACCCGGTCCACGTTGTCGGTGACCAGCAGCCAGAGGAAACCGGCGGCGCCGATGGCGAACGGCAACGGCGGGACGCTGTCCACGTGGACGGCCACCGGCACCGAGTAGATCGCCAGCATCGGCAGCCCGGCCAGGGCCGGCCGACGCATCCCGACGCAGAGCACGTCCACCACCACGGCCACCGCACCGATGCCGAGCACGGTGACGAACAGCAGGGGGTCGGTGTCGGGCACCTTGACCCCGTAGGCGCGCATGTCCTCGACCGAGCCGGTGATCAACTGGGCGAAGTGCCCGAAGGTGCTCGGGGTGGGCAGCACGGCCAGCAACTCGCCACCGCTGGGGAACAGCCAGGTCAGGGCGAGGGTGAGGCCCCCCAGCATGGCCAGGACCTGGGCCCACAGCGGGAACCGGCCGAGTCGGGCCAGGGCCGCCGCGGCGGCCACCGCGGCCACCGCGATGACGGCCTGCACGAACCAGGTCCAGCGTTCGAAGATGGCCGACAGCGGCGCGGAGGCGAGCAGGGTAGCCGCGGCGGCCACCAGGCCCAGGTTCCGGTGGGCGATCATGAGGGGGACCTTCCGTTCATCGCACGCCGCCGGCCACCGTCTCGGCCATCGCCGCACGCAGGGCGAACCCTTGCGAACCCCGCCCGGCCTGTGGCCAGAGGGCCGGCAGTCGACCACCGTGGTCGACCCCGATGACCCGCCAACCGGACTGGAGCAGGGCCAGGGCGGCGGCGTCGTGGGCCTGGTCGGCCTCGGCCCGGGCCTGGGCCGGCAGGTTAAGCCAGGCGGAGCTGTCCAGCAGGAAACTCACACAGGTGGCGTTGTTGGCCCGCAGCCCGGCCAGCAACTCCGCCTCGGCCGTGCTCAGCGACCCGAACAGGCCGATGATCAGACCACCGTCGGAGCGTTGCCGGACGTGCTGCATCAGGGTGGTGATCTCGACCCGCTGGTCCAGCCGGACCTCCGCGAGATGGTCGAGCAGCTGCCCGTCGCCGCCCTCTCCCGCGTCGATGTCCACCCCGGCGCCGGTGACCAGGCGCAGCTTGTAGCCGGCCTGACGCAGGTGTACGGCGATGCTGGCCGCCGCCGAGACGGCCCACTCGAAACTGGCCGTCGGCCCGTCACCGTGATGGCCGTACGCCCGGGTGTCCAGCAGCACGGTGGCCCGGCTCTCCCAGGGCTGTTCCTCCCGGCGCACCATCAGCTCACCCGTGCGGGCGGTCGACTTCCAGTGCACCCGGCGCAGGTCGTCGCCGCGCCGGTACTCACGGGTCGCCGCGTCGTCCTCGCCGTGCACCGCCACCGAACGGGCCCGGCTCTCACCACTGCCGGCGTACTCCCCGGGCAGCCGCACCGACGGCAGCGGCACCACCTGCGGGACGACCGTCAGCCGGTCGGTACCCGGGAAGGCCCGGGTGAGTTCGCACAACCCGAAGGGGTCGGTCATCCGCACCATCAGCGGACCCACCTCGTACCGGCCGCGGACGTCGGCCCGCACGGTGTACGCCACCGAGCTGGCCTGGTGGGCGCCGAGCCGTTCCAGCACGACCCTGGGACGACTGCCCAGGGCGTACGGCAGGCGATCCTCCAGCAGCAGGGTGCCGGTGGGCAGCCGGGACATGTTCTGCAACCGCAGCACCACCCGGGCGTTGGCCCCGACCGGCATCCGGTGCGGCTCCAGCGACCGGTGACAGGCCAACTTGTACCGGCTCCGACCGACGTAGAGGGCGGCTAGCAGGGGCAGGACGGCCAGCAGCACGGCCACCCGGAGCAGATCCTTCTCGCCGAGTATGCCGGCGGAGATGGCCGCCGCCACCGCGGCGGCCAGGAACGAGCGGCCACGGGTGGTCAGTCCGCGCAGACCGTCACGCACGTCACGGCCTCCGCGGCTCGAAGGGGGCCCGGCCGTTGCCGGTCGGCGGCCGGTTGTCGTACGGCGAGCGCTTGCGGTCGTGCGGCAGGGGCAGCCGGTGCACCAGCTCGGCGATGATCGCGTCGGTGGTGCGCCGGGCCAGCTGGGCGTCCGCGGTGGGGATGAGCCGGTGCGCCAGTACGGGCACGGCCAGCGCCTGAAGGTCGTCCGGAAGCACGTAGTCCCGCCCGTCCAGGGCGGCCACGGCCCGGGCGGTGCGCAGCATCTGCAGGGTGCACCGGGGGGAGGCGCCGAGCCGCAGGTCGGGCGACTCACGGGTGGCGGTGACCAGGTCGACGGCGTACTGCTTGATCGCGTCGGCGACGTGCACCTGCCGGACGTGCCCGATCAGTCGGCGTACCGTCTCGGCGTCGGAGACCGGCCGCAGGGCCGCCAGCGGATCCACCGCACCGTGCGCGTCGAGCATGGCCAGCTCGGCGGCCGGATCCGGGTAACCCATCGCGATCCGGGCGGTGAAGCGGTCCCGCTGCGCCTCCGGCAGGGGGTATGTCCCCTCCATCTCGATCGGGTTCTGGGTGGCGATCACCATGAAGGGGGTCTGCAGCTGGTAGGTCACCCCGTCGACCGTGACCTGCCGTTCCTCCATGCACTCCAGCAGGGCGGACTGGGTCTTCGGGGAGGCCCGGTTGATCTCGTCGCCGACGACCAGGTTGGCGAAGACGGCACCCGGGCGGAACTCGAAGTCGTGGGTCTCCTGGTTGTAGACGCTGACCCCGGTGACGTCGCTGGGCAGCAGGTCGGGGGTGAACTGGATGCGGCGTACCGAACAGTCGATGGACCGGGCCAGCGCCTTGGCCAGCTTGGTCTTGCCGACTCCCGGTACGTCCTCGATGAGCAGGTGACCCTCGGCGAGCAGGACGGCCAGGGCGAGTCGCACGGTGGCGGTCTTGCCCTCGATGACCTGTTCGATGTTGGCCACGATGGCGTCGCTGGCGGCGCGGAACTCGTCGAACGGCAACAGGCCGCCAACCTCGTCCCAGGTCTGCTGTGTCACGGGCCTCCTCCTCGTCGCCATCACGGCAGCTCTGAATAGAGCACCTGGCCCCGCCGTTGGGTTCGCGACGTGCAAGCCTCGTCTGCCGCAACAATCTCACTGGCCTCTCAGGCTAACCATGTTTGTCGCCGACGCCGACCTGCGCAGGTGTTTGAGGGCTTACGCAACGTTTGTCACTCACGCAGCGCATATCGCTGGTTCTTCTCGGGTGATGGGGGGCCGGGTGGGTGGCGCACGACGCGCTCGTACCGGTTGGCGGTACACTGCCGGACATGGCCGGAGTCTTCCTGCTTACCCAGCCGTGCTGATGCGCTGAACGCGCGACAGCACGGCGGCCCCTCCTGCGTGAGGGGCTTTTTCGTGCCCGCCGCCGGCCCTCGGGGGTGGGCCCGGCGAGACAGACCCGAGACCAGCCAGCACTCCGACAGACTCCGCCGAGCGATGCGAGGAGAAGGCCATGAGCGAGCGGCAGCGAGCGATTCATCAAGGTGGGGCGGCATGACCGAGGCAGCCACCCCGACCAGCGACACGCCACCGTTCCGGTACACCGCCACCCTGGCCGACGACATCGAACGCCGCTGGCAGGACGTCTGGGAACGCGAGGGCACCTTCCACGCGCCGAACCCCTCCGGCCCGCTGGCCGATGCGGCCCACCCGCGGTCCGGCGCGGAGAAGCTGTACGTGCTGGACATGTTCCCCTATCCCTCGGGCGCCGGCCTGCACGTCGGGCACCCGCTGGGCTACATCGGCACCGACTGCTTCGCCCGCTACCAGCGGATGGCCGGGCGCAACGTGCTGCACGCGATGGGCTTCGACGCCTTCGGCCTGCCCGCCGAGCAGTACGCGGTGCAGACCGGCACCCACCCCCGGACCACCACCGAGGCCAACATCGAGCGGTACCGGGAGCAGTTGCGTCGGCTGGGCCTGGCCCACGACCAGCGGCGGTCGGTGGCCACCATCGACACCGACTTCTACCGCTGGACCCAGTGGATCTTCCTGCAGATCTTCAACTCCTGGTACGACCGGGACGCCAATCGGGCCCGCCCGATCAGCGAGCTGACCGCCGAGTTCGCCGGCGGCACCCGGCGTACCCCGGACGGGCGTGGGTGGGGTGAGCTGTCCGCCGCCGAGCAGCGGTCGATCATCGACGACCACCGCCTGGCGTACATCTCGCAGGCGCCGGTGAACTGGTGCCCCGGCCTGGGCACCGTGCTGGCCAACGAGGAGGTCACCGCCGACGGGCGCTCCGAGCGGGGCAACTTCCCGGTCTACAAGCGCAATCTGAAGCAGTGGATGATGCGGATCACCGCCTACGGTGACCGGCTGCTGGACGACCTGGACAAGCTGGACTGGCCCGAGCCGATCAAGCTGATGCAGCGCAACTGGATCGGCCGCTCCACCGGCGCCCACATCTCCTTCCCGGCCGCGACCCGTGATTCCGATTCTGCGGGCGAAGCCCGCATCACTGTTTTCACCACCCGGCCGGACACCGTCTTCGGGGCCACCTACATGGTGCTGGCCCCGGAGCACGAGCTGGTCGACGCCCTGGTGCCGGCCGCCTGGCCGGAGGGGACCCGGGAGGCCTGGACCGGGGGGCACGCCAACCCCCGGGGCGCGGTCGAGGCGTACCGCAAGGCGGCGGCGGCCAAGACCGATGTCGAGCGGCAGGCCGACACGAAGGAGAAGACCGGGGTCTTCACCGGGGCGTACGCCACCAACCCGGTCACCGGCAAGCAGATCCCGATCTTCATCGCGGACTACGTGCTGGCCGGCTACGGCACCGGCGCGATCATGGCGGTGCCCGCCCAGGACGAGCGGGACTGGGACTTCGCCGAGGTCTTCGAACTGCCGATCGTGCGTACGGTCGCCCCGCCGGAGGGCTTCGAGGGCAAGGCGTACACCGGGGAGGGGCCGGCCATCAACAGCGCCGCGCCCGACCGCGGCCTGGACCTGGACGGGCTGGGGGTGGCCGACGCCAAGGCCCGGATCATCGCCTGGCTGGAGGAGACCGGCAACGGTCAGGGCGCTACCACCTACCGGCTGCGGGACTGGCTGTTCAGCCGGCAGCGCTACTGGGGCGAGCCCTTCCCGATCGTGTACGACGCCGAGGGCACCGCCATCGCCCTGCCGGAGGAGATGCTGCCGGTAGAGCTGCCCGAGGTGGACGACTTCTCCCCGCGTACCTTCGACCCGGAGGACGCCGACACCGACCCGGAGACCCCCCTGTCGCGCCGCCGGGACTGGGTGGAGGTGGAGCTGGACCTGGGTGACGGGCCCAAGCGGTACACCCGGGAGACCAACGTGATGCCGCAGTGGGCCGGCTCCTGCTGGTACGAACTGCGCTACCTGGATCCCACCAACGACGGGCGGTTCGTCGACGCCGACAACGAGCGGTACTGGATGGGCCCGCGCAGCGAGGGCGACTGCGGTGGGGTGGACCTGTACGTCGGCGGGGCCGAGCACGCCGTGCTGCACCTGCTGTACGCCCGGTTCTGGCACAAGGTGCTGTACGACCTGGGCCACGTGTCCAGCTTCGAGCCCTTCCGCAAGCTGTTCAACCAGGGCTACATCCAGGCGTACGCGTACACCGACGCCCGGGGTGCCTACGTGCCCGCCGAGGAGGTCGTCGAACGCGACGGCGGCTTCTACCTGGGTGACGTCCAGGTCAACCGCGAGTACGGCAAGATGGGCAAGTCCCTGAAGAACATCGTCACCCCGGACGAGATGTGCGCCGCCTACGGCGCCGACACCTTCCGGGTGTACGAGATGTCGATGGGGCCGCTGGAGGTGTCCCGCCCCTGGGAGACCCGGGCGGTCATCGGCTCGTACCGGTTCCTGCAACGGGTCTGGCGGGCCATCGTCGACGAGCAGACCGGGGCCTCCCGGGTGGTCGACACCCCGGCCGACGAGGCGACCCGACGGCTGCTGCACAAGGTGATCGACGGGGTCCGGGGCGACATGGAGTCGATCCGGTTCAACACCGCGATCGCCAAGCTGATCGAGCTGACCAACGCGGTGACCCGGCTGCCGGCCACCCCCCGTGAGGTGGCCGAGCCGCTGGTGCTGATGCTGGCGCCGGTCGCCCCGCACATCGCCGAGGAACTGTGGCGGCGACTGGGCCACGACACCTCCCTGACCTACGCGGACTTCCCGGTAGCCGACCCGGCCCTGCTGGTCGCCGAGTCGGTGACCTACCCGGTGCAGGTCAACGGCAAGGTCCGGGGCCGCATCGAGGTCCCCGCCGACGCGACCGAGGAAGCGGTGCGGGAGCAGGCACTGGAGGCGGTGTCCGCCGTGCTGGCCGGCAAGGACCCCCGCAAGGTCATCGTGATCGCCGGCCGGATGGTCTCCGTGGTGCTGTGAAAGGAAGGGGCCCTTCCTAACGCCTCGTGTAGAGGAAGGGCCCCTTCTTAACAAACACCGAGCGAACCGACGCGCGGCGTTACGGCTCGCGGCGGTGCAGCGCGAGCACGGTGACCATGGCGGCCACCGCTGCCCAGACGGCGTACGTGGTCCAGGACCAGGCGACGGTGGCCGGGTAGGGGTCGTTGATCCACGGCGGGGGACCGGTCGGTTCCATCAGCCGCTGCCAGGCCGGCATCGGCATGGCCTGCCGGAGCAGCGCGCTCCAGCGTTCGTCGGCACTGACGGCGGTGGGCAGCAGGAGCAGCACTGTGGCGGCGGTGACGATCGCGGGCGCGGTGTGCCGGGTCAGCGCCGCCAGGGCCATGCCGACCAGTGCGCAGAGCGGCACCAGCAGCGCGGAGGCGGCGAGACCGCGCAGCGCGCCGTGGTCGCCGATCGACATGTTCGCGCCGACGTCGGCGAGGATCGCCTGCGACACCGTGAAGGCCGCCGCCGCGCCGAGCAGCCCGAGCAGGGTCAGCACCCCGGGCAACACGGTCAGCTTCGCGGCGGCCACGGCGCCGCGCCGGGGAACGGCCGCGAAGGTGGTACGCATCAGCCCGGTGGCGTACTCGCCGCCGATCGAGACCGCGCCGACGCCACTGGCCGCCAGGACGACGAACATCTGTGCCTCGGTGGGGAAGGCGTCCCAGAGCGGGGAGCGGACCGCCCGCCGCTCGGCCGGCCAGTCCGGCCAGCCCGCCTGGGTGGCCAGCGCGGCGTGCACGGCCAGGCCGACCATGGCGAGCAGGATCAGGGCGAACGCGCCCCAGGTCGAGCGCAACGACCAAAGCTTGATCCATTCGGCGGCGAGCAGGTCACGGAAGCGGGCCGGCTGCCGGGTCCGTGCCGGCGCGGTGCGGGTCGGGGCCCCGGTGGTCATCGGCCCTCCCCTGCGGCGTACTCGACGTCGGCGGCGGTGAGCGCCATGAAGGCCTCCTCCAGCGAGGCGGTGCGGGTGGTCAGTTCGTGCAGCGGGATCCGCAGGCCCAGAGCCAGCTCGCCGATCCGCTCGGCGGTCACCCCGGTCACCGCCAGCGTCCCGTCCGGATCGGACCGTACGGCCGCACCCTCGGCGGTCAGCGCCGTCACCAGCGACGCCGGATCGGGGGTACGCACGGCCACCTCCGACCGACCGGCGCGGGCGGCGAACTCGGCCAGGGACTCCTCGGCGATCAACCGGCCCCGGCCGATCACCACGAGCCGGTCGACACAGTGCTCCATCTCGCTCATCAGGTGGCTGGAGACGAAGACGGTACGTTCCTCGGCGGCGAGCCGCCGGAAAAGCTTCCGTACCCAGCGCACCCCCTCCGGGTCCAGCCCGTTGAACGGCTCGTCGAACAGCAGCACCGGCGGGTCCCCGAGCAGGGCGGCGGCGATGCCGAGGCGTTGCCGCATGCCGAGGGAGAATCGGCCGATCCGGCGGTCGGCCACGCTGTCGAGGCCGACCCGGCCCAGCACCTCGTCGACCCGCCCGCCCCCGATGCCGTTGCTACGGGCCAGCGCCGCCAGGTGGGCCCGGGCACTGCGCCCAGGGTGCACGTCGCCCGCGTCCAGCAGCGCACCGACGTGCCGCAACCCGCGGGGAAGGTCCCGGAACCGGACGCCGCCCACCGTGGCGGTGCCGCTGCTCGGCTCGGTCAGCCCGAGGACCATGCGCAGGGTGGTGGACTTGCCGGCGCCGTTGGGGCCCAGGAAGCCGGTCACCTGACCCGGCCGTACGGTCAGGGTCAGGTCGTCGACGGCGGTGGTGCGCCCGTACCGCCTGGTCAGGCCATCAAGCTCGATCATGATGCCTACCCTCCCGAAGACCGGGTCGCGCGGCATCGGCTCGCGGGCCACACCGCCGCGCCGGGCACTGTCCCACGGGCGTACGCCCGTGGGCCGATGCCCACACCGTGCCTGGCTGGATACCGTGTGCGCGTGGAGGCCACCGCCCGGATCCGGTCGCGTACCGCCCTGTCGGCGGTGCGGGTGGTGCTGGTCTGGGCCGGGGTGGCCATCCTGCCGCTGCTCTGGGTGATGGCGCCGCCGGCGGCGACGACCGGCAACGGGATCGGCGTGCTGGGCTGGTGGCTGCCCGAGCGGTACCTGGTGCCGCTGCTGATCGTGGCCCTGCCGGCGGCGTTGCTGCGCCGTCGGCCGCTCACCGGACTGGGGCTGATGCTGGTCGGGGCGACCCTTACCAGCGTCACGGTGCACGGCGGGGACCAGGGATATCTCGGCCGGCTCTTCACCGTGCAGTTCCTCGCGGTGGACGCGGCGCTCGGCGTGATCGCCGCGAACCGGTCCCGCCGGATGTCCGGGCTCGCCGCCGTCGTGGTGCTCGGGACGCAGATCCTGGTGGCCTTCGTCAACAGCGGCGTGGAACCGGTGGATCAGGCCCTGCTCTCCGGGCTGGCCGTCGCGACGGCGTGGACACTCGGCAACTCGGTGCGGTCGCGGCGCGAGCACGCGACCGCGCTGCGGGCGCACGCCGCCGCCGAGGCGGTCACCGCCGAACGGCTGCGCATCGCCCGCGAACTGCACGACGTGGTGGCGCACAGCATCGGGGTGATCGCCATCCAGGCGGGCGTGGGCGCCCGGGTGATCGACACCCAGCCGGAGCAGGCCCGGGCCGCGCTGGCCACCATCGAGGCGGCCAGCCGGGAGACTCTGGCCGGGCTGCGGCGTACCCTCGGCACGCTCCGTCGCGGCGCGGGGGAGGCGGCGGCGTTGGCTCCGACCCCCGGCCTGGCGGACCTGGACCGGCTGGTCGCGGCGGCGGCCGACGCCGGGGTCCGGGTCGAGTTGCGTCGGTACGGCGAGTGCCCGGTGCCGCCGGAGGTCGACCTCGCCGCGTTCCGCATCGTTCAGGAAGGGCTGACAAACGTGGTACGCCACGCGGGCGTCGACTTCTGCCGGGTCACCGTGCGGTGTGTTCCCGGCCTGGTCGCGGTGGAGGTCGTCGATGACGGCCGGGGTGGCCCGATCGGCGTCGAGGGGCATGGGTTGATCGGGATGCGGGAGCGGGTCCAGGCCCTCGGCGGCCGGTTTCACGCCGGCCCCCGACCCGAGGGCGGCTTCCGGGTGACCACCCAGCTGCCGCTCTCCGTACCGACCGACGGCGGCGAGCCGCCGGACCCTGCCCGACCGATCGACACAGCCCCGACCAGCGGTGATCACACGACCGGCGGCGAGTTGCCGGGTGCGGCGGTGCGGCGGTGAGTGTTCGGGTGCTGCTCGTCGACGACCAGCCGCTGGTCCGGGCCGGGTTGCGGGTGCTGATCGCCGACGTGCCGGACATGGAGGTGGTCGGGGAGGCCGGTACCGGCGCCGAGGCGGTGCGCCTGACCCGCGAGGTGGTGCCCGACGTGGTGTTGATGGACCTGCGGATGCCGGGCACGGACGGCATCCAGGCGACCCGCCAGATCATCGCTGCTGGTGGTCCCACCCGGGTGCTGGTGCTCACCACCTTCGACGACGACGAGCACGTGCACGGCGCGTTACGCGCAGGGGCGAGCGGTTTTCTGGTCAAGGACATGGCGCTGGAGGACATCCTCGCCGCGATCCGGGTGGTGGCCGCCGGGGACGCGTTGATCGCCCCCGGGGTGACCCGCCGGCTCATCGCCGAGTTCGTCCGCCAGCCGGCAGCGGCGTCCCGCTCGCGGTCGTTGGCCGGGATCACCGACCGGGAGCGCGAGGTGCTCGCCCTGGTCGGTCGGGGCCTGTCCAACGCCGAGATCGCCGAGCAACTCGTGATCAGTGTGGCGACCGCGAAGGCGCACGTGGCTCGGCTGTTCAGCAAGCTCGGCGCCCGGGACCGGGTACACCTGGTCATCGCCGCCTACGAAACCGGCCTGATCACCCCGCCGGGCTGACCCGCCGTCGACCCCGGGTGCGGGCGACAGTTTCAGGGATAGTGCTGCCTCAGCGCCTCCGGAGGCAGCACTATCCCTGAAGTTGCCGAGCTGTGCGCGGCGGTCAGCGGACGTCGGATCGAGGGCGGCGTTCGGCGCGCCACCACCGGGCGACCAGGATCGCGCTGGCGATGAAGCCCAGGGCGGCCGGGGCGGCGGCGTACCAGTTGATCCCGCCGGGGCTGGTGACGGCGGCGCCGAGGGCCGCATATCCGAAGGCGGTGGGCGCGGAGGCGAGCACGCTGCCGGTGAGGAAGGGCAGCAGCCGGGCGCCGGTGGTGCCGTAGCCGTAGCTGACCAGGCCGAACCCGGAGATGGGCAGCAGCCGTACGGTGATCACCCCGAACACGCTCTGCCGGGTGAACCAGCGATCCAGCCGGGCCAGCCGGCCGCGTACCCGTTCGGCGACGAAGTCCCGCCCGAGCAGCCGGCCGACCGCGAAGCCGGCCGCCGCCGCGACCAGGGCGGCCCCCAGGGCGTACAGGGCACCGGGCAGCATCCCGAAGATCGCGCCGGCGGCGAGGGTGATGAAGGTACGCGGCACCAGCGCCACCAGCAGCAGTGCCCCGCCGAGGACGGCCGCGACCGGGGCGAACCCACCCAGCCGATCGGCCAGGTGGGGCAGGGTGGCCGGGTCGGGCAGCGGGGTCAGCAGCAGGATCACCCCGAACCCGGCCAGCAGGAACACCAGCGTCCCGAACCGCAGCTTCGACGACGCCACGACGGCCCGCAGCACACCTCGTCCGGGCCGCCGCCCGTCCGGGATCATGGCCGGGCGGCAGCCGCCACCGCAGCCCGACGCTCGGCGCGCAACCGGTCGGCCCAGGTGTCGTCCAGCGGCGGCAACTGCTGGGCGCCGGTGGCCCAGCGCAGCAGCAGGTCGGCCAGGGCCGGGTTGCGGGCCAGCGCCGGCCCGTGGGAGTACGTGCCGAGCAGCTTGCCCCGCCAGGCCCCCTCGGTGGCGCCGTCGTTGCCGACCCCGGCGGTGACCCGGGCCAGCGGGGAGACCCCGGGGCCCAGTTGGGTACGCCCGCCGTGGTTCTCGAAGCCGGTCAGCGGCGGCAGGCCCAGCCGGGCGTCGATCTCCCCGGCCAGCTCGCCTACCGCCCGGCTGGCGCCCCGGTCCGAGCTGAGGTCGAGCAGCTCCAGACCGCGGTACTGGGTGCCCTTGGCGAAGAAGGAGGTGCCGAGCAGTTGGTAGCCGGCGCAGACCCCGAACACCACCGAACCCTGGGCCACGGCCCGGTGCAGCCCACCGTCGGCGAGCAGCCGCTGGGCCCCGAGGGCCTGCGGACCGTCCTCGCCACCACCGATGAGGTAGATGTCGGCCGTGTTCGGCAACGGCTGGTCGGAGCGGACCTCCAGCACCTCGACCGGGAACCCGCGCTGGCGCGCCCGCCGGGCCAGGATCAGCACGTTGCCCCGGTCGCCGTAGGTGGACAGCAGGTCGGGATAGATCCAGACGATGCGCAGGGTCTCAGTTGACACGGTCCAACTCCGCTCGGATGTCCTGGAACGCGGTGTAGTTCGCGATGACCTCCAACCGCCCGGGTGGCACCGCCCGGACGGCGTCGTCGAAGGTGCGTACGTGCTGGAAGGGCACGTCGTTGACGTCGAGCCGGACGGCCAGGTCGTACGCCCGGTCGCCGGTGATCAGCACCTGGCGTCCCCGCAGCGGGGCGAAGTCGACATCGAACAGCCAGGAGGTGTCCAACCCGTCGGGGTCCCGCGCGTTGATGGACAGCAGTGTCGGCGCCAGCTCGGCCATGTCGAAGGCCTCCAGCCAGCTGGCCGGGTTCTTGGCCAGCAGCAGCCGGACCGTACGCCCGTCCCGGACGACCTGGGCGTACCGCCCGGCTACCGAGGTGACGTCGGCCAGGCGGGGAACCGCGTCGAAGGGGCGGACGCCGAACTCGGCGGCGACGGCCAGGGCGGTGGCCGCGTTGCCGACGTTGACCTTGCCGGGAAGCTGGAGCTTGACCTTGTACCAGGCGCCGGTCGGGTCCAGGACGCCTTCCTCGTCGACCGTCCACTGCGGCTGGGGCCGGCGCAGCGGGCATCCGGTGCACCACCACTGCTCCCCGGAGCGCTGGATGGTGGACCCGCACTCGGGGCAGACCCAGGAGTCGTCGTGCCAGCGCTGCCCGGCGGAGAACCAGGTGACGTGCGGCGGGTTGATCCGCTGGTCGTGGGTGGCCGGTGGGGTGGCCGCCCAGACCACCATCGGGTCGTCGGCGTTGGCGACGATGCGGATGTCCGGGTGCCGGACCAGTGCCGCGCGCCAGAGCTGCGCCATCATGGCGACCTCCTTGGCGCGGTCCAGCTGGTCGCGGGAGAGGTTGAGCAGCGCCACCACGTGCGGGTCGGTCGCCTCGATCACCTGGGCCAGGTAGTGCTCGTCGACCTCCAGCACCGCGTACGGGGTGCTGCCGGCCTTGGCCAGGGCGGAGGTGTGGCCGGTGGGCATGTTGGCGCCGAAGGAGTTGGTGGCCACCCGGCCCAGCACCCCGACGGCCGCGGCGGCCAGTCGGGTGGTGGTTGTCTTGCCGTTGGTGCCGGAGATCAGCGCGATGGCCCGTCCGGCGGAGAGGTGGGCCAGCAGGTCCGGATCGATCTTCAATCCGATCCAACCGCCGATCACCGAGCCGTCGCCGCGGCCCGCCGCCCGGGACAGCGCCGCGGCGGTTCGTGACACCGAACTGGCCACCTTCGCCCGTAGGGGCATTTTCGCGTCCGTCACGCGAGCGAGGTTACCGGACCATGGCATGGGTCAGATTGCCGATCCGTTCGGGTGGGGTTTGTCGGCGATGCGGCCGGTGCCGTTCGGCCGACCGGAGTGGATCTATGTCGGATAGCGGACCCGGTCGCGCACCCCGCTGCGCCCTCCACTCCCCTCCACCCCGACTGACGTGCGGTTTTGTCGTCCAGAATGGCGCGCCACGCGGTCCAATCTGGTTGCGGGTGGAGGGAAGTGGAGTAGAGTGGGGCGCATTGGTGAGGCCGGGAGGGCCCACCGGCCCGGGGGGTCAGCGGCGCGCGAACGCCGCTAAAGGGCGAGGGGGTTGGGCCGATGTTTCTCGGCACCCACACTCCTCGTCTGGACGACAAGGGCCGGTTGATCCTTCCGGCGAAGTTCCGGGATGAGCTGGCGGGGGGTGTCGTGATCACCAAAGGGCAGGAACGCTGCCTCTACGTCTTCCCGACGCCGGAGTTCCAGCGCATCGCGGAGCAGTTGCGTGCACAGCCGATGACACACAAGGCGGCCCGGGCCTACAGCCGTGTCTTCTTCGCCAGTGCACACGACGAAGTGCCCGACAAGCAGGGCCGGGTGACCATCCCGGCGCACCTGCGCAGCTACGCGGGGCTCGACCGGGACCTGGTGGTCATCGGCGCGAGCACCCGGGTGGAGATCTGGGACAAGGTCGCCTGGGAGACCTACCTCGCCGAGAGCGAAGACGACTTCGCCGACATCGAGGAAGGGGTGCTGCCCGGCGGTCTGTAGGGCGTGACGACGCCCGACGTACTGCGAGATCTCCAGCCGCTTTCGAGTTCCTGGCATCCCTTCCCCGGTGCCAGGGGCACGATCCGACACGGAGGGCTGTGGCCCGACGGCCGGGCGGGGAGCGGATGGGGATCTGGCGGTATGACGGCACGGCGTCGTCCGACGAGCAGAACGCAGAAGACAACAAGGTCAAGCCAGTGGGGGTCGACATGGGGGAGCTACGCGGCACGCATGTGCCGGTGCTGCTTGAGCGGTGTCTCGAGCTGCTGGCCCCCGCACTGGGCCGAGGCGGTCGCACCGTGCACGTCGACGCGACCCTGGGGTTGGCCGGCCACGCCGAGGCGGTGTTGCTGGCCCATCCGGAGACCATCCTGGTGGGCCTGGACCGGGACACCGAGGCACTGGCCCACGCTCGGGTGCGGCTGGCCCGCTTCGCCGATCGGATCCACCTGGAGCACGCCGTCTACGACGAGCTGCCCGAGGTGCTGGACCGGCTGGGTTATCCGCGTGTCGACGGGGTGCTGTTCGACCTGGGGGTCTCCTCGCTGCAACTCGACGCGCCCGACCGCGGGTTCGCGTACGCGCAGGATGCGCCGCTGGACATGCGGATGGACCAGACCCGGGGGGTGACCGCCGAAGAGGTGGTCAACACGTACGCCCATCCGGACCTGGCCCGGGTGCTGCGGGTGTACGGCGAGGAGAAGTTCGCCGGACGGATCGCCTCGGCGATCATCCGGGAGCGGGAGCGCAACCGGATCACCTCCTCGGCCCGACTGGCCGAGCTGGTTCGGGAGTCCATACCCGCACCAGCCCGACGAACCGGTGGACACCCGGCTAAGAGAACGTTTCAGGCTTTAAGGATCGAGGTAAACAGGGAACTGGCGGCGCTGGAGACGGCGCTGCCGGCGGCCCTGGACAGGCTTTCGGTCGGTGGTCGTCTGGTGGTCATGTCCTACCACTCGTTGGAGGACCGGCTCACCAAACAGGCGCTCGCCGATCGGGTCCGTAGCACCGGCCCGGTCGACCTCCCGGTCGAACTGCCCGGGTCGGAGCCGACGTTCCGGCTGCTCAGCCGGGGCGCGGAGCTGCCCGGGGAGGCGGAGGTCGCCGCCAACCCGAGGGCCGCTTCGGTGCGGCTGCGGGCGGCGGAACGGATCGACCCGCAGGCCCGGCAGCAGGGGGGTACCGACCGCGAACGGTACCGCCGCCGGGTCAAGGCGATGCACCAACCGGGGACGGGATCGGCCACCGGATCCGCAACGGGTCCGCAGCCGGGCCCGGGGGAGACGACGGACGAAGAGGGGGAGGGAACATGAACGTGGACAAGCGCCGGAACATCGCCGGCGCCGGGCAGCGCGTACCGCGGTCGGGGGGCCGGATCGCGGCAGAGCGGGTTCGGGGGACCGGGGACACCACCCGGCGTACGGAGCGGATGAGCCCGCTGGAGCAGACTCGCGCCCGGGGGGCGCGCGAGTTCCGCACCGAGGGCAACGCCGCCTTGCGGCCGGTCGAGCGGGCCGGGGTCACCGAGCCGCAGCGGGCGGTGACGCCGCAGCTGCGGGTCGCCCCGCCGCCGCCGGTACGGGTGCCGCGGGCGCCGTTCGCGGCGCTGGTCGTGATGCTGGTCGTCGGCGGGGTGCTGGGCATCCTGGCGGTCAACACGAAGATCAACGAGAACGCCTTCCGGCTGCTGGAGCTTCAGGAGCAGCAGGCCAAGCTCGACGTGGAGCAGCAGCAGCTGACCAAGCAGATCGCCGACGCCGAGGCGCCGGGCAACCTGGCCGCCCAGGCCCGCAAGCTGGGGCTGGTCGAGTCGGGGGAGCCGGCCCTGATCCGGCTGCCCGACGGCAAGCTGATCGGGGTGCCGCAGCCGGCCGGTGGGCAGGCGTCGATCACGAGCACCCAGGGCGCGGAGGGGTAAGACCGTGCCACCGAGGTCGGAGGAACCGCGCCGGGACGCCACAGGCTCCCGGCGCGGTTCGTCACGTGGTGCCTCCGATCGGCAGGTGCCACCCCGCGGCAATGGAGAGCGCGCCGCCGGGGAACGCGGCGGCGAACCGGGCATCGGCGGCATCTCCGACGCCCGGGCGTACACCCCTCGGGGTCGCACCATCCGTGAAGGCGGCGCCACCCCGGCGGCCGGGCGGGCCGAGCAGCGGCGTACCCCCCGCAGCAACCGGTCCCAGGATCCCTTCCGGCCGGCCCTCCAGGTGCTCGACGGGGGTCGGGCGGCGGCGGCCCGGGGTGGGGGCCGGTCGGGCGCCGCGGCCCGCAGGGACGGTGCCACCGGTCGCACCTCGGTGGTGCGTACCGTCACGCCCCGCACCCCCGGTGGCGAGGAGGCCGAGCCGCCCCGTCGGCGGGTGACCGACCCCCGGCGCCAGGAGCGCGGGGCCCCCCGCCGTCCCGCCCGCAAGCCACCCCGCCCGCCCAGGCTCGCCGATCCGGCCCGTCGCCTGCGGCTGGGTACGGCGCTGGTGATGGCCATGTTCGTCGCCATCGGCATCCGGCTGGTCGTGCTCCAGACCGTGGACACCCCGGCGTACGCCGACGGAGGGGTGGCCGACCGGCTGCGGACCGTGCAGCTACCCGCGCCGCGGGGGGCGATCTACGACCGGGACGGGGCCGCCCTGGCGCACAGCGTCGAGGCCCGCTACGTCTACGCCGATCCCACCCGGGTGCAGGACATCCCGGCGACCGCCCGGACCCTCTCCCCGCTGCTCGGCATCCCCGCCTCCGAGCTGGCCGAGAAGATGCAGCCCCGCAAGCGGATCAACGGGGTCGACTCGCGGTTCGAGTACCTGGCCCGGGGGGTGGACATCGACCGGGCCCGCGAGATCATGAAGCTCGAACTGCCCGGCATCTACACCCAGCGTGACGAGCGGCGCGAGGTGCCCGGCGGTGACCTGGCCGCCAACCTGATCGGCTTCACCAGCCTCGACATGACCGGGTTGGAGGGGCTGGAGGCCCGCTACGACGACCTGCTGCACGGCGAGGACGGCGAGCGGACCTTCGAGATCGGCCTCGGCGCGCCCATCCCCACCGGCTACAGCCGCACCACCCCGGCCAAGCCGGGCAGTTCGATGGTGCTGACCATCGACCGGGACCTCCAGTTCATGACGCAGCGGATCCTCAGCGAGCAGGCCAAGGCGGCCCAGGCCAGCACGGCCGCCGCGGTGGTGCTGGACGTGCGTACCGGGGAGGTGCTGGCCCAGGCCAGCCAGCCGACCTACAACGCGGCGCGACCGCAGGCCAGCGAGCCGACCGACCGGGAGGACGCGGCCACCAGCTTCGTGGTCGACCCGGGCTCGGTGCACAAGGCGATCACCTTCGGGGCGGCCCTCCAGGAGGGGGTGATCACCCCGGACACCTCGTTTCCGGTGTCCAACGCGATCCGCAAGGGCGACACCTGGTTCCCGGACACCCACTTCGCCAACGGACGGCGGATGAGTGTGGCCGGGATGATGGCGTACTCCTCGAATGTCGGCACCATCCAGATCGCCGACAAGCTGGGCCCGGAACGGCTGATCGACTACCAGCGCCGGTTCGGTCTGGGGAAGCCGACCGGGGTAGGTATGCCCGGTGAGGCCGGCGGCCGGTTGCTGCCGTTGTCGGAGTGGAGCGACTCGTCGCACGGGTCGGTGCCGATCGGGCACAGCGTGGATGCCACCCCCCTGCAGATGGCCGCCGCCTACGCCGCCATCGCCAACGACGGCACCTACATCCAGCCGCACCTGGTCAAGGAGACCATCGACCCGCAGGGTAACCGGACCCCGGCCGAGGCGCCGGCGACCCGTGCGGTGCTCAGCCCGGAGAACGCCAAGGCCCTGCGTACCCTGCTGGAGGCGGTCACCACGGTGGAGAACGCCACCGGGTTGGCCGCGGCGGTCCCCGGCTACCGGGTGGCCGGTAAGACCGGCACCGGGTGGCGGCTGGTCGACGGCAAGAAGCAGCCCGGGGATGTCGCCTCGTTCATCGGGATGGCACCGGCGGAGAACCCCCGGTACGTGATCGCGGTCTTCGTGCACAGCCCGAGCGGTGGCGGCGGGAAGGTGGCGGCGCCGGCCTTCCGGGACATGATGACCTTCACTCTGCGGCACTTCAAGGTGCCCCCCTCCAGTGAGCCCGCGCCGAAGTTCACCGTCTTCCCGTAGGACGGTCCGGTCCGCATCGACCCGCCGGCAGGCCGTGCCGGCGGGTCGATCCGGGCTGCCCGGCTGGCCAGTCGCCGTCCGACCTGCGGTTCGACTCCCTGTGGCGGAGATTCAGGCGCGCCGTGCGGCCACGAGCGGGCGACCGGGTAGGGTCTGACGCCGTGCGCGGCAATCCTCGTCCCCGTACCGTGACCGGAATCCGGCTCGGTGACCTAGCCGCCCGGCTCGCCGTGGCGCCCCCTATCACCGTCGATCCGGTGGTGACCGGGGTGACCCACGCCAGCCGTGAGGTCCACCCCGGCGATCTGTACGCGGCCCTGCCCGGTGCCCGGCGTCACGGCGCGGAGTTCGTCGCCGAGGCGGCGGCGGCCGGTGCCCTGGCGGTGCTCACCGACCCGGCCGGTGCCGAACTGGCCGCCGAGCACGGGCTGCCCATCCTGGTGGTGCCCGACCCACGTGCGGTGCTCGGCACCCTGGCCTCGGCCGTCTACGGCAACCCGACCGAGAAGTTGACCGTGATCGGGGTCACCGGCACCGCTGGCAAGACCTCCACGGCCTACCTGGTCGAGTCGGGGCTGCGGGCCGCCGGCCACACCACCGGCCTGATCGGCACCGTGGAGACCCGCCTCGGCGACCTGGTTCTCGACAGCGTCCGGACCACCCCGGAGGCCACCGACCTGCACGCGATGCTCGCCGCCGCCCTCGAACGCGGGGTCACCGCGGTGGTCATGGAGGTGTCCAGCCACGCCCTGGTGATGGGGCGGGTCGGCGGGGTGCGCTTCGACGTGGGGGGCTGGACCAACTTCGGCTCCGACCACCTCGACTTCCACGCCGACGCCGACGACTACTTCGCGGCCAAGGCGCGGCTGTTCGACGGCCGCTGCCGGGTCGAGGTGCTCAACCATGACGATCCGGCGCTGAAGGGCCTGTTCCGGCCCGCCACGGTCAGCTTCTCCGCAGCCGGTGACCGGTCGGCCACCTGGTGGGCGGAGCACATCGACGGCGAGGGGTACGCCCAGCGGTTCACCCTGCACGGCCCGGACGATCTGGTGCTCGACGCCGGGGTGGCGCTGCCCGGGCGGCACAACGTGGCGAACGCCCTGCTGGCCGTCGCCGTACTGGTGGCCGCCGGGGTGCAGCCGGCCGTAGCGGCGGCCGGGGTGGCCGCCTGCGGCGGGGTACCCGGGCGGCTGGAGTCGGTGGGGGTGGCCGGCGGGGTACGCGGGGTCGTCGACTACGCCCACAAGACCGACGCGGTGGTGGCGGTGCTGGCCGCCCTGCGGGAGATGAGCAGCGGCCGACTGATCTGCGTGATCGGCGCGGGCGGTGACCGGGATCGGGGCAAACGGCCGACGATGGGTGCCGCCGCCGCCCAGGGAGCCGACGTGGTGCTGGTGACCGACGACAATCCCCGCACCGAGGATCCCGCGGCGATCCGCGCCGAGGTGCTGGCCGGGGCGACCGGGGCCGGGACTTCGGCCCGGGTTCTCGAGGTGGCTGGGCGGCGGGCGGCGATCGACGAGGCGGTCCGGCTGGCCGAGCCCGGGGATGTGGTCGCGGTGCTCGGCAAGGGCCACGAACGTGGTCAGGAGATCGCCGGTGAGGTATATCCGTTCGATGACGTGACCGAACTGGCCGACGCGCTGCGGGCCCGCTTCGGCAGCCTGGGAGGCCAGCGATGATCGCCTTGAGCCTGGCCGAGATCGCCTCGGCCGTCGACGGGCGGCTGGTCGCCGCCGACCCGGTCGGGCAGGTCACCGGCAGTGTGGAGTTCGACTCCCGCAAGGTCACCCCCGGCGGCCTCTTCGTCGCCTTCGACGGGGAGAAGGTGGACGGGCACGACTTCGCCGACTCGGCGGTGCAGGCCGGGGCGGTGGCCGTGCTGGGTAGCCGTGAGGTGCCCGGCGTACCGATGATCATCGTCGCCGATCCGCTGGCCGCGATGGCCCGACTGGCGCGTGCCGTGGTGGACCGGCTGCCCGAGCTGACCGTGATCGGGTTGACCGGTTCCTCCGGCAAGACCACCACCAAGGATCTGGTCGCCCAGCTGACCGCGCGGCTGGGGGAGACCGTGGCGCCCCCCGGGTCGTTCAACAACGAGCTGGGTCACCCGTACACCGCCCTGCAGGCCGGGCCCTCGACGCGCTACCTGGTGCTGGAGAAGGGGGCCCGGGGCATCGGGCACGTGCGGTACCTGTGCGAGGTGGCCCCGCCGCGCATCTCCGTGGTGCTCAACGTCGGGGTCTCGCACATCGGCGAGTTCGGCTCGCAGGAGAACATCGCCCTGGCCAAGGGTGAACTGGTCGAGGCCCTGCCGGCCGAGGGCCTGGCGGTGCTCAACGCCGACGACCCGTTGGTCGACGCGATGGCCGAGCGTACGACCGCCCGGGTGGTCCGCTACGGCGAGGCGGCGCACGCCGAGGTGCGGGCGGCGGAGGTGACCCTGGACGAGCGGGGGCGGGCCGCGTACACCCTGGTGACCCCGGAGGGGAGCGCCTCCGTGCGGCTCGGTCTGACCGGGCGGCACCAGGTCTGGAACACTCTCGCCGCCGCGGCGGTGGCCCGGGAGCTGGGTATGCCGTTGGCCGAGATCGCGGTCGCCCTGGGCGAGCTGGGCCTGGTCTCCACCCGCCGGATGGACGTCTTCGAGCGTCCCGACGGGGTGACCGTGATCGACGACTCGTACAACGCCAACCCGGCCTCGATGGCGGTGGCGTTGCGGGCGCTGGCCGGCGTGGGCGCGGGCCGGCGAACCCTGGCGGTCCTCGGCTACATGGCCGAACTGGGCGAGTACGAGGAGCAGGGGCACACCGAGGTGGGTCGGCTGGCGGCCGAGTTGGGTGTCGACCGGCTGCTCGTGGTCGGCGAGACGGCGGCGCCGATCCACCACGGGGCGACATCGGTAGGTGACTGGGGAGGAGAATCGGTGCTGCTCACCGATCAGGCGGCGGCCGTTCAGGTGCTGCGCAGCGAGCTACGGCCGGGGGACGTGGTCCTGGTGAAGGGGTCCCGGTACCGGACCTGGGAGGTGGCCGACGCGCTGCGTGCCGAGGCTGATCCGGCCACCGGGGGTGGCGCCGCGTGAGGGCCGTCATCGTCGCCATCGGGGTGGCCTTCCTGGTCTCGCTGTTCTGCACCCCGATCGCGATCAAGGTGTTCACCCGGCTCAAGGCGGGTCAGCCCATCCGGGCCGAGGGCCCGCAGATGCACCAGGGCAAGAAGGGCACCCCGACCATGGGCGGGGTGGTGTTCATCCTCGCCACCGTGATCGCGTACGTGGCCGGTCACCTGGCCCTGACCACCCTGCCGGACGCGCAGATCGCCCAGGTGGAGCCGACCATCACCGCGCTGGTGCTGCTCGGGTTGATGGTCTTCTGCGGCGCGGTCGGCTTCATCGACGACTTCCTCAAGGTGCGCAAGCGGCACAGCGGTGGCCTGAGCGCCAAGGGCAAGCTGCTCGGGCAGATCCTGGTCGGCGCGGTGTTCGGGGTGGTCGCCCTCTGGTTCCCCTCCACCATGACGGACGCCGACGGCGCCCAGACCAACACCGAGACCGTCGGCAGTACGACGTTGAGCTTCATCCGGGACATCCCGGCCCTGGAGGTCACCAAGATCGGCGCGGTGATCATCTTCATCTTCGTGGTGATGGCGGCGACCAACGGGGTGAACCTCACCGACGGCCTGGACGGCCTGGCCACCGGGGCCTCGGTGATGGTGCTCGGGGCGTACGCGGTGATCGCCTTCTGGCAGTACCGGCACTGGTGCGCCGACCCGGCGTACACCGCCAACCCGAACAACTACTGCTACGCCGTGCGGGACCCGTTGGAGATCGCCTTGATCGCCGGGGCGGCGGCCGGGGCCTGTGTGGGCTTCCTGTGGTGGAACACCTCACCGGCCCGCATCTTCATGGGGGACACCGGGGCCCTGGGCCTGGGCGGCCTGATCGCCGGCATGGCGATGTCCACCCGGACGATCCTGCTCCTGCCGATCATCGGCGGCCTGTTCGTGATCATCACCATGTCGGTGGTCATCCAGATCATCTCCTTCAAGACCACCGGCAAGCGGGTCTTCCGGATGTCCCCCCTCCAGCACCACTTCGAACTGGCCGGCTGGAGCGAGGTCAACATCGTGGTCCGCTTCTGGATCATCGCCGGCATCGGGGTGGCCATCGCCCTGGGCCTCTTCTACAGCGACTTCCTGGCCAACATGGGCTGACCCCCGTTCAGCGGCGTTGATCAACAGGTTTGCGTCACCGGAAGGCCGGATTCAGACGCAAACCTCTTGATCAACCACGGCGGGGGGCCGGGGGTGCGACACGCCGAGTGGGGGATACCGGGGGCGTGGGGTGGTGGCAGCGGCGATGATGGCGCTGTGGGGGAGGCCTGGGAAGACAGTGGCGGGGAGTCGGTGGGTCGGCGGCGTGGTCGTGCCGCGGGCGGAGAGGGTGCTGCGGCCAAGAGTGGTACGGCGGTCACGGCGGGTGGTGGGACCGCTGGCGGGGAGGGTGCTGCGGGGCGGGGTGCCGGGTCCGCCACGGGTAGCGCCGCCCGGGCCGGTGGGGCGGGTTCGTCCGCTCCGGTAGCGGAGGGTGGTCCGTGGCGTGGCCTGGACCCGATGGGCGGATTCGCCGCCCTGGCCGCCCTGCGTGGCCTGCTGTCCCGGCCCCTGGCCTCGTACCATCTGCTGCTGGCCAGCTCGGGGCTGCTGCTGCTGATCGGCCTCACCATGGTCTTCTCGGCCACCAGCGTGCGCGACTACGCCGCCGGGGGCAACGCCTCCGCCTCCCTGGTCAAGCAGGCGCTCTTCGCGGTCATCGGCATCGTGGCCTTCTGGGTCTGCCAGCGTCTGCCGGCCCGGACCTTCCGGGCCCTGGGGCGGCCGGTGCTGGCCGTCGCGGTGGGACTGCTGTTGCTGCTGAACGCGCTGGTGGCGTACGGGCGGTTGACCGGCTCCCCGGCGAGGATCGGGCCGCTGGAGGCCGAGCTGCTCGGGCTGTACGTCGGTGGTCTCGGGTTGCAGCCCTCCGAGCTGGCGAAGTTCGCGCTGGTGTTGTGGGGGGCGTACGTGCTGGCCCGCAAGGGTGCCGCGCTGGGCTGGTGGCGGGAGCTGGCCACCCCGCTGTTCCCGGTGGTGGGCCTGATGTTCGTGCTGGTCGGCTACAACGACCTGGGCAGCATGCTCTGCCTGGTGGCGCTGGTCGTCGGCCTGCTCTGGGCGGCCGGGGTGCGGCTGCGGGTCTTCGCCACCCTCAGCGCGATCGGCCTGGCCGGCATCGGCCTGCTGGTGGCGGTGGCCTCCCTCGGCGCCGGTTCCGGGGTCGTGGGTGAGGAGAACTACCGGCTGCAGCGACTGACCATGTTCGTCAGCCCGCCGCCGCTGGAGCAGTGCCGAGAGGAACTCTGCTACCAGATGGTGCAGGCCCGGTACGCCATCGCCAACGGGGGCTGGTTCGGCACCGGGCTGGGTCAGGGGCGCAGCAAGTGGGACTGGCTGCCGGCGGCCGAGAACGACTTCATCTTCGCGGTGATCGCCGAGGAACTAGGGGTGGTCGGCTGCGCGGTGGTGGTCACCCTGTTCGCCGTGTTGGCCTACACCGGCCTGCGCATCGCCCGCCGGGTCGACGATCCCTTCCGGCGGCTGGCGGCGGCCGGCGCCACCGCCTGGCTGATCGGGCAGGCCTTCATCAACATCGGCGGGGTGATCGGTCTGCTGCCGCTGACCGGGGTACCCCTGCCGTTCATCTCGGTCGGCGGCAGCGCCCTGGTCGTCACCCTCGCGGCGGTCGGCATGTTGGCCTCCTTCGCCCGGGCGGAACCCGATGCGGCCCGGGCCCTGCATGCCCGTCCGCCCGCCCGATGGGTCCGACTAGTGTGGGCTCCGTTGCCGCCGATTCCCGGCCGGCGTCGCCGTGCGGCGTCGCCGCCGGCTGCCCGCAGGTCCGTACCCCGGGCCCGTAATCGGCGTGAGGACGACCAGGCCGCATCGCGTGGTGCCCGGGACAGCCGGGGCCGCGGCGGGTCGGCGAACGAGAGGAGACGTTGATGGGTCCGCTGCGTTCGGTGGTACTCGCAGGCGGTGGCACCGGGGGACACATCTACCCGCTGCTCGCCTTCGCCGACTGCCTGCGCCGTCACGACCCCGGCGTCCGGATCACCTGTCTCGGCACACCGAAGGGCCTGGAGAACCAGCTGATCCCGCCCGCCGGCTACGACCTGCGCAACATCCCGGCGTACCAGCTCCCCCGGTCGATCAACCTGAACCTGGTCCGTACCCCGGGCCGGATGTGGACCGCGGCCCGCGCCGCAGGCAAGGTCATCGACGAGGTGGGCGCCGAGGTGGTCGTCGGCTTCGGCGGGTACGTCTCCGTGCCGGCGTACCTGGCCGCCTGGCGGCGGGAGCTGCCGATCGTCATCCACGAGGTCAACGTGCCGCCGGGGGTGGCCAACCGGCTGGGCATGAAGTTCACCAAGAACGTGGCGGTGGGTTTCCCCCACCAACCCGCCCAGGCCGAGGCGCTGCGGGAGGCCCGGGTGGTCGGGGTACCCCTGCGGCGCAACATCGCCGGGTTGGACCGGGTGGCCATGCGCGGCGCGGCCCGGGCCCACTTCGGGCTCCGTCCGGACCTGCCGGTGCTCTTCGTGGCGGGTGGTTCCCAGGGGGCCCGGTCGATCAACCTGGCGGTGGCCGGGGCGGCCAAGGAGTTGGCCCGCAACGGCATCCAGGTGCTGCACGTGATGGGGGCCCGCAACGAGCCGGTGTCGATCCCCACCGACCTGCCGGTGCCGTACGTGACCCTGCCGTACCTGTCCGACATGGATGCCGGGTACGCCGCCGCCGACCTGATGCTGGGCCGGGGGGGTGCGATGACCTGCGCGGAGGTGGCGGCCATCGGTCTGCCGACCATCTATGTGCCGTACCCGCACAGCAACCAGGAGCAGAAGCGCAACGCCCTGCCGGTGGTCGAGGCCGGGGGTGGGTTGCTGGTCGACGACGGCGAACTGACCCCGGACTGGCTGGAACGTACCGTCATCCCGCTGATCCGGGACCCGCAGCGGCTGCACGCGATGGGCAATGCCGCCGCGGCCTACGGCCGCCGCGACGGCGACGAGGCCCTGCTCAACTTCGTCTACGAGGCGGTTTCCCGGTGAGCGCGAGGAGTGAGCCGGGCCTGCGAGCCCCGCAGTCGCGAACGAAGATCGGCTCAGTGAGCGCGAGGAGTGAGCCGGGCCTGCGAGCCCCGCAGTCGCGAACGAAAGAAGGTGCGGCCCGATGAGAACGTTCAGCCCGGCCGGTACGGTGACCGCCGAGGATCTGGGTCACATCCACCTGATCGGGGTGGGCGGGGTCGGCATGAGCGGCCTGGCCCGGCTGTTCCTCACCCGGGGCCTGCCGGTCTCCGGCAGCGAGTTGCGCGAGTGGCCGTCGCTGGCCGGCCTGCGGGCCCTCGGCGGGACCATCCACATGACCCACGAGCCGGCCAACCTGGACGGTGTCGACACCGTGGTCTACTCCTCGGCCATCCCGGCCGACCACCTGGAGATGGTCGAGGCCCGGCGGCGTGGCCTACGGATCCTGCACCGTTCCGAGGCCCTGGCCGCTGCGATGACCGGCCGGCGTACGGTGGCGGTCGCCGGCACCCACGGCAAGACCAGCACCACCTCCATGGTCACCATGGTGTTCCAGCGGGCCGGCGCCGATCCCTCCTTCGTGATCGGTGGCGAGATCTCCGAGGTGGGCTCGGGCGCCCACCACGGCACCGGCGAGTACTTCGTGGTCGAGGCCGACGAGAGCGACCGGTCCTTCCTGATCTACCGCCCGTTCGTCTCGATCGTCACGAACATCGAGGCGGATCACCTGAACACCTACGGCGACCTGGCCAATCTGGAGGCCACCTTCGCCGAGTTCGCCCGGCTCACCGACCCGGACGGCTTCATCATCACCTGCGCGGACGATCCGGGTGGGCAGCGGCTGGCGGCCATCCTGCGGGCGGAGGGACGCCGGGTGTACACCTACGGCGAGTCCGCCGAGGCCGATCTGCGGCTCAGCGAGATGGCCTCCTCGGCTCAGGGGGTGCGCTACCTGGCCCACATCGACGGACGCCCGCTGGGGGAGTTCCGGATGCCGGTGCCCGGCCGGCACATGGCCCTCAACAGCGCCTCGGCGGTGCTGGCCGCGTACCTGTTGGAGTTGCCGTTGACGGCCGCGGAGGCCGCGCTGGGGTCGTTCCCCGGGGTACGGCGGCGCTTCGAACGCAAGGGGGTCGCCGACGGTGTCCTGGTGTACGACGAGTACGCCTACCACCCGACCTCGATAACCCTGGCGCTGCGGACCCTGCGTGAGGTGGCCGGCGAGGGCCGGTTGCTGGTGGTCTTCCAGCCCTACCGGCTGTACCGGACCCGGGACCTGCAGTCGGAGATCGCCGAGGCGCTGGCGATCGCGGACGAGTTGGTGCTGCTGGAGGTCTTCGGCCCGGGTGAGCAGCGCGGCCCGGGGGAGGGGTCGGCGGCCCTGATCGAGGCGGTCGGGTTGCCGGCGGAACGGAAGGTCTTCGTCGACTCCTGGGAGGACGCCCCGACGGAGGTGGCCCGTCGGGCCCGCCCCGGCGACGTGGTGGTGACCATGGGCGCCCCGCCGATCTCGCTGATGGGTGACGAACTGCTGGCCGCCTTGACTGCGCGTACCGCCGATCCGGACGCCGGCACGGTGGCCGGTGGCCTGGCCGGGGGTTCGGCGAGCATCGGCGGTACGGTGCCCGACGCCGCCGCGCGCAACGGCGCGGCCCCCGGGGTGGAATGAGTCCCGGACCGGCCCGCCGACGCGGTGGCGGGGTGGACGGTGGCGGAGGGTGGCGTCCGGTCCGCCAGTGGCAGCTGGTCCGTGCCGGTCGGGACGCGGTGCCCGCCTCCACCCGCCGGTTCATGGCCCGGGCCCGGCGCCGTCGGATGCGGGCCGCACTGCCGTGGGCGGTGGCCGGCGGGGTGCTGGCCGTGGCCGGCCTGGTGGCCTGGGTGCTGCTGGGCACCGGACTGTTCGGCGTACGCGAGGTGCGGGTGGAGGGCGCCGAGTTGGTCACCGACGTGCAGGTACGCAACGCCGCCGGGGTGCTCGACGGGGCTCCCCTGGCCCGGGTGGACCTGACCGAGCTGGCGGACCGGATCGGCGCCCTGCCGCCGGTGGAGCGGGTGTCGGTGCACCGGGACTGGCCGGACGCCCTGGTCGTACGACTCACCGAGCGCACCCCGGTGGCGGTGGTGCCGAGCGGGGAACAGTTCGTGGTGGTCGACGCCGCCGGGGTGGCCTTCCGTACCCTGCCGCAGCGCCCGGCGGGCCTTCCGCTGATCCGGATGACCGACCCGGGTGCGGAGAATCCGGCGACCCATGCCGCCCTGGAGGTGCTCGATGCCCTCACCCCGCAGTTGCGGGCGGACCTGGTGGAGATCACGGTCGAGGGCCTGGCCCGGATCAGCGTCCGGCTGCGGGACGACTTGACCGTTTTCTGGGGAGACTCCACCCGGGGGACGGACAAGGCCCGGGTGGCCACCGCCCTGCTGGATCAGGACGCCACCCGGATCGACGTCAGCGCCCCGGAGGTGGTCACCTTCCGGTGAGCGACCGATCAGGGGCGTGAACCCTCCCGCTTGACCGGCGACACGCCGAAAGGGTCCTTGGTTCCTCGCTCGGCTGCGCCTACGTTGCCGGAAAGAGGATCAGTGGTTGACATAACTGTAACCCTCTAGTAGAGGGTGAGGGTTTACCCCCTCGGCCTCGCTGGTGACAGTCGGGTCGACCATGGGTCTGGCCGCGCCGTAACCGGTCGGGGAGTAGCCAATCTCGAAGGGAAGGACCGGAGATGACACCTCCGCACAACTACCTGGCGGTCATCAAGGTCGTCGGCATCGGGGGCGGCGGCGTGAACGCCGTCAACCGGATGATCGAGGTTGGGCTCAAAGGCGTCGAGTTCATCGCGATCAACACAGACGCCCAGGCGCTGCTGATGAGCGACGCCGACGTCAAGCTGGACGTCGGCCGTGAACTGACCCGGGGTCTGGGCGCCGGCGCCAACCCGGACGTCGGCAAGAACGCCGCCGAGGATCACCGCGACGAGATCGAGGAGGTCCTCAAGGGCGCCGACATGGTCTTCGTGACCTGCGGTGAGGGTGGCGGCACCGGCACCGGCGGCGCGCCCGTGGTGGCCAACATCGCCCGGAAGCTGGGCGCCCTGACCATCGGTGTGGTGACCCGCCCGTTCTCCTTCGAGGGCAAGCGTCGCCAGGTGCAGGCCGAGGCCGGCATCGACGAGCTGCGCAACCAGTGCGACACCCTGATCGTCATCCCGAACGACCGGCTGCTGGCCCTCGGGGACCGCAACATCAGCATGATGGACGCCTTCCGTACCGCGGACCAGGTGCTCCTCTCCGGTGTCCAGGGCATCACCGACCTGATCACCACCCCGGGTCTGATCAACCTGGACTTCGCCGACGTCAAGAGCGTGATGAGCGGCGCGGGCAGCGCGCTGATGGGCATCGGCAGCGCCCGGGGCGAGAACCGCGCGGTCGAGGCGGCCGAGGCGGCCATCTCCAGCCCGCTGCTGGAGCAGAGCATGGACGGCGCGCGCGGGGTGCTGCTCTCCATCGCCGGTGGCTCCGACCTGGGTCTGTTCGAGATCAACGACGCGGCGCAGCTGGTCACGGACGCGGCCCACCCGGACGCCAACATCATCTTCGGTGCGGTCATCGACGACGCGCTCGGCGACGAGGTGCGGGTGACCGTGATCGCGGCGGGCTTCGACGGCGGCACCCCGGCCTACAAGGCGGCCGAGCCGGCCCGCAAGACCAATCAGAACCAGCCCGCCCAGCCGAGCACCCCGGTCGTACCCTCGCCGGCCACCCCGGTGGCACCCCAGTCGCCGCGCCGGGTGCTCTTCGACGACGTGGACGTGCCCGACTTTCTCAAGAACGGTTCCTGAGTACCGGCCATGACGGACAGCCCCGCTCTGGTACGCCCGGACCGACGTGCCGAACTGGCCGCCGGGCTGGCGCGGGTCCGGTCCCGGATCGCCGACGCCTGCGCGGCGGTGGGCCGGGATCGGACCGAGGTGACCATGATCGCGGTCACCAAGACCTACCCCGCCTCCGACGTGATCGCCCTGGCCGGGCTCGGGGTGACCGACGTCGGTGAGAACCGCGACCAGGAGGCGGCCCCGAAGGCCGCCCAGGTGGCGGCGGCCGGGGTCACCCCCTGCTGGCACTTCATCGGGCGCCTGCAGCGCAACAAGGTGAAGTCCGTGGTCCAGTACGCCGACGTGGTCCAGTCGGTCGACAGCGTCCGGTTGGCCGCCGCCCTGGACGCCGCCGCGACCGCCCGACGGGACCGGCCGCTGGAGGTGCTGGTGCAGGTGAGTGTCGACGGCGACCCGTCCCGTGGCGGGGCGGTGGCCGACTCGGCCGATCCGGACATCGGCCTGGGGTCGGTGGCCGCCGCGGTGGCCGACTCGGCGGGACTGCGGTTGGCCGGGCTGATGGCGGTGGCGCCCCTGGGGTGGGAGCCGGAGCGGGCCTTCGCCCGGCTGGCCACCATCGCCGAGGGGTTGCGGGCGGAGCATCCGCAGGCCGTCGTCCTGTCGGCCGGGATGAGCGGGGATCTGGAGGCGGCGATCGGCCACGGCGCGACACATGTCCGCGTCGGCAGCGCGTTGCTCGGAATGCGTCCCACGCTGCGGTAGCCTGGCCGCGAGAGAAGCAAATTACATCAGTGTTGTTTGTGGGAGCGGCCTTACCGGCGACCGGGGGGCGTGACGTGCAACGCGAATTGTGCGTCAGGGGATTGCCGTTCCGGTCCGGTGGGCAGGAATGGTCCACTCGCGACAGGCGACACGTACGGGGGCGTGTGCCGCACGGCGGACGGGAAGGGCGCGGGGATGGGTGCACTGCGCAAGGCGGGGGTCTGGCTCGGACTTGTCGAAGAGGACGACGAGCGGGCCTATGACGACGGTGGGTACGACAAGGGTGGGTACCGCGAGTCGCGCTACCGGCAGAGCCGGTACGCCGAGGAGTTCGCCGACGAGGCGGACGACGAGATGGACGAGCCTCCGGCGCCTCGTCCCCGGCTCGGCGACCGGGGTCGGCTCGGCGAGCGCTCCAGCAGTCGGCTGGGCGAGTCCGAGCGACTGGACTCCGACCGCCCCGAGCGGGTGGATCGGTCCAGCGTACGCTCGATCACCCGGTCCTCGGGGGAGCAGTCCGGCGCGTTGACGTACCACACCCGGGACAACCTGGCCCTGGCGCCGCAGGCGCAGCCCCGCGAGCGTGCGGTGGTCCAGGAGGAGGAGCAGCGCTACCAGATCACCACCCTGCACCCGACCACCTACCGGGAGGCCCGCACCATCGGCGAGCACTTCCGCGACGGGGTGCCCGTGATCATCAACCTCACCGAGATGGATGAGGCCGATGCCCGCCGACTGGTGGACTTCGCTGCCGGGCTGGCGTTCGGCCTGCGCGGTACGATCGAGCGCGTGACCAACCGGGTGTTCCTGCTCTCGCCGGCCAATGTCCAGGTCACCGCGGAGGACAAGGCCAAGATCGCCGAGGGCGGGTTCTTCAGCCTGAGTTGACCCGCCCGACCCGAGGGACGTCGCCTACCGTGTTGTCGATCTTGCTACAGGTCCTCTACCTGATCACCTATCTGTTCCTGATCATCCTGCTGGCCCGGTTCGTACTGAGTGCGGTCCTTCAGTACGGGCGGCGCTGGCAGCCTGGTCGCGGTGCATCAGCCGGACTGGAATCCGTGTGGAGCGTCACTGATCCCCCGCTCTGGGCGTTGAGGCGTGTGATCCCTCCGCTGCGAATTGGTACCGTGAGCATCGACCTGGCCTCCCTTGTGCTCCTGGTTATCCTGTTCGTGCTGATGAGGTTTGTGTTAGAGCCGGCGATCTTCAGGACCGCCTGATGACCGACGCGCTATCGCGGCCGCAACTGACCCGAGGAGTTTCGATGCCGCTGACCCCGGCCGACGTCCACAACGTCGCCTTCAAGAAGCCGCCGATCGGTAAGCGGGGCTACGACGAGGAGGAGGTCGACGCCTTCCTGGACGAGGTCGAGCGCGAACTCGCCCGTCTGATCGAGGAGAACAACGAACTGCGCGCCCAGGTGGAGCGCGGTGGGCGGGGCGGCGCACCCGCCGGCCCCGGTGGCGACGCCCGCCTGGCGGCCGAGCTCAACGACGTCAAGGCCCAGCTCGACCGGGTGCAGCGCGACAAGGCCGCCGCCGAGCAGGCCGCCCGCGCGATGCAGGCCGAGCTGGAGCAGGTACGCGCCGCCGCCGGTGGCGCGGTGCCGGGCGGTGACGGCGAGCAGCAGGCGCTGCGGGTGCTGATGATGGCCCAGCGGACCGCCGACGACCACGTCTCCGACGCCCGTCGTGAGGCCGACCAGCTGCTCTCCGAGGCCCGTTCCAAGGCCGAGGAGGTCACCCGCGAGGCCCGCGCCAAGGCCGACGCGCTGGAGCGGGACGCCCGCCAGCGTCACCAGGAGGCCATGGGCGGCCTGGACGCCAAGCGCACCGCGCTGCAGAAGCACATCGAGGAGCTCAAGCAGTTCGAGCGCGAGTACCGTACCCGTCTCAAGGCCTACCTGGAGAGCCAGCTGCGCGACCTCGACGGTCGTGGTCAGGGCCTGGAGGCGGAGATGACCCGTGGCGGAGAGGGCACCCGCGCGGCGGGCAACGGCCTGGCCGCCGCAGGTCTCGCCGGTTCCTACGGCGGGGGTCGCTCCGGGGCACTCGAGGCCGGTCGCTGAACCGGGCGGCGGCCGTCCTGACGGCCGCCTGCCCTGCCTCAACTTCTACGACGCGGCGGGGGTGAGCCGTGATAGTCATCAGTCTCGCGCTCATCCTCGTCGCGGTGGCGCTTCTTGTGTTCGGGTTGGCCAGTGGGTCCAGTGCCCTGCTGGTCGTCTCCATCGGCGCCAGCCTGCTGGCTGCGGTGGCACTGGTCGCGGGGGCCCGCCAGGCTGCCGCCGGCCGGGCCGCGACCCAGCGGGAGGGTGCCGGGGGTCGTTCGGCCACCATCCCGACCCAGCATGTCCCATCAACCTCGGATGCCGGTGTGCCCGGGTGGCGGCAACCACCCGGGTCGCCGGTGACGACCACGATGGGCACCGCCGAGGCGACCACGCCGACGGCCGCTGACCTGACCGCGCCGACGACCACCGCCGCCGAGTCGATGGCCGCCGCGGACGCGGGGGTGTCCGTGGCGACCGCCGGAGCGGGAGAGCCGTACGACGACGAGCCCGGCGCGCAGGAGGTCACCCCCGAGCAGGCTGCCCGGGTGTCCCGACTGCTGGACGAGGTCCGGGTGGTCGACGGCCGGCCCCGCTATCACCTCGACGAGTGCACGCACCTGGTCGGGCGGGACCACGAGCCCCTGGTGGTGGCCGAGGCGGTCTCGTTGGGTTTCACCCCGTGCGCCGACTGCACCCCGGACACCATCCTGCTGGCGCAGTCCGAACGGTACTGATCCGAGCCGATGACCGCCGAGGCGCTGACGGTCGCCGTCCGGGTCAAGCCGGGGGCCTCCCGGGCCCGGGTGGGTGGCCGCTACGACGGCCCCCACGGGCCCGCTCTGGTGATCGCGGTCAACGCTCCCGCGGTCGACGGCCGGGCCACCGAGGCCGCCCGTCGTGCCCTGGCCGAGGCCCTCGGTGTCCGCCCGGCCGCGGTATCCCTACGCACCGGCGCGGCCAGCCGCGACAAACTCTTCGTGATCGACCCCGCCCCCACCGACCTCCCGGCCAACCTCCACCGCCTCCTCAACCCCCCGCCTCACTGACCACCCCGGCCACCCGTGTTGATCAAGAGGTTTGCGTCGCGGAATCGCCGGATCCAGACGCGAACTTCTTGATCAACTTTGCGGGAGGCGGGGGTTGGGGGTGGGGGTCTGCTAGCGTTCGCTGTGCTTCGTTCCCGTACGGATCGGGGTGGAACGGGCAATTCGGTGCGGCACGTTGTCGGACGACCTTACGTTCCGTATCCTTGCGAATCTCCGGAGTGCGCGGCCAGTGGGCCGCGCGCCCGTTTTGTACCTGGGGTGGCCGATGCCGGCGGCCTCAGTCCAGGGGCGCCGCGGACCTCCGCGGTTCCGTGGCATAGGGAGTGATGATGGCCAAACCAGCCGACACCAGGACCGCCGGTCGTAAGCCCGCGATGACGTCCACCCGCAGTGCCGCGGAGACCGAGAAGATCCGCGCCGCCCTGGCAGCACGGCACGACGAGCTGCGCGCCGAGTACGATCAGACGCTGAGCGAGATCACCGAGCTGCAGCGCGACCGCCTCACCGACTCGGCCGGGGACGACCAGGCCGACACCGGCACGAAGACGTTCGAGCGGGAGCAGGAGATCTCTCTCGCCAACAGCATCTTGGAACGGATCACGCAGGTCGAGCGGGCTCTGGAGCGCCTCGACGAAGGTGGTTACGGCTGGTGCGAGCGGTGCGGCAACCCCATCCCGGTGGAGCGGCTCGCCGCCTTCCCGTCGGCCACCCTCTGTGTGACCTGCAAACAGCTGGCGGAGCGACGCTGACGGCGGGCTCCCCGGCGCTGGTGCACGGCGGTGCCACGGCACCGCCGTGATACGTCGATGGGGAGCAGATGAGCGCAGTACCGTCCGCAGGATCCGGCACCGCCGAGCCGGGCACCGCCACGAGATCGCGGCGTAGACCCGTAGCGATCCTGCTCGGCCTGGCGACCTTCGCGTTCGCGGTCGACCTGCTCACCAAGCACCTGGCGCTGGCCGAGCTGAGCGACCGGGAGCCGGTGCGGCTGCTCGGTGGTGCCCTCTATCTCTCCCTGACCCGCAACAGCGGGGCCGCGTGGAGCATCGGCAAGGACTACACCTGGGTCTTCCCGCTGATCGCGATCGGGGTGCTGGCCTGGATCGGCTGGATGGGGAAGACCCTGCGGTCGGTGCCCTGGGCCATCTCCCTCGGCCTGGTGGTCGGCGGCGTCACCGGTAACCTGATCGACCGGATCTTCCGGGCCCCGGGCTGGTTCGTCGGCCACGTGGTCGACATGATCAGCGTGTTCGACCCGTACGGCCGGGTCTTTCCGATCTTCAACATCGCGGACAGTGCCCTGGTCTGCGGCGTGGTCCTGGCCGTCTGGCTGGAGTTCACCGGCCGCCAGCGTGACGGCACCCGGCTGGTCGGCGACGACCGCAAGGCTGCCGAACGCGCGCCGGAACCGACGGCGCAGACCACGGACGACGAGCGGCGGGAGCCGGCATGACGACGACCTTCTCCGCCGGTGGCGACCACCGCAGCCTGCCCGTCCCGGACGGCCTGGACGGAATGCGACTGGACCAGGCGGTGGCCCGGCTGTTCGGGCTGTCCCGGACGACCGCCGCCGCCCTCGTCGACGCCGGGGAGGCCTTGGTCGACGGCGCGGTACGCCCCAACTCGCACAAGGTCCGGGCCGGGGCCTGGCTCGAGGTGACCCTGCCCGCGCCGGTCGCGGCGCCGATCGTGGTGCCGCAGGCGGTACCGGGCCTGCGGGTGGTCTACGCCGACGACGACATCGTGGTGGTCGACAAGCCGGTCGGGGTGGCCGCCCACCCCAGCCCCGGCTGGCGGGGCCCGACCGTGATCGGCGGACTGGCCGCCATCGGCCACACCATCGCCACCAGCGGCGCCGCCGAGCGCCAGGGGGTGGTGCACCGGCTCGACGTCGGCACGACCGGGATCATGGTGGTGGCCAAGAGCGAGCAGGCGTACAGCTTCCTCAAACGGGCCTTCAAGTACCGCGAGGTGGAGAAGCGCTACCACGCCGTGGTGCAGGGGCACCTGGATCCGCTGCGCGGCACCATCGACGCCCCGATCGACCGCCACCCCCATCACGACTACCGCTGGGCGGTGGTCTCCGGCGGCAAGCCGAGCATCACCCACTACGACACCATCGAGGCGTTTCCCTCGGCCAGCCTGGTCGACGTGCAGTTGGAAACCGGTCGTACCCACCAGATCCGGGTGCACTTCTCCACCCTGCGGCACCCCTGCGTGGGTGACCTGACGTACGGCGCGGACCCGACTCTTTCCGCCCGGCTCAAGCTGGATCGGCAGTGGTTGCACGCCAGAGAGTTGAGTTTCGAGCACCCCCGTACGGGGGACGAGGTCCGCTTCGTCAGCGACTACCCTGACGATCTGGGGCGCGCGCTGGAGATTCTCCGCGACTGACACGTCCCGCCCGTCCCGACCGATCCGACGAGGGGACCGCCTGTGCGTGCCGGCGATCTGCTGCGGCAGCTGGACCAGCGGCTGCTGCCCCGCCTCGCCGCCATGTTGAGACGGCTGGACCAGGGGCCGGCCCGCAACTCGCTGCTCAGCTGGGTGGCGGTGCTGTCCTGCGGCGCCGTGCTGTTCACCGCGGTGTTCGCCACCGGGGGCCCGCCGTTGTCCGACCGCACGGTCGGCGAGGTGACCCGGGTGGGCATCGCCGACGGCGACTCGATCCCCAGCTACGAGCGGACGGCCGCGGCGGACCTGGCCGGCCTGGCCCGCCGCACGCCCCTGGCCGACGGCACCTACGCCCTGGTCTCCCTGTCGGAGTACGTCACCCCGCAGTCGCTGGCGACGGTGGTCGGCGATGTCGGGGTCTCCGTGGTGTTCGGCCGGGTGCCGCTGCCGGACCGGCAGACCGAGATCGTGCGCATTCCCGCCCAGCGGCTGCCCGAGGACGTCACGGCCGGGATGGCGGACCTGGCCGAACGCAAGGAACGGGAGGCCGCGGACTACCGGTCGCGGGCTGCCGCCCTGGGTGGCGGCGGGCCGCAGGAACGGGAGCTGCGGCAGCTCTACGTCAGTGGGGCGCGCCTGGCGGAACGGGAGGCGGCCGCCTACCGGGAGAGCTGCGCCTGCGTCTACGCCGTCGTGGTCCGGGCCAAGCCGTCCGTGCTGCGGGGGGTGGCGACCCGCCCAGGGGTACGGGTGGTCGATCCCGCCCCGGAGGTCCGGCGACTGGAACGGACGGTGTTCACCCCGCCGCTGCCCGAGCAGCGCGACGTGGCCCGACCCCCGGTCGATCGGGAGCTGCTGTCCAGCCCCACGCCCAACCCGAAGTACCCGCTGCCGTCCTGGACGCCGGTGCCCGAGGAGGCACCGGTGACGCCGGAAGTGACGGATTCGTCACCATCGCCGACGCCCTCCCGGACCCCGCCGGTGTACGCGCCCCCCTCGGCCACTCCCACCTCGACGGATTCCTTCCGCGAGGGTGAGACGGACCTACAGGTGGTGGACGGTCCGGAGCCGACACCGTGACAGTTGAGGCCATATCGGTGGGTGTCCCGGTGTGGCCTCAGGACGGTTTCGTTCGTAGCCTGTCAGACGGAGACCGAGGCGCTGGGGAGGCGAGCCGTGGACGGCAGCGAGACCGGTTGGGGACGGCCCGCCGAGCCGGCACCGCGGTGGCGGGCCCTGCTCGACCGAGCCCGCCTCGGCGGCCGCGGCGCTGAGCAGGCACCCAACGAGCGACAGGCCGACGAGCCACCGCCGCCGACCGAGCCGCTGCCGCGTCGGGCGTCGGGCTCCGGCTACTCGGGGCGGGCCTCGGCCACCGCCCAGCCGCCGGATCGGGCGTACGGCGCCGACCCGGGTTACCGCCCGGAGCCCGGCTACCGGTTCGACGCCCCTGGACCGGCACCCAGGTACCGCGGCCACCCCGGATATCCGCCGGAGCCGGTGGCCCATCCGCCGGAACCGGCCTACCCCCAGGTGCCGGAGCCACGTCGACCGGAGCCGGTGGAGTCCCGGTACACCCTGCTGGACAACGGGTACCGGCACGCCGCCCCGCCGATGGACTCCCGCTACGCCCTGCTGGACAACGGCGGCTACCAGCCGCCCGGCCGGCCCCAGGGGCCGCCTGCCGGCCTCGGCGCACCTCCCGCACCCCCGGCCGGGCTCCCCGCCCCGCCCGCCCCGCCCGGGCCTGTCGCGGCGGTCGCCTCGGCCGCGGTGGCCGGGCGTCCCGGGCGGATCGAGTGGCGGGCGCAGAGCATCGAGAGCGAGTTGGAACGCGCCGCCGCGGTGCTGCGCAAGGACCTGGGCACCCCACGGGTGGTCGCCTTCGCCAACCCCAAGGGCGGGGTGCACAAGACCACCGCCACCGTGCTGGCGGCGGCGACCATCGGCAGCGTACGCGGCCGGGGGGTGCTGGCCTGGGACGACAACGAGTTACGCGGCACCCTCGGGTTACGCGCCGGCAGCGCCCGACACGCCCGGACCATCCGGCACCTGGTGGCCGATCTCGTCCAGATCGAGATCCGGGAGGGCAACGAGCTGCTGGAGGCGTTGGACGACTACCTGCGACACGCCTCCGACGGGTCCTACGACGTGCTGGCCGGTGAGGAGAGTCCCCGGTTCGCCCAGCGGCTGGACCAGTTCACCGTCAAACGGGTGCTGGAGCTGCTGCGGCGTACCCACGAGGTGATCTGCGTGGACACCGGCAACAACGTGGAGAGCCCGAACTGGCGTACGGTGATGCACGCCGCCGACCAGTTGGTGGTCACCACGGTGCCCCGGGAGGACGCCGCCTTCAGCGCGGACTGGATGCTCGACCTGCTGCACTCCGAGGGCATGGGCGAGCTGGCCGACAACGCGGTCACCCTGATCTCCTGTCCCACCCCGGGCCGACTGCCGTTGCAGAACGATCTGGAGAAGCACTTCGCCACCCGTACCCGGGCGGTGGCCGTGGTGCCCTACGACCCGGCCCTGGAGACCGGCTCCTCGATCGAGTATCACCAGCTCCAGGCAGAGACCCGGCAGGCGTGGATGCAGGCCGCCTCGGTGATGTTGGAGCCCTTCGCCCGCTGAGGCGACCACACCGTGTACAGCGCGCGAAGGAAGCTGCGAGGATCATCGGGTGAGTCCGGAGACACCCGCCGTCGAACCGCCCGTACCGGCCGCCTCGGCTGCCCCCCAGGCACCGGCCGACCCACCCCGCCGCGGCGTACGGGTGGGACTGGTGGCCGTGTTCGTACTGGCCCTGCTCGGGGTGCCGTTGGGGCTGCTGTGGGCGGTGATCTCCCCGGCCACCCCGGTGGTCAAGACCGCCAACGGCGCCGTCTACGGCGAGCCTCAGCCGGAGCAGCCGGTCGCCGCCGACGGCTGGTTCAGCCTGCTCGGCCTGGCCTTCGGGGTGCTCGCCGGGCTGGCCCTGTGGATCGTGCTGCGCCGCCGCCGGGGCCCCTTCGGGCTGGTCGTGGCGGTGGCCGGGGCGTTGGCCGCGGCGCTGGTCGCCTGGCAGGTCGGCCGCCGCATCGGGCTGGGCAGCTACGAACGTCTGCTGGCCACCGCACCGGAGGGCACCGCCTTCACCAAGCCGGCCGATCTGCGGGCCGGTGGAATCGAGATGGTCCTCGGGGTGCTACCCCTGCCGTACGGCAACCTGCTCCTGCCGGCCTTCGGCGCCGTCGTGACGTACACCATGCTGGCGGGCTGGTCCCAGTGGCCCTCGCTGCGCCCGGAGCCGGAGCCGGAGCCGGAGCCCGACCTGACCCTGCCGCCCGGCTACCCGCCCGGTGGACCCGGCCCCTGGCCGGCCGGGCCGGGCGCGGTGGGCGGCTATCCGCCACCGCCCGCTCCGGGCGCCTACCCGCCACCGCCTGCCCCGGGCGGCCCGCCACCGCCCTCCGGCGGGTTCGCGCCGGGGGCGCCGGCGGCCGGTGGGGTCAGTTCGGGGCCGGCGGGGGCTTGGCCAACTCCGCCAGCGGCACCGGAACCGCCCGCACCTGGCGCAGCAGAGCCGCCTCGCGGTTGAGCAGGGTCAGCTCGGCGCGCAGCCGGGCGGTCGTGTCATCGATCGCGAGCAGTCGCTGCCGGTCCGCCACGGTCAGTGCGGCCGTCGCGGCCACCAGATGGGAGAGCACGGTCGGGTCCTCCGGCAGCTGCTCGGTCAGCTGACCGGCCTCGGTGCGCATCAGGCCGAGGTATTCCCGGAAGACCGCGATCACCCGGGAGGCCAGCAGATTCGCCGCCTCGTCCGGGCCGGTCGGCTCGGGCAGCCAGCTCACCTCGGCGGTCAGGTAGGGCTCGGCCGCGTTGTCGAGCTGCTCGATCCGGAACCGGCGCCGTCCCACGGTGACGATGTCGAAACCACCGTCGGCCAACTCGGTGACCTGTCGTAGCTCCGCGCTGCAACCCACCTCGTGCAGGGTCAACTCCCCCCTGCCCGCGAGGACCCGGCCGGGGGCGGGGGCCACCTCCCAGCCGCTGCGGATGGCCACCACCCCGAACTCGCGTGGGGTGCCCTCGGGCTGGGCCATCAGGCGTCGGACCAGGGCCCGGTAGCGTTCCTCGAAGATGTGCAGTGGCAGCACCAGCCCGGGAAAGAGCACCGTGGCGAGCGGGAACACCGGCAGCCGTGCGTTCACGGAATCGAGGGTAGCCGCACCGGCGGGGTGACGAGTGTCCCGGCTCACCGTCCCGGCCTACGGGCGGCGCGGGTCGCCGCCCTGACGGGCCGCCTAGACTCGCAGGGGTGTTGAACCGCATCGACCTGCGCGGCGGCCTGTCCGACCCGCGTGACCTGCTGCCTCGTGCCCAGCTCGACGTCTCCGTGGCGGTCGAGCAGATCCGTCCGCTCGTGACGGCGGTCCGTGAGCATGGTTACTCGGCGGTCCGCGAGGCCAGCGAACGGTTCGACGGGGTGGCCCCGGAGGTGCTGCGGGTGCCCGTCGAGGCCATCGCGGCGGCGGAGAGCACCCTGGATCCGCAGGTACGGGCCGCGTTGCTGGAGGCGATCGCCCGGGTTCGCAAGGTGCACGCCGACCAGCGCCGCACCGATCACACCACCACGGTGGTGCCGGGGGGCACGGTCACCGAACGCTGGGTTCCGGTCGACCGGGTCGGCCTGTACGTCCCCGGCGGGCTGGCCATGTACCCCTCGACCGTGGTGATGAACGTGGTACCGGCCCAGGAAGCCGGAGTCCGGTCCCTGGTGGTGGCCAGCCCGCCGCAGAAGGACAACGACGGGCTGCCCGATGCGCGGGTGCTGGCCGCCTGCGCCCTGCTGGGGGTCGACGAGGTCTATGCCGTCGGCGGCGCCCAGGCGGTGGCCATGCTGGCGTACGGCTGCGCGGTCGACGCCGCCGGCAGCGCGCACTGCGCACCGGTCGACATGATCACCGGGCCGGGCAACATCTGGGTCACCGCGGCCAAGCGGCTGCTGCGGGGTGTGGTCGGCATCGACGCCGAGGCGGGCCCGACCGAGATCGCCATCCTGGCCGACGACAGCGCCGACCCGGTGCATGTCGCCGCCGACCTGATCAGCCAGGCCGAGCACGACCCCCTGGCGGCCAGCGTGCTGGTCACCCCCTCGGTGGCCCTGGCCGACGCGGTGGACCGGGAACTGACCCGGCAGGTGCCGGCCACCAAGCACGCCGAGCGGGTCGGCACCGCCCTGCGCGGTCCGCAGAGCGGCATCGTGCTGGTCGACGACCTGGCGGCCGGGCTGCGGGTGGTCGACGCGTACGCGGCGGAGCACCTGGAGATCCAGACGGTCGACGCCCGGGAGTGGGCGATGCGGGTACGCAACGCCGGGGCGATCTTCGTCGGGGCGTACTCGCCGGTGTCCCTGGGTGACTACTGCGCCGGCTCCAACCACGTGCTGCCCACCGGCGGCTGTGCCCGGCACTCCTCGGGGCTGTCCGTGCAGTCCTTCCTGCGCGGCATCCACCTGGTGGAGTACACCGAGGCGGCGCTGCGGGAGGTCGCCCCGCACGTGGTCACCCTGGCCACCGTCGAGGATCTGCCGGCGCACGGCCAGGCGGTCAGCCTCCGCTTCCCGGAGATGTCATGACCCGGCTAAAGGACCTGCCGATCCGGGACGACCTGCGCGGCCGGTCGCCGTACGGCGCCCCGCAGCTGGACGTGCCGGTGCGGCTGAACACCAACGAGAACTCCTACCCGGTGCCCGAGGAGGTGGCCGAGGCGATCACCAAGGCCGTCGCGGCCGAGGTGCGGGACCTCAACCGCTATCCGGATCGGGACGCGGTGGCGTTGCGCGCCGACCTGGCCGCCTACCTAGGTCACGGGCTGACCACCGAGGGGGTGTGGGCGGCCAACGGCTCCAACGAGATCCAGCAGCAACTGCTCCAGGCCTTCGGGGGTCCGGGGCGTACCGCCCTGGGGTTCGTCCCGGCGTACTCGATGCATCCGCTCCTGGCCTTGGGCACCGGCACCCGGTGGGTGCCGGCCCGCCGGGGGGTCGATTTCGGGCTGACCGTCGAGGAGGCCGTGGCCCAGGTCCGGGAACACCGACCGGACGTGGTCTTCCTCTGCTCGCCGAACAACCCCACCGGCACGGCCCTGGACCCGGCGGTGATCTCCGCGGTGCTGGAGGTCGCCCCCGGGATGGTCGTGGTCGACGAGGCGTACGCGGAGTTCGCCCGCCCGGGTACGGTCAGCGCCCTGGCGGTGCTGCCCGGTCACCCCCGGCTGGTGGTCACCCGCACGATGAGCAAGGCCTTCGGGTTCGCCGGTGGCCGGTTGGGCTACCTGGCGGCCGATCCGGCCGTGGTGGAGGCGGTGCAACTGGTCCGCCTGCCGTACCACCTCTCCGCGCTCACCCAGGCCGCGGCCCGGGCCGCCCTGGCCCACCGGGACGCCCTGCTCGGCACGGTCGCCGCGATCATGCAGCAGCGCGACCGGATCGTCACCGAGCTGCGTCGCCGTGGCCTGCGGGTGGCCGACAGTGACGCCAACTTCGTGTTGTACGCCGTCGACGGTGACCAGACCCTGGCCTGGCAGGCGATGCTCGATCATGGTGTGCTGGTCCGCGACGTCGGCCTGCCCGGCTGGCTGCGGGTGACCGCGGGCACCCCCGCCGAGACCGACGCCTTCCTGGCAGCCATCGATCAGATCCAGCGGGCGGGCCTGTCGGCCCCGCCGCGACCGAAAGGCACATGATGAGCCGGACCGCCCGGGTGGAGCGGATCACCAAGGAGACCAAGGTCCTGGTCGAGATCGACCTGGACGGCACCGGAGCGGCGGAGATCAGCACCGGGGTCGGCTTCTACGACCACATGCTGCACCAGATCGCCCGGCACGGCGGCTTCGACCTGACCGTCCAGACCGTGGGTGACCTGGAGATCGACGCTCACCACACGATGGAGGACACCGCGTTGGCGCTCGGCGCCGCGTTCGATCAGGCGCTGGGGGACAAGGCCGGCATCCGCCGGTACGGCTCGGCCACCGTCCCGATGGACGAGGTGCTGGTCCGGGCCGCCGTCGACCTGTCCGGTCGGCCGTACGTGGTGCACGACGAGCCGCTGCTGACCCCGTACATCGGGCCGGTCTACCCGACCAGCATGACCCGGCACATCTGGGAGTCCTTCGGCCAGGCGGCCCGGATCACCCTGCACGTGGACGTGCTGCGGGCGGCCCGTCCGGGGGGCCACCCGGACGCCCACCACGTGGTGGAGGCGCAGTTCAAGGCGGTGTCCCGGGCCCTGCGGGAGGCCACCGCGATCGATCCGCGCTCGGCCGGGGTCATCCCCAGCACGAAGGGTGCCCTGTGATGGCCGCCGGGCGGTACGGGCGGGGGTGGCGTCGATGAGCGGGATCCTGCCGACCCTGCTGCTGATCTTCGCCGGGGTGCTGGTGGGCGGGACCTGGTCCCTGCACCGGCAGGGCGCCCCGCGCGGGGCCGTCGTGGTCACCGCCCTGCTGGCGGTGCTGGCCACCGTGGCCGGGGTGTTGTGGCTGCTGCCCGGGGAGGGATCGTGACGGACCGCGACACCCCCCGGCCCCGGGTGGTGGTGCTCGACTACGGCTCGGGCAACCTGCGCTCCGCCGAGCGGGCCCTGGCCGCCGCCGGTGCCGAGGTCACCGTCACCGACGACCTGGCCGCCGCGGCCGACGCCGAAGGTCTGGTGGTGCCCGGGGTCGGTGCCTTCGCCGCCTGCATGGCCGGCATCGAGGCCCTGGGTGCCGGTCCGGTGATCGCCGGACGGGTAGCCGCCGGCCGTCCGGTGCTGGGCATCTGCGTGGGCATGCAGATCCTCTTCGAGTCCGGTGACGAACACGGGGTCGTCACCAAGGGACTGGGCCTGCTGCCCGGCAACGTCAGCCGGTTGCCGGCCGCCCGGCTGCCGCACATGGGCTGGAACACGGTCGAGCCGCCGGCCGGTTCGGTGCTGTTCGCCGGGTTGCCGACGGACAGTCGGTTCTACTTCGTCCACTCGTACGCCGTCTGCGACCCGGCCGCCCTGACCGCCGCCGGCGCTCGGGTGACCATCGCCCACCACGAGGCCGACTTCGTCGCCGCGGTGGAGCGGGGGCCGCTGTCGGCCGCCCAGTTCCACCCGGAGAAATCCGCCGACACCGGCGCCATGTTGCTGCGCAACTGGCTGGCCACACTCCCCACCGATGGCTGAACCGAACGGCCCGGCGTGGCCGGGCGGCCGGGTGCGGCGGGGGGCCCGGTGAGCAAGGAGCGGGCCCGTCGCCGGGCGGCCCGGGAGGCCGAGGCGGCGCGCAGACGGGTGGCCCGGGAACGGGCCATGGCCCGCCGGGCCCGCCGCCGGGCGCTGGTCCGGCGGATGGTGCCCACGGTGCGACGTGGGCGTACGGGACGCCTGCTGCGCTACTCCCGGAGGGAACGGGCCACCATCGCGGCGCTGACCCTGGCGATGATCACCCTGATCTGGGTGCTCGTACCGGACCTGGCGCTGCGTGTCGTGTTGATCGTGCTGTTGCTGCTCGTACTGCCGGTGATCGTGGTGATCGCCCTGGACCGCCGTTCCTGACTCTGGAAGGACAAAGACACGTGAGCCTCACTCTGTTGCCCGCCGTGGACGTCGCCGACGGCCAGGCCGTCCGGCTCGTGCAGGGCGCCGCAGGCAGCGAGACCACCTACGGTGACCCGTTGGAGGCCGCCCTGGCCTGGCAGCGGGACGGCGCCGAGTGGATCCACCTGGTCGACCTGGACGCGGCCTTCGGCCGGGGCTCCAACGCCGGACTGCTGGCCGAGGTGGTGCGTCGGCTCGACGTGCAGGTGGAGTTGTCCGGTGGCATCCGCGACGACGCCTCACTGCGGGCCGCCCTGGCCACCGGTGCGGCCCGGGTGAACATCGGCACCGCCGCCCTGGAGGACCCGCAGTGGTGCGACCGGATCTGCGGCGAGTACGGCGACCGGGTGGCGATCGGGCTGGACGTGCGGGGACGCACCCTGGCGGCCCGGGGCTGGACCCGCGACGGCGGTGACCTGTACGAGGTGCTGGAGCGCCTGGACAAGGCCGGTGCCGCCCGGTACGTGGTCACCGACATCACCAAGGACGGCACCATGCGGGGGCCGAACCTGGACCTGCTGCGGGAGGTCTGCTCCCGTACCGACGCCCCGGTGATCGCCTCCGGGGGTGTCTCGACCCTGGACGACCTGCGGGCCCTGGCCACCCTGGAACCCATCGGAGTCGAGGGTGTGATCGCCGGAAAGGCCCTCTACGCCGGTGCCTTCACGGTCGCCCAGGCCCTCCAGACCCTGGCCGAGCAGTAGGGCGAGCAGTAAGGAAGGGCCCCTTGTTAACGCCTGCGGTAGAGCAGGGGACCCCGGTTAACACCGCCGGCGGCCTCGGACGGGGGCGCAGCGGGTCCGAGGCGCGACGAAAGGCTGATGTCATGACGGTGGCGGTACGGGTGATCCCCTGTCTCGACGTGGACGCGGGTCGGGTGGTCAAGGGGGTGAACTTCCTCGACCTGCGCGACGCCGGTGATCCGGTCGAGTTGGCGGCGGCCTACGACCGGGCGGGCGCGGACGAGTTGACCTTCCTGGACGTGACCGCCTCCTCCAGTGACCGGGGCACCATGCTGGACGTGGTGCGGCGTACGGCCGAGTCGGTCTTCATCCCGTTGACCGTCGGCGGTGGGGTACGCGCGGTCGCCGACGTGGACACCCTGCTGCGCGCCGGAGCCGACAAGGTCGGGGTGAACACGGCAGCGATCGCCCGACCCGAGTTGATCGCCGAGATCGCCGACCGGTTCGGTCGGCAGGTGCTGGTGCTCTCCCTGGACGTACGACGGGCCCCGGCCGGCACCACCCCCAGCGGCTTCGAGGTCACCACCCACGGCGGCCGACGGGGCACCGGGCTGGACGCCGTGCAGTGGGCGCAGCGCGGCGCGGAGCTGGGCGCCGGGGAGATCCTGCTCAACTCCATGGACGCCGACGGCACCAAGGCGGGCTTCGACCTGGAACTCATCGGGGCGGTCCGCCGGGTGGTCGAGGTTCCCGTGGTGGCCAGCGGCGGCGCGGGCGAGGTGGCCCACTTCCCACCGGCGATCGGTGCCGGCGCCGACGCGGTGCTGGCGGCCAGTGTCTTCCACTTCGGGGAGCTGACCGTAGGCCAGGTCAAGGACGCCCTGCGCACGGCCGGTCACCCGGTCCGCTGACCCTCGCCGCGGCTCAGGCACCCCGGCCGCTGGCCCTCGCGGGGCTCAGGCACCCGGCCCGCTGAGCCCTCGCGGGCTCAGTTGCGGCCGGAATGCCCCTCCGGGGAACGGCGGGGCATCGGGATGGTCCGGACCAGATACTCCTGTACGGCGGCGGCGTGCTCGGCCTCGTCCAGGTGCCATTCGGCCGACCCCGGCGCGTGCCGGCGGCTGAGCACACTCTGCACGGTGTCGACCGTGGTGGCCAGCCCGGCGGTGGGCCGGGACCGCCACAGCCGTTCGCCGTCCGGGGTGATCCGGAACCAGCCGTCGGCGACATCGACCAGGCCGGCACCGAGCAGCCGCCGGATCGCCTCCTCGATGTCGTGCCGCTCCGGGATGCTCTGGTCAAGATGGTCGGCCGTGGACAGCACATCGGCCAGGCGTACGCCCTCCGGGCGGCGGGTGGTCGGGGACCGCCGGTGCCGTCCCGCACCGCTGGCGATCACCAGCGAGACGAAGATCCATGCATCCGTCCGGCGCCAGGCGTTCTCCCCCATGTGAGGATTCTGCCGTCCCATCCGGGGTCAAGAAAACACCACCCACCCAAGAGTTACGGGCGGTTATATGCGGGCCGGAAGGCAGGGCCGTGACCTCGGTGGTCACGGCCGGCCGTCGAGCAGGGTGATTGCTCTGAGTGACCGTCAGACGGTCGATGCCGTCTCGACCCGTGCTGGGGCCTCCCGTTGCGGCTCCGGCACGTCGCAGTGGGGCAGGAAGAGTTGCGTCAGCGGCCCGATGGCCAGGGCGTAGGCGACCGTGCCGATGCCGAGTTTCCCGCCGAGCAGCGCGCCCACGGCCAGTACCCCGATCTCCAGGACGGTGCGGACCAGGCGCAACGAGAGTCCCGGCCGGCGGGCGACGAAACCGGTCATCAGCCCGTCCCGGGGACCGGGCCCGAGGCGGGCCCCGAGGTAGAGGGCGGTGGCCAGCCCGTTACCCACGATCCCGGCGGTCAGCAGGACGATCTGGACGGCGAGGTTCTCCACCGGCGGCAGCAGGGCCAGGGTCAGGTCGACCGTCAGGCCGACCACGAGCACATTGGCCACCGTGCCGAGGCCGGGACGTTCCCGCAGGGGGATCCAGGCCAGCAGGACCACCGCCCCCACGAGGATGACCACCGTGCCCATGCTCAGCCCGGTGAGCCGGGAAACCCCCTGGTGGAACACGTCCCAGGGGTTCAGGCCGAGTTCGGAACGGAGCATCATCGCCATGCTGGCTCCGTACAGCAGCAGGCCGACGAACAGTTGCACCAGCCGTCGCACCGGACGATGCCGCAGGTTGCCAATCAAAGTCACTCCTGCCACCCTAGTGGCCAATTGAGGGTCAGAAAGAGCCAATATCGGGGGAGCGGCCATGACCAGTCAGGTACGCGGAGCCCAATTGGCCCGCCTGCTAGGGCAGTGGCATGCGTTGCCGGGCCGCCGACGCAGACCGGACTACGCCGCCCTGGCCGGTGCGGTACGCGGCCTGCTCGCGGACGGTCGGCTACCGCTGGGGGTACGGCTGCCGGCCGAGCGGGACCTGGCCGAGGCGCTGCAGATCAGCCGGACCACCGTCACGGCCGCCTACCGCGAACTGCGCGACAGCGGACACCTGGCCAGTCGGCGCGGTGCGGGCAGCTGGACCATGCTGCCCGGAACCCACCGGGTGGCCAGCAACGGCCTGTGGATCCCGCTGGACGACCGGGACATGCTCGATCTCGGGGTGGCGGCCCTGGCCGCCCCACCGGAGCTGCTGCCGGCCGCCCGCGCGGCGGCCGAGGACCTGCCGCGCTACCTCGGGGGTGCCGGGTACCACCCGATCGGCATCATCGAGCTGCGGGAGGCGGTGGCCCAGGCCTACGCCGACCGGGGCCTGCCCACCTCACCGGATCAGATCATGGTCACCAACGGCACCCAGCACGCGCTGGATCTGGTGCTGCGTCTGGCCCTGGCCCCGGGTGGCAGCGTGCTGGTGGAGTCGCCGAGCTACCCCAACGCCCTGGCCGCCCTGGCCGCCCGGCGGGCCCGGATCACCACCCACGGCCTGGCCGCCGAGCTGAACGGCTGGGACGCCGACCTCCTGCTCGGCTCGCTGCGGCAGGTGCGTCCCCGGGTCGCGTACCTGATCCCCGACTTCCAGAATCCGACCGGTCACCTGATGTCGGCCGACCTGCGGGAGCGGCTGGTGGCCACCGCCCACGCGGTCGGCACCGACCTCGTCATCGACGAGTCCTTCGTGGACCTGTCGCTGGACGACTCCCCCCTGCCGCCGCCTACCGCCAGCTTCGACCGGCACTCCCGGGTGGTCAGCATCGGCGGGATGAGCAAGCCCTTCTGGGGTGGGCTGCGGATCGGCTGGATCCGCGCCTCCGCCCCACAGGTGCAGCGGCTGGCCGCAGCCCGGGTGGGGGTGGACATGGCCAGCCCGGTCCTGGACCAACTGGTCGCCGTACACCTGATGGCCGCCGCGCCGACCATCGTGGCCGCCCGGCGGGCCCAGTTGACCGCCCAGCGCGACGCCCTGCTCGGGGCCCTGGCGGCGCGGCTGCCGGAGTGGCGGGTCACCGTGCCCCGGGGTGGGGTGACCCTCTGGGCCGAGCTGGACGGGCCGATCTCCAGCGCCCTGGCGCGGGCGGCCGAGGAGGTCGGGGTACGCCTGGCCCCCGGTCCCCGGTTCGGCCTGGACGGCACCCTGGAGCGTTTCCTGCGACTGCCCTTCACCCTGCCCTCGGCCGACCTGGTCGAGGCGGTCGGGCGGCTCGCCGCGGTCCGCTACGACCTGGACCGGGGCGGGGCGCCCCGCTGGCGGGAACCCAGCGTCATCGCCTGAGCGGTCGGGAGGCAACGAGCCGGCCCCGCGCCCTGGGTGGGGTGCGGGGCCGGCTCGGAGCGGATCGCCGTCAGAGTTCGGCGACCGTGCCGGTGTACATCTTGTCGATCTCGGTGGAGAAGTTGCTCTCCACCCCGCGACGCTTGATCTTCAGGGACGGGGTGATCTCGCCGTCCTCGATGGTCAGGTCGCGCGGCAGGATGGTGACCTGCTTGATGGTCTCCCAGCGGTTGAGCTTGCTGTTGAGCTGGGCGACGTACTCCTCGACCATCGCCTTGGCCTCCGGCGAGGCGACGATCTCGGCGTACGGCCGACCCTCCAGGGGGGTGCCGGCCGCCCAGCCGACGATGGCGTCCGGGTCCAGGGTGACCAGCATGGTGCAGTAGTTGCGGGCCTGGCCGATGACCACCGCCTGCGAGGTGTACGGGCAGGTCGCCTTGAACATGCCCTCGATGTACGAGGGGGCGATGTACTTGCCGCCGGAGGTCTTGACCAGGTCCTTCTTCCGGTCGGTGATCCGCAGGTAGCCGTCGGCGTCGAGCTCGCCGATGTCACCGGTGCGGAAGAAGCCGTCTTCGGTGAAGGCGGCGGCGGTCTCCTCGGGCAGGTTGTGGTAGCCGCGCATCACCGGACGACCCTTGATCAGGATCTCCCCGTCGGTGTCGATGCGGCACTCCAGGTCACCCATCGCCTTGCCGACCGTGCCGATGCGCAGCCCGTTGGGCGGGTTGACGAAGTTGCCGGCGCTGGACTCGGTCAGCCCGTACCCCTCGGAGATGGGCAGGTTGGCGGCGGCGAAGAAGGTGGCGATCTCCGGGCTGAGCGGGGCGGCACCGGACACCAGTACCCGGATCCGGCCACCGAGGCGGGCCTGGAGCTTGCTGAAGACCAGCTTCTCGGCCAGCGAGTACTTGAACTTCAGGCCGCCGGGCAGGGGCTTGCCGGCCTGCTCCAGGGCGACCTTCTCCTTGCCGACCCCGACCGCCCAGGCGAAGATCTTCGCCTTGGCGCCACCGGCGTCCTGGGCGGTGGTCACCGACTTGTTGTAGACCTTCTCGAACACCCGGGGGGCACCGCACATCAGGGTCGGTCGGACCACCGAGAGCAGCTCGACCAGCTTGTCGACCCGGCCGTCGACATACGTCGGCAGGCCGACGTGGGTGGCCCCGCAGAGCAGGGTCTTGCCGAAGGAGTGCGACAGCGGCAGCCAGAGGTACTGGAGGTCGTCATTGCGCAGCAGACCGACCGCCTCCTGGGCTACACCCTCCCAGCACCAGCCACCGTGCAGCAGTTCGACCCCCTTGGGGCGGCCGGTGGTGCCGGAGGTGTAGATCAGGGTGGCCAGGTGGTCCGGGCCGATCTCGGAGACCAGGCGGTCGACCAGCTCCGGATCCTCGGCCAGCCGCTCGGCGCCCTGCTTCTCCAGCTGGGCGAGGGTGAGCTGGGGTACGGCAGCCGAGGGGTCGGGCTCCCCGTCGATGAGGATCACGTGGGTCAGCGCGGGCAGCTGGGCCCCGGCGATCTTCGCCGCCTGGCTGGGGTCCTCGGCGAACAGCACCTTGGAACCGGAGTCGGCGATGATGTAGGTCGCGTCGTCGGGCTCCGTGGTGGGGTAGACCGTGGTGGTGGCACCGCCGGCACACATGATGCCGAAATCGGCGATGACCCAGTCGAGCCGGGTGTTCGCCAGGATCGCCACCGGGTCCTCCTGGCCGACGCCCAGGCCGTGCAGACCGGCGGCGACCGCCTTGGCCCGCTCGGCGACCTGCGCCCAGGTCAGCCATACCGGGGAGTTGTCCGGGCCGGGACGACCGAAAGCCTGGCGGTCGGGGGTGGCCGCCACGCGCTTGAGGAACATGTCAGGAATGGAACGGTACGGTACATCGAGAGCCATCGCTGTAGCCGCCTTCGGGGGTGGAGGCGTGACCATCGTCACGTCGAGTGTTCGTTACCGAAGGGTATTGCCTGTGCGGGGAGTCGGCTAGCCCCGTCGATCATCCACCGGCCGGTTTCCGCTCCGGTCGGCCCGTTCAGGCGTAGCGCTGCGCTGCCAGGGACCAGTCGTAGGTCGCCCGGATCCAGTTCCGGCGGGTCGCCAACGCCGGCCGGACCGCCTCGCCGTGCTGCGCCAGCAGGTCGCTCTCCGTGGTCAGGTAGGTGCCGAGTTCCTCGTTGAAGCGGGCCGCCGCGGCTCGGATCGCCGCGGTCTCGTCGCCGGTCTCCCGGCTCAGGACGGTGACCAGGTTATGCGCGTCCGGCCCGGCCCGATGCTCCTTGCGGTACGAGAAGACGTCGTTGCACCAGCAGATCAGGTTGGCCGCGAGTTGATCCAGGGCGGCCCACTGCGGGTCGGCCCGGTGCTCGGCCGAGGGGAAGCCGTCCAGGGCCAGGTCGGTCAGGGTGAGGCTGGGGAAGACCCCGCCGGTGTGCCGACGCATCTGCACGTACTCGTGCACCGGGGGCACCCGGTCGTGCTCCCGGTTGGCCGCCTCCCAGAGCAGGGCCAGCAGGTACTCCCGCATGGCCGAGGTGAACCGCAGCAACACGGCCGGCCGGTCGTGGGCGCGTACCCGGCGGCACAGGTCGGCCAGCGCCGCCCCCAACGCGCCGGCGGCCGGGTCGGCGTCCCGGCCACCCTGCTGATCCAGTACGTCCAGCAGGGCCGCCAGGGTGGGGGCCAGGCGGGTCGGATCGGCCCCCAGACCGTCCTCGTCGCAGGCGTCGTCCATCACGAACAGCCAGGAGATCAGGTCGGACAGCAGGCGCAGGCGATCACGGGGTGCCTGCGGGCAGGCCCGGCCGGCCAGCCCGGCAGCGTCCGCGCGACGCAACCGCTGTCCGTTACTGATCAGTCCCAGCCGCTGCGCCCAGCTCTCGCTCTCCTGCGCCAGCGCCTCGGTGTCCTGGTGCTGATCCGCGGTGAAGGGCGGTTCTCGCAGGACGGACAGCGCAAAGCTTCGCATCGAGTTTCCCTGTTCCTGTCGCCCCGGGCGGAGCGGCGCGGCAAGCGTACGGGAGGCTCGATCAACTCACGGTACGCACCAGATAACTATTCGGGTGTGGTCGGTGGCCGGTTCTGCACACCTAGCTAAAAGCCCAGCTTGGCCCCGCGCAGCCGGTCCGCCAGGGCCGTCGGGCCCTCGATCTCCACCCGGGCCACCCGCTGCCGACCGGACAGGAACAGGGTCAATTCGCCCGGGGGGCCGACCAGACGCACCGTTTCGCCGCCCTGGCCGGTGACGACCTCACCGTGCCCCGGTGCCTGCACGACCAGTCGGGCGGGGAAACGACGCAGCCGCAGGCGGGCCATCGTCGAGGTGCGCCGCCACAGGGTCTGGTCCAGCCCGGCCGGCAACTCGCGCGGCTGCCACTGCGGCTGGGCCCGGCGGACATCCTCGTGGTGGATGAAGAACTCCAGGGTGTTGGCCAGCTCGTCGGTCAGGGGGTTGCTCATCGGGCTCCACACCGGAGGGTTTCGCACCTGGTCGAGCAGGTCGGCCCAGTCGCCGGCCGCGACCTGCCGGCGGACCCGTTCGCCGCGATCCCGCAGCGGGGGCAACAGGATGCCGGCGGCGGCGTCCGGCCGACGTTCGCGGATCACCAGGTGGGCGGCGAGGTCACGCACCGTCCAACCCTCGTTGACGGTAGGGGCCTGCGGTCCCAGCGTGGACATCAGGTCGGCGAGCGCCTTGCGCTCCGATCGGGCGTACCGCGACATGACAGCGATGCTAGGCCCATTTCACCGACCTCGCCGGATGGGCCGTCGTGCCTGGTTGTCCCCGGAGGGTGACGTCGGACATATCACCGGGGGGTCGGCGGGGGGAGCGGACAACGGTAAGGATGAGAGAGGATATTGGCGGCTTACGGCGGGGGAGACAGTGGCGAGCGGGACTAGTCGGGATGTGCTGGGTCGTGGTCTGGCCGTCCTGGGGCGGGCCATCCGCGAGCAGCCGAGGATTTTCGCGGTCGCGGTCAGCGGCAGTGTGCTGTTCGGCGCGATGGTGGTGGCCAGCGCCTTCATCGTCGGCCGGGTGGTCGGCGAGGTGGTGGTCCCGGCGATCGAGAGCGGCTCGGTGGGGGTCAGCGCCCTGGCCATCGCGGCCACCGCCCTGTTCGGGCTCAGTGTGCTGCGGGTGGTCGGCATCTTCGGCCGACGACTCGGCGCCGGCTACATGCAGTACCGACTCCAGGCCGCCTATCGGCGCCGGGTCACCCGTCGCTACCTGGAGCTGCCGCTGTCCTGGCACCACCGCAACGCCACCGGCACCCTGCTGTCCAACGCCAACTCCGACGTGGAGGCGGCCTGGCAGCCGATCGCGCCGCTGCCCTTCGCGGTCGGCACCCTGGTGATGCTGGTCGGGGCGGTGTCCTCACTCTTCTTCACCGACTGGGCGCTGGCGCTGGTCGGGCTGGCGGTCTTCCCGGCCCTGTTCGCGCTCAACGTGGCCTACTCCCGGCGGATGGCCCCGCGTCAGGCCCGTGCCCAGCGGCTGCGGGCCGAGGTCAGCGGGATCGCCCACGAGAGCTTCGACGGTGCCCTGGTGGTCAAGACCATGGGACGGGAGAGCCAGGAGACCGCCCGGTTCGCCGACCGGGCCGGGCAACTGCGCGACGCCCTGATCTCCGTCGGGCGGCTGCGCGGCATCTTCGACCCGATGTTGGAGACCCTGCCCAGCCTCGGCACCCTGGCGGTGCTGGTGGTCGGGGCGTACCGCCTGCGTCAGGGGGCCATCGACGTCGCGGACCTGGTCAGCGTGGCCTTCCTGTTCACCGTGCTGGCCTTCCCGGTGCGGGCGATCGGCTGGGTGCTGGCCGAGTTGCCGCGCAGTGTCGCCGGGTGGGACCGGGTCAACCGGGTCCTGCAGGCCACCGGCGAGATGCCGTACGGCGACACCCGGCTGCCCTCCACGACCGCGCCGGCCTCGCTCACCTTCACCGAGGTCGGCTTCGCCTACGAACCCGCCGAGGCGCATCTGCCCGGTACGCAGGTGCTCGGCGAGGTCTCCTTCACGGTCGAGGCCGGCAAGACGGTGGCCCTGGTCGGGCCGACCGGGGCCGGCAAGTCCACCATCGCCTCGCTGGCCGTACGACTGGTGGATCCGCTGTCCGGCACGGTCTGCCTGGACGGGGTGGACGTCCGGGAGTTGACCGCGGACTCCCTGGCCGCCAACGCGGCGCTGGTGGCCCAGGTGCCGTTTGTCTTCGACGACACCATCCGGGCCAACGTCTCCCTGGACCGGCCGGGTATCGACGACGAGGCGGTCTGGGCCGCGTTGCGGCTGGCCGAGGCCGACGGGTTCGTCGCCGCCCTGCCCGACGGGCTGGACACCATGGTCGGTGAGCGGGGCACCTCCCTCTCCGGTGGGCAGCGGCAGCGACTGACCCTGGCCCGGGCGCTGGCCGGGCGGCCCCGCCTGCTGGTGCTCGACGACGCGACCAGCGCGGTGGATCCCCGGGTGGAGGCGGCCATCCTGGCCGGGCTGCGCTCCTCGACCGGGGGTGGTCCCGGCGCCTCGATCCTGGTGGTGGCCTACCGCCGGGCCACCATCGCCCTGGCCGACGAGGTCATCTACCTGGAGCAGGGCCGGGTGATCGCGCGCGGCCCCCACTCGACCCTGCTGGCCACCGTGCCCGGCTACGTCGACCTGGTGACGGCCTACGAGCAGGCCGAGGTCGAGCAGCAGAGCGCGGCGGAGTACGACGAGGTCACCCCCCTGCCCACCGGCCTGGAGGTGGACCGGTGAGCGCGAGGAACGCAGCGCAGCGGAGTCCCGCAGTCGGGAACGGAAGGCAGGCCCGGTGAGCGCGAGGAACGCAGCGCAGCGGAGTCCCGCAGTCGGGAACGGAAGGTGATCCGGTGAGCGCGAGCAACGCAGAGGCGGCGGAGCGGGCCGAGTCGACCTGGCAGACGATGCGCCGTGGGCTGGCTCTCTCGCCGGAGTTGCGGGTCGGGCTGGCCGGCACTCTCGGCCTGGCCCTGGTCTACATGGTCGGGCGGGTGGCCGTGCCGGTGGCCGTGCAGCAGGGCATCGACCGGGGCATCGTCGGCGGGCTGGACCTGAACGCGCTGTTCAGCGTGGTGGCCGTGACCGGGGCGGTGCTGGTGGTGACCACCGTCTGCGGTTACCTGATGATGCGGCGGCTGTTCACCGTCAGCGAGACCGCCCTGGCCAACGTGCGGGTGCGGGCCTTCCGGCACGTGCACGACCTGTCGATGCTGCACCAGCAGTCCGAGCGGCGTGGTTCGTTGGTCTCCCGGGTGACCAGCGACGTCGACCAGATCACCCAGTTCCTCCAGTGGGGCGGGGTGATCCTGCTGGTCAACCTGGGGCAGTTGGCGGTCACCACCGCGGTGATGCTGGCGTACTCCTGGCAACTGACCCTTGTGGTCTATGCCGCCTTCGTGCCCGCGGTCGTGGTGATCCGGCTGCTTCAGCGCCGACTGGCCGCCGCCTACGGGGTGGTGCGGCAACGCACCGGCGCCCTGCTCGGCGCGGTCGGCGAGAGCGTGGTGGGGGCGCCGGTGATCCGGGCGTACGGTATCGCCGGGCGGACCGCCCGGCGGCTGGACCAGGCGATCGACTCCCAACGGCTGGCCCAGCAGAAGGCGATCCGGATCAGCATCCTGGGCAGCTCCGTCGGGGAGTTGGCGGCCGGGGTGGCGTTGGCCGGGGTGGTGGTCGTCGGGGTGCTGCTCGGGGCCGACCAGACCCTGAGCATCGGTGAGGTCACCGCCTTCCTGTTCCTGGTCACCCTGTTCATCCAGCCGGTGCAGATCGCCACCGAGGTGCTCAACGAGGCGCAGAACGCGATCGCCGGTTGGCGTCGGGTGCTGGATGTGCTGGACCTGACTCCCGACGTGGCCGACCCGGGCGAGCAGGGGCGGGACCTGCCACCCGGCCCGCTGGACATCCGCTTCGCCGGGGTGAGTTTCGCCTATCCGAACGGTCCCACCGTGCTGCACGAGGTCAGCCTGGAGATCCCGGCGAAGAGTCGGGTGGCCGTGGTCGGGGAGACCGGTAGCGGCAAGACCACCTTCGCCAAACTGCTCACCCGACTGATGGATCCCTCGCAGGGCCAGGTGCTGCTCTCCGGGGTGCCGCTGACGGACGTACGGTTCGAGTCGCTGCGCTCCCGGGTGGTGATGGTGCCGCAGGACGGCTTCCTGTTCGACGCCACCGTGGCCGACAACGTCCGCTTCGGCCGTCCGGAGTTGACCGACGAGCAACTCACCGCCGCCTTCACCGAGCTGGGGTTGAGTGACTGGCTGGAGGGCCTGCCGGCCGGGTTGGCCACCGGCGTCGGTGAGCGAGGTGAGGCGCTCAGCGTGGGGGAGCGGCAGTTGGTCGCCCTGGCCCGGGCGTACGTGGCCGACCCGGACCTGCTGGTGCTGGACGAGGCGACCAGCGCGGTCGACCCGGCCACGGAGGTCCGGCTGCAACGGACCCTGGACGCGGTGACCCGGGGGCGCACCACCCTGGCCATCGCGCACCGGCTCTCCACCGCCCAGAACGCCGACGAGGTGATCGTGGTGGACCGGGGTCGGATCGTGCAGCGGGGCCCGCACGACGAGTTGGTAGCCGACCCCGATTCCGTCTACGCCCTGCTCTACGCCTCCTGGCTGGAACAGACCCGCTGATCTTGGTCGGGCAGCGGGGCGGTGAGGTAGCGGGCCCAGGCTGATCCCGGGGCCCGGAGGCCCGGCGTCAGCCGCTGCGTCGTCGCAGGGTGGCCGCGGCGAGCAGCAACGCCAGCACCGTCACGGCGGCGACCACGGCCACGTCACGCCACATGGTCGCCGTCGGCTCGGCGTGCGCGCCGACCTCTTGCAGGGCCTCGACGGCGTACGTCAGGGGCAGCACGTCGCTGACCGCCTGCAGCCAGCCCGCCATCTGCTCCCGCGGCACGAACAGCCCACAGAGCAGCATCTGCGGCGCGACCACGACCGGCATGAACTGTACGGCCTGGAATTCGGTGCGGGCGAAGGCGCTGCACAGCAGCCCGAGCGCGACGGCCAGCACCGCGTTCAACGCGGCGATCATGATCACCAGTCCGCTGCTGCCGGCGGTGTGCAGGCCGAAGACCCAGTACGTCACGGCCGAGGCGATGGTGGCCTGCACCGCGCCGGCCAATCCGAAGGCGATGCCGTACCCGAAGAGCAGGTCGGCCTTGGCCAGCGGGGTGGTGAGCAGTCGTTCCAGCGTGCCGGTGGTCCGCTCGCGGAGCATGGCGATGCTGGTCACCAGGAACATGATGATGAACGGGAAGAAGCCGAGCATGACCAGGGCGATCCGGTCGAAGGCGGACGGCCTTCCCGGCACGGTGGGCTGGTCGGCGTACATGTAGTAGATCAGGGTCAGCAGCACGGTGGGCACGACCACCAGCAGGGCCACCGTCCGCCGGTCGTGACGCAGTTGGCGCAGGATGCGCCCGACGGTGGCGAACAGGATTCGGGGGTTCATCCCGCCTCCCCGGTCGGCTTGGTCTCGCCCGCTCGGATCAGTCGCAGGAACGCCTCGTCGAGGTCGTCCACCCCGGCGGCGGCCCGGACGGCGTCCGGGGTGTCGTCGGCGATCAGCCGTCCGGCGCGGATCAGCAGCAGCCGGTCGCAGCGGGCCGCCTCGTCCATGACGTGACTGGACACCAGCAGGGTCGTCCCGGTCGCGGCCAGCTCGTGGAAACGGGCCCAGAGGTCGGCGCGCAACACCGGGTCCTGGCCGACCGTCGGTTCGTCGAGCACGACCAACTCCGGGTCACCGACCAGGGTGCAGGCCAGTGACGCCCGGCTGCGCTGCCCACCGGAGAGGTTGCCCACCAACTGCCCTGCCGCCGGGGCCAGCCCCACATCGGCCACGGCCCGGTCCGCCTCGGCCGCGCCTCGGCCGTGCAGGGCGGCGAAGTAGCGGGCGTTCTCCCGGACGGTGAGGTCGGCGTAGACGCTCGGGGCCTGGGTCAGGTAGCCGACCCGGTGGCGTAGACCTGCCGAGCCGGCCGGCTGACCCAGCACGGTCACCGCGCCAGCCGTGATCACCTGCACCCCGACGATCGCCCGCATCAGGGTGGTCTTGCCGCTTCCGCTCGGCCCGAGCAGCCCGGTGACCGTGCCGCCGGGAACGACGGCGTCGATGCCGTCCAGAACTCGCCGCCCGCCCCGGTCCACGACCAGGCCACGGACGACGATCGCGTCGACCATCGGCCACCTCCGAGAAACTCATCATCTGTGGCGATCGGCGCTGGGGGAATCAGTTTCGGCGGAGCAATGGCGACGCCTGCGTCCCTCGATGCGCGCCTGCCGACGACATGGCGGAGAGCTCCGTAAGGTACAACGGGTCTGTCATCGGGCATTGCACCTTAGATCGGACATGCGGCAGGATGGCGCGGTGGATCACGCTCCGTCACCGGACAGTCGTTTCTTCGCCGACTGGACCGCACGGCTGCGGGCGAGCGCCGACCGACCCGTGGTGGGCATCCTGCTGCGCGGCAGTCACGCCCGCCGGGCCGCCACCGCGCACAGCGACGTGGATGTCGACCTGCTGGTCGGAGGTGCCCCGTACGCGGCCTGTCGGGCCTACTTCGCGGAGCACTCCGGCCGACTCACCCATGTCTCCGTCGCCGCTCGGGACATCCGCTCCTGGGTCACCCGGCTGGGCGAGCCGGCCGACTGGGCCTTCGGTCTGCCCGTGACGGCCCCCGCCCGGCTGCTGTGGGCCGATCCGCGCTGGCGGGCCCGGATCGATCTGCCGGTGCTCTGCCAGCCGGCCGACGAGCCACGGCTGGAGGAGTTGATCGCCACCCTCGGCAAGGTGGCCTCGGCCCGGGACGCCACCGATCGGCTCGGCCTGCGGTTGGCCGCCGCCGACCTGGCCCGGCTCTGCCCGTCGGTGCTGCGACTGGCCAATCCCACCGTCCGGGTGGCGTCCCGCCGGTCGGCCTTCACGGCCGCCCTGGACCTGCCGGTGGCCCCGGCCGGGTACCGCGACGACATGCTGCGCTGCCTGGGGCTGTGGCCCGGCTCGACCGGCCCCCTGTGGGCCGCCGCCGCCCGACTGGTGGCCGGCATCCTGCCGCTGATCCGCCCGTACGCCGCCGAGGTGGCCGAGGCGGGCGGCCCGGACCTCGCCGAGGCCCTGCTCGACGGCCGCCTGGACCGCTACATCACCCAACTGGCCCGACCCGCCGGCCCGCCCAACGCCACCAGTGCTCCGGCTGCGCCCGCCGTCCCGCCCAAGGCTGCCGACGAGCCACCTGTGTCTGGCGGGCGGGAGTCCGGTGGGGTACCCGCGCCGCGTGCGGAACAATGGCTAACTGTGTCCGTACCTGACGCGCCGGTGACCGGCGCCCACCACGAAGCGCCACCCTCCGGCGGCCCGGACCGGCCCTCCCGGCTGGACCCGGCGATCGCCGCCCGGCTGCGCCGTACCCCGGAGGGTCTGGTGGCCGCCGTGGTCCGGCAGCACGACAGCGGTGAGGTGCTGATGGTCGCCTGGATGGACGACGAGGCCCTGCACCGCACCCTGACCACCGGCCGGGCCACCTACTGGTCGCGCAGCCGCCGGGAGTACTGGGTCAAGGGCGCCACCTCCGGCCACCACCAGTACGTCCGGTCGGTGGCCCTGGACTGTGACGGCGACGCCCTGCTGGTCAGTGTCGACCAGGTGGGTGCGGCCTGCCACACCGGGGAGCGCACCTGCTTTCACACGGAGCTTCCGGTCACCGGGGAGGTGACCTCGTGACGGACGGTCGGGTCAGCCCGGACGAGGCCACCTTCACCGAGTTGGCCGCCCGGTGGCGGGTGGTGCCGGTGACCCGTCGGCTGCTCGCCGACGCGGAGACTCCGGTGGGGGTCTACCGCAAGTTAGCCGGTGGCCCGGGAACCTTCCTGTTGGAGTCCGCCGAGCAGGGGGTCGGCTCGGCGGGACTGTCCTGGTCCCGGTACTCCTTCGTCGGGGTACGCAGCAGCGCCACCCTGATCGAGCGCGACGGTGCGGCCACCTGGCTCGGCACCCCACCGACCGGCCTGCCGACCAGCGGTGACCCGGTCGAGGTGCTGCGGGCGACCGTGAGCGCGCTGGCCGGGCCCCCGGGTGATCCGCAGGCCGGGCTGCCCCCGCTGACCGGGGGGATGGTCGGCTACCTCGGCTACGACCTGATCCGGCGGTTCGAGCGGCTGCCCGACCTGACCGAGGACGACCTGGGCGTACCCGAGTTGGGCATGATGCTCGCCACCGACCTGGTGGTGCTGGACCACTTCGACGGCTCGGCGATCCTGGTGGCCAACGCGGTCCTGCCCCCGCTGGACGAGCCGGGCCGGGAGGCCCTGGTCGCCGCCGCCTACCACCACGCGGTGGGCAGGCTGGACGCGATGACGACCGCCCTGTCCCGGCCGATCCCCCCGATGGTCTCCACGGTGCACCGCCAGCCGGTCGGTGAGGTACGCAGCCGTACCCCCGACGGGGGCTACCCCAAGGCGGTCGAGGCGGCCAAGGAGGCCATCCGGGCCGGCGAGTGCTTCCAGATCGTGCTGGCCCAACGGTTCGAACGCGACACCGAGGCCGACCCGCTGGACGTCTACCGGGTGCTGCGCACCACCAACCCCAGCCCCTACATGTACCTGCTGCGCTTCGACGACTTCGACATCGTCGGCTCCTCCCCGGAGGCGCACCTCAAGGTGACCATCGAGGAGGGTGGTGAGCGGCGGGCCCTGCTGCACCCGATCGCGGGCACCCGTCCGCGCGGGGTCACCCCGGAGGCCGACGCCCGTCTGGCCGCCGAACTGCTGGCCGACCCCAAGGAGCGGGCCGAGCATGTGATGCTGGTCGACCTGGGACGCAACGACCTGGGTAGGGTCTGCCGGCCCGGCACGGTCGAGGTGCCGGAGTTCGCCACCATCGAGCGGTACAGCCATGTGATGCACATCGTCTCCACGGTCGTCGGCACCCTGCGCGAGGACCGCACGGCCTTCGACGCCCTCGCCGCGACCTTCCCGGCGGGCACCCTCTCCGGGGCCCCGAAGGTGCGCGCCATGGAGATCATCGAGGAGTTGGAACCGGTACGCCGTGGTCTCTACGGCGGTACGGTCGGCTACTTCGGCTTCGGTGGCGACCTGGACATGGCGATCGCGATCCGGACCGCTCTGATGCGCGCCGGTAGGGCCTACGTGCAGGCCGGGGCCGGGGTGGTGGCCGACTCCGACCCGGCCGCCGAGGACCAGGAGACCCGGAACAAGGCCGCCGCCGTCCTGGCGGCCATCGCCGCGGCGGAGACCCTGAGGCCGGCCCGATGACCGTACGCATGGTGATCCCGGCCCGACGATCGCGGGTGGATGTCGTGGCGGGCAGGTCGATCCGGTGAGCGAGCTGAGCGAGCCGCAGGTGGCGGCGCGACCTTCGGCGCGGCGTGAGTTGGCGTACGCCGTGCTGGCCTGCCTGGCCGGCGCGGGGCTGGCCCTCTGGGCGGTGACCCGCACCTGGACGGTGCAGGCCACCGGCTCGGCCCTCGACGAGGAGGGCAGCGGCGCCGGTCTGCTGCCGTGGTTGCCGGCGCTGGCCCTGGTGGGGCTGGCCGGGGGTGGCGCGATGCTGGCCACCGGCGGCTGGCTGCGCCGGGGGGTCGGCGGGCTGTTGGCGCTGCTCGGCCTGGCCATGGCCGCCGGTGGCGGCTACGGGCTGGTGGCCGACCTGGGCGACCAGGTCAGCCGGCAGTGGCCGGCCCTCACCCTGCTCGGTGGCCTGATCGCCGCGGCCGGTGGGGTGTTGACCGCGCTGCGGGGTGACCGGTGGCCGGCGATGGGTGCCCGGTACGAACGCCGCTCCGGGCAGGCCGTCGACAGCGGCGGCCCGATCGAGGGCGCCGGTACGAGGGACGCCTGGGAGGCCTTGGACCGGGGCGAGGACCCCACGGTGCGCTGAAACCGCCGCGCCGCGCGACGGCCGAGCTGCGTGGACGTCCGGCCGCGTGGCGGCTGAGCTAGGTGGCTGCGGCCGGTCGGTGTGGCGGGTTGGTCAGCTGACCGGTTCCCGGTCGCGGACCCGGGTGGCGGCGAGTTCGGCGACCAGTTGGTCCAGGGCGGCCCGTTGGTCTGCGCGGGCCCGGTCGGCGCAGACGGCCTCCCAGGCGTTGCCCCGGGCGGTCCGGATCCGGGTGGGGTCGCCCACCGCGCGCTCGACCGTGTGGACGACACCGACGGCGAGCGACGCGACGGTGCGGGAGATGGTGGTGAGTCCGATGGTCTGGTGCGGCGCGGAGGAACTCATGAAGCACCCCGGGAGGATCGTCGTGGTGAAGGGGCAGGCGCGAACCTGAGTCTGCCCGAGAACGATGCTGCGCGGTTCACGTTTCGTAGTGATGACTGCAACGTCAACACTGAGGTAGCCCCCCTGACCAGGCAAAGAGTCCTTGGTCCTTGAGGTAGCTCACAGCATCGAGGGTGATCGTGATGAGGCGTCGATCACTTCCGATGAGCGCTCGCATGGGTGACTGTCGATCTACTGGTGACGTAGAGTTACCACGTGTGCGCGCAAGTCGGCCATTATGCCCCAGCCCATCTCGTGAGGAGCGCCATACCCCCGGCGGGCGGTTCCAGGCCGGGCCACCTAGCATCGGCCCATGACACCCGGAGAGGGGAGTCCGTTGGTGACTGCTGAGCATGCGCACGCGGAGGGGGACGAAGCCGGTTCGTCGGCCGCCCCGACCAGCGTGCTCGACGAGATCCTGGCCGGCGTCCGAGAGGACGTGGCCCGGCGGCAGGAGCAGGTTCCGCTGGAGCGGATCCGTGAACTCGCCGCCGCCGCTCCACCACCGCTGGACGCGTACGCGGCCCTGCGGCGGCCGGGCGTCGCCGTCATCGCCGAGGTGAAACGCTCATCACCGTCCAAGGGCCAACTGGCCGAGATCGCCGACCCGGCCGACCTGGCCGGTGAGTACGCCGCCGGGGGTGCCCGGGCGATCAGCGTGCTCACCGAGGGACGCTGGTTCGGTGGCTCGCTGGAGGACCTGGCCTCGGTGCGGGCCGCGGTGAACATCCCGGTGCTGCGCAAGGACTTCGTGGTCTCCAGCTACCAGGTGCACGAGGCCCGGGCCCACGGCGCCGACCTGGTGCTGCTGATCGTCGCCGCCCTGGAGCAGAACGTGCTGGTCGGCCTGCTGGAGCGGATCGAGTCGCTGGGCATGACCGCACTGGTCGAGGTGCACGATGAGGAGGAGGCCGACCGGGCCCTGGAGGCCGGGGCGCAGGTGATCGGGGTCAACGCCCGCGACCTGCGTACCTTGGAGGTCGACCGATCGGTGTTCGAACGGATCGCCCCGGGCCTGCCGAGCAGCGTCGTCAAGATCGCCGAGTCCGGGGTACGGGGTCCGCACGACCTGATCCGGTACGCCTCCGCGGGTGCCGACGCGGTGCTCGTCGGCGAGGGGCTGGTCACCAAGAAGAGCCCCCGCGAGGCGGTCGCCGAACTGGTCAACGCCGGGAACCACCCGGCCACCCCCCGCCCGGTGCGCTGAGGTCGTACCGATCGATTCCGAGGGAGAGGATCCCCGATGAGCGCGCAGGTCACGGCATGAGCACCCCGGCGTCGGTCGGCCCGGCGGCACAGGTCCCGGACGGCGCCGGCCGCTTCGGTCGTTTCGGCGGACGGTTCGTGCCGGAGGCCCTGGTCGCCGCCCTCGACGAGCTGGAGGCCGCACACCGTACGGCGATGGTCGACGAGGGCTTCCGTGCCGAGTTGGCCGCCCTGATGCGCGACTACGCGGGCACCCCCTCCCTGCTGTACGAGGCCCGCCGCTTCTCCGCCCAGGCCGGTGCCCGGGTGCTGCTCAAGCGGGAGGACCTCAACCACACCGGGGCGCACAAGGTCCGCAACGTGCTCGGTCAGGCGCTGCTGACCCGGCGGATGGGCAAGAAGCGGGTGATCGCCGAGACCGGTGCCGGTCAGCACGGTGTCGCCGCGGCCACCGCCGCCGCCCTGTTCGACCTGGACTGCGTGGTCTACATGGGCCAGGTCGACACCGAACGGCAGGCCCTGAACGTGGCCCGGATGCGGATGCTCGGCGCCACGGTGATCCCGGTGACCACCGGCTCGCGGACCCTCAAGGACGCGATGAACGAGGCGATGCGGGACTGGGTGGCCAACGTCGATGACACCCACTACCTGATCGGTACCGCAGCCGGTCCGCACCCCTTCCCGGCGCTGGTCCGCGACTTCGTCCGGGGCATCGGCGACGAGGCCCGGCAGCAGTGTCTGGACCTCACCGGTGCCCTGCCGGACGCGGTCACCGCCTGCGTCGGGGGCGGCTCCAACGCCCTCGGCATCTTCCACGCCTTCGTCGACGACCCCCAGGTGCGGCTGTACGGCTTCGAGGCCGGCGGCGAGGGGCTGCTCAGCGGTCGGCACGCGGCCAGCATCACCGGTGGTTCCAGCGGAGTGCTGCACGGCGCCCGCACCTATGTGCTCCAGGACGCCGACGGTCAGACGGTCGAGTCCCACTCGATCTCCGCCGGCCTGGACTATCCCGGGATCGGGCCGGAGCACGCCTGGCTGCACGACACCGGGCGGGCCACCTATCTGCCGGTCACCGACGACGAGGCGATGGCGGCTTTCCAGCTGCTCTGCCGTACCGAGGGGATCATCCCGGCGATCGAGAGCTCGCACGCCCTGGCCGGCACCCTGGCCATCGCCGGGAAGCTCACCGCCGAGTTGGGCCGGGAGCCCACCATCGTGGTCAACCTCTCCGGCCGGGGTGACAAGGACGTGCACACCGCCGGCAAGTACTTCGGCGTTCTGGACGGAGACTAGGCATGAGCCGCATCGGGGTGGTTTTCGACAAGGCGCGGGCGGACGGACGGGCGGTGCTGATCGGCTGTATGCCGGCCGGTTTCCCCACGGTCGAGGGCAGCATCGCGGCGATGAAGGCGATGGTGGCCGCCGGGGTCGACGTGATCGAGCTGGAGATCCCGTACTCCGATCCGGTGATGGACGGTCCGGTCATCCAGCGGGCCAGCGACATCGCCCTGGCCGGGGGCGTACGCACCCGGGACGCCCTGCGGATCATCGAGGAGGTCACGGCCACCGGTGCGCCGGTGGTGACGATGACCTACTGGAACCCGATCGAGCAGTACGGTGTCGACGCCTTCGCCCGGGATCTCGCCGCCGCCGGTGGTACCGGGCTGATCACCCCGGATCTGATTCCCGACGAAGCGGACGAGTGGCTGGCCGCCTCGGACGCCCACGGGCTGGACCGTACCTTCCTGGTGGCGCCCTCCTCGACGGACGAGCGCCTGGCGATGACGGCGGCCCACTGCCGGGGCTTCATCTACGCCACCGCCCTGATGGGGGTGACCGGCGCCCGTAGCCAGACCTCCGAGGCGGCACCCGTGCTGGTCTCCCGGGTCCGCGCGGTGACCGATCTGCCGGTCGGCGTCGGGCTCGGCGTCGGCACCGGGGCCCAGGCCGCCACGGTCGCCGGCTACGCCGACGGGGTGATCGTCGGCAGCGCCCTGATCCGCTGCCTGCTGGACGCCCCCGACACCCCCACCGCCCTGACCGCCCTCACCACCCTGGCCACCGACCTGGCCACCGGCGTCCGCCACCCCACCCCCTGACCCCACCCCCTCCCTCCCGCACCCTCACCCCGCCCCCTGAGCCGCGTCGATCATGCACTTTTGGTCGCCGATTCGCCGGGAATGGGCGGTATGCGGGGACGGAAAGTGCAAGATCGCGGGGGCTGAGTGGGGGATGGGGGTGGGAGGTTGGGTGGCCGGGGTGACGGTGGTGGGGTGGGCAGCGGTAGGGTGCGCCCGTGAGTCTCGCCTCGCCGACCTACCTGGCCGCCATCCCCAGCCCGAGTACCGCCGTGTGGAATCTCGGGCCGATTCCCCTGCGGGCGTACGCCCTCTGCATTCTCGCCGGCATCGTGGTGGCCTGCTGGGTCACCGACCGGCGACTGCGTCAGCGGGGGGTAGCTCCCGGCGCGGTGCTGGACATCGCCCTGTGGGCGGTGCCCGCCGGCATCATCGGCGCCCGGATCTACCACGTGATCACCTCACCGGCGCAGTACTTCGGCACCGGTGGTGACCCGATCAGGGTCTTCTACATCCACGAGGGTGGGCTGGGGATCTGGGGCGCGGTCGCCGGTGGCGCGGTAGGGGCCTGGTTCGCCGCCCGGCAGTTGGGCATCCCCTTCGCGGTGGTGGCCGACGCGCTGGCCCCCGGTCTGCCCCTGGCCCAGGCGGTCGGTCGGCTCGGCAACTGGTTCAACAACGAGTTGTACGGCAGCCGGACGGACCTGCCCTGGGGCCTGGAGATCCACCGGATGGAGGGTGGGCAGGCGCTGCGCGACGAGGCCGGCCGGCCGATCCTGGAGGAGGGGCTCTACCACCCGACCTTCGCCTATGAGGCGCTGTGGAACGTCGGGGTCGCCGCCCTGGTCTTCTACCTCGACCGTAAGCTGCGGCTCGGCCGGGGCAGGGCCTTCGCGCTGTACGTGATGGGCTACACCGCCGGCCGGTTCTGGATCGAGATGATGCGGACCGACGAGGCCAACACCATCTTCGGCGTACGCCTCAACGTCTGGACCGCGGCGCTGGTGTTCCTCGGCGCCCTGGCCTACTTCCTGCTGGTCCGTGGCCCGCGCCAGTACCTGATCCCGATCGGCGCCGCGGCCGCCGCCCCGACGGCCGACTCCGACGTCTCCCAGGTGGACCTGTCCGCCCGGCAGGCCGCCGAGCAGTCGGCCGCGCCGGAGGGCTACCGGACGGTCAGCGAGGAGCAGTTCCGGCACTGGCAGGCGACCGGCGAGGCGCCTCCCGAGGGACCCGACCCGACCGGTACGGCCCCAGGAGAGCCCGACGCGGGCGCTGCCGGGGACCGGCCGGACGACGAGCCCGTCGACGGCGAGGGGGCCTCGGCCCGCCCCGCCGAACGCGACAGCTGAACGAGGGGGTGGCCATGCGGACCGCGGTGGTGGTCGGCGGCGGGCTGGGCGGCCTGGCCGTATCCGGTGCGCTAGCCCGGTCCGGCTGGCAGGTCACCCTCCTGGAACAGGCCGACCGGATCCGCCCGGAGGCGACCGCGGTCGTACTCTGGCCGAACGGGGTCCGGGCCCTGCGTGCCCTGGACCTCGGCGCCGGCCTGGACGCGGTGGCCACCCCGTTGCCCGACGGCGGGGTACGCCGTCCGGACGGTCACTGGCTGGTGCAGCCGAGACCGGTCCCGGTCGAGCGGCTGCCCGTCGTGGTGCACCGGGAGGACCTGCACGACGCGTTGATCGCCGGCCTGGGCGAGCGGGTGGAACTGCGTACCGGGGTGACCGTGCGGACCGTACGGGTGGCCCCGGGTGAGCGTCCCGCGGTCGGCGACGGCCGGCACACCTTCGAAGCCGACCTGGTGGTGGCCGCGGACGGAGTCGACAGCCTCATCCGTCGTCAACTCGCCCCGGAAGCCGGCGTGGTCAGCTCCGGCTGTGCCGCCTGGCGGGCGGTGATCCCCTGGTACCGGGCGCCGAGCCTGCCCGATTCGGTGGGCGGGGAGATCCTCGGCGCCGGCTACCGGTTCGTGGCCGCCTCCCTGGGAGAGCGGGGTTCCTCCGGTGCCTCCAGCCGGGGCGGCATCTACTGGATGGCGACCGCCGCGGGTGCGGCCCGACCCGAACCGCCGCAGACCCAGCTGGCCCTGCTGCGCCGCTGGTACGCTGGCTGGCCCGGACCCGTCGACGAGTTGCTGTCCGCCACCGAACCCGAGGACCTGGTGCAGCAGGAGATCCGCGAGCTGCGCCCGCTGCCGAAGGCGTACGGGTTCCCGTCCGGGCCCGGCGGAGTGGTGCTGCTCGGCGACGCGGCCCACGCCATGCCGCCGCATCTCGGCCAGGGCGCGTGCCTGGCCTTCGAGGACGCGGCGACACTCGCCGCGTTGCTGCGCGAGTCGACCCTGCCGGATGCGGTGGTGGCGTACGACCGGGCACGGCGTCCCCGCACGGCGGCCGTGGTTCGGCAGACCCGCCGGATGTCCGCGGTTCTCCAGACCCGGGGCCGGCTGGCCCTGCGTGCCCGCGACGCCGCCCTGGGCGCCATCAGCCCTCGGCTGCTCGGCACCACGGCCGCTATCGCCGCCCAGTGGCGCCCGCCCGCCTGACCGCGGAGTCTCCCGCCCCGCCGGCTGCCACCGCCGACGACCGCCCGGCCGTCCCCGGCCGGCGGTGCTCGTGCTGATCACGGATTGCACACATGATCTTTCTGGCAGTGTCGAACAAATGCCGCAGAGCTACGGCCGGATGATATTGACAGATCGAAACGTGCAGGGAAGGGTGGGTGATCAATCGTCACGGGGGTGTCTACATTGGTCAAACAATCATGGTCTCAGCCTGCCCAAATTCGGTCGCAGAGACCGCGTCGGCTGGCAACCGCGTTGGTTGCCGTACTGCTTGGTTCAGGGCTCGGTGTGGTGGCCGGTGGGCCCGCATCCGCGCTAGCAGAGTCCACATTGGAGCGAGACTGCACGGTGGCGGAGGCGGCGAACGAGACTGCCGCCGCCGCCTTGGCCGCCCAGTGCGGTGTGTCGGTGGAGGTGTTGAGTGAGCGGACCGAGTCCGAGCAGGTAGCTGTCGATCCGACTGGCACGCGGACGCTCACGGTGTCGGCGGTGCCGCAGCGGGTCCGGCGCTCCGACGGTTCGTGGACGGCGATCGACCCCACCCTGTCGGTGTCGGGCGGTGCGGTGGTGCCGGCCGCGACGCTGGCCGATGTACGGTTCTCGGCCGGTGGATCGGCGCCGTTGGTGACATGGCGGGAGGGCGGCTCGTCGTTCATCCTTTCGTGGCCGCTGGGGGCGTTGCCGGTGCCGCGGCTGGTGGGTGCAACTGCGGTGTACGACGATGTGCTGCCCGGGGTCAACCTGCACGTCACCGCCTTGTCGGAGGGGTTCACGCATGCGGTGGAGATTCTGTCTCCGGCGGCGGCGGCGAATCCTCAGGTGCGCAACCTGCGGTACGTGCTGGGCGGGGATGTCAGCGTCGAGACGCAGGCCGATGGTGGGTTGCGGCTGACCGACCCGAGTGGGCAGACCATGGCGGTCACGCACTCGGCGTCAATGTGGGACTCGTCGGTGGATCCGGCAGCTGCCGGCGAGGTACTGCCGATGCGAGGCGGTGACCGGACCACCGCCGAGCCGGCGAGCGGTGCGGAACCCGCAGTCACGTCGAGGCGTACGACCGTGGCGATCACCATGGACGAGGACGAGCTTGTCGTGATCGCGGACGAATCCATGCTCGATGATCCAGAGGTGACCTGGCCGGTGTTCGTGGATCCGCCGTTCAACGGCCTGCGGTCGAAGTGGGCGTTCGCGAACGACGCGAACAAGGCCTGGGACGTGGGTAACCGCGCCTGGGTCGGTCGCAACCCGTACGACGATGTGTTGTACCGGTCGTTTTTCGACTTCAACGTCTCGACGTTGCGAGGGACCCAGATCCTGTCGGCGAAGGTGACCATGAAGCTCGACCACTCGTGGTCCTGCGACCCGACCGCGGTGCACCTGTACCGGACCAACACGGATGGGATCACGGTGTCCAGCGGTGGCCGGATGGCCTGGTCGACCCGGCCGCTGCCGTCGTCGTACTGGTTGGGCTCCTGGTTGGGTAACGCGAACGAGGCCGGTGGTTGTGGGTCCGTTCAGCCGGACGCGGACGCGGTGTTCGATGACAGCAAGGTGAAGACCGACGTGCAGGCGCGGGCGACGGCGAATGCCACGACCTACACGGTCGGTTTGTGTGCGTGCACCCGCACCGGCGAGCACGAGTCGTCGCAGGCTCGGTGGAAGAAGTTCTTCACCGGTCACACCTACCTGATCGTGACGTACGACAAGAAGCCGAACCCCCCGGTCGCGCAGCCGTTCTCCACGACGACGGACTGCTACAAGGCGTGCACCTCGCCGGCGGTGGTGCGTACCACGACTCCGACCCTGCGGGCGAACGTGTCTGACCCGTACAACGGAAACCTGCGGACCGCCTTCGAGGTCCGCACCGCGGCCTCGGCGTCGGCGACGCTGGTGGCCGGGAACTCCTCGGCACTGGTGACGACCGCCGCACCGGGTACCGCGACGTGGCGGGTGCCGTCCGGGCTGGCCAGTGGGCAGACCTACCACTGGCGGGCACGCTCCTCCGACGAGAACAATCTGACCGGCGACTGGTCGGGGTGGCAGACCCTGACCGTGGACACGGCACCACCAGTGCTGGCCCCGGTGTCCTCGACGCAGTACCCGCTGCGGGAATGGGGCGCCGAGGTGGGCACCCCGGGCATCTTCGCGGCCGACGGCAGCCCGGACACGGCGGACTTCACCTGGTGGGTGGACAACGGCTCGACGACCACGGTCGCGGCATCAGGCACGGATCCGAAGACGATGTCGGTCACCCACACCCCGGCCACGGACATGGTCCACACGCTGAACGTGGTGGCCAAGGACATCGCCGGCAACATCAGCCCGACGTATCTGCATCAGTTCTGGGTGTCGCCGGCGCCGAACAAGTTCTCCCGCTGGAGGTTCGACGAGGCGTCGGGCACGACGGCGGCGGACTCGGGCTCGGGCGGCAGCGCGCTGTTGCCGGGAACGCTGTCGGGTTCGGTGGCGTTCGGGCCGGGCTATCTCGGTAACGCAGCCTCGTTCACCGGAACGGGCGGTCAGATCACCACCACCGGGCCGGTGCTCGACACCACCAGGAGTTTCACGGTGATGGCCTGGGTCCGCGCGTCCGACCTCGCTGCCGACGATCACCAGGTGGTGCTGAGCCAGGACGGTACGACGGCCAGCCGCTTCCAGCTGATGTACGACAAGGACGCCAACGGCGGCGCCGGCGGCTGGTGCTTCGCCATGCGTCCCACCGACGGCGGAAACCCGACGACCGCCTGCGCGGACGGCTTCGCCTGGGGGCCGCCGACCGACGGCACCTGGGTGCACCTGGCCGGGGTGTACGACGCGGCCACCGACAAGATCCGCGCGTATGTGATGGGTGATCTGCTCAGCTGCGGTGGGGAGACCGCCGAGACGTCCTTCACCGGCGACTGGTCGGCGACCGGATCGTTCGCGATCGGCCGTGGACAGTCGTCGGGTACGGCCGCGAGCCACTGGCGCGGCGAGATCGATGACGTGCACGCGTTCCAGCGCACCCTGTCGGCCTGGGAGATCTGTCAGCAGGCCGCTCAGTAGTTCCACGCAACCGCAACTCAACCGGCTCCGGGCAGTCCGACACCGGTCACGTCAGGCTGCCCGAGCCGGTCTCTTTTGATCTTCGGATCGTCTCGTTCCACCTCCGGTTTGTCCGTCGAACATGCATGGGGAGCATTGCGATGAGCGTTGAGGTCGGTGGCCCGCCACAGCGGGCGAGAACGATGGGTCGTACCAATCGGTGCTTACGATGGCTGGCCGCCCCGATGGCGCTGGTCCTGGCGGTGACGTTGTTCGAGCAGCCGTCGGCTGCCGTTGCCGCGCCGAAGTGGGAACCGCCGAAGCCGAAGGAGGTCACCGGGCTCAAGGTGACCGACGTCCGGCCGGAAGCCGCCCGGCCGGATTTCTCGGCGCAGTCGCGGACGGTGCGTCAGCCGCGCCCGGTGAACTGGCCGGCGGCCGGCACGGCGACGGCCCGGCCGAAGGTGGCCGGTGCGGGTCGGGCCGGTGAGCTGCCGGTGACGGTGTCCGCCGTGGAGTCGGAGGGCCTCGGCGCCCGGAGACTGGCCGGGCCGGACGTGGTGTCGGTGCGGGTGTTCGACCGGGCGGCCACGGCGCGAGCCGGCGTGCAGGGTGTGTTGCTGGGCCTGGGCCGTGCGGACGGGGGAACAGGCAGCGGCCCGGTCTCTGTCGAGGTGGACTTCTCGGGGTTCGCGCACGCCTACGGTGGTGACTGGGCGTCGCGGTTGCGGCTGGTGCAGCGGCCGGAGTGCGCGGTGACCACGCCGCAGGTGGCGCAGTGCCAGACGTCGACGCCGATCCCGTCGGTGAACGACGCGCGCGCGTCGACGGTGTCGGCGCGAGTAAGCCTGCCGGGTGAGGCAATGACGCTGCTCGCGGTGCAGGCCGACTCGGCCGGTGACAACGGTGACTACAAGGCGACCGATCTGTCGCCGGCCGGAGCCTGGGAGGTGTCGACCCAGACCGGTGACTTCTCCTGGTCCTACGAACTGCGGATGCCACCGTCGTTGGGTGGGCCGTCACCGTCGGTGAGCCTGGCGTACTCGTCGGGCAGTGTCGACGGGATGACCTCGATGACGAACAACCAGGGTGGTTGGGTCGGCGACGGCTGGTCGTCCTGGCCGGGTTTCATCGAGCGGCGGTACGCCTCCTGCGGGGACGACAATCCGGGTCACAAGACCGGCGACCTGTGCTGGTTCAGCGACAACGCGACGTTGTCGTTGAACGGTCGGGCGGGTGAGCTGGTCCGGAGTGGTTCGGTGTGGCGGTTGAAGAACGACGACGGCACCAGGATCGAACGGGTCACCGATTCGGCGCGCAATAACGGTGACGACGACAACGAGTACTGGAAGGTGACCACCACCGACGGGGTGCAGTACTACTTCGGCTACCACCGGCTGCCGGGCTGGTCGTCGGGGGATCCGGTGACGAACTCGACGTGGACGACTCCGGTGTACGGCAACAACTCCGGTGAGCCGTGCTACGACTCCACGTTCGCGAACGCCCGCTGCGACCAGGGATGGCGGTGGAACCTCGACTACGTGGTCGATCCGAACAACAACTCGCTGGCCTACTTCTACAAGAAGGAGACCGGCGCGTACGGGCGGAACAACACTCCGACCCAGCGGACCACCTATGACCGGGGCGGTTACCTGGACCGCATCGAGTACGGCATGCGCAAGGGCGCCGAGTACAGCGCGGCCGCGCCGTTGCGGGTGACGTTCGAGACCGGCCCGCGGTGTCTGTCGAACTGCTGGACGGGCGCGGAGTGGACGTCGGATCCGAGGCCGAATTCCTGGCCGGACACGCCGTGGGACCAGTACTGCGATGAGTCCCCGTGCGTGGAGCAGAACTCGCCGACGTTCTGGTCGGCGCGTCGGCTGACCAAGGTCACCGCGCAGCTGCGCAACGGCACCTCGTCGTACCGGGATGTGGAGTCCTGGGCGTTGCGGCACGAGTTCATCAACGCCGGCACCGGTGAGGGTACGCCGATGTGGCTGCGGGGGATCACCCGTACCGGGCACGTCACCACTGCCGGTGGTGTCGCCGTCTCCGACCCGGAGATCACCTTCAACCCGGGAGCCGAGCCGTTGGCCAACCGGGTCGACGGGCCCTCGGACCAACGCACCGAGTTGAACCGGTGGCGGATCAAGCAGATCCGCACCGAGACCGGCGGCGACATCCTGATCACCTACTCAGGCCACGACTGCACCCGCACCAGCCTGCCGACGCCGCACTCGAACACCAAACGGTGTATGCCCGCCTACTTCTCCTGGCCGGGTAGCGGTGACCCGACCCTGGACTGGTTCCACAAGTACGTGGTGACCCGCATCGACCAGGACGACCTGGTCACCGACCAGCCGAACCAGACCACCTTCTACGACTACCTCGACAACCCTGCCTGGGCGTACAACACCGACGAGCTGACCAAGGACAAACACCGCACCTGGGGCGACTGGCGCGGCTACGGCCGGGTACGGGTCCGCCAGGGCGACCCGACCAACGGGGTACAGACCGCGGTCGAATACCGCTACCTGCGCGGCATGCACGGCGACAAGCAGCCCAGCGGCACCCGCTCCGTGCAGGTGTCGGACACCTGGGGCGGAACGATCACCGACCACGAGGCGCTCCAGGGCTTCCTCCGCCAGGAGATCACCTACAACGGGGTCAGCAGCAGCGGCGTCAACGGTGCCGAGGTTTCCTCCACCCTGAACGAGCCGTGGCGCCGTGGCCCGACCGCGACCCGGACGCGCAACGGCGTGACCACCAACGCCTGGATGGTGAACAACGCCTCGACCCGGACCCGTACCGCCCTCGCGGCCGGCGGGTTCCGCATCACGAAGACCGCCACCACGTACAACTCGGACGGTCTGCCGACGGCGGTGGAGGACGCCGGTGACGAGAACGTCACCGGGGACGAGACCTGCACCCGTACCCGGTACGCCCGTAACGAGGGCAGCTGGATGATCGACCGGGTCAGTCAGACGGAGGTGCTGTCGATCAGGTGCGCGGACGCGCCGAGCACGGCGACGCCGGCCACGGTCCTGAAGCGGGATCGTTCCTTCTACGACAGCTACACCGGCGACTCGTCCTTCGGCGCGGCCCCCACCAAGGGCAACGTGGTGCGCACCGAGGAACTGGACCGGTTCGACGGCGCCACCCCGGTGTATGTCCGCACCCAGTCGATGAGCTACGACGCCAACGGCCGGGTCACCGCCACGACCGACGCCAGGGGCTACAGCAGCACGACCGACTACACGACGGCCAACGGTGGCCTGCTCACCCAGACGGTGGAGACCAATCCGCTCGGCCACACGAAGACCACCGCCCGGGAACCGGCCTGGAACCTGGCCACCCGGGTGACCGACGAGAACGGGGCGTTCACCGACCTGACCTACGACGGTCTGGGCCGGCTGACGAACGTGTGGCTGCCCGGTCGGAACAAGGCCAACCAGAGCGCCAGTACGAAGATCAGCTATCAGATGCGCAACAGCGGTGGTCCGACCGCCGTCTCCACCGAGAGCCTGCTGGTGACCGGTTCGACGTACAAGAAGTCGGTCACCCTGTACGACGGCTTCCTGCGTGAGCGGCAGAGCCAGACCCAGGCCACCGGCGGCGGGCGGTTGCTGACGGAGACGTTCCACAACGCCCGGGGCGAGGTGGAGTGGACCTCCGAGCCGTACTACGACACCACGAACGCGGCACCCTCGACGACCCTCGGCACGCCGCAGGGCCAGATCCCGTCGATCACGCAGAACGTGTACGACGGGGCCGGCCGACGTACCGCCGAGATCTTCAAGGCCCTCGGCGTGGAGAAGTGGCGGACGAGCACCAGCCACGACGGTGACCGGATGCACGTCACCGCCCCGCAGGGCGGCATCGTCAGCACCGTCATCACCGACGTCAAGGGACAGACCACCCGACTGCGGCAGTACGCGAACCGGTCCGACGTCGGTTCGACCGATCCCGCGACGTACGACGAGACGCAGTACACCTACACCCTGCTCGGGCAGCAGAAGACGATCAAGGACCCGGCCGGCAACACCTGGTCGTACAGCTACGACCTGCGCGGTCGGGAGATTCAGGCGGTCGACCCGGACAAGGGCACGACCACTTCGACCTACGACGCCGAGGGCAACGTACTCACGGTGACGGCGCCGTTGGGCACCGGAACCACGACCGTCGCTTACACCTATGACGAGTTGGGCCGCAAGACCAGCGTGCGGGACGACAGCGCCACCGGCGCGATACGGGCCGACTGGGTTTTCGACACCCTGCCCAACGGGAAGGGCAAGCTGACCTCCACCACCCGCTACACCGGTGGTCAGGCGTGGACCAGCCGGACCGACTCCTACGACGCGTTCGGGCGGACCACCTCCACCTCCCTGGTGGTGCCCGCGTCGGAGCCTCAACTGTGTGCCGCGGCGGGACCGGATCCCTGCGTCTACACCACGACCACCAGCTACCGGGTCAACGGACAGACGCACCAGGTAGACCTGCCGGCCGCAGCCGACCTGCCGTCGGAACGGTTGACCTTCGGCTACAACGACCTCAGCGAGGACGGCTCGCTGCTGTCGGCGGCACAGATCTACGTCGGGGCGGTGACCTACAACAAGCTGGGTCAGCTCACCGGGCGGGAGTTGGGCGCCTTCGGCTCGCGGGTGGCGGTCACCTCCGATTTCGACGAGCCGACCCGCCGGCTGAAGGCCACCAATGTGGTGCCGGAGCTCAAGCCGGAAGCGGCGAACTGGTCCTACGAGTACGACGCGGCCGGAAATGTCACCAAGATCAAGGAGCAGCCGCAGGGGCAGACCGCGGACACCCAGTGCTACACGTACGATCACCTGCGGCGACTGACCGGGGCCTGGACCCCGGGCTCCGGTGACTGTGCCCAGAGTCCCACCGTGGCGGGGCTCGGTGGACCGGCGCCCTACTGGCACTCCTGGACCTTCGACGTCACCGGCAACCGGCTGACCGAGACCCGGCACGCGGCGACGAACACCACCTTCAATTACACCCACCCGCCCGCGGGTGCGGCCCGCCCGCACACCGTCACCAACGTCACCGCGACCGGAGGCGCGTCGTGGAGTCGTAACTACGGCTACGACAACGCCGGCAACACCGTCGCCCGGCCCACGGCCAGCGGCGCCACCCAGAGTCTGGTGTGGAACCGGGAGGGTGACCTGGAGAGCGTCACCGAGGGCGGCACCACCACCAGCTTCCGCTACGACACCGAGGGCAACCGGCTGACCCGTACCGACGCCACCGGCAAGACCCTCTACCTGCCCGGCGGCTTGGAGGTCCGCTACACCAACGCCACCGCCGCCAAGACCGCCACCCGCTACTACACCCATGCGGAAGCAGTCGTCGCGATGCGGACCGGCGAGGGACTGTACTGGATTCTCGGTGACCATCACGGCACGGCCGAACTGACCATCAATGCCGCCACCCTGGCGATCGCCAAGCGTCGCACCCTGCCCTATGGCGACAACCGGGGCAACGCGGTCGGCATCTGGCCGGCAGCCATGGACAAGGGATTCGTCGGCGGCACCAAGGATCCCACCGGCCTGACCCACATAGGTGCCCGAGAATACGATCCCTTCATCGGCCGGTTCATCAGCGTCGACCCCGTGATCGACTACGCGGACCCGCAGCAGATGCACGGCTATGCCTACAGCAACAACAACCCGGTGAGTTTCACCGATCCGGACGGCGAGTTTCTCCGCAGTGTCGTGAAGAAGGCGGCGAACGCCGCCGTGTCGACCGGCAAATTCCTGTCCGACAATGCCGGGAACATCTCACTCGGGCTGGGGGTGGCAGCAATGGCCTGTGCGGTCATTCCGCCGCTACAGGTGCTCGCGCCGGTCCTCACGGCGGGATCCGCGCTGGCCGGTGCCTATGATGCGGGCAAGAGTGCGAAGAATGGGGACTGGACCGACGCCGCCATCGGAGTGGCCGGCCTGATTCCCGGCGGCAAGGCCGTGATGCAGACCGGCAAGTTGCTCAAATCCACCGCAGGCCCGGCTAAGAAGCTCTCCGCGGCCAAGGTGCAGCACACGAAGCTCAGTTGGCAGAACCAGAAGTTCCAGCAGAACGCCCGCCGTCCCGGCCAGGACGAGAGCTACCGGAGGCTGGCGTATCAGATGGAGACCCAGGGGATGTTGTTCGCCGACTACGCCGTCAGCGTCCATCGCCGGATCCTGGGCGAGGCCGTGGATCAGGTGATCAAGCAGCCCAGGACCGGGTTGGACTTCATGGGTGACGTGCTGTTGCTGGAGAACGCCAACTTCAACGCCTGCAAGTGGTTCGTCGGCTGTGAGTCCTCACGGCATGCGACGGTCTTTCCGGAGCATGCGCAGCGCAATGTCGTCAAGGCGAGCAGCGGCGTCAGAGGTAACGGCAGCGGTGGCTACCAGCCGAAGACGACCCCGGCGAAGAACTCTCCGTCCGCGCCGGTGCGGACGCCGACGTACAACTGGACGCCGGGACGAATCGGCGGCATCTAGGCAGTGACCGCGTAGATCCGGTTCACCGACCCGGGTCGAGTCAGGTGTCGGGCCGCGAGGATGATCTTCATCCGCGCGGCCCGACCCCGTGCTGTGTGACAGTGGCCCGTCGGACGGCGACTCAGGCGGCGGGCGAGAACCATTGCCGAGACGATGCGGGCAGCAGCAGCAGGCCGATGACGGCAGCGAGCGCCACCATCCGCAACACGGTCAACGCGTCGATGTCGGGCAGTGCCGTCAGGCCGTACGCGATGTTGAAGGCGGCGAAGCCGGCGGTCAGCATCCGGGCGCGCCCGACCTGGCGCCACAGGCCGTACGCGAAGGCCAGCGAGAGAAGGACCACCCCCACGGCGAACACGGTCGCCCTCGTGTCGGTGACCCCCGGAGCAGTGCTCGTCTTGAACTGGATCGCCTGGATGACGCTCGCCAGGGGGAAAATGATCGCGGCCGCGACGACCGGGATGGGGACGCGTGTCTGACCTTGATCGATCATCGACACATGGTAGGTGTTGATCGCTTGGCTCGACCAGAGCGGCAGTCGGTGCACCTGTGCGGCTGTCGGATCAGGTTGTGCGGGCCGGTCAGGTGGTGACGGCGGCAGGTTCGGCCACGCAGGCGGTGCCCACGCGGTGGAAACCGGCCCGCAGGTAGACCCGGGCGATCTCCTCGCTACCGGCGGAGAGGAACACCAGGTCGGTTCCGTCGGCCAGCAGGGCACGGGCCAGGGTGGCGGTGACCGCCGCACCGAGTCCTCGACGGCGGGCGCTGGGCAGGGTGGCCACCCCGGCGATCTCGGCGACGTCACCGACCCGCATGGCCATGCCGCTGGCCAGCGGGCCTTCGGTGGCAGTGCCGGCCAGTACCGAGAGGTGGCTGCCGTTGGCGATGCGGGCGCGTTCCTCGTCGACCGCCGCCTCGTCCAGGCCGATCATGGCCGCGTCGCGCTCGGCCGCTCCGGACCTGCCCCGCGCGGTGCCGGGCGCGGCGAATCCGACCGCCGCCACCGCCCGCCGCGCGGCCACCGCTGCACCGAGATCATCGTCCGTCGGGCCTAGCAACCGCACCGACACGCCAGCGACGGCCTCCGGGTGGAGCAGGGTCACCGGGTCGGGCAGGGCGGCCGGGTCGAGGACCATCAACGGCGCTTCGAGTACGGCCAGGCCGGCCGCACGGGCCACCGGGAGCAGGTCCGGGTTGAGGTCGTGCACCCACTCCAGCGCCTCGGGCAGGCCCAACTCCCGCTGCCGGGCGCGGACCTCGGTCAGCTCGGCCAGCGACGGCGGCCGCCCGGCACCCCGACGCGGTCGCGCGTAGAACGGCCATCCGCGGCCTTCCCGAACGAAGAGGACCAGAGCGCCGTGATCTTCCACATGTGCCGCGTCCCGGGGCACCGCGTCGTAGAACCGTTCCAATCGGTCGAGGAGGTCGGTACGCTCGGAATCCACCCGGCGAGATTACCCGTCTCAGAGTCTGGACGGTGTGATCAATCTGCACTGGCCTTGCCCTACGAGCCCTAACGTAGACTTAATAGTCCGTATAGGGCCGACGTCGTCCCGATCATTTTTTAGCCTGAGTGACGACAGGAGGCCCGGTGGCCTTTGCGTACCCACACCGCCCCCAGCCGGCACCGCAGGACCCCCAGGTGACGTCTCCTGCCGGCCTGTACGACGCCGCTCATGAGCACGATGCCTGCGGGGTCGCCTTCGTGGCCGATCTGCACGGACGGCGCTCCCATACGGTGGTCGCCAACGGCCTGGGCGCGCTCTGCCGGCTGGACCACCGGGGTGCCCGGGGCGCGGAGCCGAACACCGGCGACGGCGCCGGCATCATGATCCAGGTACCGGACGCCTTCCTGCGCGCGGTGGTGGACTTCCCCCTTCCCCCGCACGGTGAGTACGCCACCGGTCTGGTCTTCCTGCCGGACGACGACGCCGGTGCGGCGCGGGCCCGCCAGGTGGTCGAGAAGTACGCCCTGGTCGAGGGGGCGGAGCTGCTCGGCTGGCGGGATGTGCCGGTCGATCCCTCCGACCTGGGCGACACGGCGTTGGCCGCGATGCCCCGGGTGCGGCAGTTGTTCCTCGCCGCCCGTCGGCTCACCGACACCCCGGCCGGTCCGGCCGGTTCCCCACTGAGCGGCCTGGAGTTGGAGCGGGTCGCCTTCTGCGTACGCAAGCAGGCCGAGCGGGAGTCCGCCGAGCGGGGAGTGCCGGCGTACTTCCCCTCGCTGTCCGGGCGGACCATGGTCTACAAGGGGATGCTCACCCCGGACCAGCTACCGGCCTTCTACCCGGATCTGACCGACGAGCGGGTGGACAGCGCCATCGCCCTGGTGCACTCCCGGTTCTCCACGAACACCTTCCCCTCCTGGCCGCTGGCCCACCCGTACCGGTTCATCGCCCACAACGGTGAGATCAACACCATCCGGGGCAACCGGAACTGGATGCAGGCCCGTGAGGCCCTGCTGCGTACCCCCGATCTGCCGGGCAACATCCGCCGGGTCTTCCCGATCTGCACCCCGGCCGCCTCCGACTCGGCCAACTTCGACGAGGTCCTGGAGCTGCTGCACCTGGCCGGGCGGAGCCTGCCGCACGCGGTGCTGATGATGATCCCGGAGGCCTGGGAGAACGACCCGGACATGGCCGCCGACAAGCGGGCTTTCTACCGGTTCCACGCCAGCCTGATGGAGCCCTGGGACGGCCCGGCCTCGGTCGCCTTCACCGACGGCGAGATCGTCGGTGCGGTGCTCGACCGCAACGGCCTGCGGCCGGGGCGCTGGTGGCAGACCGCCGACGGGCTCGTGGTGCTGGGCAGCGAGGCCGGGGTGCTCGACCTCGACCCGGCCACCGTGGTAGCCAAGGGTCGCCTCCAGCCCGGCAAGATGTTCCTGGTCGACACCACGACCGGTCGGATCGTGCACGACGAGGAGATCAAGACCGAGCTGGCCGCCGCCCAGCCGTACGCCGACTGGCTGCACGCCGGGCTGATCGAGCTGGACGACCTGCCGGCCCGCGAACACCAGGTCTACACCCACGACTCGGTACGCCGTCGTCAGCTGACCTTCGGCTACACCGAGGAGGAGCTGAAGATCCTGCTCGCCCCGATGGCCCGTACCGGCGCGGAGCCGATCGGGTCGATGGGCACGGACACCCCGATCGCCCCGCTGTCCACCCGGCCCCGGCTGCTCTACGACTACTTCCACCAGCTGTTCGCCCAGGTCACCAACCCGCCGCTGGACGCCATCCGGGAGGAGTTGGTGACCAGCCTGGCCTCGACCATCGGCCCGGAGGGCAACCTGCTCGACCCCGGCCCGGCGAGCTGCCGGCAGATCGTGCTGCCCTACCCGGTGATCGACAACGACGAGCTGGCCAAGATCCTCAGCATCGACGAGGACGGCGACCTGCCCGGCTTCAAGGCGGTACGGGTCTCCGGGCTCTACCGCATCCGCGACGGCGGCGCCGGGATCAAGGCCCGGCTGACCGAGATCTGCCGGCACGTCTCCGAGGCGATCGAGGACGGGGTACGCATCCTGGTCCTCTCCGACCGGGACTCCAACGCCGACCTGGCCCCGATCCCGTCGCTGCTGCTCACCGCGGCGGTGCACCAGCACCTGGTCCGGGAGCAGACCCGTACCCAGGTGGCCCTGATCGTGGAGTCCGGCGACTGCCGGGAGGTGCACCACGCGGCCGTGCTGATCGGCTACGGCGCGGCGGCGGTCAACCCGTACCTGGCCTTCGAGTCGGTCGAGGACATGATCTCCACCGGCGCGCTGGCCGGGATCGAGCCGCGCACCGCGATCCGCAACTACGTCAAGGCCCTGGGCAAGGGGGTCCTGAAGATCATGTCCAAGATGGGCATCTCCACGGTGTCCTCGTACTGCGGGGCGCAGGTCTTCGAGGCGGTCGGGCTGCACAGCCGCCTGATCGAGCGGTACTTCCGGGGCACCCCGAGCACGATCAGCGGGGTCGGCCTGGACGGCATCCACACCGAGGTGGCCGCCCGACACGCCCTGGCCTGGCCGGCGCCCGGAGTCCCGGCCGGCGACCGGCTGCCGGTGGGCGGGGAGTACCAGTGGCGCCGCGAGGGTGAACTGCACCTGTTCAACCCGGAGACGGTGTTCCTGCTCCAGCACGCCACCCGCAGCCGCCAGTACGACGTGTTCCGCAGCTACACCGCCAAGGTCGACGAGTTGGCCGCGAAGGCCGGCTCCCTGCGCGGGCTGTTCCGGCTGCGTACCGGGGAACTGCCGCCGGTGCCGATCGAGGAGGTGGAGCCGGCCAGCGAGATCGTCAAGCGGTTCGCCACCGGCGCCATGTCGTACGGGTCGATCTCGGCGGAGTCGCACGAGACCCTGGCGATCGCGATGAACCGCCTGGGCGGCAAGTCCAACACCGGTGAGGGCGGCGAGGACGTCGACCGGCTGCACGACCCGGAGCGCCGCTCGTCGGTCAAGCAGATCGCCAGCGGCCGGTTCGGGGTGACCAGCGAATATCTGGTCAACGCCGACGACCTCCAGATCAAGATGGCCCAGGGCGCGAAGCCCGGCGAGGGCGGGCAGTTGCCCGGCAACAAGGTGTGGCCGTGGATCGCCCGGACCCGGCACGCCACCCCCGGGGTGGGTCTGATCTCCCCGCCGCCGCACCACGACATCTACTCCATCGAGGACCTGGCCCAGCTGGTGCACGACCTCAAGTGCGTCAACCCGGCCGCCCGGGTGCACGTCAAGCTGGTCAGCGAGGTCGGGGTCGGCACGGTGGCCGCCGGGGTGGCCAAGCTCAAGGCCGACGTCATCCTGATCTCCGGTCACGACGGCGGCACCGGGGCCTCCCCACTGAATTCCCTCAAGCACGCCGGCACCCCCTGGGAGCTGGGCCTGGCCGAGGCGCAGCAGACCCTGCTGCTGAACAAGCTGCGTGACCGGGTCACCGTGCAGGTGGACGGTCAGCTCAAGACCGGCCGGGACGTGATCGTCGCGGCCCTGCTCGGTGCCGAGGAGTTCGGCTTCGCCACCGCCCCGCTGATCGTCTCCGGCTGCATCATGATGCGGGTCTGTCACCTGGACACCTGTCCGGTCGGCATCGCCACCCAGAACCCGGTGCTGCGGGAGCGCTACACCGGCAAGCCGGAGTTCGTGGAGAACTTCTTCCTGTTCCTCGCCGAGGAGATCCGCGGCTACCTGGCCGAGCTAGGTCTGCGCAGCATCGACGAGGCGATCGGCCGCACCGAGCTGCTGGACGTGGCACCGGCGATCGAGCACTGGAAGGCCGGCGGGCTGGACCTGCACCGGGTGCTGCACCTGCCGGAGCTGCCCGAGGGGGCGGCCCGTCGGGGCGTACGCGCCCAGGATCATGGCCTGGAGTTGGCGCTGGACAACCAGCTCATCGCGCTGGCGGAGCCGGCCCTGCGCGGCGACGGCGAGCCCGCCCCGGTGCGGGCCGAGGTGACCATCCGCAACGAGCACCGCAGCGTCGGGGCGATGCTCGGCGGGGAGGTCACCCGCCGCTACGGCGGCGCCGGGCTGCCCACCGACACGATCGAGTTCTCCCTGCGCGGCACCGCCGGGCAGTCCTTCGGGGCCTTCCTGCCCCGGGGGGTCACCCTGCGGCTGTACGGCGACGCCAACGACTACGTCGGCAAGGGGCTCTCCGGTGGTCGGCTGATCGTCCGACCGGCGCCGACCTCGCCGTTCGTCACCCCGGACGCCGCGCCGGGTAGCCGGGCCGAGGATCAGATCATCGCCGGCAACACCATCCTGTACGGCGCCACCGGGGGAGAGGTCTTCCTGCGTGGTCGGGTGGGGGAGCGGTTCGCGGTCCGCAACTCCGGTGCGGTGGCCGTCGTCGAGGGAGTCGGCGACCACGGCTGCGAGTACATGACCGGGGGCACCGTGGTGGTGCTCGGCGCCACCGGGCGCAACTTCGCCGCCGGCATGTCCGGTGGTACGGCCTTCGTCTGGAACCTGGACCGACGGCGGGTCAACACCGAACTGGTCGACCTGTCCGCCCCCAGTGAGTCCGAGCGGGCCCGGCTGCACGAGTTGGTGCAGCGGCACTTCGCCGAGACCGACTCGGCCGTCGCCGAGCAGTTGCTCAAGCGCTGGCCGGAGGCGGTGGAGGAGTTCACCGCCGTGGTACCCCGGGACTACCGCCGGGTCATGGAGATCATGCAGGCCGCCGAAGCCGCCGGCCAGGACGTCGACGAGGCGGTGATGAGCGCCCTGGCGCCCGCCGCCGCCCCACCGCAGCCGACGCCCACGCAGGCGTCGCAGTCGGTCCCGCCCGCTGACCGGGTGGTCGCCCAGGAGGTGGCTCGTGCCTGACCCGAACGGTTTTCTGCGTCACCCCCGTCGGATGCCGGCCCGCCGGCCGGTGCCGGTGCGGATCAGTGACTGGCGGGAGGTCTACCCCCCGGCCGGTGAGGAGCTGATCCGCGAGCAGGCGGCCCGGTGCATGGACTGCGGCATCCCCTTCTGCCACAGCGACACCGCCGGCTGCCCCCTGGCGAACCGGATCCCGGACTGGAACGACCTGGTCCGCACCGGCAACTGGGACGCGGCGGTGGAGTCCCTGCACGCCACGAACAACTTCCCCGAGTTCACCGGTCGACTCTGCCCGGCGCCCTGCGAGGCGGCGTGCGTGCTCGGCATCGCCGGGGGTGACCCGGTGACCATCAAGCAGGTCGAGGCGGAGATCGCCGACGCCGCCGTGGCCCGGGGGCTCACCCCGGCCGAGGTGCCGCCGCCGAGTGGCCGGTCCGTCGCCGTGGTCGGTTCCGGCCCGGCCGGGCTGGCCGCCGCGCAGCAGCTGGCCCGCGCCGGTCACGCCGTCACCGTGTACGAGCGCGACGACGCGATCGGTGGCCTGCTGCGGTACGGCATCCCCGACTTCAAGCTGGAGAAGCGGCACATCGACACCCGGCTGGCCCAGCTCGCCGCCGAAGGGGTGCAGTTCCGCACCGGGGTCAACGTCGGCGTCGACATCACCGCCGAGCAGTTGCGCGAGCAGCACGACGCGGTGCTGCTGGCCTGTGGGGCGTTGCAGGGCCGCGAGTCCGACACCCCTGGCCGGCAACTGCGGGGGGTGCACCAGGCGATGGCGCACCTGGTGGCGGCCAACCGGGTGGTTGCCGCAGCCGGTGAGGGGCGCCCCGCCCTGGCCACCCTGCCCGACGGCACTCCGATCGACGCGGCCGACAAGCATGTCGTCATCATCGGCGGCGGGGACACCGCGGCGGACTGCCTGGGGGTGGCCCACCGGCAGGGGGCGGCCGGCGTACACCAGCTGGACCTGTACCCGCAGCCGCCCCGGGCCCGCGACGAGGCCCGCGACCCCTGGCCCACCTGGCCGTGGATCCTGCGGGAGTACGCCGCCCACGAGGAGGGCGGCGAGCGGGTCTTCGCGGTCGCGGTGCAGGAGTTCGTCGACGACGGCACCGGCGCGGTCCGGGCGGTACGCATCGCCGAGGTGACCGTGGAGAAGCGCGACGGCCGACGGATCGTCACCCCGGTGCCGGGTACCGAGCGGGAACTGCCCGCCGACCTGGTGCTGCTGGCGATCGGCTTCGAGGGCACCGAGGAGCAGCCGCTGCTGGCCCAGTTCGGGGTGGCCCGCAACGCCCGGGGCGCGATCGACTCCCGGGCCGACTGGCAGACCGAGACCGAGGGGGTCTTCGTCGCCGGTGACATGCACCGGGGCGCCTCGCTGATCGTCTGGGCGATCGCCGAGGGGCGGGCCGCCGCCGCGGCGATCCACCACTACCTCGACGGGGTGGGTGCCCTGCCCGCTCCCGTCCGCGCCGACTCCCGCCCGCTGACGGTGTAAGGAAGGGCACCTTCTTAACGCCTCGTGCATAGGAAGGGCCCCCTGTTAACAGCACGCGGCCCAGAGCACACGGCACCCGCCTGATCACGCCGATCGGGCGGGTGCCGTCGGCTATTCCCTTAATCCAGATGTTTCGATAGCATTACCGCCCAGTAACAACCCTTGGCCACGCGCGCGGTTCTCGGGCTCCACCACCACCCCCTTGTGGAGGTCCGCCAATGCCCCACCGTCCGCTGGCCCGCGCCCTGGCCGCGCTGGTCGCCATCGCCACCGCCACCCTCGGTGCGCTGGCCGTGCCCGCCGCCGCCCAGGCTGCCGCTCCCATCCACTACGTAGCCCTCGGCGACTCCTACTCCTCCGGGGTCGGCGCCGGCCCGTACGACCTGTCCACCTGCCTGCGCAGTCAGAAGTCGTACGCCCCGCTGTGGGCCGCGGCCAACAACGTGGCCAGCTTCCGCTTCCCCGCCTGCGGTGGGGCGGTCACCGCCGACGTGCTCAACAACCAGCTCAGCTCGCTGAGCAGCACCACCACCATGGTCACCATCACGGTCGGCGGTAACGACGCCGGCTTCGCCGACGTGATGACCAGTTGCCGGTTCGGCAGCACCTCCAGCTGCACCAACGCGGTCAACCAGGCGAAGGCCTTCGCCACCGGCACCCTCCCGGCCCGGCTGGACCGCACCTACGCCGCCATCCGCGACCGGGCCCCCAACGCCCGCCTGATCGTGCTCGGCTACCCGCGCCTGTTCGAGACCGGCTCCTGTGGACTGCTGGCGATGAGCAGCCAGAAGCGAACCCTGCTCAACGAGGCCGCCGACACCCTGGCCCAGGTCACCGCCGACCGGGCGGCGGCGGCCGGGGCCACCTTCGCCGACACCCGGCCCACCTTCGCCGGTCACGGCGTCTGCGCCGCCCAGCCGTGGATCCGTGACGTCACCGGGGTCATCGAGGCGTACCACCCGAACGCCGACGGCTACCGCCACGGCTACCTGCCGGCCCTCAACGCGGTCACCGGCTGACCGCTCACCGCCGACGGCCGACGGTACGCACCCCGCGCACCGTCGGCCGTCGCCGTTCCACTGTGGGCCGACACGTCCGGGTACGCGGACGCGTGCCCGCCCGGCCGTGGTCCGTTAGGGTTTCAGCGGACCACAGGACGGGCGGCGGAGGAGCAGAGGTTGGGCAGGCTCGCGTCGGCGTACGGGCAGGCTACCGCCGCCCACCGGGCCGCCCGGGCCCACCTCGAGGCCGCCCGGGAGGCCCTGCGGGGGACGACACCCCCCGCACCCAGGGTCGACCCCGACCTGCTGACCCGGCTGGCCCGGGTCGGCGGCACCCTGGCCACCCCCACCCCGGGCACCCCCCTGGCCGGTCAACCGGTGCCGGTACGCCTGGGCGAGGCGATAACCGCCGGTGCGGGCTTCCCCGTCCTGGTGCCCCTCGGGGCCGGCCACCACCTGTCCGTCGACACGGACGCCCGCAACCCGGCCGTGGCCGGGCTGCTGCGCGCGGTCGTGCTGCGGCTGCTGGCCACGGCCGCACCCGGCTCGGTCCGGGTGGCCGGGCTGGACAGCGGAGCCCTGGGGGCCACCTTCGGACCCCTGCGACCCCTGCTGGACTCCGGGGTCATCGACCCACCGGCCACCACCGAGGCGGAAGTCGCCACCCTGCTGGACGCCGCCGAACAACACGCCCGTACCGCCCGGCGCAGCGACCGCCCCGACCAGGAACTCCTGGTGCTGGTCGCCGCCTCCGTCCCCTCCCCCCGCGAGGCCGCCCGGCTGGCCGCGCTCACCCACGCCGGACCGGCCGCCGCCGTCTGCGTCCTGCTGGCCGGGTGGACCGCCGCCGGGCCCGGGGAGACACTGCCGCCGCTGGGCACCACGACCACCCTGCGGATGATCGACGGGTACGCCCGGGTCGGTGACCCGCCGCACGCACCCTTCAGCGCCGACGGCAGCGGCCTGCCCCTGCCGGTACGCCTGGACGGCGACCCGCCGCCGGCCTCGGTAGCGGCGCTGGCCACCCACCTCGGCGAGACCGCCCGCCGGGGCGCCACGGTCGGCTTCGCCGATCTGCTGCCGTCCCAGCGGTGGGCCGCCTCGGCCCGCTTCGGCCTGCGTACCGTGGTCGGTCGAGCCGGCCGGGAACCCTTCACGATCGCCTTCGACGACGCCACCCCGCACTGGCTGGTCGGTGGGCGTACCGGTAGCGGCAAGACGGTGTTCCTGCTGGACGTGCTCTACGGGCTGGCCGCCCGCTACGCCCCCACCGAGTTGCAGCTCTACCTGCTCGACTTCAAGGAGGGGGTGAGCTTCACCGAGTTCGTCCCCACCGGCCGCGACCCCTCCTGGCTGCCGCACGCCCGAGCCGTGGGCATCGAGAGCGACCGCGAGTACGGGGTGGCCGTGCTGCGGGAACTGCGCCGCGAACTGCACCGCCGGGCCACCGCCCTGAAACGCCACGGGGTCACCAAACTGGCCGACCTGCCCGCTGACACCGCCGTGCCGAGGATCGTCGCCGTGATCGACGAGTTCCAGGTGCTGCTGGCCGGCAACGACCCGATCTCCCGGGAGTCGGTGGACCTGCTGGAGGAGTTGGCCCGCAAGGGCCGCTCGTACGGCATCCATCTGGTGCTGGCCAGCCAGAGCACCACCGGCATCGAGGCCCTCTACGGTCGGGCCGAGGCGGTGTTCGGGCAGTTCGCGTTGCGGGTGGCGCTGCCCGGAGGCGGGGGAGTGCTCGACCAGCTCAACGACGCCGCAGCCACCCTGCCGGTCGGCTCGGCCGTGGTGAACACCGCCGCCGGGGTGTCCGGGGCCAACACGATCATCCGCTTCCCGGACGCCTACGCCGCCGCCGAGGAGTTGACCCGACTGCGGCACGAGCTGTGGCAGGCCCGCCCGGCCACCGCCCGGCCACCCTCGGTGTTCCGGGGCTACGAGACCGCCCGGGTGGAGGAGGACCCCACCTTCACCGGCCTGCGCCCCGGCGGTCGGCGACCCCTGGCCCTGGTCGGTCGCACGGTCGACGTGGACGGCACCAGCGCCCTGTTCATCATGGACACCGCCCCCGGGCGGCACCTGGCCGTGGTCGGCACCGCCACCGCCGGTGCCGAGGTGCTGCGGGCGGCCACCCTGAGCCTGGCCCGGCAGCACACCCCCGGGGAGGTGACCTTCCTACTGGCCCCCCTGGTCGCCGCCGCCGACCCGGCCGCCGACGACACCGCAGCCACCCTGACCGCCGCCGGCCACCCGGTGGTACGCCTCGACGCCCCCGCCCTGCGGCAGCACCTGGCCACCCTCGGCGCGACCGACCCCACGACCCCGCCGGGGCGGGCCTACCTGGTGGTGTTCGGGATGGACGCCGCCGCCGGACTGCTCGCCGAGAGCGACCCGGCCACCTTCCGCAGCGGCCACGACGACCTGCGCACCCTGCTGCGTCAGGGCCCCGGTCACGGGGTGCACCTGCTCGGCTGGTGGCGGGGGCTGCGTCGACTCGCCGACGACCTCGGCGGGACCCAGAACCGCGACGACATCGCCTGCCTGGTGGCGCTGAACGTGCCCGGCGCCGACCTCGGCCTGCACCTGGGGGTGCACGACCTGGCGTACACCCCCCGGGCCGACCGGGCGTTGCTGGTCGACCGGCACGACCAGCGGATCCGACTGATCGTGCCGTTCGCCCGCGACGAGCACCCCGGCGACGGGCAGGAGTGAGCGTGTCCACCTTCGACGAGTACGCCGCGCTGGTCCGGCACCTGTCCGTCCAGCAGCGCGCCGACGAGCAGGGTGTCGCCGCCGAGGCCGACCGGCGGCGGGATCTCGGTGCGGCCGTCGACTACCTGGACCGTCGACTGTCGGCCCAGGGGCAGCGGCTGGACCAGTTGGGCCGCACGATCGCCGTCGCACCGCCGCCCGTCGGGCCGCAGCCGAGCACCGCGCCCGTCTCCGGTCCACCCGGTGCGCCGGTGTCCTCCGGGCCACCTGCGAACGGGACGGGGTGGGACGGCGGCGTAGCCGCCGCGCCGGGGCGGCCGGGGGTCGGGGCGTACTCCCAGGGGGGTGTGGGGGAGGCGGAGCGGACGTTGCCGGTGGCGGTGAGCGCGACGGCGGCCGGGGTGCCCGGCCAGCGGGTCGGCGAAGTCGACCCGGCCACGGAGCTTGAGATGGTGCGGCGGTGGGCCGACGAGGCCGACCGGTACGCCCAGCAGACCGAGGTGCTGGCCCAGCGGCCGGCGCTGCTGCCGAGCTGGTCCCCGATGGCCCGGGCGATCGCCGTCTACCTCGGGTTCGCGGCCGTGTCGGTGCTGATCATGCTGGTGATGGTGCTGGCCTCCGGAATCGGGGTGGTCGGCGGATGGACCCTGTTCTCCTGGATGTGTGCCGGCCTGCCCGCCGCCTCACTGATCGGTGGCTGGCTGGTGCTCGGCCGCTGGGGTCGGCCCGCCGTCGGCGCGACGACCGCACCCCGCTACCCGGTGATCGGTTTCCTGCTCTGCTTCCTGGCCGTACCGCTCGCCTACTGCGGCTATCTGATCCTGATCCGCACGCTGCGGTGAAGATGCGCCGAGATCTTGGTACGCCTGCGCCCCTCCAGGGGCACTTTCGTACCAAGATCTCCGCTGCTGTTTCAGGGTGCGGGAGTCTCGTAGGCTCCTTTGTGGTCGTTGCTCGGATGGTGGAGGACGTGAGGGAGGGCGTGTGAGTGCAGCGGAGATGATCGCCAGGCTGGCGGCGGCGGCACAGAAGCTGGACGAGGCCAAGGCGAAGACGGCCGCCGCCGCGCAGGACGCGGCCGAGGCGCGGCAACTCGTCGCGGGAGCCCTTCAGGGGGTCGCCGCCGGGCCGCTGATCAACATGATCGACTCGTACCGGCAGGCCCTGGCGCAGGCCGCCCAGGGTGGTGAGCCCGCCAAACAGCACGTCCAGGAGACCATCGCGAAGGTACGCGCACTGGGTAACTGACCGCCGAGGGCGCGACGACAGGGGAGGTGGCGCAGTGAGCGAGAGCGCGTTGTTGGACGGATTCCACATCGGACACCTGCCGGAGGGGCTGGGCGATCTGGTCTCCGACTTCGCCAGCGAGTGGGGGGACGTGCAGATCACCAGCCGGGTCTGGGAGCGGCAGACCGCCGACGGGCACCGGGTGGACCTACGGGTGCATGTGCTGCGCGGGCAGCGGCTGGCCGACCTCGACGGGCTGCGCGACTTCCTCGTCGACTACCACGAACGCGAGTACGACGACTCCCAGGTGACCGAGTTCCCGCACCCCGAAGGGCCCGGCCTGGCGACCGATGTTCAGGTGTTCTGGCTGGCCGAGCCGGGAGTCGGGGTGACCGTGCTGGTCGACCCGGAGCGGGTCGACCAGGCGGGCCTGTTCGCCTTCGCGCGTGGCATCGTCCGGCAAGGCCAGCCGGCGGATTGAGGCGCTGCCTGGCGGGCCGTCCAGTAACGGACCAGAACGCGGGCGGGGCCGCAGTTCTGCTGCGGCCCCACTGTGCGAGTCGGAGATCAGGAACCGGTCGGGCCCAGCGGAGCACCACCCGGAATGGGGACGACCCCGGTCGGGCCGACGTAGAGCAGCCGGTTCGGCGAGCCCTCCGGGTTGGGGATCTTGTCCTGGGTGGCGTTGCCCAAGATCAGGTTGCCTACCTGCTGAGGCGTCAGGCCGGGGGTGACGCCGAGGATCAGGGCGGCGGCACCGGCGACGTGCGGGGCGGCCATCGAGGTGCCGCTGGCAATGTAGGAGCTGTTGTCGCTGGTGTACCAGGCGGAACGGATTTCCTGGCCGGGGGCGAAGATGTCGGTGCAGCGGCCCCAGTTGGAGAACAGTGCCCGGGAGTCGCCGATGGTGCTGGCGTTCACCGTGATCGCCTCAAGGACCTTGGCCGGGGTGTATTCGCAGGCGTCGGAGTTGTTGTTACCCGAGGAGATCGTGTAGAGCACGCCTTTCAGGATGGAACCCCGGATCGCGTTCTCCAGGGTGACGTGGCTGCCTTTGGCGCCGAGACTCATGTTCGCCACCGCCGTCCCCTTGGTCACGTGTTGAGCGGTCACCCATTCGACCCCGGCGATGACCGCCGCCGTGGTACCCACTCCGCCGCAGCCGAGGACCTTGACCGCGACCAGTGACACGCTCTTGGCAACCCCGAATGCCCTGCCACCGAGGGTGCCCGCGACATGCGTACCGTGGCCGTTGCAGTCGGTGTTGATCCCGTCCCCGGTGGTGTTGATGCCCCAGACCGCCCGGCCACCGAAATCGGCATGTGTCGTCCGGATCCCGGTGTCGATCACATACGCCCGCACCCTGTTCGTCGCGTCCGGGTACGTGTACGTGTTGTCGAGCGGCAGGTGCCGCTGATCGATCCGGTCGAGCCCCCACGACGGCGGGTTCACCTGCGTACTCGTGAGTCGGACCTCGATGTCCTGCTCGACGTACGCCACTCCCGGCTGGGCAGCGAGCCGGCGAGCAGTGGCGTGGCTCATCGTGCCCGCGAATCCGTTCAACGCATGCGAGTAGGTGTGCGCCACCTTGACGTCGTACCTGGTGGTCAGCTCACGGGTCAGCGTTTGGGCGTTGACGGCCGAGTCGTCCTTGAGTACCACGAGGTAACTGTCCGGAATGGCATTCGGATTGTCGATGCCGAGAATGCTGCCCTCGGCCGCAGCCACCGGTGACGCGGCCACCGAGACGAGTAGGGCAGCCGCAATGGCGACCGCCGATGATTTCGTGGAACGTCGTCGCCAGGTCTTGCGGGCATCGTCCATGGTGATTCCTCCATGCTGACGCTGAGTGTGGGGCCCCGTCGAACACGCAGAGCGCCATCTGCCGCGCAAGAATAACGAAATTCATCTGTAACCGTCAATTATTCAAATTAGCTCATTCATCTCGTGCGGGTTCGATGTCCGGATGAATTGTGTGCTAGCTCGCAAACCTGGCGTAGTCGCGATAATGCTTATTTAGCGTCACCCGGAAGCGGGGCTGGGAAGCTTCGGATCTGCGATTTCCACACCAGCAATTCGCGCTGGAGCAAATTCGCTATGCCGCTAGGTGTTGAGCTACGCAGACGGCGGCTGAGGCGGTTCGTGCTGGTCCTCGGCGACCTGAAGCAGATGGCATCGGACGATCGCCCGGCAGGAGGTGGCCAGGAGCAGTCCGATACCAACCGCCATGATCGGCAGCCCGGCACCGAACGGTCGCTCCGCCACCGAATCCAGGCTGCTCTGCTCGCCCAACATGGCGAAGCTCGCCGCCACCACCGCCAGAGCGGTGACCAGGGTGCCGATGGCGGCGACCACTCCGGTCATCGCCGCCACCACGCTCCGTCCTGCCCACAGTGCCGCCCCGGCAGCCAGCAGCAGCCAACCGAAGGTGAGCAGAGTCCAGCCGCCCCCATCGCCGAGCGAGGCGTACTCCCAGCCGGAGAAGGACCACAGGGCGCGCTCGCTCCGACGAAACCAGGGCATCAGATAGCCGCCGAAGGCGAGCATGGTGGCGACGAGCATGCCCGCGTCGACGGCGAACAGCCGGAGCGTTGAGGTCTGCGGTGCCGTGGACATGATCCTCCTCGTCCAAAAGCTACGGAGCAGCATCGTACGGCGTGATCCACACGTCCGCCCGCTGTCGCGGGACGGCACCGCATCGATGGGCGGCGCCACCGGGGCCAGCGCGTGTCGGGTCGGCGACAAGGTGGGTCAAACGCCATTCCTCGTACGTATCCTGGCGTGTTCATCGGCAACTGTGGACGTGGGGGAACGTGAATCCGCGACAATTACGGCGTTTGGCGGAACGGTCGGCCAACTTCGGTTTCCTGCTGAAGGATCATCCGCTGCTGGTCTGGTATGGGGCGGGCGCTGAGCTGCTGGTTTATGTCGACGCGCAGGCCGCGATGTTCAAGATCCGCGCCTTCGGCGACGAGTTGGCCAAGGAACTGCTGCGGCGCACCGGGCAGCAACCCCGCAGCGACTTCTACCACCGGGTGGAGGCGCTGCACGCGGACGGGACCCTGACCCGGGAGATCCACCGGGCCTTCCACAGCCTGCGGGATCAGGGCAACAAGGCGGTCCACGACCACCTGGCCGAGGTACGTGCCGCACTGGAGATGCTGCGTACCTGCTTCGAGCTGGGACTGTGGTTTCACCGGGCGGTGTCCGGTGACCGCTCGCCGATCGGCTTCGTGCCGCCCACGCCACCACAGCAGCAGGTTCCGCGCAGCGTCGCCGACGCACTCCGAGACGAGCTGGACCGCTACCGCCGGGAGTTGGCCGAGGCGAAGCTGCTGCTCACCGGGGCACAGTCCGTCGAGCGAGCGCAGGCAGAAGCCGAGCGGGCCGCCGACCAGGCGGTTCGGACCGCTGCCGCCGCCCGCGAGGAGGCCGCCGAGCTGGTCACCAGCCTGGAGCCGGCGGCGCGTGCCGAACAGCAGCGCCGGGACGCCAGCCGGACCGGCAAGGTGTCGGCGGCCCGCCGGGAGGAGTTCATCGCTCGTGCCCGGCGTGCCTCCCGCAGACCCCTCAACGAGGCACAGACCCGGGTCGAGATCGACCGGCAGCTCCACGCGGCCGGCTGGCAGGTCCAGGACGAGGAACACGCCAACCTGGAGGCGGGACGCGGCGTTGCCCTCCGGGAGGTGACCCTGGCCAGCGGTCGGGCCGACTACCTGCTCTATGTCGATCAGCAACTGGTCGGGGTCATCGAGGCGAAGCGCGAAGGCACCGCCCCGCGTGGCGTGGAGGCGCAACTCGACCGCTACCGGCGCGGGCTGACCCCCGCACAGAAACTGACCGCCTGGCGGCGAGACATGCCGCTGCCGTTCGGCTATGTCGCCACCGGCACGCAGACCGCCTTCGTCAACGGGCTGGACCCGCATCCGCGTACCCGGGAGGTCTTTGCCTTTCACCGGCCGGAGACGCTGGCCCGGTGGATGCGGGAGGCCGACGACGACCCGGCCGCGCCGACGCTGCGCGCCCGCCTGCGGCAGATGCCGGAGCTGAATCCCTCCGGTCTGCGGCCGGCGCAGATCGAGGCGATCGTGGGCCTGGAACGCTCGCTGGCCGGCGACCATCCCCGGTCGCTGATCCAGATGGCCACCGGCGCGGGCAAGACCTTCACCGCGGTAACCGCCAGCCACCGGCTGCTCAAGCACGCCCGCGCGAACCGGATCCTCTTCCTCGTCGACCGCAACAACCTGGGTCGGCAGACCCTCCAGGAGTACGCGGGCTACCAGACCCCGGGCGACGGGCGAAAGTTCACCGAGCTGTACAACGTGGACCGGCTCTCCGGCGCGGGTCTGCTCGACTCCTCGACCGTGGTCATCTCCACGATTCAGCGGCTCTACGCCGCCCTGCGCGGTGAGGACCTACCCGACCCGGATGCCGACGACCGCGCGTACGACGAGTATGAGCTGGACGCTCCGGCGGAGGTCGGCTACCAGCCGCGCATCCCGCCGGAGACCTTCGACCTGATCGTGGTGGACGAGTGTCACCGCTCGATCTACGGCCGGTGGCGGGCGGTGATCGAGTACTTCGACGCCTTCGTGGTCGGCCTGACCGCCACCCCGGTCGCCCAGACCCTGGGCTTCTTCCAGCAGCACCTGGTCTCGCAGTACACCTATGAGCAGGCGGTGGCCGACGGGGTCAATGTCGGCTTCGACGTGTACCGGATCAAGACCCAGATCACCGAGGCGGGGCACACCATCGACGCCGGAACGGTGGTGCCGCTGCGCGATCGGCGTACCCGGGCCGAGCGTTACCAGGAGCTGGAGGACGATTTCCGGTACGAGGGCAGCCAGGTCGGCCGATCGGTGATCTCCAAGGGGCAGCTGCGGCTGGTGTTGGAGACTTTCCGGGATCGGTTGTTCACCGAGATCTTCCCGGGCCGCAACACCGTGCCCAAGACGCTGATCTTCGCGCGGGACGACAATCACGCCGAGGAGATCGTGACGATGGTGCGGCAGGTCTTCGGGCGTGGCAACGACTTCGCCGCGAAGATCACCTATGCTTCCCGTCGTGAGGGGGCCAACCCCGACACCCTGCTGCAAGCCTTCCGCAACAGCCCGGAGCTGCGCATCGCGGTGACCGTCGACATGATCGCCACCGGCACGGACGTCCGCCCCCTGGAGTGCGTCTTCTTCCTCCGGCCGGTCCGCAGCGCCACCTACTTCGAGCAGATGAAGGGACGCGGGGCACGCACCATCGACCCCGCCGAGTTCCAGGCGGTCACCCCCGACGCGCAGGTCAAGGACCGGTTCGTCATCGTCGACGCGGTCGGCGTCACCGAAGCCGAGTTGGACGAGGCGGTGCCCCTGCACCGCCACTCCGAGAAGCAGATCTCCCTGCGTGACCTGCTCCGCAAGGCAGGCACCCTGACCGCCAACCCGGACGAGGTCGCCACCCTGTCGGCTCGGCTGTCCCGGCTCGACCGGAAGATCACCGACGCGGAGCGGGAGGAACTCGCCGAGCTGGCCGGGCAGCCGCTCACCGCGATCGCCCGGGGACTGGTCGAGGCCATCGCTCCGGAACAGCTCAACCCCGCGAAGGCCGCCGGCCCCCGAGCGGTACGCGAGCTGATGGCCGATGCCCTGCGCCCGTTGGCCGCCAACCCGGAACTGCGGGAACGCATCCTGGCCATCCGGCGGGCCCACGACATCACCATCGACGAGGTGAACGTCGACACCCTGCTGTCGGCGCGCGGGGTGCCAGCCGAGGATCTGGCCCAGAACATGGTCAAGGACTGGCACGCCTACCTGGAAGACCACCGCGCGGAGATCACCGCCCTCCAGGTCTTCTACGAGGGACGCGGCCGGATCGGGTACGCCGACCTGTCCGACCTGGCCCGGCGGATCGCCCGACCGCCGCAAGCCTGGACGGCTGAATCGCTCTGGAAGGCGTACGTCCTGCTCGGCCGCACCGCCGAGGCCCCCGGCGCCCGCAGCGTCACCGACCTGGTCAGCCTCATCCGGTACGAACTGGGGCTGGACACCGAGCTGCGGCCCTACCGCAGCGTCATCGAGGAACGCTTCCGAGGGTGGCTGCTGCGGCAGGAACAGGCGGGAGCTACCTTCACTGCCGACCAGGTGTGGTGGCTGGAGAGGATCAAGAACGTGATAGCGACAAGCGTGGAGGTCACCCCGGACGACCTCGACGGCGCACCCTTCACCGAACGCGGCGGCATCGACGGCTACGCCACCACCTTTGGCCCCCGCGCCGAACCCCTCCTCACCGAACTGAACCAGGAGCTTTCCGCGTGACCGACCTGCCAAAAGGCTGGACGGAAGTACGCCTTGGCGACATCGCCAAGTCCGTCAAGAACGGTATCTTCGTCTCGCGCCCCGGCGCGGAGCCCGACGGCGTGCCGATCCTGCGCATCAGTGCCGTGCGGCCCGGCCACCTTCGAATGGACGATATTCGCTACACGGGACAGAGCACAGAATCCCTGGAGGGATCAGATTCTCTGCTTCGCCCTGGCGACCTCGTGTTTACTCGCTACAACGGAAACATCGACTTCGTTGGAGCGTGTGCACTCGTCCCGCAGAACGTCGGCCCACTGACCTACCCGGACAAGCTTATCCGCGTCCGAGTGAACCCCGAAGCTGCCGTTCCCGAAGTTGTCGCGTACCTATTTCAATCAACTTATGTCAGGTCTCATGTGCGAGCCTTGGCGCGGACGACAGCAGGCCAGGCCGGCATCTCGGGAGCGAGCCTCAAGTCTGTTACGCTTCCGCTTCCGCCGCTTGCTGAGCAACAGCGCATTGCTGCCATTCTCGATGATTTCTTATCTATCTTGAAAGCAGGCATGGCTGAGGTAGACAAAGTTGCTCGACGCGTTGATCGATTTCGGGACAAAGTCATGTACTTGGCGGGCGTGGGAGGTTTGACGGATCAATCATTAACGAGCGTTGCGCATTCACCCGAGCCAGCTAGTGTGATCGATGGTGATTTGCCAAAAATTCCGAGCACGTGGCAGTGGAAGCGGCTGGGGGAGATTGCCGACGTTGTCGGTGGTGTGACCAAGGACGCCAAGCGGCAGTCGGATCCCGATTTTGTGGAAGTTCCTTATCTGCGGGTTGCGAACGTGCAGCGGGGACGTCTCGACCTTGCTGAGGTGACACGGATTCGGGTGCCTCCGAGGAAGGTCGAACAGTTGCGGTTAGTCCCCGGTGACGTGCTGCTCAACGAGGGTGGGGATCGGGACAAGTTGGGCCGAGGCTGGGTGTGGAACGGGCAGATACCCGATTGCATCCACCAGAACCACGTCTTCCGGGCCCGAGTCAGAGATGAGGCGCTGCACCCGAAGTTGTTGGCGTGGCACGCGAACGGATTCGGGCGGCGCTGGTTCGAGGTCAACGGCCTCCAAAGCGTAAATCTAGCCTCCATCAGCCTCGGCAAAATGCGGCAGTTCCCCGTCCCTGTTCCTCCTCGCGATGAGCAGGAAGGGCTGGTGGTGATGGCCGAGACATACCTTTCAATGTTGGATGGCATGGAGAAGGCAGTGGCGACTGCCCGGCAGAAGGCAGCTCATCTGCGCGCGTCGTTGTTGGCGGAGGCGTTCGCGGGGCGGCTCATTCCCCAAGATCCGAATGATGAGCCGGCGTCGGAGTTGTTGGCGCGGATTCGGGCTGAGCGCGAGGCGGCGTTGCCGAGGCAGAAGGCGCGCTCTCGGCGTACGAAGAAAGACTTGCCGGCACCGCCGACCAGGGTGACCGGCGATGACTACCAGCAGGAGGCACTGCCGCTGTGAGCACTGTGGATTCGCGCCGGCTGGTGCAGAAGCTCTGGAACTACTGTGATGTGCTGCGCGACGATGGTGTGTCGACCATCGATTATGTGGAGCAGTTGACCTTCCTGCTGTTCCTGAAGATGGCCGATGAGCGAGCGAAGCGGCCGATGCGGCCGGAGCAGATCGTGCCAGCCGAGCTGAGCTGGCAGACGTTGCTGGATGCCGAGGGTGACGCGCTGGAGGTGCAGTACCGGCACATCCTGACCGGGCTGGCCAAGGAAGGCGGCACCCTCGGCACGATCTTCCGCAAGGCGCAGAACAAGATCCAGGATCCGGCGAAGCTCAAGCGGCTGATCGTCGACCTGATCGACAAGGAAAACTGGTCCGGGACCGGTGTCGACGTCAAGGGCGATGCGTACGAGGAGTTGCTTGCCCGGGGCGCGGAGGACACCAAGTCGGGGGCGGGACAGTACTTCACCCCTCGGGCGCTGACGGCCGCGATGGTGGACTGCATGATGCCAACCCCGGACGACACGATCACCGATCCGGCCTGCGGCACCGGTGGTTTCCTGCTCGCCGCCTTCGAGTACGTCCAGCGGCACCACGGCGCAAGCCTCACCCCGGACCAGCGCCGCAGCCTCGCGGCTGGCGCGATCACCGGTACTGAGCTGGTCGAGGGTACGGCGCGGCTGGCCGCCATGAACATGTTGCTGCACGGCATCGGCACCCCAGGTGGGGAGTCGCTGATCACCATCGGTGACGCGCTGGGTAAGCCGCCAGCCCGCCGGCACACCCTGGTGCTGGCCAACCCGCCGTTCGGCCGCAGCTCCACGATCCGGTCGGTGACCGAGACCGGCAAGGCGTCCCGCGAGGAGCGGGAGATCGAACGCACCGATTTCTGGGCGGCGACGGCCAACAAGCAGCTCAACTTCGTACAACACATCGCCGCGCTGCTGGAGATCGACGGCCGGGCGGCCGTGGTCCTGCCGGACAACGTGCTTTTCGAGGGCGGCGCGGGGGAGACCATCCGTCGTCGACTGCTCAAGCAGTACGACCTGCACACTCTGCTGCGCCTGCCCACCGGCATCTTCTATGCCGGTGGGGTCAAGGCCAACGTGTTGTTCTTCGAGCGCAAGCGGGCTCGCGAGCAGCCATGGACCCAAAAGCTCTGGGTGTACGACTTCCGTACCAACCAGCACTTCACCCTCAAGCAGAATCCGCTGCGCCGCGAACACCTCCAGGATTTCGTGGACTGCTATCTGCCCGGCAAGGACCGCTCGGAGCGGGTGGAGTCCGAGCGGTTCAAGGCGTTCAGCTACGACGAGTTGATCGCCCGGGACAAGGTGAACCTGGACATCACCTGGCTGCGTGACGCTTCGCTGGAGGACGTCGACGCCCTGCTGCCGCCCGAGGTGATCGCTCAGGAGATCGTCGAAGACCTCCAGGCCGCCCTGCGCGAATTCGCCGCCATCGCCGAGGCCCTGTCCTCCCGCGCGGAATCCGCACAGACCTCGACAGAGCCGCCAGCCGCGGATGAGTGACCCGCCCCGGGCGCGGCAGGGGGAATTGCCGCCACCCGGGACGGGGGTCCTCAGGAGGGGTGGATCGGCACCCAGTCGGTGAAGCGCTGGTGCAGGTTCGTCGGGTAGGCGTTCGGGTGCAGGTCGGCTAGTTGTTCGGTGGCCTGTTCGCGCAGGGTCACCAGGTGGACCAGCAGCCCTGGCATGTTGCCCCGGTACTCGGCGAGCAGGCGTAGCTTCGCCGGTGAGCAGGGCCAGGAGCTGCCGCAGGCTTGGCAGCGCCAGGTCGGGCGGGAGGGGATGTGATCGCGCGGGTGCGGTCGTCTCACCGGTCGCCCCCGGTCGTGCCGCGCCGTCGGCTCCGAGCCCGGCTTCTGCTCGGCGGGGGTACGGGTAGAAGCCCGACTGGCCGCACAAACAGCTCGCGGCGCTCGGTGGCGTCGCCGTTGCGGTCGAGTACGTAGACCTGGATCCAGGCCCAGCCGTGGTAGCTGTTCCGATCGGTCAGCTCGCGGATTACCCGGACCGCTATCGGCCTGGCGAACTGCGGTGACGCCTCGCGGGTCAGCAGGTAGACGCCGGGTGTCACCCGGGGGGTGCCGTCCTCCCGGTGGCCGGGCACCGGGGTGGCCGGGCGACTCGTCCAGCGCGACGCGGGAACGGCATTCGCGGGCTTTAGTGCAGACACAGGCGACCTCCTCGCAACCACGATCACTGGTTGCATGTGGACAGATACACCGCGTGGATATAGGTTCATCAGACGTCATAGACGTCCCTCTCGGAGGTGGTCATGAACCAGGCGCTGAGGGCAGCCATGGCCGATGCCGGTGAAACCATCGATAGCCTCGCCGAGCAGGTCGGGGTGGACCCGAAGACGGTTGGACGCTGGATTACACCGGGCCGTGTGCCGCATCCGCGTCACCGTGCGGCGGCGGCTGCGGCGCTCCGGCGTGAGGTGGAGGACCTTTGGCCGGACGTTTTGAAACGTCGTGAACCGCCGTGGCTGCGGCCATGGGTGGAGACGGAGCTTCAGGCGACCTCGCTGCGGTCCTTTCAGGTCGCTGTCATTCCGGGCTTGTTGCAGACACCGGCGTACGCGTCGGCAGTTCTCAGCTGCGGGTTGCTCGGGCAAGACGAGGTGGCCGACTACGTCGAGACCCGTATGCGCCGCCAAAAGGCAGTACTGGAACGGCGTAAGCCGCCTCTCTTCGTCGCGGTCGTTGACGAGTTCGCGCTACGCCGAGGCAGCCCGGAGATCATGCGTCCGCAGCTTGACCACCTGGTCAACATGGCCCAGCGGCCCAACATCCTGCTGCACGTACTCCCCTTGGACGCTGGCCTGCACGCCGGGCAGGCGGGGCCATTCGTCATAGCGACCACCGAAGACGGCGATGTCGCGTACCTCGATGATCAGGCGGCCGGGCGGCTGACAAACGAGACCACCGGGCTTTGGTCGATCTGGGATACGCTGCGCTCGGTGGCACTTCCGCGCCGGCAGACTCTCGACTTCCTAGAGGCACGATCATGGCTGACCTGACCGGCGCCATCTGGCGCAAGAGCACCCGGAGCAGCTCCAACGGCGGCGACTGCGTCGAGGTCGCGGACAACCTGCCCGGTGTGGTTGGCGTACGCGATTCAAAGGATCCGGCCGGCCCGGCGCTGACCTTCACCTCGGCCGCCTGGCGGGCCTTCCTCACCCACCGCACCGCACGGCCCTGACCTGAGCATCGGCAGGCGTTGTGGGAGACGAGGAGTTGATCCTGGTTGTTCCGTGTCCAGTTGAAGGACCGTCGTGGGTCCGCTGCTGAGCAGCTTTCAGGTCAGCCGTCGCACGACAGGGCGCAGCACCGTGATCAGCGGGCCGAGGTCGGCTGTGATGAGGTGCTGCTGGCAGGCGCCGATGTTTGCTTCCGCGTTCAGTTCGGACCAGTCGAGCAGGTAGCCGGCTGCCGCCGCTAGTGCTCTGACCACGAAGGTTCGCGGTGTTGGATGACACGCCGTCCGGCTTGGCTGACGGGCGGCGTCGCGGGCTTCAGGCTGTGGCGGTGGCAGAACCCGTGCGCGTCCGGCGGCTCAGTGACCAGGAGGGTCAGCAGCTGCTGAGGATCACCCGTCGTGGTACCGGCTCGCCGGTCCGATTACGGCGGGCCATGGTCGTGCTTGCTTCGGCCGGTGGGAACACGGTGCCGGCGATCGCCCGGCTGGTGCAGGCGGACGAGGACACGATCAGGCAGGTCATCCACCGGTTCAACGAGATGGGCATGGCCAGCCTGGACCCTCAGTGGGCGGGTGGCCGTCCCCGCCTGATCAGTGACGATGACGAAGCGTTCATCGTCGAGACGGCCAACGCCCGCCCCGAAGCACTGGGGCGGCCGTTCACCCGGTGGAGCGTGCGCAAGCTCGCCGACTACCTCACCGCCCATGCCACTCGCCGAGTTCGGATCGGGCGGGAACGTCTGCGGCAGATCCTGCACCAGCACAAGATCACCTTTCAGCGGACGAAGACGTGGAAGGAGTCCACCGACCCCGACCGGGATGCCAAGCTGGCCCGCATCGAGTACGTCACCGCGCATTTCCCGCAGCGGGTGTTCGCCTTCGACGAGTTCGGGCCACTGGTCATCCGTCCGCAGGCCGGTGCCGGGTGGGCGCCGTCCGGGCATCCGCAGCGGCTGCCGGCGAACTACCACAAGCTGCACGGCGTCCGGCAATTCCACGGCTGCTACAGCGTCGGGGACGACCAACTCTGGGGCATCGTCAGGCGTCGCAAGAGCGCTGCGAACACCCTGGCCGCGCTCAAATCGATCCGGGCTGCGCGTCAGGACGGAGCGCCGATCTACGTCATCCTCGACAACCTCTCCGCGCACAAGGGCCTCAAGATCCGGGCGTGGGCGGCTCAGAACAAGGTCGAACTGTGCTTCACCCCGACGTATGCGTCCTGGGCCAACCCGATAGAAGCCCAGTTCGGCCCGCTGCGGACCTTCGTGATCGCCGGCTCCGACCACCCGAACCACACCGTCCTGACCCGCAAACTGCAGGCCTACCTGCGCTGGCGAAACGTCAACGCACGTAATCCCGACGTCCTGGCCGCCCAACGCCGCGAACGCGCCCGCATTCGCAGCGAACGCCAACGAGGCTGGCGGCAGCCGACTACACGTGCCGCCTGAGCGTCACGCATCGCCGGTTGCCCGCCCCACCCCGCCAAGCGCATCCAGTAGCCGCTTCCTCGCCTCCTGCAGCCGGACGGGGTAATCCGGCCTGAACACCTCCGCCAGCGAGGTCTCCAGCGTCCCGCAGATGCGATACAGCGGGGACCAAACTGCCTGGTCGCGATCGACCAACTCGTCGAAATCGGCAGTGCCCATCATCCGGTGAAGCCAGTCTGAGAGCACCAACGCTTCGTCCCGGCTCAGCCTGATCATGAAGTCGTCCTCCGTCACCGCGCCGAGGCTACCGTCCACTCGACACCGTGAACGTTCGTGGTCAAGGCACTAGTTGCCGCAAGAACGAGCGGATAGTTCGTCCGTTGCCCTCACGAAAGGGGTGGCACACGTTCAGCTCACCGTAGTAGTGCGCGAGGGCTTCGACGAACGCGTCCGGACGCAGGCCGAGCAGGAAGCCATCCTCGGGGAGTCGACTGAGGATGGCGCTTACTTGATCGTCGATGAAGCGCCAGTGACAGAACCTTGCACCGGGCTTGCTGATGTCTACTGTCCTGGTTTCTCCGGCCCACGGGTACACGGCCGCGAAGAGGTGGCGGTGAAAGTCTTGGAGGTGCTCCAAGCCGTAGTTGCCCGGAAGGATCATCCGGGAGGCTTGCACCTCACGGATCGAGGCCAGCCTGGATTCGACCTCGTTCAGTTGCTTGATATCGGAGATGCCCAGCTTGTTCTTCAGGCAGTCTGAGCCTGGCCAGCAGTACGGGTCAGTCTCGGTCACCGCAGATCCGGGCGATCTCTTGAGCGATCAGCTCGTCGGCGTCGATGACGCCGGAGGCGACATCGCGAAGCTTGTCCTGCCAGTCCTCGTCGAACTCGACGCCTTCAAGTGCGGCGTTCGCGGATGCGAGGGTGACGGCGGTCTCGACGCTTGCCACCTGCCGGGCGAAGTATGTCCGCATCAGGTCGGTGCTGAGTTGTTCGGTCGAACTAGCGGACTCGGGAAGGGCGCCGCGGGCGACGCGCCAAGGAAGCTCGTTGTGAGTCATGGTCGACAGTTCGGTGGCTGAAAACTTGCCGTAGCTCTCGGTCACCCAACGGACCGTGGCCGCCTGGGCCGGTGTCAAGTGAGACGGCTCGCCGTGTGGCCACTCGGACACGATGCGCTGCCCTCGGTGATGGCGGTAGAGGAGCGGCACCACCGGGCCCTCGCGCCACGCCTCGATCGGCTCCTGAAACAAGGGGTGCCCCTCGCGCGCCAGGTGCCAGCCCTGGCAGTAGTAGACGAGCTTTTCCAGCTTCATAGCGGTCATCGGGCCGAGTTCGCTCAATACCGCCGCCGCAACGTCGTGTGCGTTGACCACTGGCGGCACCTCCTTCCCAGCTCCGAGATCTCCTGCCCTGCGTCCGTCTGCCACAAGCCTAGCGACCAGGGGAGACAATTCCGCCCTACCCTGGCCGGGATCTCCTGCGACCTACTGCGCCACGACGGCAACCAGCTCTTGTTCACCTGGGCCGGGCGTCTAAGGCTCGGTGCGGATCGGCACCCAGTCGGTGAAGCGTTGGTGCAGGTTCGTCGGGTAGGCGTCGGGATGCAGGTGGGCGAGCTGTTCGGTGGCTTGTTCGCGCAGGGTGACCAGGTGGACGAGCAGCCCTGGCATGTTGCCCCGGTACTCGGCGAGCAGGCGCAGCTTGGCGGGTGAGCAGGGCCAGGAGCTGCCGCACGCTTGGCAGCGCCAGGTCGGGCGGGATGGGACGTGATCGCGCAGGTGCGCCCGCCTCACCGGTCGCCCCCGGTCGTGCCGCGCCGCCGGCTCCGAGCCCGGCTTCTGCTCGGCGGGGGTACCGGTCGAAGCCCGACCGGGCGTACGAACAGTTCCCGGCGCTGGACGGCGTCGCCGTTGCGGTCGAGTACGTACGCCTGGATCCATGCCCAGCCGTGGTAGCTGTTCCGGTCGGTCAGTTCGCGGATCACCCGGACCGCTATCGGCTTGGCGAACTGCGGTGACGCCTCGCGGGTCAGCAGGTAGACGCCGGGTGTGACCCGGGGGGTGCCGTCCTCCCGCGCACCGGGGGTCGGGGTGGCCGGGCGACTCCTCCAACGGGAGACGGGGACAGCATTCGCGGGCCTGGGCAATGTCACGGGCACCTCCTCGTCTGGTCGGTGTGGCGGGCCGATGGCCACGGCTACTTCCTGCCACGGGCGCGAATCGCCTGCGGTGCTCTGGTTGGGGGTCGCTGCGGTGGGGACATCCGGCAGCGACCCCCGCCACGTACGTGCCTGCCGGGTCGGGGGGATCGACCTCCACCAGGCACGCCGTGCTACTTCCACCCTGGACGTACGCCCCATACGGTGTGAATAGTCAGCACGCGATCGCGGAAAGTAGCGGCCAGGCTCGAATGGGCGCGGAACGGTGCACAGCGCCGGGGAAGGGAGTGGAAGTCGTGGGAATCTCGCCCTCGGAGTACCTGCTTCGTGAGTTGCGGCGACGGCGTGGGGCTGCCGGGCTGACTCAGGCGCAACTCGGCGAGCGGGTGTTCTGCTCGGATTCACAGGTGAGCGCCATCGAGACCGGCACGAAGCCGCCGACCCTGCCCTATCTGACCGCGGTGGACGGTGCGTTGGAGACCGGCGGCTACTTCGCGACCCTCTGGGACGAGTTGGTCAAGGGAGACGCCTCCCCGGTCTGGTTGCGCGAACTGATCCAGATCGAGCGGGAGGCGACCGCGCTGCGCTGGTATGAGCATTCCTTCGTGCCGGGCCTGCTCCAGACCGAGGCGTACGCTCGCGCCACCTTCCGGGCTGCGCGTACCCCCATTGCCGACCTTGATCAGCGGGTTGACGCGCGGATGCAGCGACAGGCGGTGCTCGACCGCGACCCGAGGCCGCAGTTGTTCGTGGTGTTGGACGAGATGGTGCTGCGGCGGGCCTGCGGTGGCCCGGACGTGATGGCCGAACAACTTGAACACCTGATCACCTGCGCCGAGCAGCCGCATATTCAGTTGCATGTGGTGCCGCTGTCGGCTGGCATCTATTCGGGGTTGGCCGGGGCGTTCATCCTGGCCGATCTGCCTGATGGGGATCGTGCGGCCTATATGGACAACCAACTGGCAGCGCAGATCGTTGGGCAGCCGGATTCGGTTGCTAGCCTGGGCTTGGCGTGGGACGCGGTGCGGAGCGAAGCCCTCCCGTTGGGCCAGACACTCGACGTGCTCAAGGAGGCGGCGAAGACATGGGCGACCTGACCGGCGCGCGGTGGCGTACCTCGTCGCGCTCCTCGACCAACGGCGGTGCCTGCGTCGAGGTCGCCGACAATCTGCCCGGCGTGATCGGCGTACGCGATTCGAAGGATCCGACCGGCCCGGCGCTGACCTTCAACCCGGCCGCCTGGCGGGCCTTCCTCGCCCACTTTCCCGAGCGTCCCTGAGCGCGCGCCCTCGGCCTACCGGCGGCTGGAACGGGTGTCGCCCCGGCCCTTGGAGAGCCGGGGCGACGGTGGTGGTGTTACTCAGATCAGTCGCGCGGGGCGTTGATCCGCTCGGGGATGAGCTCGTACCGCTCCGGGTCGATGGTGTCCAGCGTCCCGTCGGTGATCGAGTCGAAGATTCCGAAGAGGCCGTCCTCGATCTGCTTGGTCAGCATCCCGTGCTGCTTCTGGCCCCAGGACTGGGTCTGCCCACGGGTCTCGAACAGGATGCTCGCGCTGCCGCGCAGGGCGTACGAACCCAGGGCGGTGCCCGGCAGGTTGGTGTTCTGCGGGTACAGGGTCACCTTGCTCTGCGGCGAGTTGCCGGACTGGAGGGCGTCGTAGACCGCGACGTTCACCCGGCGTGCGGCGTCGTAGTCGAACTTCGGCCAGTTGCCGTGCGCGGCGGGGTTGTCGATGAAGCGCCCGGAGATGGAGAGGGTGGTGTAGTCGTCCATGCCCACGCCGGTGTAGCAGGCGGCCTGGTTGTGCAGGTCGACGAAGACGTCGACCGTGCCGAACTCCTGCTCCAGCGCGCGGTAGACGTCACGGGAGGTCTGCGCTTCCGGGGTGATGTACCAGCCGGTGGAGGCGCTGTTGCCCGGGAAGTCACCCGGCTGCGGGACGTAGTCCAGGTTGGGGTTGAAGTCCCGGTTCACGTCGAAGCCGCCGAGTCGGCTGTTGTAGTTCCACGCGGTCCGCGCACCGGCGAGCTGCGGGAAGTCGGCGACGACGTCGCTCCAGGGCCGGGCGTTCTGCCGGGTGACCAGTTCGCCGCCGTCCGCGTTGAGCTTCGGCACTGCGACGATGGTGACCGCCTTGCGGATCTCCTCGGACCGCTTCGAGTTGTTGCCGAGGGTACGCAGGGCGTTGAGCAGGGCGGGAGTGCCGTGCATCTCGTTGCCGTGGATCTGGCTCTGGACCATGACGACGGTGTCGCCCTCGCCCACCCGAGCGGACCAGATCTCGCGGCCCTGGTTCGTGTAGCCGGCGACGTCGACCTGGACGTTGCCGTTGCTGGTGTGTTCGATCTGCTGGAGACTGCGGCGCAGTTCCTCGTGGCTGATGAAGCCCTGGACCGACTTGTTTCCGGTCTCGTTTCCGCAGTGCGATTCGAGCGGTTGGGCGGCGGCCGGGGCGGTAATTGACACCGCCATTCCGGGAAGGCCGATGAGCAGCGCGGCGGCCACTGCGATGTGACGCTTTACCCGACTAGGTGACGCTGACGGCACAGCTTGACGCATGGAAAGCCCTCCACAGTGATCGGGTGGATCTAGTTCGCCACCTAAGCACAGGTGCGGGCAGCTAGCAATGGGTTGACTTTGATCGGCAGTGGGGTGGCCAAGGCCAATCTCAAGCTTTCCTCAAATGTCGCCGAGAACTGCTGCCAGTCATCGATGAACTGTCTACGGTGCCACCTCCGGAAGTCGCTCCGGCCCCGATTTCAATAGGGCTCCACGCATGTCAGATCCGACGATTGTAGAAGGTGTGCCATGCGGATCTGGACAATCATTCGACATTCGTATCGGCGAACCGCTCGGCGCCCATTCCTCCGCCGGTTCCCGGCGGATCGTCGCCACGTCGGGCGTCCGGCGGTCGCCGCTGGGGCGGGGTTGCGGTGCGGAAGGTGACGCGGTACGCCATGCTTGCGCAGATCGCCGATGGTTCCGGGTGCCCCGCCCGGCGGCGTCCTGAGAGTCGAGGATGGAATGGAATTCTTGACCAGTCCCGAGCTGTGGATCGCCTTCGCGACCCTGCTCCTGCTGGAGATCGTGCTGGGCATCGACAACGTCGTGTTCATCTCGATCCTGTCCGGCCGGCTACCCGAACATCAGCAGGCCCGGGCCCGTACGATCGGCATCTCGCTGGCCCTGATCACCCGGCTGCTGCTGCTGGGCTCGCTGTCCTGGATCATCGGGTTGACCTCGCCGCTGTTCACCGTGTTCGGGCAGGAGATCTCCGGGCGGGATCTGATATTGCTGCTAGGCGGTTTGTTCCTGGTGGGCAAGGCGACGTACGAGATTCACGAGCACCTGGAGGGCTCCGACCACGGCCGGTCGAACAAGAAGGTGGTGTCCTTCGGCTCGGTGATCGCCCAGATCCTGGTGCTGGACGTGGTCTTCTCGCTGGACTCGGTGATCACCGCGGTCGGCATGGTCGACGAGCTGGCCATCATGATCGCCGCCGTGGTGATCGCGATGATCATCATGCTGGTCTCCGCCGCTGCGGTCAGCAACTTCGTCAACCAGCACCCGACGGTGAAGATGCTGGCCCTGTCCTTCCTGCTGATCATCGGTGCCAGCCTGATCGCGGAGAGCTTCGACCAGCACATCCCGAAGGGCTACGTGTACGGGCCGATCGCCTTCTCCATCTTCGTGGAGTTCCTCAACCTGCGGGTGCGGGCACGCCAGCGCCGCGAGCAGGAGGCGAAGCCGGTGCAGTTGCACCCGACGTACGTCAAGAACAGCCCGGCGCGGCCCGACCCCGAGCCGGAGGTGACCACCACCGCCAGCTGAGCCTGCCGCGACCGTGCGCCGCCCGTACCCCGGTGGGTACGGGCGGCGTTTGTCGTATGTGGACCGTCGATGGCTCGGATGCCTGGTGAAGCTGGGTCTACCCGGGCGTAACTTTTCATCGACGTTTATGGATCATGACGGGATCATCATTGCGCGGTCGATCGGACACACCCCCACCCTCGCCCCGCACCCCTCGCCCCGTCGATCATGCACTTTTTGTCGGGGCATAACTGGACAGAAGCCGCATTGAGGCGACCAAAAGTGCAAGATCGCGTAAGAGCAGGGGCGCGGGGTGCGGAGGGCTGGGGTCAGGAGGTTGCGGTGGAGAGGGTTTCGTACTCGGTGTCGGACAGGGTGACCTGGGCGGCGGCTACGTTCTCCTCCAGGTGGGCCACCGAGGAGGTGCCGGGGATGGGGAGCATGACGGGGGAGCGGCGCAGCAGCCAGGCCAGGGCTAGCTGGGCGGGGGTGGCGCCGTGCTCGGTGGAGATCGCGTCCAGCGGGCCGCCGGGGCGGGCCAGTTCGCCGGTGGCGATCGGGTACCACGGGATGAAGGCGATGTCGTTGCCCTCGCAGTAGGTCAGGACTTCCTCGGCCTTGCGGTTGACCAGGTTGTAGAGGTTCTGCACGGAGGCGATCGGGGCGATCTCGCGGGCCGCCTCGATCTGCTCGACGGTCACCTCGGAGAGCCCGATGTGCCGGATCTTGCCCTCCTCCTTGAGCAGCACCAGCTCCCCGAGCTGGTCGGCCAGCGGCACCTTGGGGTCGATCCGGTGCAACTGGTAGAGCCCGATGCTCTCCAGGCCGAGGTGGCGCAGGCTCAGTTCACACTGCTGCCGCAGGTACTCCGGCCGCCCCAGGGGACGCCAGTCGCTGGGGCCGCTGCGGGACAGCCCGGCCTTCGTCGCGATGACCAGATCATCGGCGTACGGGTGCAGTGCCTTTTTGATCAGCAACTCGGAGACGAACGGCCCGTACGAGTCGGCGGTGTCGATGAAGGTCACCCCCAGCTCGTACGCCCGACGCAGCACCCGTACCGCCTCGGCCGGGTCCTTCGGGTCGCCCCAGACCCCCGGGCCGGTGATCTGCATGGCCCCGTAGCCGAGCCGGTCGACGGTCAGGTCGCCACCGATCCGGTAGGTGCCGGAAGCCTTGGCGGGTCGAGTGTCAGCGCTGCCAGCCATGCGTCAGTCCCATCCTCTAGATCGTCGTCGTCGGCAAATCTAGCCGTCATCGCCGCACCCCGCCCGGGTCACGGGAGCACCGGACCGGGATCGGCTGAGCGGCCGGTACGGCCTGCTGCTTCGTGGCAGGCTGAGGTACCGGCGTGTGTGCCGCCGTCGGGCGCAGGTGGGCCGCGAAACGGGCAGACGGGCCGCGGAAGGGGGCGTCATGACCGCAGAGCCGCATCTGGACTTCGCGCTCGACACGTACGAGTGCATCGTGCTGTATCCCGGCCCGGCCGGACGGGCCCTGCCCGCCGAGACCATCCAGCGGTTGCAGGCCGAGCACGCCGAGCACATGCAGGCGCTCCAGCAGCGGGGAATCATCCTGGTCTCCGGCGCGGTCGACGGCAAGGCCCGGCAGCCGGACCCGCCCCTGGGCTTCGGGCTGGCCCGCACCGGCTCGGTCGACGACGTGCGCACCGTGATGGAAGCCGACCCGGCGGTACAGGCCGGGCTCTACCGGGTGGACGTGATGACTTTCCTCTGCCCGGCCGGTTCACTGGAGTTTCCGCTGGTCAGGGCGGAAAGCTGAGCCGAATCGGATAGCTGACCTTCGGCGATCGTGCGGTCACCAGCGGTTGTGGGGACGGTGCGGCTGGGCGCAACCTGGACTGGGAGGCGTACCATTCCGGCGCGCGGTCGCTGTTGCCCGCCATCGACGTTCCGGTGTGGTCCCCGCCCGCCGGCAGCGCGCGTACGTCGCGCGCCGTTGGACAATTGTTCCGCTTTGCGCAAGGGGTCGGCCCCTGGTCCGACCTGGAGGAGAGACTAGCCTGATGGGCGTGACACGCCGCGCGAAGATCGTTTGTACTCTTGGCCCCGCCACCTCGTCCCCCGAGCGTATTCGTGGGCTCGTCGAGGCCGGCATGAATGTGGCGAGGCTCAACTTCAGCCACGGCAGCCACGCCGACCACGAGGCGGTCTACCACCTGGTACGCGAGGCCTCCCAGGCGACCGGCAAGCCGGTGGCCATCCTGGCCGACCTGCAAGGGCCGAAGATCCGCCTGGGTCGGTTCGCCGACGGCCCGCACGAGTGGCGCACCGGTGACTCCGTGGTGATCACCGGAGACGACGTGCTGGGCAGCAAGGATCGGGTGTCCTGCACCTACCGGAAGCTGCCGCAGGAGGTCAAGCCCGGCGACCGGCTGCTGATCGACGACGGTCGGGTGGCCGTGGAGGTCACCGACGTCACCGGCAACGACATCCGGGTCCTGGTCACCGAGGGTGGACCGGTCAGCAACAACAAGGGCGTCTCGCTGCCCAACGTGGCGGTCAGCGTGCCCGCCATGTCCGACAAGGACGCCGAGGACCTGCGCTTCGCCCTCGGCCTCGGGGTCGACCTGGTCGCCCTCTCCTTCGTCCGCTCCGCCGACGACATCAAGCTGTGTCACGGCATCATGAGCGAGGTCGGCGTACACCGGCCGGTGCTGGCCAAGGTGGAGAAGCCGGAGGCGGTCGACCACCTGGAGGCGATCGTGCTCGCCTTCGACGGGGTGATGGTCGCCCGGGGTGACCTCGGCGTGGAACTGCCGCTGGACGAGGTGCCGCTGGTGCAGAAGCGCGCCGTGCAGCTGTGCCGGGAGAACGCCAAGCCGGTCATCGTGGCCACCCAGATGCTCGACTCGATGATCGAGAACTCGCGGCCCACCCGGGCTGAGGCCTCCGACGTCGCCAACGCGGTGCTCGACGGCGCCGACGCGGTGATGCTCTCCGGCGAGACCAGCGTGGGCAAGTACCCGGTCCTCACGGTCAGCACCATGGCCAAGATCGTCAGCACCACGGAGTCCGGCTCGATCGCCGTGCCCCGCCTCCAGCACGACCCGCGTACCCACGGTGGGGCCCTCACGGTCGCCGCCTCCTCGATCGCCCGGGCCATCGGGGCCAAGGCCCTGGTCGCCTTCTCCCAGACCGGTGACACCGTGCGACGGCTCAGCCGGCTGCACTGCGACCTGCCCCTGCTGGCCTTCACCCCGGTACCCGAGGTGCGTCAGCAGCTAGCCCTCTCCTGGGGGGTGGAGACCTTCCTGATGCCGTTCGTCCAGCACACCGACGACATGTTCCGGCAGGTCGACCAGGCGCTGCTCGGGCTCAACCGGGGCAACCCCGGCGACTACGTGGTCATCGTGGCGGGCAGCCCGCCCGGCACCCCCGGCTCGACCAACACCCTGCGGGTGCACCAGCTCGGTTCGCTGGTCGACGCCGCCTCGGCGCGGGCCCTGCAGTGAGCGACGACCAGGTACTCGTCGGCCAGGCCGCCGTAGACCAACTGCTGGAGGTCCTCGACCTGGCGCCGACCGGCACCATGTCGTTCCGGGGGATGAGCCCCCCGGAAGGACCCCAGCGGGTGTACGGCGGCCAGGTTGCCGGCCAGGCCCTGGTCGCCGCCGGCCGCACGGTCGATCCGGAGCGGGTGGTCCACTCGCTGCACGGCTACTTCGTGCGCCCCGGTGACCCGGTCGAGCCGATCACCTACGAGGTGGAGAACATCCGGGACGGCCGTTCCTTCTCGGTACGCCGCTCCGTGGCCCTGCAACACGACAAGCCGATCTTCTTCATGTCGGCGTCCTTCCAGCGCCCCGAGGACGGGCTGGACCACCACGCCCCCGTCCCGCCGGACGTACCCGGGCCCGAGCAGGTGCCCACCATGTCCGACCGGCTGGCCCGCTACCCGGAACGGCTGGGCGTCTGGGGACAGATCCCCCGACCCATCGACGTACGCTACGTCGGCGAGCCCGGCTGGGTACGCCCCGGCGACCGTCCCGCCGACCCGCACCAGCGGGTGTGGATGCGCATCGACGGCAAGCTGCCGGACGATCCCCTGCTGCACGCCTGCGCCCTCACGTACGCCTCCGATCTCACCCTGCTCGACTCGGTGCTCTCGGTGCACGGCGAGGTGTGGGGCCCCGGTGGGGTGGCCGGCGCCAGCCTCGACCACGCGGTGTGGTTCCACCGCCCCTTCCGCGCCGACGAATGGTTCCTCTACGACTGCTGGAGCCCTTCGGCCTCCGGGGCCCGAGGGCTCGCCACCGGCAGGCTGTTCACGGTCGACGGGCGGCACCTCGCCAGCGTCGTCCAGGAGGGTCTGCTGCGCCGCGTCGGCGCCTGACCCGACCGGCTGACGGCCTCTCCTTCAGCGGCGCGAATCCCCGCCCGATCGACGGCCGTACCATCCGGGTCAGCCGATCGGTGCAGGGGTGATCGTCCGGGTGGCGGGGCGGGCCGACTAACGTGTCCGCCATGCGACTCTCCGCGCGGGTTGACTACGCCCTTCGAGCGGTTACCGAACTGGCCTCGGTGCCCGGGGTCGGTCGGGGCCGCCCGGTTACCGCCGACCAGATCGCCCGAGCCCAGGACATCCCGCCGAAGTTCCTGGAGAGCATCCTGCTGCAACTGCGCCGGGGCGGCATCATGCAGGCCCAGCGGGGCCCCGAGGGCGGCTACTGGCTGGCCCGGCCCGCCGAGGAGATCTCCCTGGCCGACGTGATCCGGGTGATCGACGGACCGCTGGCACACATCCGGGGGCAGCGGCCCGAGCAGCTCGGCTACCAGGGCGCGGCCCGCGCGTTGCAGGACGTCTGGATCGCCCTACGCGCCAGCGAACGCCAGATCCTCGAACTGGTCACCATCGCCGACGTTGCCCAGGGCACCCTGCCGGAGCCGGTCACCCGCCTGGTCTCCGACCCCCGCGCCTGGACCTGACCCCGCTCCTCAGGGGAAAGGGGGAGAGCCGGGGGAGTCGTGTCATTGACTGATCGAGGGCTTGACCGAAGGCCCCCCGGTGCCGCATTCTCGACCAAGTTGATAGGAGTTGCCGAAAAGTTTGGGGGCGGCCGTGCGCAAGCTGCTGGTCATCGCGCTCGTCGGGCTCGCCGCCCAACTGGTCGACGGGGCGCTTGGCATGGCGTACGGGCTGACCTCCTCGACCCTGCTGCTCCTGGTCGGGATCGCCCCGGCCGCGGCCTCCGCCTCGGTGCACCTGGCCGAGATCGGCACCACCCTGGCCGCCGGTGCCGCGCACTGGCGGTTCGGCAATGTCGACTGGCGGGTGGTCATCCGCATCGCCATCCCCGGGGCGGTCGGTGCCTTCGCGGGCGCCACCTTCCTCAGCTCACTCTCCACCGAGGCCGCCGCCCCCTGGATGGCCGCGATCCTGTTCACCCTCGGCGCGTACCTGCTGGTGCGGTTCTCCCGGCCGCTGCGCCGCAACCCGACCGCGGGCCGACTGCGGGGGCGTTTCCTCGGCCCCCTCGGCCTGGTCGCCGGGTTCGTCGACGCCACCGGCGGTGGGGGATGGGGGCCGGTCGCCACCCCGGCGCTGCTGGTCAGCGGCCGGATGGAACCCCGCAAGGTGATCGGCTCGGTGGACACCTCCGAGTTCCTCGTCGCCGTCTCGGCCAGCCTCGGCTTCCTCATCGGCCTGGGCACGGAGGGTTTCCTGCTGCCGATCGTGCTGGCCCTGCTCATCGGCGGCCTGATCGCCGCACCGATCGCCGCCTGGCTGGTACGCATCGTCCCCGCCCAGATGCTCGGCGCGGCCGTCGGCGGCGTGATCGTGCTGACCAACGCCCGCATCCTGATGCGTACCGCCGAGTTCGACGGTGCCCTGCCGGTGCTGGTCTACCTGCTGCTGGCGGCCGGTTGGGTCACCGCCCTGCTGCTGGCGGTGCGGCTGGTGCGGCGGGCCCGCCGTCAGCGGGCCATCGCCGAGGCGGCCAGCGCGGCGCAGGGTGCCCCCGAGGCCGATTCGGCCCCGGAGGAAGTCGCCGCCCTCTCCGCCGCTGACCGCTGAGCCTCGCCCACCCAGACCGGTCCGCCGCCTGCGAGATTGTGCGGGGAAAAGGCGTGCCCTAGCATCGCAGCTGCGCGGGAATCTAATTACCGACGTCGATTCGTCGGGTTCTCTGCCGCCAGCGCGGCACCCGCCGGCCTCGGGCAGGGTCGGCGAAGCCACCACTGCCGCGCGCCCGACCTCCACCGGAGGACCTCCATGCCCCGCACGGCCCGTCGGGTCATCGTGCTCGCCACCACCACCGCCGTCACCCTCGCCGCCGGTACCCTCACCACCCTGACCGCCTCGGCCGCCGCCACCGGCTGCCGGGTCGACTACCGCATCACCAACCAGTGGGGCGGCGGCTTCGGCGCCGACGTCACCGTCACCAACCTCGGTGACCCCCTCAACGGTTGGACCCTGACCTGGGCCTGGCCCGCCGCCGGTCAACAGGTCACCCAGGCGTGGAACGCCACCGTCACCCAGTCCGGGGCCCAGGTCAGCGCCCGCAACGTCGACTACAACGCCGCGATCGGCAGCAACGCCAGCACCTCCTTCGGGTTCAACGGCTCGTGGAGCGGCACCAACCCGGCCCCCACGAGCTTCGCCCTGAACGGCACGACCTGCACCGGCGCCACCACCCCGACGACTCCGCCCCCGACGACTCCGCCGCCGACCACCCCGCCGCCGACGACTCCACCACCCACCACCCCACCGCCGACCACTCCGCCGCCCGGGTCGATGCAGGCGGAGAACCTGGACCGAGGGCTGGTCAGCGTGCGTTCCGGCTCGGGCAACCTGGTGTCCTGGCGGCTGCTGGGCACCGAGACCTCCGGGGTGGCGTTCAACCTGTACCGGGGCGGCACCCGGGTGAACTCCACCCCGATCACCGGGGCCACCAACCACCTGGACAGCGGGGCCGCCGCCGGTGCCGCGTACACCGTGCGGGCCGTGGTGGACGGCGTCGAACAGGCCGACTCCGCCCCGGCGTTGCAGTTCCCGGCCGGCTACCTGGACGTACCGTTGCAGGTCCCGCCGGGGGGCACCACCGGAAGCGGTGAGGCGTACAGCTACTCGGCCAACGACGCCAGCGTCGGGGACCTCGACGGCGACGGCCGGTACGAGTTCGTGCTCAAATGGGAGCCCTCCAACGCCAAGGACAACTCCCAGTCCGGCTACACCGGCAACGTCTACGTCGACGCGTACACCCTCACCGGCGCCCGGTTGTGGCGCATCGACCTGGGCCGCAACATCCGGGCCGGTGCCCACTACACCCAGTTCCAGGTGTACGACTACGACGGTGACGGCCGCGCCGAGGTTGCCATGAAGACCGCCGACGGCAGCCGCTCCGGCACCGGACAGGTCATCGGCAACGCGAGCGCCGACCACCGCAACTCCAGCGGCTACGTCCTCGCCGGCCCGGAGTACCTGACCATGTTCGACGGTCGTACCGGTGCCGCCCTGTCCACCGTCAACTACGACCCGCCCCGAGGCACCGTCTCCTCCTGGGGCGACTCCTACGGCAACCGGGTCGACCGGTTCCTCGCCGCCACCGCCTACCTGGACGGTCAACGCCCCTCGCTGATCATGGCCCGGGGCTACTACACCCGGGCGGTCATCGCCGCCTGGGACTTCCGCAACGGCAGCCTGACCAAGCGGTGGACCTTCGACTCCAACACCAGCGGCAACGGCGCCGCCGCCGGACAGGGCAACCACAACCTGTCCGTGGCCGACGTCGACGCAGACGGCCGACAGGAGATCGTCTACGGTGCCGCCACCATCGACGACAACGGTCGACTACTGCACTCCACCGCCACCGGCCACGGCGACGCCATGCACGTCGGCGACCTCGACCCGACCCGACCCGGCCTGGAGGTCTTCAAGGTCAACGAGGACGGCAGCAAACCCAGCTCCTACCTCGCCGACGCCCGCACCGGCCAACTCATCTGGTCCACCCCGCCCGGCGGGGACAACGGCCGGGGTGTCTCCGGCGACATCTGGGCCGGCAGCCCCGGCGCGGAATCCTGGTCCTCGGCGGTCAGCGGGCTGGCCAACACCCGGGGTCAGAACATCGGCCGCAAACCCTCCTCGACCAACTTTCTGATCTGGTGGGACGGCGACCCGGTGCGGGAACTGCTCGACGCCACCCGGATCGACAAGTACGGCCCCAACGGCGACACCCGCCTGCTGACCGGCGCCGACGTGGCCGCCAACAACGGCACCAAGGCCACCCCGGCACTGTCGGCCGACATCCTCGGTGACTGGCGGGAAGAGGTGGTCTGGCGTACCAGCGACAGCCGGGCCCTGCGGATCTACAGCACCCCCACCCCGACCAGCACCCGGATCCACACCCTGATGCACGATCCGCAGTACCGGGTGGCCGTGGCCTGGCAGAACACCGCCTACAACCAGCCGCCGCACCCGAGCTTCTTCCTCGGCGACGGCATGACCACGCCGCCCGCCCCGCGCATCTACCTGCGCTGAGGCCTGAAGAAAGGGACAGGCACCGGGCCGCAATCGCGGAATCCGCTCAACTGCGGCCCGGTGCCCCACACCGCGGCACCCCCGACCCGTCCCGACCGGAGAGTGCCGTACCACCACCGGTTATAAAGTTAAGCGCACTCCGCGTCGCGGGGGTGACGCTCCCATGAAGATCGTGTTTCGCGGCACAGAACCGCTGTGACCTGGGCCACCACCGTAGATGCACCGAACCTGCCCGGCACCTGTGCCTTCACTCAGCGTCGCAGGCCCCCGGCGATCCGCTCGGCGATCAACTCGAACGACCGCACCCGGTCGGCGATGTCGTACACCATCGTGGTGAGCATCAACTCGTCCGCCCCGGTCCGGGCCAGCAGGTCGCCCAACTGCCGGGCCACCGTCTCCGGCGACCCTGTGGCCTGACCCTCCCGGCGCTGCACCACGAACTCCCGCTCAAGATCGGTGTACGGGTACGCCGCCGCCTCCTCCGGCGAGGCCAACGGCTCCGGACGCCCGGACCGCAACCGCAGGAACGACAACCCCGCCGGCCCGGCCAACCACTCGGCCCGCTCGTCGGTCTCCGCACACACCGCGTTCACCGCCACCATCGCGTACGGCCGCTCCAGCCACCGCGACGGGCGGAAACTCTGCCGGTACAACGCTAACGCCGGCAGGGTGTGCTGCCCGCTGAAATGATGGGCGAACGAGAACGGCAGGCCCAGGGCTCCGGCCAGTTGGGCGCTGAACCCACTGGAACCCAGCAGCCACACCGCCGGGCGCTGGCCCCGCCCCGGGGAAGCCATGATCCGCCCCGGGCGGTCCTCGTCGAAGAAGTCCATCAGCGCGGCCAGCTCCTGGGGGAACTTCTCCGCCGACAGCCCCTCCATCGTCCGACGCAACGCCAGGGCGGTCATCTGATCCGTACCCGGAGCCCGCCCGATGCCCAGGTCGATGCGGCCCGGATGCAGGGCCTCCAGGGTGCCGAACTGCTCGGCCACCACCAGTGGCGCGTGGTTGGGCAGCATCACCCCACCCGAACCCAGCCGGATCCGGCTGGTGTGCGCGGCCAGATGCGCGATCAGCACCGCCGGTGCCGACGAGGCGATCGCCGGCATGTTGTGGTGCTCGGCCACCCAGAACCGGTGAAATCCCAACTCGTCCGTACGCCGGGCCAACTCGGTGGTGTGCCGCAACGCCTCACCGGCGGAGGCGCCGGCCGCAACGGGGGCAAGGTCCAGAACAGAAAGCGGTACGTCGATCACAGCCGCTGCCAACCCGGAAGATGCCGGATTTGTTCCCCGATCGGAGCGGGAGGTGATCAGCCCAACCCGCGCGCCTGCTCGAAGATCAGGCTGGTCTGGGTGTGCTGCACCGCCGGATCCACCGCCAGATGATCCAGGACGAAGTCCCGCAGCGCCTCGGCCGAGGCGGCCCGCACATGCAGCACGTAATCCTCCGCCCCCGCCACATGGAACACCGACACCACCCCCGGCAGCCGCACCGAACGGGCCCGGAAGGCGTCCACCGCCCCCCGCGCGTGCTCGGTCAGGCGTACCGACACCAGGGCCTGCAACGGCAGACCCAGCGCCGCCGGATCCACCTCCGCGTGGAACCCGCGGATCGCCCCGCTCTGCCGCAGCGCCCGGGTACGCGCCAGACAGGTCGACGGAGCCACCCCCACCCGCTCGGCCAGGGCGTTGTTCGGCAGCCGCCCGTCGGCGGACAACTCCGCCAGGATCGCGCGGTCGGTGTCGTCGAGGGCCGCGAACGGCCGTAGATCATTCGATACGAGGGGCATGAGATCATCCTCCACCGAATAAGTGCACAACAGGAAGGGGAATGTTACGAATTGTATTCGAAACTGTTGCCTTTGATGCTCTGATCATTCGATCCTGTCCGCATGACGACCGTGGACACCAGAGCCGTGCACGCCGGCCGTGAAGACCTCACCGGCCTCGGCGTCCATGTGCCGCCGATCGATTTCTCGACCACCAACCCCCTGCCCTCGGTCGACGACGGCGGCGACGCGTACGAGGTGCTCGCCACCGGCAACCCGCTACCCCCCGGCGCCAGCGCCGTCTACCAGCGGCTGTGGAACCCCACCGTGGCCCGCTTCGAGACCGCCCTGGCCGAACTGGAAGGCACCGCCGAGGCCGTCGCCTACGCCAGCGGCATGGCCGCCCTCACCGCCGCCGTACTCGCCGCCACCCGCGACGGGAAACGCCACCTGGTCGCCGTACGCCCCCTCTACGGCGGCACCGACCACATCCTGGCCACCGGCCTGCTCGGCACCGAGGTCACCTGGGCCCGACCCGACCAGGTGGCCGCCGCCATCCGCCCGGACACCGCCTTGGTGATCGCCGAAACCCCGGCCAACCCCACCCTCGACCTGCTCGACATCGCCGCCCTGGCCGAAGCCGCCGGGCCGGTGCCGCTGCTGATCGACAACACCGTCGCCACCCCGATCCTCCAGCAGCCCGCCCGGCACGGCGCCCGGCTCGTGCTGCACAGCGCCACCAAGAGCATCGGCGGCCACGGCGACGTCCTCGCCGGAGTGGTGGCCTGCGACCCCGAATGGGCCGCCCGACTGCGCCAGGTCCGGGCCGTCACCGGCGCGATCCTGCACCCCCTCGGCGGGTACCTGCTGCACCGTGGCCTGCAGACCCTGCCGGTGCGGGTCCGCACCCAGCAGGCCGGAGCGGAGAAACTCGCCGCCTGGCTCGGCGCCCACCCCGCGGTCACCCGGGTACACCACCCCGGCCTCGACGACCCCGCCGGGCTCGTCGGCCGGCAGATGTCCGGCCCCGGCAGCCTGCTCGCCTTCGAGGTACGCGGCGGCGCCCCGGCCGCCGCCGCGGTCGCCGGCGCCTGTCGGCTGATCACCCACGCGGTCTCCCTGGGCGGCGTCGACACCCTGATCCAGCACCCGGCCTCGCTGACCCACCGCCCGGTCGATTCAGACGCCAAGCCGGATGCCGCCCTGCTGCGCCTCTCCGTCGGCCTCGAGGACCCGGAGGACCTGCGCGAAGACCTGGCCCGCGCCCTGGCGGCGATCTGAGCGCCGGCCAGTGGGGGGGGGGGCCCCCCCCCCGGGGCGGCGCGGGGGGGGGCGGGGGGGGGGCGGGGGGCAAAAAAAAGACCGCACACCCCGCCCCCACCCCCCCGGCTAGCAGGAGG
>NZ_JBICUM010000002.1:273071-660591 GCF_043198155.1 Micromonospora sp. NPDC048871 | reverse complement strand
CCGGCCGGGGCCCCCGCGGGGGCCCCCCCGCCCCCCCCCCCGCCCCCCGGCCCCCCGGCCCCCCCCCCCCCCCCCCCGCGCGGGGCCCCCCCCCGCCCCCGCCCCGCCGCCCCCCCCCCCCCGGGCCCCCCACGACTTGGGGCCGACATGGCGGTCCAGGGCGGCGACCGCCTCCCGTCGGGCCACCGAGAGGCTGTTGCGGCGGTTCATCCTCCAGGCGATGCCGAGCAGGTCCAGCGCCCACTGGCACAGGCCCATGATGTCGGCGGACTCATTGACGAACATGTAGCGGGGATAGGCGTACCGCCGCCCTCTGACGGTGACCCGGTTCGAGACCCGGCAGCCGTCGGAGTGGAAGAGTCCTCGCAGAAAGTCGCCCGGCATCAGGGTGACGAGGTGCTCCTGCCAGCCGTCGAGAGCGATCATTCGTTCGTGTTTCTTACCGGGGCCGTGCTGCGGCAGCAGACAGGGCCAGTGTGTGCCGTAGCTCTGCACCCTGACGCAGCCCGGCTGCGGCACCCGCTGCACCCTGCTGGCCAGCACCTGGAGCATGGCCGTCTCGCAGGCCTCGATCAGCCCCGGCCAGGCGTTGCTGCACGCGATCCGCAGCACCGGCACGCGTACGGAGGTGGCTAGGTGGCCGTCGCCGAGGTAGAGACCGAGCAGATAGGCGTACGCGGTCGGTATCTCGACCCCGGCCCGGCACCGGAAGCAACGAAAGGCGCTGACCAGTGTCTTTGGTACGGCCTGACTCCGGCACCATTGGCGCACGGTGGCGTAGGGCAGACCGAGCCGGCGGGCGACCTCGGCGACGGTGGCGCCGGCCTGATGCATCGCCCGCGCCTTGGTCTGCAGGTCAGGAGGGTGCACGCCGCCATCATCGGAGGTCCGTGCGACATTTCTGGTGTCCCCGGTGGGATTCGAACCCACACTGTCGGAGGTTTGAGCTCCGTTTCTCTACCGATTGGAATACGGGGACAATCTGCTCAACGCCTGTCGCGTCGACCAACAGGGTACCCACTACGCTAGGGACGGCGACACCCGGTACCGCGGGTGTCAGGGCTCAGACTGGTGGGAGTGGCTCGTGGCCGAGACGCAGACGGATGCCGCGCGCAGGCGGGTACTGATCGCCGAGGACGAGGCACTGATCCGGCTGGACCTGGCCGAGATGCTGGCCGAGGAAGGCTACGAGGTGGTCGGGGAGGCCGGTGACGGCGAGACCGCCGTCCGGCTGGCCGAGGAGCTCAAGCCCGATCTGGTGATCCTCGACATCAAGATGCCGATCATGGATGGGCTGGCCGCCGCCGAGCGGATCGCCGGGGCCCGCATCGCTCCGGTGATCATTCTGACCGCCTTCAGCCAGCGGGATCTGGTCGAGCGGGCGCGGGCCGCCGGTGCGATGGCCTACCTGGTCAAGCCCTTCCAGAAGAGTGACCTGGTGCCCGCGGTGGAGATCGCCCTGTCCCGCTACTCGGAGATCGCCGCCCTGGAGTCCGAGGTCGCCGGGCTGACGGACCGGTTGGAGGTCCGCAAGACCGTCGAGCGGGCCAAGGGCGCGCTGATGACCACCTACAACATGACCGAGCCCCAGGCCTTCAAGTGGATTCAGCGTACGGCGATGGATCACCGGATGACCATGAAGGAGGTCTCCGAGCGGATCCTCGCCGAGACCGCCGGTGGTGAGGTGACCCAGCCGGCTCCCTGAGTCGGTTGCTCGACGGGCACGGCTAGCGGTCGGCGTCGATATAGCATCGGGCCGTGGCGATCCGGCGGTGCAGTGCGGTCGTCGCCGCCGTCGTGGTGGCGGTGGCCGGCTGCTCGCCCTCGGATGCCCCGCCCGCGCCGCCGGAGCCGCTGCGCCCGGCCTGGCAGGCGGTCGTCCTGCCGACGAGTTCCGAAGCCGGCCGGGTGCTGGTGCGGGACGCGACCGTCTGCGGCGGGCGCTGGTACGCCGTCGGTGCGGTCGTCGATGCGGCGGGGCGGAGGGTCCCGGCCGCCTGGACCACGATGGACACCTCGGTCTGGTCACCGGTCCGGCTGGTGTCCTCAAGTGTGTACGGTGCCCGGCACCTGCTCTACGCGGTGGCCTGCCGGGAGGCCCGGTTGGTGGCCCTGGGCGCGGCCAGCGGGGGCGCGCACGGCAATCCGCGGGTGGCCAGTTGGCTCTTGCATCCCGACGGGGTGTTGCGCGAGACGGCGGCGGGGTTCGAGTTGTTCGGCGGGCCTCGGGCGGTGAGTGTCTCCCGGGTGGCGGTCGGGCCGCTGGGTTGGTTGCTGGTGGGAGCCCGGGTGACCGGGGCGGCGGTGTGGAGTTCGCCGGACGGGGAGCGCTTCGCGGTGCACGAGGGGTTGCCGGAGCTGGCCAGTGACGACCGGGGCCGGACGGTGGCGTACGACGCGGTGGCGGTGCCCTCGGGTTGGCTGGCGGTGGGTGCGGTGCTGGTGCCCGGTGCGGTGCCGGTGGCCTGGAGTTCGCCGGACGGGCGGGTGTGGCGGCGGGTGCGACTGCCCGGTGTGGAGGGTCCGGGCCAGGCCCAGCGAGTGGTCACTGTGGGCGGTGCGGCGTTGGCGGTCGGCCCGGTTCGTGATGGCTTCGGGGCATGGGAGTGGGGTTCGGCGGGTTGGCGGTGGGTTGGCGGCTTCGGTGCGGGTGGTCGGGGGGCGGGATCGGTGCGTGCGTTGGTGGCCTCGGCCGACGGGGTGGTGGCGGTGACCATCGACGCTGATGGTCACCGTCTGTGGTGGTCGGACGATGGTGGTGGGTCGTGGGGTCCGGTCGCCCTGCCGATTGCGGTGCCGTCGGGGGAGACGGCGCTGGTGGTGGCGCTGGAACCAGGTCGGCTTATGGTGTTTGCGGACGCGGGAGGCGGGTCACGCGCCTGGTGGGCACACCTTTCGGCGGGCCGCTGAAGGAAGATCACCAAGCAGTGGGTCTTGCCGATAAAACGAAGGTGAAACAGCCTCGGAGCTGATCAATCAACGGTGCCCTCTTACAGCGATCGCACCCTATCCGCCACGGCGTGTAACGGTTCGGTCAACGGCCCCTTCCGGGTCTTACGTCACGCCTGCACGGTGGGATAACGTCCGGCCCCAGACCGGCGACGACGGTCTGGTTCGTCCGCCCCCGCAATGGCCAATTGGTAGCGGGTGGTTCGGGCCATGGGACTGAGGAGGGTTCGGGCCTTGAGGCAGAAGCTCGCACGTTTGGTCGGTGGGGTGGCGATCGCCGCGCTCGCCCTTGGCGGTACGGCCGCCTGCAAGTCTGACAGTGGAACCGACGAGGCCAGCGCCGACGGCTGCGGCAGCAAGATCGCCTTCTTCGGCGCGCTGACCGGCCCGAACGCGGCGCTGGGCATCAACATGAACGGTGGCGTCAAGCTCGCCGTCGACAAGTACAACAAGGAGAACGCGGACTGCCAGGTGACCCTGGTGCCGCTGGACTCTCAGGGTAACCCGGAGCAGGCGCCGGGTCTGGCCCAGCAGGCGATCGACGACACCAAGATCCTCGGTATCGTCGGTCCGGCGTTCTCGGGTGAGTCCGAGGCCGCGAACCCGCTGTTCTCCGAGGCCGAGCTGGTCCACATCACCCCGTCGGCGACCCGGCCGAGCCTGGCCGACCAGGGCTGGAAGACCTTCTTCCGGGCGGTCGGTAGCGACTTCAGCCAGGGCCCGGCCGCCGGTCGGTACATCAAGGACGTGCTGAAGGCCGAGAAGGTCTTCGTCATCGACGACCAGTCCGCGTACGGCGCCGGTCTGGCCGACGAGGTCAAGAAGGTCCTCGGCGCCGCGGTCGTCGACAGCGACAAGGTCCAGGGCGACGGCAAGCAGAACGACTTCTCGGCGACCGTCACCAAGGTCCGGTCCTCGGGCGCGACCGCGATCTTCTACGGCGGCTACTACCAGGAGGCCGGCCTGATCCGCAAGCAGCTCACCGCTGCCGGCGTCAACGCCGTCCTGGTCGCCGGTGACGGCGTCAACGACGCCGCCTACATCGAGGGCGCCGGTGCGGCGGCGGCTGAGGGCACCATCCTCACCTGCCCCTGCCAGCCGGCCACCGAGGCGCGCGGCAGCTTCGTCGAGGACTTCAAGGCCCTCAACGGCAGCGACCCGGGCACCTACAGCGACACCGCCTTCGACGCGGCGAACATCCTGCTCGCCGGTATCAAGGCCGGTAACACCACCCGCACCAAGATGCTGGAGTTCGTGAAGGGCTACAGCGGCGAGGGTGTCGCGGCGAGCTACAAGTTCACCGAGACCGGTGAGCTCGACCCGGCTCAGGTGAAGGTCTGGGCGTACAAGGTCGTGGGCGGCAAGGTTGTTCCGGACCAGGAGGTCCCGAAGGCCTGACCGGTCCCGTAACGGTTCCGCTGTGATCGTGGGGTGCGGCCGGGGAGCACCTTTCCCGGCCGCACCTTCACTGTCTCCCCTTCCTGTACGGAGTGCCCTTCCTTGAACTTCAACGCCCTATTCTCCGATTTCGGGGGATATACGATAACCGGGCTGACGGTGGGCGCCATCTATGCCCTCGTCGCGCTGGGTTACACGCTGGTCTACGGCGTGCTGAGACTCATCAACTTCGCTCACTCCGAGGTCTTCATCGCCGGCGCCTTCGCCGCCATCTGGGGTTGGGCCGCACTCGGTCTGGGTCGTGACTCGGTAGCCACCGGCTTCGGCTCGATCCTGCTTTATCTTCTGGTCGGTGCACTGATAGCGGCGGCGGCGTCCGCTGCTACCGCGACGGTGGTCGAACGGGTGGCGTACCGGCCGTTGCGTAAGCGCAACGCCCCACCGCTGGCCTTCCTGATCACCGCGATCGGCGCCTCGATCGCGATCGCCGAGGCGTTCGGTATCTACACCCGGCGGCTTCCGGTCGGTGCGCCCACGATCGTGCGGCCCGACCTCGTGCTGTTCGAGGTCGCCGGTACGGAAGTGACCATGGTGCAGGTGCTGGTCATCGTCTCGGCGCTGGCGATGATGGTGGCGCTGGACCTGTTCATCAACCGCAGCCGTATCGGTCGGGGCATCCGCGCGGTCGCGCAGGACCAGAACACCGCGGCGCTGATGGGCATCAACAAGGACCGGATCATCCTGGTGGTCTTCATCATCGGTGGTGTGATGGCCGGTGTCGCCGGGATGCTCTACGACATTCGGATCGGCACCCTGACCTACAGCGTCGGCTTCCTGCTCGGGCTGAAGGCGTTCACCGCGGCGGTCCTGGGCGGCATCGGCAACCTGCGCGGTGCGCTGGTCGGCGGACTGCTGCTCGGCCTGGTCGAGAACTACGCGTCGGCCCTGTTCGGCGCGAACTGGAAGGACCTGGTCGCCTTCGTCGTCCTGGTCGTGCTGCTGATGTTCCGGCCGACCGGTCTGCTGGGCGAGTCGTTGGGGAGGGCCCGCGCATGACAAGCGTGAGGGAATGGATCTACTCAGGTCGCCAGGCGGTGGGTGAGCGCTGGCACAACGCGCCCCGCTGGATGCGGTGGGCTGTCATCGCGGCAGTGATCGTCTTCTTCTACGCTCTGCCGAACCGGGAGTTCTACCAGTGGCTCGGGCCGATCCCGACCACCGGGTCGAACTTCGGGCAGGTGCTCTTCACCATCTCCATCTACGTGCTGCTCGCGGTCGGGTTGAACATCGTGGTCGGTTTCGCCGGCCTGCTCGACCTCGGCTACTTCGGCTTCTTCGCCGTCGGCGCGTACACGGTGGCGGTGCTGACCTCGCCGAGCAGTGATCTCAAGAGCCTCTGGCCGTGGCTGTTGGCCCTGCCGGTGGCGCTCGTGCTCACCATGATCTCCGGCGTGATGCTGGGTACCCCGACCCTGCGGCTGCGGGGCGACTACCTGGCCATCGTGACCCTCGGCTTCGCCGAGATGATCCGGGTGGCGGCGACCAGTTCCGAGTTCCTCAAGGGACAGCGGGGCTTCAACCAGATCCCGCACCCGCCGGGCAGCTACTCCGACGGCAAGCCGATCTTCGGTGTGCTGGACCCTCGGCCGTACTACTGGCTGGTGCTCACCCTGATCATCCTGGTGGTCCTCGGGGTGCGGAACCTCAACCGCAGCCGGGTCGGCCGGGCCTGGATCTCGATCCGGGAGGACGAGGACGCGGCGCAGCTGATGGGTGTGCCGACGTTCAAGTTCAAGCTCTGGGCGTTCGCCTCGGGTGCGTTCATCGGTGGTCTGGCGGGGGCGCTCTTCGCCGGCAAGCAGAACTTCGTCAGCTCGCAGAACCTGGAGCTGCTCAACTCGATCATCATCCTGGCCGCGGTCATTCTCGGCGGCTCGGGCAACATCGTCGGCGCGATCGTCGGTGGTGGCCTGGTGGCGTACATGATCGAGCGGTTCCGCGGCATCGAGTTCTTCGGCATCGAGCTGTACGAGTACCGGTTCATGTTCTTCGGCCTGGTGCTGGTGGTCATGATGATCTTCCGGCCGCAGGGACTGATACCGAACCGACGACGGGCGGCGGAGTTCAAGGATCGTCGCAAGGAGGTGATCGTCGGTGGGTGAGACCGTGCAGAAGCCGACCGTTCCTGAGCAGGCCGGCGCCCCGGCGGTGGAGTCCACCGCCAAGCGGGAGCCGTTGCTGGAGGTCGACCACGTCACGCTGCGTTTCGGCGGCGTGGTGGCCCTCAACGACGTGAACTTCACCCTCTACAAGGGTGAGATTCTCGGGCTGATCGGCCCCAACGGTGCCGGCAAGACCACCTGCTTCAACGCGATGACCGGCATCTACCAGCCCTCCGAGGGTGAGATCCGGTTCCGGGGCGAGCGGATCACCGGCAAGAAGAAGCACCAGATCACCAAGATGGGCATGGCGCGGACGTTCCAGAACATTCGCCTGTTCCCGGAGATGACCGCGCTGGAGAACATCCAGGTCGGCGCGGACGCGCACCACAAGACCAGCGTGCTGTCCGCGCTGTTCCGGTTGCCCCGGCACCGCCGGGAGGAACGCGACGGGCTGGAGAAGGCCGAGCGGCTGCTGGACTTCGTCGGTATCCCGCACCGGATGCACGACGCCGCCCGCAACCTGTCGTACGGCGAGCAGCGTCGGCTGGAGATCGCCCGGGCACTGGCCACCGACCCGGTACTGCTCTGCCTGGATGAGCCGGCTGCCGGCTTCAACCCGGCGGAGAAGGAGGAGCTGCTCCAGCTCATCCGCAAGATCCGGGACCAGGGCGTCACCGTGCTGCTCATCGAGCACGACATGCGTCTGGTCATGGGTGTGACCGACCGGATCGTGGTGCTGGAGTTCGGAAAGAAGATCGCTGATGGGCTCCCCGCCGAGGTGCGTGAGGATCACCGGGTGATCGCGGCCTACCTGGGGGTGCCGGATGACGACGCTGCTTGAGATCGAGGACGTCAGTCTGCTCTATGGGCGGATCAAGGCGCTGCACGGCATCAGCCTGACCGTCAACGAGGGCGAGATCGTGGCCCTGATCGGTGCCAACGGCGCCGGCAAGTCCACCACGATGCGGGCCGTCTCCGGCATCCGGCCGATCGCCTCCGGGCGGATCATGTTCAACGGTGAGGACATCAGCAAGCTCCGGGCCGACCTGCGGGTGCGGCGTGGGCTGTGCCAGGCACCCGAGGGCCGGGGCATCTTCCCCGGCATGACGGTGATGGAGAACCTGGACATGGGTGCCTACACCCGCCGGGACCGCAGCGAGGTGGCCAAGGATCTGGCCAAGGTGCTGGAGCTGTTCCCCCGGCTGGCCGAGCGGCGTAAGCAGGTCGGTGGCACCCTCTCCGGGGGTGAGCAGCAGATGCTGGCGGTGGGCCGGGCCCTGATGAGCCGACCCAAGCTGCTGCTGCTCGACGAGCCGTCGATGGGTCTGGCGCCGATGCTGATCCAGCAGATCTTCAGCATCATCACGGAGATCAACCAGCAGGGCACCACGATCCTGCTGGTGGAGCAGAACGCACAACAGGCTCTGGCTCGGGCGCATCGCGCGTACGTGCTGGAGACCGGCCGGATCGTCAAGGAAGGCACCGGCGCCGACCTGCTGCACGACCCGTCGGTCAAAGAGGCCTACCTCGGCGTGGCCTGAACGGCCGTCACCCCTCTTCGCAAGGAGTACGACATGTTCAACCTCAAGGGTCGTCGCCGGGCTGTCATCGGTGTCGCCGGTGCGGCGCTGCTCACCCTCTCGATGGCGGCCTGCGGCGAGCAGGAGAGCTCCGACGAGCCCGGTTCCGGTCCGTCGGTGAGCGCGGCGCCGGACAACGATCTCGCCGCCAAGGTGCCCGACGCGATCAAGGCCGATGGTGTGATCAAGGTCGGCACCGACGCGACGTACGCCCCGGCGGAGTTCCTGGACACCGACGGTCAGACCGTGATCGGCTTCGACGTGGAGCTGTTCAACGCGGTGGCGCAGAAGCTGGGCCTGAAGGCGGAGTACGAGTCGGCGCCGTTCGACGCGATCCTGCCGGGCGTGCAGTCCGGCAAGTACGAGATCGGGGTCTCCTCGTTCACCATCAACGCCGAGCGGTTGCAGTCGGTGAACATGGTGAGCTACTTCTCCGCCGGCACCCAGTGGGCCACCAAGGCCGGTAACCCGGCCCAGGTGGACCCGGACAACGCCTGCGGCAAGAAGATCGCCGTGCAGGTCGGCACCGTGCAGCTCGACGACATCACCGCCCGGTCGAAGGCGTGCACCGACGCCGGGAAGCCGGAGATCACCATCGATCAGTACCAGGCGCAGAGCGATGCGACGGCCGCCGTGGTCAGCGGCAAGAACGACGCCATGCTGGCCGACTCGCCGGTCGGGGCGTACGCGGTGAAGCAGAGCAACGGCCAGCTGGAGGTGCTCGGCGACATCTACGAGTCGGCGCCGTACGGCTACGCGGTCCCCAAGGACCAGGCCGCCTTCGCCGAGGTGCTGAAGGAGGCCGTGCAGGCGGTCATCGCCGACGGCAGCTACAAGGCGGCCCTGGAGAAGTGGGGCGTCGAGGGTGGGGCCATCACCACGTCGGAACTGAACCCCGCCAGCTGACATGTCAGTCGACACCGATTCACCCGAACGGGCACGGCCGGAACCCATCCAGGCCGTGCCCGTGCGGCATCCCGGGCGGTGGGTAGCCGTCGCCGTGATCGGGGTGCTGGTCGCCATGTTCGTGCACCTGCTGGTGACGAACGAGGCGTTCAACTGGTCGTTCATGGTCGACAACATGTTCCGGCCGCCGATCATGGCTGGTGTCCGTGGCAGCCTCGCGCTGCTGGTGACCTCCATGCTGATCGGCATCGTGCTGGGCGTCGTCCTCGCCATCATGCGACTGTCCGGGAATCCGATCCTGCGCGGCGTGGCCTGGGCGTACACCTGGTTCTTCCGGGCGGTGCCCCGGCTGGTGCTGGCGATCCTCTTCGGCAACCTGGGCATCCTCTGGGCCCGGATCGAGTTCGGGTTGCCCTTCGACCGGCAGATCGGCGCGCTGTTCGGGGTGCAGGACTTCGAGGCGCGACTGTTCGGCTTCTCGGCGACGGATCTGCTCACCGGTTTCGTCGCCGGCATGTTGGCGCTCGGCCTGTCCGAGGCCGCCTACATGGCGGAGATCGTCCGGGCCGGCATCCAGTCGGTCGACGAGGGACAGACCGAGGCCGCCCAGGCGCTGGGCATGACCCAGGGGCAGATCCTGCGCCGGATCGTCCTGCCGCAGGCCATGCGGGTGATCGTCCCGCCGACCGGCAACGAGACCATCGCGATGCTCAAGGACACCTCGCTGGTGGCCTTCGTGCCGGTCTCCACCGAACTGTTCTTCCAGCTGAGAGCCGTCGGTAGCCGGACCTTCCAGGTCTTCCCGATGCTGGTCGCGGCGACCCTGTGGTACCTGCTACTGAGCAGTGTGCTGCTGGTCGGGCAGTACTACCTGGAGCGACACTTCGCCAGGGGCAGTGGTCGCGCCGGTCAGGCCAAGGTCCGGCTGCGGGGCATGGCGGTCGGTGGCGGCGGCGCCACCGGAGGGGCAGGGGGCGTATGACGCAGGCGAGCGTGCCGGCCCAGTCCGGCGTCCCGGCCTCCGAGTCCGGGCCGATGGTACGAGCCGAACAGGTGCACAAGTCGTTCGGCTCGATCGAGGTGCTCAAGGGCATCGACCTTGAGGTACGCGCCGGGGAGGTGTGCTGCCTGCTCGGGCCCTCCGGTTCGGGCAAGTCGACCTTCCTGCGCTGCATCAATCACCTGGAAAAGATCAACGCCGGTCGGATCTGGGTGGACGGCGACCTGATCGGCTACCGGCAGCGCGGCGGCAAGCTGCACGAGATGCGGGAGAAGGAGGTCGCCGCCCAGCGCCGCGCCATCGGCATGGTGTTCCAGCGGTTCAACCTGTTCCCGCACAAGACCGCCCTGGAGAACGTCACCGAGGCACCCCTGCTGGTGCGCAAGGAGAAGCGGGCCGAGGTCCGCGACCGGGCGGTGGCACTGCTGGAGCGGGTCGGCCTCGGTGACAAGCTGGGCAACTACCCGAGCCAACTCTCCGGCGGTCAGCAGCAGCGGGTGGCCATCGCCCGCGCCCTGGCCATGCAGCCCAAGCTGATGCTCTTCGACGAGCCGACCAGCGCCCTGGACCCGGAACTGGTGGGCGAGGTCCTGGACGTGATGAAGGACCTGGCCCGCGACGGCATGACGATGATCGTGGTGACCCACGAGATCGGCTTCGCCCGCGAGGTGGGCGACTCCCTGGTCTTCATGGACGGCGGCGTAGTGGTCGAGCAGGGCAACCCCCGCGAAGTAATCGCCAACCCGAAACACGACCGCACCAAAACCTTCCTAGCCAAGGTCCTCTAACCCACCACCCACCCCCCCACCCCCCACCCACCCTCTTGACCTGCGTTGATCATGAGGTTGGCGGCAGTAGTTGATCTCCAAGCTGCCGCTAACCTCATGATCAACCCGGGTCGGACGGGGTGGGGGTGGTGGGGTGGGTGGGGGTGTCGGGGGTGGGGGTTAGAGTCGCTGGCGTGACAGCTACGACGCCGCGCCTGCTTCTCGTCGACGGACACTCCCTGGCATACCGGGCCTTCTTCGCCCTGCCGGTGGAGAACTTCTCCACCACGACGGGGCAGCCGACCAACGCGGTGTACGGCTTCACCTCGATGCTGATCAACGTGCTGCGGGACGAGCAGCCCACCCACATCGTGGTCGCCTTCGACGTGTCCCGCCGCTCCTTCCGCACGGAGAAGTACGCGGAGTACAAGGCCGGCCGCAGCGAGACCCCGACCGACTTCAAGGGCCAGGTCAGCCTGGTCAAGGAGGTTCTCGCGGCGCTGCGGATCCCGGTGGTGGAGAAGGAGGGCTACGAGGCCGACGACATCATCGCCACCCTGGCCTGCCAGGCCCGCGACCAGGGCATCCCGGTGCTGATCTCCACCGGCGACCGGGACGCCTTCCAACTCGTCGACGAGCAGATCACGGTGCTCTACCCCCGCAAGGGCGTCTCCGACCTGGCCCGGATGGATCCGGCCGCGGTCGAGGCGAAGTACGGTGTCGGCCCCGGCCGCTACCGGGATCTGGCCGCCCTGGTCGGGGAGACCAGTGACAACCTGCCGGGGGTGCCCGGTGTCGGCCCGAAGACCGCCGCCAAGTGGATCAACACCTACGGCGGGGTGGAGGGCATCATCGCCCGCGCCGACGAGATCAAGGGCAAGGCCGGTGAGAGCCTGCGGGAGCGGCTCGCCGACGTGATCCGCAACTACGAGATCAACTGCCTGGTCGCCGACCTGGACCTGCCGATCCGCCCCGAGGACGCCCGCTGGCAGGGGTGGGACCGGGAGGCCGTACACCAGGTCTTCGACACCCTTCAGTTCCGCATCCTGCGGGACCGGCTCTACCAGTACCTCGACGCCGTCGAGCCGGAGGCCGAGGCGGGCTTCGACCTGACCGGTGAGGTGCTCGCCGCGCCCGGTGCGCTGACCGGCTGGCTGGAGACCCACGCGTCGCCGGGCACCCCGGTCGGGTTGGCGGTCAAGCTGGACACCGGCCCGAACCGGCGGCACACCGCCACCATCACCGGCCTGGCCCTGGCCACCGCCGACGGCGCGGCGGCCTGGTGCGACCCGAGCACCCTCGACCCTGCCGACGAGGCGGCCCTGGCCGGGTGGCTGGCCGACGAGACCCGCCCCAAGGTGCTGCACGACAGCAAGCCGGCCGTGCTGGCCTTCACCGCGCGCGGCTGGTCCCTGGCCGGCATCGCCCGGGACACCCAGATCGCGGCCTACCTGGCCCGCCCCGACCAGCGCTCCTACGACCTGACCGACCTGGCTCTGCGCTACCTGCACCGCGAGCTGCGGGTCGACGCCCCGGAGGACGGCCAGCTCACCCTCGACGGGCTGGGCCCGAACGGCCAGGCCGAGCAGAACCTCATGCTGCACGCCCGGGCCACCCTGGACCTGGCCGACGCGATCGACACCGAGCTGTCCCGCGACGGGGAGCAGTCCGCCCGGTTGATGGCCGAGGTGGAGCTGCCGTTGATGCGGGTGCTGGCCGGCATGGAGCGCGTCGGCATCGCCGCGGACACCGACTACCTGTCCGAGCTGGAGGCGCACTTCGCCGCCGAGGTGAAGGCCGCCGCCCAGGGGGCGTACGGGGTGATCGATCGGGAGTTCAACCTGGGCTCGCCCAAGCAGCTCCAGGAGATCCTCTTCGGCGAGCTGAACCTGCCCAAGACCAAGAAGATCAAGACGGGTTACACCACCGACGCCGACGCGCTGCAGTGGCTCTACGCCCAGACCGAGCATCCCCTGCTGCACCACCTGCTGCGCCACCGGGACGTGGCCCGACTCAAGTCGACGGTGGACGGTCTACTCAAGTCGGTCTCCGACGACGGGCGCATCCACACCACCTTCAACCAGACGGTGGCCGCCACCGGTCGGCTCTCCTCCACCGAGCCCAACCTGCAGAACATCCCCATCCGCACCGAGGAGGGACGGCGCATTCGCCGCGCCTTCGTGGTGGGGGAGGGGTACGAGTGCCTGCTCACCGCCGACTACAGCCAGATCGAGATGCGGATCATGGCGCATCTCTCCGGTGACGAGGCGCTGATCGAGGCGTTCAACTCCGGGCACGACTTCCACGCGGCCACCGCCTCCTCGGTCTTCGAGGTGGCGGTCGCCGAGGTCACCCCGGACCAGCGGCGCAAGATCAAAGCCATGAACTACGGCCTGGCGTACGGGCTGAGCGCCTTCGGCCTGTCCCAGCAGCTCGGCATCACCGCCGAGGAGGCGCGCGGGCTGATGGAGGTCTACTTCGCCGGGTTCGGTGGGGTCCGCGACTACCTGCAGGAGGTGGTCGCCCGGGCCCGCCAGGACGGCTACACCTCCACCATCCTGGGCCGCCGCCGCTACCTGCCCGACCTGGTCAGCGACAACCGGCAGCGCCGGGAGATGGCCGAGCGGATGGCCCTCAACGCCCCGATCCAGGGCTCGGCGGCCGACATCATCAAGGTCGCCATGCTGCATGTCGACACCGCCCTGCGCGACGCCGGGCTGCGGTCCCGGATGCTGCTCCAGGTGCACGACGAACTGGTCTTCGAGGTGGCGCCGGGGGAGCGGGAGACCCTGGAAGAGCTGGTCCGCCGCGAGATGGGCGGGGCCTACCCGCTCTCCGTACCCCTGGAGGTCTCCGTCGGCGAGGGCCGCGACTGGAACAGCGCCGACCACTGATCCGCTGCGGGCGGGGTGGGGGTTCCGGGCAGCCCGACCCGCTCCGGGCGGTCTGGCTTGATCCCTGCGCGGGCCGGGCTGCCCCGCAACCCCGACCTGGTCACCGGTGGTGGGTCGGTGACGGGGTCACCCGAGAGGGACTATCCGACGTCTTCGAGGGCAGCGGCGAGGCGGTCGCGGATGGTGTGCTGTTTTGCGAGTCGGGCATCGAGGGCGGCGAGCCGGGCCCGGGCCACCTGGAGGCCGGCGGGTGACGGCGGAGCCGTGGTCACGTCCCCGTCCAGACAGGGCAGGAAGAAGTCGACATCCTGGAGGGTCAGCCCGGCGGCGAGCAGGTGCCGGATGTTCCGGACCCGGGTCACGGTGCTCGCGTCGTACCACCGGTAGCCGTTGGCGGAGCGGCGCGATTCGATCAGACCGTGCTGCTCGTAGTGGCGCAACGCCCTAGGGGTGCTGCCGGTGGCCCTGGCCAGTTCCCCGATCCGCATCCGTCGACGCCTTTCGTGCCATCCCGCCGACCTGCCGGCTGAGTCCGCCCCGCTGGCTGAGTCCGCCCCGCTGGCTGAGTCCGCCCCGCTGGCTGAGCCCGCCCCGCTGGCTGAGCCCGCCCCGCTGGCTGAGCCCGCGACGGGCGAAGCCGGCGGAGAAGAGCGAGCCTATCGGGACTGACGTATATCGTCCTCGGTGCCCGAGGCGGGGGAGCACGGGGCGCAATCGGGCACCGTTGCGGGTCCTGTGCGGGAAGGCGAGCTGGCATGGGCACCGATATCGCAGGTGGGGTGGAGGTTCGCCCGTACGGTCCGGGTTCACCATGGCTGCTGACCGACCTCAGTCTGGAGGACCTACCTCGTCACTACGATGCCTTCGGGCTGCTGTTCGGGGTACGGAACCACGCCGGGTTCGAACCCGTTGCCCCCGATAGGGGCCTGCCGGAGGACGCCGGCCCGGACCTGCTTGCTCTCCGGTACGACGGCACGCACGATCACACGTGGGTGACCTGGACCGAGTTGGCCCGCATCGACTGGAATGCCCTGGCGCCCCGCGTTGACGACCGGATCCACGAGTACGAGCTGACCAGCGAAGGTCCGCGGTTCATCGGCAAGGCCGGCCACCACGGGCATGCCTGGCGGGCGGTGGCCGGCGAACACGCCGACCCCAGGGGCAGCAGTTATCCGGAGGGTACGCAGTGGCGCGCCGACGATCGGATGTGGCGGGTGGAGCGGCTCCGGCCGGCAGACGTGTTGCGTGTCGATCCGCAGTTGCGCGCGCTCTTCGACACCATGCGCGATCTCGCCGAACGGCATGGCGGCGACAACGTACGGCTGGTGGTCTGGTTCGACAGCTGAGCAGCCGCCGACCGGGCGGGCCGGTCAGCCGATGACCGCCCCGCCGTCGACCGGCAGCACCACCCCGGTGAGGAAGCCCGCCGCCGGCTCACAGAGTCGCCCGATGGCCCAGGCCACCTCCTCGGGAGTTCCGAGGCGGCCCAGCGGCGTACGGTCGATCTGCCAGCGCCGCAGCGCCGCGCGCTGTTGCGGGGAGAGCCCCTGATGTTCGCCGATGGGCGTGTCGATCGCGCCGGGCGCAACCGCGACCACCCGGATGCCGCGCGGCGCCAGTTCCACCGCCCAACTGCGGGTCAGCGAGTCCAGGGCGGCCTTGCCGGCGGCGTACATCGAAGCACCCGGCCAGGCTCGCTGACCGACCGCCGTGGTGACGTTGACGATCACGCCTCGGCTCGCGGCTAACGCGCCGAGGGCGGCGTGGGTCAGGCGGGCCGGGGCTAGCAGGTTGGTGGCGAACTGGGCGTGGGTCGCTGCCTCGTCCAGTTCCGCTAGCGGGCCGGCAGCGGCGATCCCCGCGTTGTTGACCAGCACGTCCAACCGGCCGTACCGGTCCAGAGCGGCGTCGATCACCCGGCGGGGTGCGTCGGCCGCGGTCACGTCGACGGCCAACGGGGTGATCAGCGGGTGACCGGTAGCGGTGTCGGCGAGCGGCGCGCTTCGGCGGCCGACCGCCAGCACCTGGGCGCCGTCGGCGCTGAACCCTCGGGCGGTGGCGCGGCCGATGCCGGTGCCGGCACCGGTGACGACGACGACTCTGCGCTGCACATCGTTCATGCCGTCGATCCTGCGACCCTGCCGTCAGCGGCAAGGTCAAGTGCGCGTCGGCGACCGGCTCGGTGAGGTCGAGGGATCAGCGGCCGGTGGCGCCGTCGAGGAGTTCCCGCCTGCCCGTCAGTCGTCAGGCCGGTCGGGGCCGGCGGGCCTTCGGCGGAGCCCCGTGCCGTTGGAGGGCCTTGCGGGAGGGGCCGCCGGGCGGCGGCAGTTTGGCCTTGACCGGGTCGTGGCCCCAGTTCATCAGGGAGTAGCGCCACCGGGTCGCCCGTACGTCGCCGCTGGGCCGTTGGGCCATGTGGCGCCGGACGTACCCGACGACCTTGCGCATGTGTTTGTAGTCCGCCTCGGTGAGCTGGTCGCGTTTGCGTCGCAGCAGGTCGATGATCCTCCGGCCGGACTGGTGGCCGACCGACTCGCCGCCGCCCTTGTGCCAACCGACCTGTTTGGACTCCTCGGTCTCCAACCAGGTGGACAGCTCACCGGGCTTCATGTTCACCGCCTCGGTGAACTCCCGGTAGGTCTGGTCGGGATCGTCACGACCGCTCACGACGCAACACCTCCGGCCGGTGGGCGACATCTCTGCCCGAGTCGTCGTTGGTGATCCGGTACTGCGGGTCCTCCGGGGAGGCGTTCACCGGGTGTCCTCGGACGTGGGTGCGTTCGGTGAGCTTCTCCTTGACGACCCCGTACGCCCGGCCGCTGTGGCTGGCCCAGGAGACATGGTCGCCGGTGCGGAACTCCGTGTCGGCCATGCCGCCGGGTTACCCGAGGTCGCCGGAGGAAAACGACCAGATGGTACGGGCTACGGGACGATCTCGGCGATCGGCAGTTTGATGTCGAAGGGCTCGGTCAGCTCGATCAGGTCGGCGCTGTCCGCGGCGAGTTCGTACTGCCGCTCACCGCCCGGCCCGATCCGGTCACCGAGCCGGTACGCGTACAGATGCACCGGGTCCTGCTCGATGCGCCAGTAGAACGGGATGCCGGCGGCGGCGTACTCGCCCGGCTTGGCGAACCGGGCGACCCGCCGGGTGCCCGGCGAGACGATCTCCACGGCCAGGACCACGTCCGCAGGCCGGAGCCGGGACCGCTCAGCTGGCAGTCCGGCGCGGTACAGCACCACGTCCGGTTGCCGGCTGGTGTTGTGGCTGAGAGCTACCCCGACCGCCTGGGTGGCGCGCAACTGGGCCGGAGCGTGGGAGTGCAGCCACGAGGTCAGTAGGAACGAGATGTTCTGGTGGCCCAGGGTGGGGGAGGGTGTCACGTGGATGACTCCGTCGACGAGTTCGACACGGGGGGCGTCGTCCGGCAGGGCGAGCAGGTCCTCCAGCGTGTAGTCGGCACGCTGCTGCCGCATCGGATCCGGACACCAGGGGCCAGGTGATGTCGGGATGGGCTCGGCGCTCATGAGGGGAGCGTACCGCCGCTGAAGGCCCTCCAGGTCGCACCAGGAGTGCGGTCTGGCCCGTTCAGTCGGCGGGTTTCTCGCTGACGAAGATGGCGGTGCCGGGGAAGAGGCGGCCCCGCAGCGGGCTCCACTGCCCCCAGATCCCCTCGTGTCCCTCCGGCCACTCCGGTTCCACCAGGTCCAGCAGCCGGAACCCGGCCCCGACCAGCTCGCGGACCCGGTCGCCGAGAGTGCGGTGCTGCTCCACGTAGCTGGCCGCGCCCTGCTCGTCCTGTTCCACGTACGGGCGGGTGTCGAAGTACGAGTGCACCGCGGTCAGCCCGCCCTCGCCCGGGTCGTCCAGAAAGATCCAGCGCATCGGGTGGGTGACCGAGAAGACCCAACGACCCCCGGGGCGCAGCACCCGGTGCACCTCGCGCATCAGGGCCGCCGAGTCGGCGACGAAGGGCACCGCGCCGAAGGCGGTGCAGGCGAGGTCGAAGCTGGCGTCGCGGAAGGGCAGCGCCATGGCGTCGACCTGGGCCAGGGGTACGCGTACCCCGGTGCGCTCGGCGGCCTGGACGGCGTGGCGCAACATGCCGGCGGAGAGGTCCACGGCTACCGGCCAGGCGCCCTCGGTGGCCAGCCAGCGGGCGCACGAGGCGGCTCCGCAGCCGACCTCCAGCACCCGGCGTCCGGCCACCTCGCCGAGGAGCCGGGCCTCGGCCTCGCGCAGCCCCTCCGGGCACCAGACGAAGTCCACCTCGCCGAGGAAGTGTCCGTGTTCGGCCTGGTAGGCGTCGGCGTCGGCGTCCCACCAGTGGCGGTTGGCGCGGCGCGCCTCGGTGTCGTCCACCCGGCGCCGGGTCACCCGGTTGTCGTCGTCCACCCGTTCACGCTAGGCCCCTGGGGTACGCGGGCTCGGGGCGGCCCGGTGCCGGCTGGGGCCCTCCGGGCGAAATCTCCGCTTTCGCGGGTGGTGCGGTGATGAGGAGACGGGAGGGCTTGCACGCTGTGGTAATGCAGCGGGTAGGGTATTGGATGCGCTCGCGGATCGTGTGCCTCGGCAGGGAGCAGGTGCGCGGTCGACGGAGCCACATCAAGAACTCGTTACGCGATTTTTGGGTGGGCCCGCCGACGGATCCGTTGGCGCGCACAGGTCACCGCGACAACCGCCTGCTGTGACACACATCCGACCGGAGCAACCGCCCACATGACGAGCAGCATCGAGGCCCCCTCGAGCGCCACCAAGGTCACCGTCGACGACCTCGGCTCCGAGGAAGCTTTCCTCGCCGCGATCGACGAGACCATCAAGTACTTCAACGACGGCGACATTGTCGAAGGCACCGTCGTCAAGGTCGACCGGGACGAGGTCCTGCTCGACATCGGCTACAAGACCGAGGGCGTCATCCCCTCTCGTGAGTTGTCGATCAAGCACGATGTGGACCCGGCAGAGGTCGTCACGGTCGGTGACCACATCGAGGCCCTGGTCCTCCAGAAGGAGGACAAGGAGGGGCGGCTGATCCTCTCCAAGAAGCGGGCGCAGTACGAGCGGGCCTGGGGCACGATCGAGAAGATCAAGGACGAGGACGGTGTCGTCCGCGGCTCGGTCATCGAGGTGGTCAAGGGTGGCCTCATCCTCGACATCGGGCTGCGCGGCTTCCTGCCGGCCTCCCTGGTCGAGATGCGGCGGGTGCGCGACCTCCAGCCGTACGTCGGCCGCGAGCTCGAAGCCAAGATCATTGAGCTGGACAAGAACCGCAACAACGTGGTCCTGTCCCGCCGGGCCTGGCTGGAGCAGACGCAGTCCGAGGTGCGCACGGAGTTCCTCAACAAGCTGCAGAAGGGGCAGGTCCGCAAGGGCGTCGTCTCCTCGATCGTCAACTTCGGCGCCTTCGTCGACCTGGGCGGCGTGGACGGCCTGGTGCACGTCTCCGAGCTGTCCTGGAAGCACATCGACCACCCCTCCGAGGTCGTCGAGGTGGGCCAGGAGGTCGAGGTCGAGGTCCTGGACGTCGACCTGGACCGCGAGCGGGTCTCGCTGTCGCTGAAGGCGACCCAGGAGGACCCGTGGCGGCAGTTCGCCCGCACCCACGCGATCCAGCAGATCGTGCCGGGTAAGGTCACCAAGCTGGTGCCGTTCGGCGCCTTCGTCCGGGTGGACGACGGCATCGAGGGCCTGGTCCACATCTCCGAGCTGGCCGAGCGCCACGTGGAGATCCCGGAGCAGGTCGTGCAGGTCGGCTCCGAGGTCATGGTCAAGGTCATCGACATCGACCTGGAGCGCCGCCGGATCTCGCTGTCGCTCAAGCAGGCCAACGAGGGCTTCGTCGAGGGCGAGGAGCACTTCGACCCGACCCTCTACGGCATGGCCGCGACCTACGACGCCGAGGGCAACTACATCTACCCGGAGGGCTTCGACCCGGAGACGGGCGAGTGGCTCGAGGGGTACGACAAGCAGCGCGAGACCTGGGAGAACCAGTACGCCGAGGCGCGGCAGCGCTGGGAGGCGCACCAGAAGCAGGTGCAGACCTCTCGGGCCGCCGAGGCCGAGGCCGCTGCCAACCCGCAGCCCGCCCCCACCGGCACCACCACCACGACCAGCGCGGCCCCCAGCCGCCAGGCCGAGGAGCCGGCCGGCACCCTGGCCACCGACGAGGCCCTCGCCGCTCTGCGGGAGAAGCTCGCCGGCGGTAAGTGACCCGCCAGCCGACAAGGCAGCAGGGCCCCGTCTCGACCCGGATCTCCGGGTTCGAGGCGGGGCCCTCGCCGTTTCCGGGCGCGGGCCCTGTTTGGCGGTAGGGCGATGATCGGGTTGACTGAGGCCGTGCTGAAGGTGGGATTGACCGGCGGAATCGGTTCGGGCAAGAGCGCGGTGGCGCGGCGACTGGTCGAGCGCGGCGCGGTGCTCATCGATGCCGATCAGCTCTCCCGGGAGGTGGTGGCCCCGGGCACCGAGGGACTGGCCGAGGTGGTGGCCGCCTTCTCCGAACGGGTACTCGACCCCGACGGGGCCCTGGACCGGGCCGCCCTGGCCGACCTGGTCTTCACCGACGAGGCTGCCCGCCGCCGGCTGGAGGCCATCGTCCACTCCCGGGTGCGGGCCCGTACGGCCGAACTGGTGGCCGCCGTCCCACCCGATGCGGTGGTGGTCAACGACGTACCCCTGCTGGTGGAGGTGGGGCTGGCTCCCACGTACCACCTGGTGGTGGTCGTGCAGACGGCGCTGGCCACCCGGGTGCAGCGGTTGACCCGCGACCGGGGGATGAGCCGGGCCGATGTCGAGCGGCGGATCGCCGGTCAGGCCGACGACGCCCGCCGGGCGGCGGTCGCGGACGTGCTGCTCAGCAACGACGGCACCCTGGCGCAGCTGCACGCCGCCGTCGACGCCCTGTGGTACGAGCGGCTGGTGCCCTTCGAGGACAACCTGCGCCATCGACGGGCGGTCCGGGCGCACCAGGTGATCCTCACCGAACCGGATCCGACCTGGCCGCAGCAGTACGCCCGGCTGGCCGCCAGGATCCGACAGGCGATCGCCCCGGAGGAACTGCGGATCGATCACATCGGCTCCACCGCGATGCCGGGTCTGGCCGCCAAGGACGTCATCGACATCCAGCTCGGCGTCTCCTCCCTGGCCCAGGCGGACGCCCTGGCGCAGCCCCTGGCCGAGGCCGGCTTTCCCCGGATGCCCGGAGACTGGTGGGACACCCCTCGGGGGGCGGGTTCCGGCCGGTGGGCCAAGCGCCTGCACGGCAGCGCCGACCCGGCCCGTCCGGTGCATCTGCACCTGCGGGTGACCGGGTCACCCGGCTGGCGGTACGCCCTGCTGATGCGGGACCACCTGCTGTCCGATCCGGACCGGCGGGCCGCCTATCTGATGCTCAAGCGGGAACTGGCGGCCTCGGCACCGGACAGCGGGGCGTACGCGACCGCGAAGGACCCCTGGTTCGACGAGGAGCACCTGCGGGCGGAGGAGTGGGCGGCCCGGACCGGATGGCGCCCCTAGCCGGGCCCGGAGGCGGTCAGCGGGCCTTCGTCGGCTTGGGAAGCGACGGGACCCGGCCGGGTTTCAGGTCCAGCTGGGCCCAGGCGCCGCCCGGGGTCGGCAGTTCCAGCCGGCGCAGCAGACCGGACCGGTCCACCCAGTACCGGGTCCTACCCGATCCGCTGCCGACCTCGATGACGTCGACCACGCTGCCGGTCAGGTTGTCGCCGCGTACCCGGCGGGGGGTGCCGGAGGGGCCGCTGCCGCGGGCCGCCCGCAGGGCCCGGGCCACCAGGGGGTCCAGTGCCTGAGCGCGGTGCGCTCCGCCCCGCCAACCGGTGCCCGGTGGTGGCAGGGGCGGTGGGTCCGCCGGGTCCCCCGGCGCCGCAGTGTCGACCCGGGTGACTTTGCCGCCCTCTCGGCGTACCAGGGTGCGGGTGCCCTCGGCGTCCAGGTCGGTGACCCCCAGGTAGGCCGTGTTGGAGGTCCAGCTCAACCAGCCGCGGCCCCGCAGGTTGGTGTCGGCCGAGGCCGGTACGGTCACCGTGAGGGTGGCGCCACCGGCGGCCCGCAACCGGGCGGGCAGCCCCCGCCAGCGGTCCCGCTCGGCCGAGTTGAGGGCGCGGGGCAGGCCGGGGCGGCCCCCCAGCGCGTCGACCGGCCGCAGGGTCGGCCGGTCCACCCGATTCAGGTGTACGGTGACCGGCCCGACCGGGGCGACCGTGGCCTCCAGCCGGAGCAGCCTCCCGTCGGGGTCCAGGAAGTAGCGGGTGGCCTCGGCCGGTTCGGGGCCCGGCCAAGGGGCCTCCAGGATGTCCAGGTTCTCCCCGTGCTGTCGTTCCCGGCCGACCCACCGGCCCGAAGTCTCGTCTACCGGGTCCGGACGGTCGGCGGTCAGCGCGAAGATCATGGCCAGCAGTGGGGTCAGCCGCTGGTCCGGGGCCACCCGCCAGCCGTCGACCGGTGGGATGAGGGGCGGCATCGCCGGTGCCGGCACCGCGGTGGGATCGGGCCGGGACATCAGTACGGTGGGGGTGGCCTGCGCCAGGCCCCGCAGCACCCCCGCCCCGGGTCCGCCCACGTCGACGTAGACCAACCGGCGGGCCCAGTCGACCCAACCGAGCAGGTCGGTGCGGTCGCCGCCACGGCCGATCGTGACCTGCAAGCCGGCCCGCAGGTCGCGCTGGTTGGTCACCCGCATCACCGCCAGCCGGCCCCGTTCGGCCGAGGTCAACGGACGGCTGGCCGGCTCCTGGGGGACCCAGTTGAGCAGGGTCAGCACCAGCAGGACGGCCGAGAGTCCGGCGGTGAGCGCCAGCCCGGTCAGGGTCAGTCGGCGGCGCCGGGCGAACCTCTGCCGGGCCTCCTCGGCCTCCTCGTCGGCACCGGCGAGGTCCTCCTCGGCCACCGGGTCGAGCAGTCGGTCAGACAGCCCCGCCAGGCCCGGCAGCCCTGGCCCGGGTCGGTCTGGCTGGTCGGCATCCGGGCCGGTCTGTTCCGGCTGGCCGGTGTCCAGGCCGGGGCGGTCCAGACCGAGGACGGCCGGTGGTTCGATGCCGGCACGGTGGCGGCGGGAACCGGCGCGATGTCGGCGGTCGGCTCGGCCGCTGGGCAGTGGTCGTGAGCTGTTCTCCACGGAGGATGAACGCCGTGGACCGGGGTGGGGTGACGACATAGGGGCGCTCGCGGCGGCCGGTCAGCGCGTCGTCCGCGCGACCACGTCGGGTGCGCACGCCACAAATCTGGGTGCTGCTACCCACTGCGCCGGGGGCGGCATGACCTGTGTGGCCCGCCACCGACCCCGGACGGCCGCCGCGAGCGGCCTACGCAAAGAAGGGTAGCCGGGTGAGAAGAACCACACAATGCGAATATTGAGGCCGGTCACCTGCGGGGCGTAGTCACCGCGAACTGTCGGGCCCCCCGCGTACCGTGGACGACATGGCGCTCGACATTCCCCGGCTCGACGGCCGGTTTCAGGTCATCAGCGAGTTCCAGCCGGCCGGCGACCAGCCGGCCGCGATCGACGATCTGGAACGGCGGGTGCGCCGGGGCGACCGACACACCGTGCTGCTCGGCGCGACCGGCACCGGCAAGAGCGCCACCACGGCCTGGTTGATCGAGCGGTTGCAGCGTCCCACCCTGGTGCTGGCACCCAACAAGACCCTCTGTGCGCAGCTGGCCAAGGAGTTCAGCGAGCTGCTGCCGGACAACGCGGTGGAATACTTCGTCTCCTACTACGACTACTACCAGCCCGAGGCGTACATTCCGCAGACCGACACCTACATCGAGAAGGACTCCTCGATCAACGAGGAGGTGGAGCGGCTGCGGCACTCGGCGACCATGTCGCTGCTGACCCGCCGCGACGTGGTGGTGGTGGCCACCGTGTCGGCGATCTACGGGCTGGGCACCCCGGAGGAATACCTGGATCGGGCGGTGCGGGTGGCCGTCGGCCAGGAGCTGGATCGCGACCAGTTGCTGCGCCGCCTGGTCGACATCCAGTACACCCGCAACGACATGGCCTTCCAGCGCGGCACCTTCCGGGTGCGCGGCGACACCCTGGAGATCATCCCGGCGTACGAGGAACTGGCCATACGCATCGAGCTGTTCGGTGACGAGGTGGAGAAGCTCTACTACCTCAACCCCCTGACCGGTGACGTGGTGCGCGAGGTGGACCACCTGCTGATCTTCCCGGCGACCCACTACGCGGCCGGGCCGGAGCGGATGGAACGGGCCATCCGCGACATCGAGACCGAGCTGGCCGAGCGGCTGGCCGAGCTGGATCGCCAGGGCAAGCTGCTGGAGGCGCAGCGGCTGCGGATGCGCACCACGTACGACATCGAGATGATGCGGCAGGTCGGCTTCTGCTCCGGCATCGAGAACTACTCGATGCACATCGACGGCCGGTTGCCGGGCAGCCCACCGCACTGCCTGCTCGACTACTTCCCGGACGACTTCCTCACCGTGATCGACGAGTCGCACGTCACAATTCCGCAGATCGGCGGCATGTACGAGGGCGACGCCTCCCGCAAGCGGATGCTGATCGACCACGGTTTCCGGCTGCCCAGCGCGGCGGACAACCGGCCCCTGCGGTTCGACGAGTTTCTGGAGCGGGTCGGGCAGATGGTCTTCCTGTCGGCCACCCCGGGGACCTGGGAGCTGGAACACTCCCAGGGGGAGTTCGTCGAGCAGGTGATCCGGCCGACCGGCCTGGTGGATCCGGAGGTCGTGGTCAAGCCCACCAAGGGCCAGATCGACGACCTGATGCACGAGATCAAGTTGCGGACCGAGCGCGACGAGCGGGTCCTGGTCACCACCCTGACCAAGAAGATGGCCGAGGACCTGTCGGACTACCTCCTGGAGAACGGCATCCGGGTGCGCTACCTGCACTCCGAGGTGGACACCCTGCGCCGGGTGGAGCTGCTGCGTGAGCTGCGCCGGGGCGACTACGACGTGCTGGTCGGCATCAACCTGCTGCGGGAGGGCCTGGACCTGCCGGAGGTCTCCCTGGTGGCCATCCTGGACGCGGACAAGGAGGGCTTCCTGCGCAGCGGCCGATCGCTGATCCAGACCATCGGCCGGGCCGCGCGTAACGTCTCCGGCCAGGTGCACATGTACGCCGACAAGATCACCCCGTCGATGGCGAACGCGATCGACGAGACGAACCGGCGCAGGGCCAAGCAGATCGCGCACAACGAGGCGCACGGCATCAGCCCCGAACCCCTGCGCAAGAAGATCCACGACATCCTCGATGACATCTACCGGGAGGCGGAGGACACCGAGGCCACCCGGGTCGGCGGGGCGGTGCGGCAGCTGTCCCGAGGCAAAGCGCCGGTCAAGGAGACCCGCAGTCGGGGCCGGGCCGGTGCCGCCACCCCCGCCCGGGAGGGCATGGCGCGGGCCGAGTTGGCGCAGCTCATCCAGGAACTCAACGACCAGATGCTGGCCGCCGCGCGAGAGCTTCAGTTCGAGCTGGCCGCCCGGATCCGCGACGAGGTCTCCGAGCTGAAGAAGGAGTTGCGGGGGATGGACGCAGCCGGGGTGCGGTGATCCGGGTGGAGCTTCTCGCGATGAGCTGTTCCAGCCCGGGAGAATAGCGGAATGCGAGCATCCTATTGCGCTGGGTGATCGTCGTGCGTACTCTCCCTCGGTGGGGAGGCGGGGATGCCGTTGCCAACGAGTCCGGTCATTCGACGAGCGCGGCTCGGAGCGGAGCTGCGACAGCTTCGGCGCCGAGAGACACTGACCCTGGAACAGGTGTGTGACCGGCTGGGTTGGGCCTCCACCTCCAAGCTGTCCCGCATCGAGTTGGGGCAGAGTCGTCCCGATCTGGCCGACGTGCTGGATCTGCTCGACGTCTACCAGGTGCCGCCCTCCCAGCGCGACGCCTTGATCGTCATCGCCCGCGACGCCGCCACCAGCCGAGGCTGGTGGAAGGCGCTGGGCGAGATGGGGGTACGGCAGCGCACCTACGCCGAACTCGAAGCCGGGGCGGCGGGCATCGTGGAATACCAGCCCTGCGTAGTGCCGGGCCTGCTGCAAACCTCGGCGTACGCCCGGCTGCGCATCGCCGCCGGTCAGCTCATCGATCCCGAGGTGGATGTGGAGTCCGACCTGCGGGCCCGGTCCGCCCGGCACGCGGTGCTGCGCCGGATCGAGCCGCCGCACTACACGGCGCTGATCACCAGGGCGGCCTGCGAGCGGGCCGGTGACCCGGTCGAGGTCTGGCGGGAACAGGTACGTCACCTGCTGGATCTGACCGAGCTGCCGCATGTGACGGTCCGGTTGCTGCCGAACGGGTCGGAGGTCGGGCCGCTGCCGCTGACCCCGTACTCCTGCTACTCCTTCCCGGATCCGGCGGATCCGCGGACGGTGATGTTGGAGGCGCTGACCACGGACGTGCGGCTGACCACCGCGACGGACGTCGACCGGTACGAGCGGATGACCCATCGGCTGTTGGAGGCGGCGCTGCCCGAACAGGAGACGGCTCAGGTGCTGGCCGGCTGGCTGGACGGGTAGGGGCCGGCGCGTCGGCGCGGTGAGCGTGGGCGCGTCGGCACCGGCCCGGCGCCCCCGTAGCCGTCGGGAAGCGGTGCCGACGCGAGGCGCAGGCTAGAACAGGGGTACGACAAAAAACGACCCCCGGACAGTCCGGCGCCGGTACGCCTGCGTGTGGGCCCGGCGCCGGAGCCGTTCGTGCCCGGCTAGGCCGGCACGTCCACGAAGTGCTCGACCCGGGGCGGGCTGGCGAAGTACGGCCCGATCAACTCCCGCCACCGGAGGAACCGTTCGCTGGCCCGGAAGTTCTGCTCGTGCGCCTCGACGGAGTCCCACTCGACCAGCAGCACGAAGCGGGAGGGCGACTCGATCCCCCGGGTCATCCGTACCGAGCGGCAGCCCGGGGTGCTCGCCAACACCGGATGCCCCTCGGCGTACGCGGCGGCAAAGGTGTCTTCCTGACCCGGCACCACATCGATCAACGCAACCTCAAGAACCATCCCCGCAGCCTGCCACGCCCCACCCCACCCCCTCCACCCACCCCCTTGACCCCGTTGATCATGAGGTTAGCGGCAGTCAGAGTGATCAACTTCGCCGTCAACCTCATGATCAACGGGGCGATCAGGGGGTGCCGGGTGGGTGCGGGGTGGGTGGCGCCTAGCCTCCTAGGAAACCTAGGGTGGGTGAGCTGGGTGGGTGTGCGGTGGTGTGTTGCTGGGGGGTGGGGTGGGGACGAGACTGTGGAGGTGTCCGGACTCGTGTGGGCCGTCACGCTTGTCGTGTTGGCCGGGGTGCTCCTGGTGGACCTGTTCATCATCGGCCGGCGCCCGCATGAGCCGAGCGTGCGTGAGTCCAGTCTCTGGGTGGCCTGCTACGTGGGGCTGGCCCTGCTTTTCGGCGTCGGGCTCTGGGCCACCGCCGGGGGGAGTGTGGCCGGGCAGTTCTACACCGGCTGGCTGACCGAGTACAGCCTCTCGGTCGACAACCTCTTCGTCTTCATGATCATCATGGCGCGCTTCGCGGTGCCCCGGCAGTACCAGCAGAAGGTGCTGCTGGTGGGGATCGTGCTGGCGCTGGTCATGCGGGGTGGCTTCATCGCGGCCGGGGCCGCGCTGATCTCCCAGTTCAGTTGGGTGCTCTACATCTTCGGCGCCTTCCTGATCTACACCGGGATCAACCTGGCCCGGCAGGGCGAGTCGGCGGAGGAGGAGTTCCAGGAGAATGTGCTGATCCGGTGGAGTCGTCGGGCCCTGCCGATCTCCCGGGAGTACCACGGGGCCCGATTGACCGCCCGGGAGCAGGGCCGGTGGAAGGTCACCCCGATGCTCATCGTGATGATCGCGATCGGGACCACCGACCTGATCTTCGCCCTGGACTCCATCCCGGCGATCTTCGGCATCACCCATGAGCCGTACCTGGTCTTCACCGCCAACGTCTTCGCGCTGATGGGGCTGCGGCAGCTGTACTTCCTGCTCGGTGGCCTGCTGAACCGGCTGATCTACCTGAGCTACGGCCTGGCCGTGGTGCTCGGATTCATCGGGGTCAAGCTGGTCCTGGAGGCGTTGGCGGAGAACCGGCTGTTCTTCCTCAACGGGGGCGAGCCGGTGGGCTGGGCGCCGCACATTCCTACCTGGCTGTCCCTGCTGGTGATCGTGGTGACCCTGGCGGTGGCGACCGTGGTCAGCCTGGCCAAGTCCTCCCGGGACCGACGACGGGAACCGGCGAAAACAAAGAGCTGAGGACTCAGCGCGGGTCGGTGGCGGTCAGGTCGTGGCGGGCCTGCCAGACCCCGGCCGAGATGTCGGCGATCAGGCGGCGCGCCTCGATGTCGGCCTCCGTGCTGCGCTGGTGCTCGCCGAGCGGGGTGGTGGTGCAGACCACCAGCAGGTACGGGGCGGCGTCATCGGGAAAGACCACGGCCGCGCCGTGCCGGACCCCGCGTACCCAGCCGTTCTTGTGGGCCAGGCGGGTGCCGGCGGGAAGTCCCTCGGCGATGTCCTGCCGGATCTGCTGGGCGCAGAGCACCTCCAGCATCGCCGCGCAGCCGGCCGGCGAGGCCAGTGGTCCGGCCCGGGTGGCCCCGGTGGCGATGGCGTCGAGCAGGGCGGCCAGGTCTGCGGCCGTGACCAGGTTGCTGATCCCGGCCTCCCGGGCGGCGAAGTCCTCGATGCCGCGTCCGGTGACACTGTGCCGGGCACCGACACACGCCCAGACCTCCGCCACGGCGGCCAGCCCGACCTGCTCGATGAGCAGGTTCGTGGCGAGATTGCTGGACCGTACGATCATCCGCTCGGCCAGCCACCGGGGTGACACCCGCCGGCCGAGTCGCTCCCAGACCAGGCTGTCGTTGTCGTACTCCCGGGCGCAGGAGAAGCCGGCGGCGTCCGGTGCGGCCGAGGTGAACCGGTCGGTCACCTCGATGGGGGTGTCCAGGTCGGGTCCACCGTTCTCCGCGACCCGGTGCAGTGCGGCGAGCACGGCCAGTTTCATCGTGCTCGCCGCGTAGTGGGTGGCCTCGGGGTGGCGGGTCCAGGCGGGCGGGGCGTCCAGGGCACCGGCGTACACCGAGATGGTCCCCGGCACCGCGTCGAGCCGCGCCGCCCACCCCTCGAAGATCACCCGCCGAGGGTAACGGAAAGGAAGGGCCCCTTCTCCACCTCTGGTGAGGTGAAGGGGCCCTTCCTGAAACGGGCGGGTCAGCCGGCGTGCTTGCGGCGGGCGGTGGCGCGGGCCCGCTGGGTCTGGTCCAGGGTCACCTTGCGGATGCGTACGGCGGCCGGGGTGACCTCGACGCACTCGTCCTCGCGGCAGAACTCCAGGGCCTGCTCCAGCGACAGCTTGCGCGGCGGGATCAGCTTCTCGGTCTCGTCGGCGGTCGACGAGCGCATGTTGGTGAGCTTCTTCTCCTTGGTGATGTTGACGTCCATGTCGTCCGAGCGGGAGTTCTCCCCGACGATCATGCCCTCGTACACCTCGGTGCCGGGCTCGACGAAGAGCTGGCCGCGTTCCTGGAGGTTGGTCATCGCGAACGCGGTGACGCTGCCGGAGCGGTCGGCGACCAGCGAGCCGTTGTTGCGGGTACGCAGCTCGCCGAACCAGGGCTCGTAGGACTCGAAGACGTGGTGCAGGATGCCGGTGCCCCGGGTCTCGGTGAGGAACTCGGTGCGGAAGCCGATCAGGCCGCGCGCCGGGACCAGCCACTCCATCCGGATCCAGCCGGTGCCGTGGTTGACCAGTTGCTCCATCCGGCCCTTGCGGGTGGCCAGCAGCTGGGTGATCGCGCCCAGGTACTCGTCCGGGGCGTCGATGGTCAGCCGCTCCACCGGCTCACAGGTCTTGCCGTCGATCTCCCGGGTCACCACCTGGGGCTTGCCGACGGTCAGTTCGAAGGACTCGCGGCGCATCTGCTCGACCAGGATGGCCAGCGCCAGCTCACCTCGGCCCTGCACCTCCCAGGCGTCCGGGCGTTCGGTGGGCAGCACCCGCAGTGAGACGTTGCCGACGAGTTCCTTGTCCAGGCGGTCCTTGACCATCCGGGCGGTGACCTTGGCGCCCTTGACCCGACCGACCAGCGGCGAGTTGTTGGTGCCGATGGTCATCGAGATGGCCGGCTCGTCGACCGTGATCAGGGGCAGCGGCTGGGGGTTCTCCGCGTCGGCCAGGGTCTCGCCGATCATGATCTCCGGAATGCCGGCGACCGCGATGATGTCGCCCGGCCCGGCCGAGTCGGCGGGCTTGCGCTCCAGGCCCTCGGTCATCAGCAGTTCGGAGATGCGTACCCGCTGGGTGCTGCCGTCGGTGCGGCACCAGGCCACGGTCTGCCCCTTGGCGATGGTGCCCTGCCGGACCCGGCACAGGGCCAGCCGGCCGAGGAAGGGGGAGGCGTCGAGGTTGGTGACGTGGGCCTGAAGGGGCGCCTGCTCGTCGTAGGCGGGCGGCGGGATGGTGTCCAGCAGGGTCCGGAACAGGGGTTCCAGGCTGGTGCTGTCCTGCGGCACGGAGCCGTCGGCGGGCTGGGTCAGGGAGGCGATGCCGTCACGGGCGCAGGCGTAGACGATCGGGAAGTCGATCTGCGACTCGTCGGCGTCCAGGTCGAGGAAGAGTTCGTACGCCTCGTCGACGACCTCCTTGATCCGGGCGTCCGGACGGTCCACCTTGTTGATCACCAAGATGATCGGCATCCGGGCCTTGAGGGCCTTACGGAGCACGAACCGGGTCTGCGGTAGCGGGCCCTCGCTGGCGTCGACCAGCAGCACCACCCCGTCGACCATGGTCAGCCCACGCTCCACCTCGCCGCCGAAGTCGGCGTGGCCCGGGGTGTCGATGATGTTGATGGTGACCGGGTCGGAGCCGTCCGCGGGCAGGTAGCGCACGCCGGTGTTCTTGGCCAGGATGGTGATGCCTTTTTCCCGTTCGAGGTCCATCGAGTCCATCACCCGCTCGGTCACCTCGCCCCGGGCGCCGTAGGCGCCGGACTGCCGCAACATGGCGTCGACCAGGGTGGTCTTGCCGTGGTCGACGTGAGCGATGATGGCGACGTTGCGGAGGTCGGTGCGAAGCTGCATGAGTTCCATCCTCCCGCCTGTGCCGAGCCTATGCCGCGTCGGGGTCGCCGGTGGCGTAGTGCGCTGCGCCACATGTCGGCGCTGTCACACTTACGGGGCAGCCTTGCTGAGGTGACCCCGGGGGGCCGGCGTGCATGAACTGCTGAGTTCGCTGCAACACCTACCATCCTGGTTGATCTACGTGGTGGCGGCGCTGGTGGTGGCCGCGGAGACCGGGGTGATCATCGGCCTGGTCGCGCCGGGGGAGGCCACTCTGCTGCTGGTCGGTTTCCTCACCTACACCGGCACCCTCCGACTCGGACCGGCCCTGCTGGTGATGATTCTGGCGGCCGTCGCGGGAGACGCGGTGGCGTTCCGCGCCGGTCGGCGTTACGGGCCACGGCTGCGGGCCAGTCGGTGGGGCGCCCGGGTGGGGGCGCACCGGTGGGCCCGAGCCGACGCGATGGTCGTACGGATGGGGGGTCGGGGGGTCTTCACCGCCCGCTGGGTGGCCTTCGCCCGTACCCTGGTGCCCCGGCTGGCCGGGGCGGCCGGTATGCCGTACCGGCGGTTCGCGCCGTGGAACCTGGCCGGGGTGATCACCTGGGTGGGTGGCTCGGTCCTGGTGGGACATCTGGCGGGTGAGTCGTACCACACGGTGTCCCGGTTGCTGGGTCGGGCGACCGGGGCGGTGCTGGTCCTGGTGGCCGCGCTGGTGGCGGTGGTGCTGGGCGGCCGGTGGCTGGGCCGCAACCCCGATCCGGTACGGGCGTTGCTGGTGCGGGCCGCCCGACTGCCCCCGGTGCGCTGGTTGTCGGCCCGGTACGGGTTGCTGTTCTTCCTGCTCAGTATGCGTTTCGGGCCGACCTGGGCGTTGCTGGCCAATCTGACCGCCGGGGTGGGACTGCTGTTCGTGGTCGCGTTGGCGATCACCGGGACGATGCGGGCGGCGGTACGGCACAGTGGGTTGGCCCTCATCGACGGTGCGATCGGGAGCTGGTTCGCCGCCCGGCGTACCCCCGGGGCGGTCGAGGTGGCCCAGCTCGGCGTGACCGTGCTGCGGGGGTCGGCGTTGATCGTGCTGGTGGCGGTGGTGGCCGGGGTGCAGGCCTTTCGGCATCGGCCCTGGCGGGGTGACCTGCTCAGTGTGGTCGGCACGGTCGGCGCCTTCGTACCCCTGGTGGTCCTGGCGGTGGTGACCGAGTTGGTGGCCGAGGGCCCGGTGGCGCAGATCTGGACCCAGAACGCCGTGGTGGCGGCCAGTCTGTGCATGTTGGCCTGGCTGCTGTCCCGCCAGGCGAGGTGGCCGGTGGCGGTGGCGCTGTGGACGGCAGCCGTGGCCGGAGTGGTCGGCATCGGTGGCGCCCGCCTGTACCTGGGATTGAGTACGGCCAGCGGCACCCTGGCCGCGGTGTCGCTGGGTGCGGCGTGGACGGCGGTCTTCATGGTCGCCTGGGCCACCCGGGACCGCGCCGTGGCCACCGGTAACCCACCTGAGCAGCGCAGGGGTCCGCACGGGACCACCGCGCCGGTCGATAGTTGTTAGGGTGCGGCGGCGGTTCGTGACTGCCGAAGGGGGCCCGGATGGGGCGCAAGGTCAGCCGGTTGACGGCGGCACTGGTGGTGGGTGCGCTACTGGTCGCCGGGGTCGGATGCGCCAGGGTGGACCCTCCGGCCGGCGAGTTGCCCGCCCCGGTGGCCCTGCCCGAGGAGGAGCCGGAGTCCGTGGTGGAGCCGAGCACTTCGGCCACCCCAGGCGAGCCGAGCCCGACACCGGAGGCGGTGGAGTCGCTGGGTGCCGCGCCGAAGGCCAGCACCCGGCCCAGTGCGAAGGCGACGACGAAGGCGCCGCCGAAGCCCCGGCGTACCAGCACGGCTCCCCGCGCGGTGCCGGAGCCGCCGACGGAGACGAAGGTACCGCCGGCGCCGCCGAAGCCCGCCCCGAGCGGCTGCAAACCCAGCTACAAGGGCGAGGAGGCCAGCCGGGCGCAGGTCAAGGCCGCCTTGACCGAGGCCGCGGGCCGCACCTACTGGCCTACCTCGGCGCCGGACATCCGGATCCCGGCCAATCTGATCAAGGCGACCGCCTGGCAGGAGAGCGGTTGGCAGTCCCACATCGTCGCCTGTGACGGCGGCATCGGCCTGATGCAGGTCATGCCGGACACGGCTACCTGGATGAACCAGCGGTTCGGCCAGAACCACGACGTGTGGGACCACCGGGACAACGCCTACCTGGGGGCCACCTACCTGGCCTGGCTCACCAAGTACATCGGCGACATGTACTTCGACGCCGACTACCGCCTGGACACCGATCTGTGCAGCAGTGAGCTGAACTCCTGCCTGCTCAACGCGATCATCGCCGCCTACAACTACGGTCACCACGCGGTAGCTCGGGAGGGGCGGCCGTTGGCCATCCCCAACCCGAGCTACGTGCGTAACGTGCGCGCCCTGATGACGGAGTGCGTCTGCCTGGGCTACTGAGTCGGCTTGGGGGCGATCCGACCCGGCCACCAGAACCGCTCACCGAGCAGGAAGGCCAGGGCCGGCACGACGACCGTACGGACCAGCAGGGTGTCCAGCAGGACCCCGAGGCAGACGATGATCCCGATCTGGGTCAGGGTGATCAGCGGCAGGACCCCGAGCACGGCGAAGACCGCCGCGAGCAGGATGCCGGCGCTGGTGATCACCCCGCCGGTGACCCGGAGGGCGGAGAGCATGCCCTGGCGGGTGTCGGTGCTGCGGGCGTCCTCCCGGGCCCGGGTGACCAGGAAGATGTTGTAGTCGACCCCGAGGGCTACCAGGAACACGAAGGCCAGCAGCGGCACCCCGGTGTCCATCGCCGGGAAGTCGAACACGTACTCGAAGATCAACCAGGCTCCGCCGAGGCTGGCGAAGTACGAGGCGACGACCGTGGCCACCAGCAGCACCGGGGCCAGCAGGCCGCGCAGCAGCAGGACCAGCACGGCCCCGACCAGCAGCAGGATCAGCGGCAGGATGAGCCGCAGGTCCTTGGCGTCGGCGGCGGCGGAGTCGTACCGGCCCGCGACCGTGCCCCCGACGACCGCTCCGGAGGGCTGCTCGATCCCGGCTACGGCCGGTGGTGCCGAGTTGTCCACGGCGCCGACGGTGTCCCGCAGCCGCTCCAGGGTCTGGTTGGCGGCCTCGGTGCCCGGCTCGGCTTCGAGGACCACATCGACCTGGGCCACCTCGGCACCGGCCGGGCCGGGTCGGGCGGAGGCCACCCCGGGCACCTCGGCGGCGGCTGCGGTGACCGCCGGCACGGCGGCCGGGTTGGTCATCACCGCCAGCGGCTGGGTGGTGCCGGCCGGGAAGGCGCGGGCCAGGGTCTGCGCCCCGGCGACGGCCTCCGGCTTCACCCGGAACTGCTCGGTCTCCGACAGCCCGGTGCGGATGCCGAGGCCACCGAGGGCCAGCCCGGCGAGCAGCAGGGTGGCCAGCACCGCCACCGGGATCGGGCGACGGATCACGGCGGAGCCGAGGGCCCCCCAGATCCGGCCCTCGCGGCCGACACTGCCGGCGGTGGGCACGAAGGGCCAGAACAGCCGGCGTCCCAGCAGGACCAGGGCGGCGGGCAGGACGAACAGGGCCGAGGCCATGGCGAGCAGGATGCCGGTGGCGCAGGCCACGGCCAGGGCACGGTTGGTCTCCTGCTCGCTCAGCAGCAGGGTGAGTACGCCGAGCATGACCGTGCTGCCGCTGGCCAGGATCGGCTCGGCGGTACGCCGCAGGGCGGCCCGCATCGCGGTGAAGCGGTCCTCCTCGCGGCGTAGTTCCTCCCGGTAGCGGGCGATCAGCAGCAGGGCGTAGTTGGTGGCCGCGCCGAAGACCAGCACGCTGGCGATGCCGGTGACGGCGCCGCCGGCGAAGTTGATGCCGACCGCCGGAATGATCGTTTCCAGGGCCCGCAGGGTGATCTGTTCGGTGGCGGCCACGACGGCCAGGGGCACCAGCCACAGCACCGGGCTGCGGTAGGTGACCAGCAGCAGCACGGCCACGACGGCGGCGGTGAAGAGCAGCAGGGTGACGTCCGCGCCCTCGAAGACCTTGGTCAGGTCAGCGGTGAAGGCCGGTGGGCCGGTCACCTCGACCGTCAGGTCCCCGGGGAAGCCGCTGAGGGCGGAGCGCACCTCGGCCACCCGGTCGGCGACGACCTCCTGGCCGCCGGTGCTGTCCAGGGGTACGGCCACCAGGGCCACGGTGTCGTCCGGGGACAGCTGCGGCGGGGCCACCTGCCCGCCGACGGCCAACTGGCGCAGCCCGCCGGTGCCCTCGGTGATCGCCGCCCGGTCGGCCTCGGTCAGCGGGGCGCCGTCGTCGCGGCTGACCACCACGACGGCCGGCTGGACGCCGCTGGCGGGTAGTTCCCGCTGGAGGCGTTCCACCTGGGTGGACTGCCACTGCTCGGACAGGCCGGTGGCGGAGACCGGTGCCGGGTTGCTGGGTATGGGTAGCCCGAAGACGGCCACGCCGACGAGGACGGCCACGGCGACGGTGAGCCATGCGGCCCGACGGCTGCGGGCGACACGGGTGAACAGAGACATGCTCGGCGCTCCGGTCGTTGGATTCGGTCCGGCTCCCGCCGAGGGAGCCGATATTTTGATTGTCGAGATTCTTGCTTATCAAGAAACGACGCGCAACAGCTCTCGTCCTTCGAGTATCTTGGCTGTCGAGAGATGTCGCGGTCTGGGCTATGCTGCGCATCCGGAGGCCTCGGGAGGGAAGCGGCGCGACGTGGCAGGGCACGGGATGTACCGGCGGCGTGAAACCCGGCGGGAGATGTTGGTCGCGGAGATCACCGCCGAGTTGCGGCGCTACTGCGTGGAGGCCCAGCACGTCGGGCACGCCTTCGCCGGTCAACACGGCCTCAACGGCACCGACCTGCAAGCGTTGATCGCCGTGATGGACGCCGAGCTGTCCGGCGAGCCGATCACCCCCGGTCGACTGGCCGAGCACCTGGACCTCTCCTCGGGCTCCGTCACCGCCCTGATCGACCGGCTGGAACGCGCCGGGCACCTGCGGCGCGACCGGGACACCACCGATCGGCGCAAGGTGCTGCTGCACTACGCGGAGCAGGGGGCCACGGTCGCCCGGGACTTCTTCCGCCCCCTCGGTCAGCGCACCGATGTGGTGATGGACGAGTTCCAGGACGAGGAGTTGGAAGTCGTGTACCGGTTCATCACCGCCATGGGGGTGTCCCTGCGGGAACACCGCGACGCGGTGCGCGACGCCCGGCCCACCCCACCCCCACGGCATCGGGCGGGTTGAGGGCCCGTGCTGGAACGGCTGGCCTCCCGACTCGCCGGGGTCGCGTTGCGGCTGCCCCGGGCCCGTACCCGAAGGATCACCGTCACCCGGGACATCCCGGTCCGGGCCAGGGACGGGGTGATCCTGCGCACCGACCACTACGCCCCCGCCCTGGCCCAGGCCCCCACCGTGCTGATCCGGACCCCGTACGGCCGGGGCGGGCCGATGCGGCTGCTCTGCCGGATCGCCGCCGAGCAGGGATTCCATGTGGTCATCCAGTCCTGTCGGGGCACCGGTGGCTCCGGCGGGGTCTTCGATCCCTTCGTCCACGAGCGCGAGGACGGGCTGGACACCCTCGACTGGATGCGCCGGCAACGGTGGTGGTGCGGCGCCTTCGGCATGTTCGGCGCCAGCTATCAGGGCTTCGTGCAGTGGGCCCTGGCCGCCGACGCGGGGGAGGAGATGCGGGCCATGGTGGCGGTGGCCACCGCCTCCTCCACCCGTGACTCCACCTACGCCGGGGAGTCCTTCGCCCTGGACACCGTCCTGACCTGGGTGGAGTTGCTGCAGGCGCAGACCGTGCCGTGGCTGGCCCGGCAGTGGGAACTCAAACGGGGCCAGCCCCGACTGCTCGCCGCCCTGTCCCACCTGCCGCTGGTGGAGGCCGACCGGGTGGCCACCGGGGTCACCGTCCCGTTCTTCCAGCAGTGGCTGCGCCACCACACCCCGCAGGCGGACTACTGGCGTGCCCGGGTCTTCGACGACCGGCTGGACCTGGTGCGGGCGCCGGTGGCGATGGTCAGCGGCTGGCACGACATCTTCCTGCCGGCCCAGTTGAGCGACTACACCGCGTTGCGGGCCCGGGGCGCCCAGCCCCGGCTGATCATCGGGCCGTGGACCCACGGCAGCCCCGGACTGTACGTCGCGGCCCTGCGCGAGGGCCTGGGCTGGCTCGGCACCCACCTGCCGACCGACGACACCGACCGAGGCGCCACGCAGCCGACGGACGGCCCGGTGCGGGTACACGTCGGTGGGGTCGGCGGCGGCTGGCGTGACCTGCCGGACTGGCCGCCCTCGGCGCAGACCACCGACTGGTATCTGCATCCGCACTCGGCCCTGCGTACCTGCCCGCCGGTGCCGTCCTCGCCGGACGGATTCTTCTACGACCCGGCGGATCCGACCCCCTCCCTGGGGGGTGCGCTGCTGGTGGCTCAGCGGGCCGGAGCGGTCGACAACCGGCCCGTGGAGGCCCGGCCCGACGTGCTGACCTGGACCAGCGAGCCGTTGACCAGCCCGCTGGAGGTGATCGGGCCGGTACGCGCACAGATTCATGTACGCAGTGAACTCGACTACTTCGATGTGTTCGTGCGACTGTGCGACGTGGACCGGCAGGGGCGATCCTGGAACATCTGCGACGGCCTGGTCCGGGTCGATCCGCAGCGGTTGCCGGCCGACGGCTCCGGCACGGTGGCGGTCACGGTGCAGATGTGGCCGGTGGCCCACCGGTTCGCCGTCGGGCACCGGCTGCGGCTCCAGGTCTCCGGCGGGGCCCATCCTCGGTACGCCCGCAACCCGGGCACCGGGGAACCCCTCGGGGCGGCCGTGACCTTGCGGGGTGGCTATCGGGAGATCCTGCACGATCCGGAGCGTCCCTCCGCAGTGGTCCTCCCGATCGTCGGGTCCGCCGCACAGCCTTCGACCGACGGATAAGGGCATCCGGCGGTCCGGAAAGCTCGGGTTACGGGTGGCGGCGGTCGGTCCCGACCGCCGCCACCGACACCGGTTACAGCGGACGGACGTTGTCCGCCTGCGGACCCTTCTGTCCCTGGGTCACGTCGAACTCGACCTTCTGACCCTCGTTCAGCTCCCGGTAGCCACTGCTGGCGATCGCCGAGTAATGGACGAACACGTCGGGTCCGCCGCCGTCCTGCTCGATGAATCCGAAGCCTTTTTCCGAGTTGAACCACTTCACGGTGCCGGTTGCCATGCGTTCTCTCTCCCTGTCCAGCAGACGACCCCCGGTCACATGCCGGTGATCGTCCGATACTTTCCCGACATTAGCCGGTGAAATGCAGATTTGCCGGGTGAAGCGCCTGAGGTGTCGGCGAGGCGTCGACACAATCCGCTCCCCGAGGGGGGTTCAGGGAGGCCCCGGAGGTGAATCCGGGGCAATGTCGGGTGGAAATCTGATGTCCGTGGTGGTGATCAGGCCATAGCGTACGGGGTATGGCAGACGAGCTGGCCCAGGTTGGAGAGTTACCCATCGCCGGCCTGATGGCCCTGCTCGGGGTGGTCATGCTCTTCGACGCGGTGCCACTGTTCGGGGTCCTGGTCCCCGGTGACGTGGCCGTGCTCGCCGCGGTGGCCGTCGGAACGCCCGGCACCGGCCTGGCGACCTTCGTCGCCGTGGTCACCGGATGCCTGGTGGGCTGGTCCATGACCTTCCTCGTCGGCCGACACTGGGGCGAGCGGCTGCGGCACAGCCGGTTCGGTGCCTGGGTCGGCGAGCCCCGCTGGGTGGCGGCCGAACGCATCCTGCGCCGCAACGGCGGTCGACTCGTGCTGGTAGCGCCCTTCCTGCCGGTGTTCAACGCGCTGCTGCCGCTGGCGGCGGGCGGCCTGCGCATGTCGTACCCACGGTTTCTCGGGTTCGCTGCCCTCGGCGCGGGCGCCTGGGCCGGTCTCTACCTGGCGGTGGGCACCGCCTCGCGGTCCCTGGCCGGGCTGCTGCCCAGCGGTACGAGCCCGCTGCTGGTCACGATGGTCGGAGGTCTGGTGCTGGCCGCCGTGGTGCTGCTCGGCACCCGACGCCGGCTGCGTGCGGTGACCGGCTGACCTCCGACCATCCCCCGGGTCACCAGCCCCGGGCCCGCCATTCACCCAGCTGGGGGCGCTCCGCACCCAGGGTGGAGTCCCGCCCGTGGCCCGGGTAGAACCAGGTCTCGTCCGGCAGCCGGTCGAACAGCTTGTGCTCCACATCGTCGATGAGGGCGGCGAAGCGCTCCGGATCCTGGTCGGTGTTGCCAATCCCACCCGGGAAGAGACTGTCCCCGGTGAAAAGGTGAGGGACGCCGGCCGGGTCGCGGTAGAGCAGCGCCACCGAACCCGGGGTGTGCCCCTTGATGTGGATGACCTCCAGGGCACAGTCGCCGACCGGCACGGTGTCGCCCTCGGCCAGGGTCTGCGCCTCGATCGGCAGCCCGGCCGCGTCGTCGGCGTGCACCAGCGCGCGGGCACCGGTCTTGGCGACGACCTCCTCCAGCCCCACCCAGTGGTCCATGTGCTGGTGGGTGGTGACCACCGCGGTCAGCCCGGCGTCACCGATCAGTTCCAGCAGCCGGGGTGCCTCGTTGGCCGCGTCGATCAGCACCTGCTCGCCGGTGTCACGGCAGCGCAGCAGGTACGCGTTGTTGTCCATCGGCCCGACCGACACCTTGGTGATGGTCAGCCGGTCGAGTTCGCGTACCGCTGGTGGGCCGCCGGGGGTGACTGCTCCGTCGTAGGTCATCTCTGGCTAGATCCATTCCGGTGGGTCGGGTAGCTGACCATCGGGGGTGACGGTCAGGGTGGTACCTGGGCTGCGGCCGGTCAACCACGCGGCGACCTCGACCGTCGGACCGGAGACGACCGGCGCCTGGGCCCGGTCACCGATGACGAGTTCGTGACTGCCGCCGTCGAAGTGCAGCACCAGCGGCGGCACCCGATCGCGCTCGCCGAGATCGGTGACCACCTCGTGCAGCAGCCGGTGCGCGAAGCTCGGTGACCAGTCCTGTGGGCGGTAACCGGCGGCCAGGTCGACATGGTGGACCTCCAGTTCCCGCAGCCGACGCCAGACCAGCACGGCGGCCGGCAGGGGACCACGCCGGGTCTGCACGGTGGCCGACCAGGCCGGCACCGGCATCGCGGCGACCGCCTCGGCGTACCGGTCGGCGCTGCGGCGCAGATCGTCCAGGTGCTCCTGAGGCGAGCGGAAGGCCCCGGCCTCGATGCCGGCGGCCCGGGCCTCCTCACTGGGGTACATCGGGACCAGGTCGCCGGTGCGGGCCGAGGTGAGGGCGTTGACCAGGGCGTCGGCGTTGCGGGACAGGTGGGCCAGCAGGTGCCCGCGGGTCCACCCCGGCAGCAGGCAGTCCTGCGCCAGATCGGTGGCGTCGAAGCGTGCCGCCGTGCGCAGCAGGCGGGTCGTGGCGTCGTCCACATCACCGCTCAACAGCAGGGGGTCCCGGGTCACGGTTCGACCCTAGCCCGCCGTGCCGGTCGAGTCGCCGGGGAATTCGCTACCGGCTCGGCGCCACCCCTCCTACCGTGAGGAGGTTCGCGGCGCCGGAGCGGAGGAGGTGGTGGTCATGCCGGTCACCGCACCCCTGTATCACCCGCAGCGACCCTGAACGAGGAGACGTGAACATCACCCTTACCGCCCTGGGTTGGGACACCGACCGAGCGGCGTACCTGAGTCGTATCCACACCCCGTACCGTCCCGGCCGGGTGGCCCGGGTCGACCGGGGATTCTGCATCGTACTCACCGAGCAGGGGCCGACCCGCGCCTCCTGCTCCGGTGCCGTCCTGGCCGCCGCCGTCGGCGACCCCACCCGACTGCCCGGGGTGGGCGACTGGGTGCTGCTGGGCACCTGGCCCGACGCGCGGGTGACCGTGGAGGGGGTGCTGCCCCGGCGTACCGCCCTGATCCGGCGCACCGCCGGCAAGGACGCCAGCGGTCAACTGCTGGCCGCCAACCTGGACATCGCCGCCGTGGTGGAGCCGGTGCACCCCACGCCGAACGCCGCCCGCATCGAGCGGCTGCTCTCCCTGGTGCACGAGTCGGGCGCCCGGCCCCTGGTCGTACTCACCAAGACCGACCTGGCCGCCGACCCGGCGGCGGTGGCCGATCAGTTGGCGGCCCTGGCCCCCGGGGTGCCGGTGCTGCCGGTCAGCGCCGAGACGGGCAGCGGCCTGGCACGGTTGCGCGCCGAGGTGGCCCCGGGTGCGACCCTGGGCCTGCTGGGGCCCTCCGGCTCCGGCAAGTCGAGCCTGGTCAACGCGCTGGTCGGGGCTGTGGTCATGCCGATCCAGTCGATCCGTGGGGTGGACGGCAAGGGCCGGCACACCACCACCTGGCGGGCCCTGGTGCCGCTGCCGGGTGGCGGCACCGTGCTGGACACCCCCGGGGTGCGGGCGGTCGGTCTGCTCGACGGCGCCGCCGGCCTGGATCGGGCCTTCAGCGACATCGCCGACCTCGCCACCGGCTGTCGGTACGGCGACTGCGGCCACGACGCCGAGCCCGGGTGCGCCGTGCAGGCCGCCCTGGCCAGCGGCGACCTCTCCACCCGCCGCTGGCAGAACTGGCGCCGCCTGCACCGCGAGATGACCCACGAAACCCACCGCCGCACCACCCGCCCCCGCCGCCCCCACTGACCCACCCCACCCTCGCCCCTCCCACCCCTCCGTGCCTCCCACCCCTCCGTGCCTCTCGCCTCTCGCCCGCACGCCCCGCGCCCTCTAGCCCCGTCGACCTTGCACTTTTGGTCGCCTTAATGCGGCTTATAGGCAGTTATGCCCCGACGGAAAGTGCAAGATCGACGGGCTGGAGGGCGGGGCGGAGGCGGGGCTGAGGGTGCGGGGGGTGGGGAGTGGGGGGTGGGGAGTGGGGGGTGGGGTTGTGTGGCGGGGGGTGGTTGTCGTAGGGCGGGTCTACAGTTGCCGGGGCGCCTTTCCGCGCCGGCACAACCGCTGGGACCACCCTGAAGCGGACAGATCCTCCTCGTCATCCTCACCCGGGAGCACATCGACCGTGGCCGACCGTCTGATCATTCGTGGCGCACGCGAGCACAACCTGCGTGACGTCAGCCTCGACCTCCCTCGGGACGCCCTGATCGTGTTCACCGGGCTGTCCGGGTCGGGCAAGTCGAGCCTGGCCTTCGACACGATCTTCGCAGAAGGGCAGCGCCGGTACGTCGAGTCGCTGTCGTCGTACGCCCGGCAGTTCCTCGGCCAGATGGACAAACCGGATGTCGACTTCATCGAGGGACTGAGCCCGGCGGTGTCGATCGACCAGAAGTCGACCTCGCGCAACCCCCGCTCCACGGTCGGCACCATCACCGAGGTCTACGACTACCTGCGGTTGCTGTTCGCCCGGATCGGGGAGCCGCACTGTCCGGTCTGCGGTGAGCGGATCTCCAAGCAGAGCCCGCAGCAGATCGTCGACCGGGTCCTGGCGATGGCCGAGGGCACCCGGTTCATGGTGCTGGCTCCGGTGGTACGCGGACGCAAGGGCGAGTATGTCGACCTGTTCGGCGAACTCCAGGCCAAGGGGTACGCGCGGGCCCGGGTCGACGGGGTGGTGCACCAGCTCACCGACCCGCCGAAGCTGAAGAAGCAGGAGAAGCACACCATCGAGGTGGTGATCGACCGGCTCAGCGTCAAGCCCAGCGCCAAGCAGCGGCTGACCGACTCCGTCGAGGCGGCGCTGGGGCTCTCCGGCGGTCTGGTCCTGCTCGACTTCGTCGACGTGCCCGAGGACGACCCGGAGCGGGAACGCCGCTACTCCGAGCACCTGGCCTGCCCCAACGACCACCCCCTGGCGATCGAGGACCTGGAGCCCCGGGTCTTCTCCTTCAACGCCCCGTACGGTGCCTGCCCGGAGTGCACCGGCCTGGGCACCAAGAAGGAGGTCGACCCGGAGCTGCTCATCCCCGACCCGGAACGCACCCTGCGGGAGGGGGCGATCCAGCCCTGGGCCACCGGGCACAACCTGGAGTACTTCCTGCGCCTGCTGGAGGCCCTCGGCGAGACCGAGCACTTCGACATCGACACCCCCTGGCGGGCCTTGCCGTCGCGGGCGCAGAAGACCATCCTGCACGGCTCCGGCGACCAGGTGCATGTGCGCTACCGCAACAAGTACGGCCGGGAGCGCTCGTACTACACCGGCTTCGAGGGGGTGGTGCAGTGGATCGAGCGCCGGCACTCCGACACCGAGAGCGAGTGGTCCCGGGAGAAGTACGAGGGCTACATGCGCGACGTGCCGTGTGCCGCCTGTGGCGGGGCCCGGCTCAAGCCCGAGGTGCTCGCCGTCACCCTGGCCGGGCGCAGCATCGCCGAGGTGTGCAACCTGTCCGTGGGTGAGTGTGCCGACCTGCTGGCCGGCATCGAGTTGACCGACCGGCAGAAGTTGATCGCCGAGCGGGTGCTCAAGGAGATCAACGCCCGGTTGCGGTTCCTGCTCGACGTCGGTCTGGACTACCTCTCCCTGGACCGTCCCGCCGGCACCCTGTCCGGTGGTGAGGCGCAGCGCATCCGGCTGGCCACCCAGATCGGTTCCGGGCTGGTCGGCGTGCTGTACGTGCTGGACGAGCCCTCCATCGGGCTGCATCAGCGCGACAACCACCGGCTGATCGAGACCCTGGTCCGGCTGCGCGGGCTGGGCAACACCCTGATCGTGGTGGAGCACGACGAGGACACCATCCGTACCGCCGACTGGATCGTCGACATCGGGCCGGGCGCGGGGGAGCACGGTGGGCGGATCGTGCACAGCGGCTCGGTGCCGGCCCTGCTGGAGAACTCGGAGTCGATCACCGGGGCCTACCTGTCCGGTCGGCGGGAGATTCCGACCCCGAAGGGTCGGCGGCCGCAGACCCCGGGCCGGGAGCTGGTGGTGCACGGTGCCCGGGAGCACAACCTGCGCAACCTGACGGTCAGCTTCCCGCTGGGCCAGCTGATCGCGGTGACCGGGGTCAGCGGCTCCGGCAAGTCGACCCTGGTCAACGACATCCTGTACGCCGTACTGGCCAACCAGATCAACGGCGCCCGGCTGGTGCCCGGCCGCCACACCCGGGTCTCCGGGCTGGAGAACGTGGACAAGGTCGTCGGCGTCGACCAGTCCCCGATCGGGCGTACCCCCCGGTCCAACCCGGCCACCTACACCGGGGTCTGGGACCACGTCCGCAAGCTGTTCGCCGAGACCACCGAGGCCAAGGTGCGGGGGTACGGGCCGGGCCGGTTCTCCTTCAACGTCAAGGGTGGCCGCTGTGAGGCCTGCTCCGGCGACGGCACCATCAAGATCGAGATGAACTTCCTGCCGGACGTGTACGTGCCGTGCGAGGTCTGCAAGGGGGCCCGGTACAACCGGGAGACCCTGGAGGTGCACTACAAGGGCAAGACCGTCTCGGACGTACTGGAGATGCCGATCGAGGAGGCGGCGGAGTTCTTCTCCGCCATCCCGGCCATCCACCGGCACCTCAAGACCCTGGTCGATGTGGGCCTGGGCTACGTGCGGCTGGGCCAGCCCGCGCCGACCCTGTCCGGGGGTGAGGCGCAGCGGGTCAAGCTCGCCTCCGAGTTGCAGAAGCGCTCCACCGGACGGACGGTGTACGTGCTCGACGAGCCGACCACCGGCCTGCACTTCGAGGACATCCGCAAGCTGCTGATGGTGCTGGAGGGGCTGGTCGACAAGGGCAACACGGTGATCACCATCGAGCACAACCTGGATGTGATCAAGAGCGCCGACTGGTTGATCGACATGGGCCCCGAGGGTGGTCACCGGGGCGGCACCGTGCTGGCCACCGGCACCCCGGAGGAGGTCGCCGAGGTCACCGAGAGCCACACCGGGCAGTTCCTGCGTACCGTGCTCAAGCTCGACGGCACGGCCCAGGGCGCGGCGGCGGCCACCGCCCGCGCGGCCAAGGCCAACGGCACCAAGACCACCGGAACCAAGTCGACCGGCACCAAGACCACCGGAACCAAGTCGACCGGGACCAAGACGACCGGGACCAAGGCGCGGGCCGGACGAAAGAGCGTCGCGGCCGGCTGACCGGATGCTCCGCGTAGACACCGCCGGGTGGTCGATCGGGTGAACCGCCAGGCAGAGTGGTGCGGGTTGAGAAAACCTGAGCACGAATCATGCACGGTGGTAGCCGAGGAGGGTGCGGGATGACTGACGACCAGGTGGCGGCCAGGCCGGTACGGACACGGCGGGCCCTGCTGGCCGGTGCGGGTGCGGCTGGCGCGGCGGCGATGTTGGCCGCCTGCGGCGGCGGGGACGACGAGGGCGCGACCACCACCAGCCCGGGTCCGCAGGTGACGAACACCGGCGATGCGGGCGGGGGTGGCCGGCAGGACAGCCAGTCCCTGGCCCGGACCAGCGACATCCCGGTCGGTGGGGGTGCGATCCTGTCCGCCCCGGGGATCGTGATCACCCAGCCCTCGCCGGGGGAGTTCCGTGGGTTCGACCCCAAGTGCCCCCACCAGGGGTGCAACGTGACGACGGTCGAGGGCGGCACGATCAACTGTGTCTGCCACAACAGCCGGTTCTCGATCGAGGACGGCTCGGTCAAGTCCGGTCCCGCCCAGGCCCCGCTGGCCGCCAAGGAGGTCAAGGTCTCCGGCGACCAGATCTCCCTGGCCTGAAACGCCGGCCGGTGGGCCGTCGACGAGACGACCCACCGGCTTCAGAGTGCGGATCCAGCGCGGCCGTGGTCGGGGTTGTCCCCGGCCACGCCGGTAGCGCTCAGTGGGCGTACATGGACAGCTCCCACAGGGAGAAGCCGTAGGAGGTGGCCCGGGTCAGGCCGGTCATCCGTACGTAGCGGGCCTGCTGGGGGGTGAAGGCCACCACATCGGTGCCGCCGTCGCCCGCAGTGGTCGACCAGACCGACCGCCAGGTGTTGCCGTCGGCGGAGACCTCGACCCGGTACGACCGGGCGTATGCTGCCTCCCAGGCCAGCACCACCCGGCCGACCTGCCGCACGCTGCCCAGGTCCACCCGGATCCACTGGTTGTCCGACCAGGAACTGGCCCAGCGGGTACCCAGGTTCCCGTCCACGGCGCGGGCGGCACCGTTGCCGAGTTGGCTGCTGGAGGCGCTGACCGGCCGCCCGGCGGCCAGGTTGGTCAGGTCGTCGCCGCGGCGGGCCGGGAAGGAGACCACCTGCTGGTAGGTGGGTCGGTTCTGCCAGGCGATGGTGGCGTGCTTGATGCCGCCCAGCGGGGACTGGATGATCGCGTCCGCGCACCACTGCTCCCCGGCGGCGCAACTGGCGTCACCCGGGTAGGTGGTGGTGGCCGGGGTGGCCGCCGCCGTGCGCAGGGTGTCCAGCAGAACCTGCCGGCAGGAACCCAGGTTGCCGTTGCCGCAGAAGGTACGCCCCAGACCACCGGCGACCGGGTCACCCAGGACCGTACGCAGGTCCTTGTCGACGTAGCCCCACCAGCCGTACTGGAAGGCCGAGCCCTTGTGGGTCTGTGCCCCGTTGGCCGAGGAGGGCAGGTTCGACACGTCACCCTGTTGCAGGCCGGAGGGTGACTCGTTGATCGGCAGGGTGTTGATCAGGGACTGGTAGAGGTCCGGGCCGAGCTGGTCCCGGAACATCCCCCGGACCAGCAGGGGCCACCAGGCGTCGAAGGTGCGGATCGCCTCGGCGTGCTGGTACACCTTGCTGCCCTTGGCGGTCTCCACCCGCAGCGCCCCGGCCTGCCGCCACGCCTTCAGCCGGCTGATCTCGGCCGCCAGGGCGGTGTCGGTGACCGGCTGGCTCTCCAGCACCCGGATCAGCTCGTCGAGCACCTCCGCACCGCGCAGGTCGGTCAGCCCGGCCCGCTGCACCAACTCGGTGAGGGAGCCTCGGTCGAACTTGCGGCCGGCCGCGATGGCCGCCTTCACCGGCTTGTCCAGCAGGTCACCCCGGTGCACGGCACCGAAGCTGAAGTTGCCGTCGGCCGCCCCGAAGTCCTTGGCCTGCTTGTTGTTCCAACTGATGTAGTAGTCCTGGTCGATCGACTGGGGGTGGGCCGAGCGCGGGGCGTACCGGGCGGTGCGGGTGTCCGGGTTGAAGTCCTGCCACTCGTAGGCCCGCTCGGCCTTCATCGGCAGGTTCGGGTTACTGCCGACGGCCCGCACCGGGTTGAGCCCGGAGTTGAAGTACGCCGACTGGGTGGAGTTGACGTAGAACCAGTTGAAGGCGTACTCGACGTTGTGGGCCGACTCGATGAACGCCGAGGCGGTGCCCATCTGGGTCGGGTCGTTGAACATCTGGAACCCGATCGCCGAGTCGGCCTCCCGCCCGTAGGTGGAACGCAACTGGGTGAAGGCGTGCGGGACCCCGCCGACGGTGCCGCGCCAGGCCACCAGGCCCAGCTTGGTCCGCCAGGCCACCAGCTTGTACGACCCGGCCGGGGTGCTGTCGGCCACGGTGGGGCTCCACCGGTTGACGTGGGACAGCTCCTCCATCGCCAGACACTGGCCCCGGAACAGGTAGTGGGTGCCGGCCAGGGTGGGCGTACCGCCGCCGGGCACGCAGAGCGGCACCGCGTACGTGTCGGTGATGTCGTGGATGGCGGAGGTGGCGCTCCAGGCGTAGTCCTGACCCCGGCCGAGCAGCACGTACAGGTTCAGCCCGGCGAAGGCGGCCCCCCGGGCACTGATGCCGGGGCCCTGCAACTCCTGGACCATCAGCAGTTGCGGGGAGAAGTAGCCGGTCTGCGGCCCGAACACCGCGATCGGGTGGCCGGTGGCGGAGTGCTCGGCGGAGATCACGGCCGCGTTGGACATGCCCCGGTTGGCCGGGGTGATGGTAAGCCCGGACAGCGCAGCGGCCAGTTCGGAGGAGCTGTTGGTGCCGGCGGTGGTGGCGGAGCCGGTGGGGTCGGTGACGACCGGCTCGACCCGGGCGGAGCCCGCGTCGGGCAGCACCACGCTGGGGGCGTCGGGGGAGGCGGCACCGTACGGGAAGCTCTGACCGTCGTGCAGGGTCAGCACGGTCTCGGGATCGTTCTGGCCCCGGAAGCCGTTCCACACCCGGTCGCCCTCGACCGGGCCGTACTTGGCGCGGGCGGCGATGCGGACCAGGGCGGACTGCATCTCGTTGCCGCCTCCGCCGCCGAACAGGCCGCCGACCACCCCGGCGATGGCGATCAGGTCGGTCATGGTGAACGGCTTCGGTCCACCGGCGTTGGTGATCGCATCCATATGACCGGTCAGCACGTACTCGCCGGGGCAGTTGCGGCCGGACATGCAGGTGCCGATGTAGGCGTTGATGCCGGCGATGTACTCCTGCACGTCGGTGTAGAGCTGCTCGCCGCGGGCCCCACCCTTGCGGCGCAGCGCCTCGACCTGGGCGGCCAGGTCGGCCTCGGTGTAGGGGGAGGTACGCCAGACGCTCTGTTCCAGGGCGCGGTTGCCCGGGGCGCCACCGGCGAAGGAGGTCAGGGTGCCCCGGCCGACGTGGCGGAGCAGGTCCATGGTGAACAGCCGGTCCTCGGCTCCGGCGTACCCGGCGCCGTACATGGTGCCGGCCCGGGTGGTGCCGGTGATGTGTGGTACCCCGGTGGCCTTGTCCCGCACGATGCGCACGTCCGAGCGGGGGGAGTAGTCGCGTTCGACCTGGTTGGGGGCGACCCCGAAGGCGGCGTCGTGGAAGAACTCGCCGATCTTGTCCTCGCGCAGTCCGGCGTAGCCGTAGACCAGGTTGGCGTACTTGTCGAGTTGGTCGGCGGAATGCCGGGGCAGGGTGCCGAAGGCCTGGTTGCCGAGGATCTCGACCAGGGTGGCGTTGCCGTTCTGGCCCGGCGGCAGGATCTCGGAGCATTCGCCGAGGCAGTAGTCGTTGCCGGCGAAGGCGCTGGCGACATTCACCGCGAGGGTGCTGGTCGCCGGCGCGGCGGTGGTGGGGGCGGTGGCGGTGGCGCTGGTCGGGACGGCGACCAGCAGGGCGGCGACGGCGATGGCGCCGGTCGCCCCGGCGAACAGCCGGCGGGTGGCGGTGTGACCAGTCATGGCGATCCTCTGTGGACGGGGGCCATCGGACGGGATCATTACGTGAAGAACATTCGGCTACTGGATGGTAGGACGGGCCGGTCAATATTGGAAGACGTCAATCGGGAGGGTCGTCGTATCGGGCCCGCTCGGGCAGGAAGGCGTCGACCAGGGACGATTCGGGCTGTCGGGGGCGGCGACTAGGCTCGAAGGGTGGCTGATCCGTCGACCTACCGCCCCGCCCCCGGCACCATCCCGGAGTCCCCGGGGGTCTACCGGTTCCGTGACGGCACCGGTCGGGTGATCTACGTCGGCAAGGCGAAGAATCTGCGCAGCCGCCTCAACTCCTACTTCGCCGACCTGCTGGGGCTGCACGAGCGGACCCGACAGATGGTCACCACGGCCGAATCGGTCGACTGGGTCACGGTCGGCACGGAGGTCGAGGCCCTCCAGCTCGAATACACCTGGATCAAGCAGTACGACCCGAGGTTCAACGTCCGCTATCGCGACGACAAGTCCTACCCCTACCTGGCGGTCACCCTCGACGAGGAATATCCGAGGTTGCAGGTGATGCGCGGGGCCAAACGCAAGGGGGTGCGCTACTTCGGGCCGTACTCCCATGCCTGGGCGATCCGCGAGACCCTGGACCTGCTGCTGCGGGTCTTCCCGGCGCGGACCTGCTCCGCCGGGGTGTTCAAGCGGGCCGGTCAGGTCGGCCGACCCTGCCTGCTCGGCTACATCGGCAAGTGCTCCGCCCCCTGCGTCGGAAGCGTCAGCGCCGAGCAGCACCGCGAGATCGTCGAGGGGTTCTGCGACTTCATGGCCGGGCGCACGGACACCATGGTGCGCCGGCTGGAACGCGAGATGGCCCAGGCCAGCGCGGAGCTGGAGTTCGAGCGGGCGGCCCGACTCCGCGACGACGTCGCCGCGCTGCGTCGGGCGATGGAGAAGCAGACCGTGGTGCTCGGCGACGGTACGGACGCCGACGTGGTCGCCTTCGCCGACGACCCCCTGGAGGCCGCCGTGCAGGTCTTCCATGTGCGGGGCGGTCGGGTGCGGGGCCAGCGCGGCTGGGTGGTGGAGAAGACCGAGGACCTCACCATGGGTGACCTGGTGCACCATTTCTGCACCCAGGTCTACGGCGGTGAGCACGGCGAGGCCGATGTGCCGCGCGAGCTGCTGGTGCCGGAGCTGCCGGCCGACGCCGAGGCCCTGACCGACTGGCTGTCCACCCACCGGGGCAGCCGGGTCAGTCTGCGGGTGCCCCAGCGTGGTGACAAGCGTGCCCTGCTGGAGACGGTGGAGCGCAACGCCAAGGACGCCCTGGCCCGGCACAAGCTCAAGCGGGCCGGTGACCTGACCACCCGCAGCAAGGCCCTGGACGAGATCGGCGAGGCGCTCGGGATGCGGACGGCACCCCTGCGCATCGAGTGCTTCGACATCTCCCAGATCCAGGGCAGCGACGTGGTGGCCAGCATGGTCGTCTTCGAGGACGGCCTACCCCGCAAGAGCGAGTACCGCCGCTTCATCATCCGAGGGGCCACGGACGACCTGTCCGCGATGTCCGAGGTGCTGCGCCGCCGCTTCGCCCGCTACCTGGACGTGCGCGCCGAGACCGGCGAGATCGGTGAGGAGACCGCCGCCGACCCGAACCGCCCCGGAGTCGACCCGACCACCGGCCGCCCGCGCAAGTTCGCCTACCCCCCGCAACTGGTGGTGGTCGACGGCGGGGCTCCCCAGGTGGCCGCCGCCGCCCAGGCCCTGGCCGAGCTGGGCATCGACGACGTGGCCCTGTGCGGCCTGGCCAAGCGGCTGGAGGAGGTGTGGCTGCCCGACGACGACTTCCCGGTCATCCTGCCGCGCACCTCCGAGGGGCTCTACCTGCTGCAACGGGTACGCGACGAGGCGCACCGCTTCGCCATCACCTTCCACCGCCAACGCCGCTCCAAGCGGATGACCGCCTCCGCCCTGGACAACATCCCCGGCCTGGGCGAAGTCCGCCGCAAAGCCCTCCTACACCACTTCGGCTCCCTGAAACGCCTGGCAACGGCCACCGTCGAGGAGATCACCCAAGTCCCCGGCATAGGCCCCCGCACCGCCCAGACCATCCTCACCACCCTCAACCCACCCCCACCCCCTACCGAGGCCCCCGCCGAGGCCCCCGCCGAGGCCCCCGCCGAGGCCCCCGCCGAGGCCCCCGCCGAGGCCCCCGTTGATCATGAGGTTAGCGGCAGTGATGGAGATCAACTCCGCCGCTAACCTCATGATCAACGATGTCAGGGTTCGGTGAGGACGGTGAGGATCTGGTCGCCGTATTTGGCCAGTTTGGTTTCGCCTACGCCGTTGATCTGGGACAAGGCGGCCAGGGTGGTGGGGAGGGTGGCGGCGATCTGGCGCAGGGTGGCGTCGTGGAAGATGACGTAGGCGGGGACGCCCTGTTCCTTGGCGGTGGCGGCTCGCCAGGCGCGGAGGCGTTCGAAGGTGCCGGTCGCCTCCGCCGGCAACTCGGCGATCACGGTGGCTGCGCCTCGGGGTTTGGGGGTACGGGCTGCGCGGGCGGGGCGGGGCGCTTCGCGGCGCAGCATGACCGTACGGCGTCGGCCCAGCACCTCGGCGCTGGCCTCGGTTAGGGCCAGGGTGCCGTAGTCCCCTTCGACGGTCAGCAGGCCCTCGGCCAGCAGTTGGCGCACAACCCCCCGCCATTCCGCCTCGCTGAGGTCGTCACCGATGCCGAAGACGGTGAGCGAGTCGTGCCGGTACTGGGTGATCTTGTCGGTGTTGCGGCCCAGCAGGATGTCGATGCAGTGCCCGGCCCCGAAACGCTGGTTGCGTTCCCGGTCCAGCCGGAAGACCGTGGAGAGCAGCTTCTGCGCGGCGACCGTGCCGTCCCACGACTCCGGCGGCTCCAGGCAGGTGTCACAGTTGCCGCAGTCGCCGGTGGCCGACTCGCCGAAGTACTCCAGCAACTGCACCCGGCGACAACGGACCGTCTCGCAGAGCGCCAGCATCGCGTCGAGGTGGGCGGCCAGGTTGCGCCGGTGCGCCAGATCCCCCTCGGAGGTGTCGATCATCTTGCGCTGCTGCACGACGTCCTGGAGCCCGTACGCCAGCCAGGCCGTCGACGGCAGGCCGTCCCGCCCGGCCCGGCCGGTCTCCTGGTAGTAGCCCTCGACCGACTTGGGCAGGTCGAGGTGGGCGACGAACCGGACGTCCGGCTTGTCGATGCCCATCCCGAAGGCGATGGTCGCCACCATCACCACCCCGTCGGCGCGCAGGAACCGCTGCTGGTTCGCCGCGCGGGTCCGCGCGTCCAGACCGGCGTGGTACGGCAGGGCGTCGATGCCGTTGGCGACCAGGAACTCCGCCGTCTTCTCCACCGAGGCGCGGGACAGGCAGTAGACGATTCCGGCGTCCCCGGGATGCTCGTCGCGCAGCAGGGCCAGCAGTTGCTTACGCGGCTCCCGCTTCGGCACGATCCGGTACTGGATGTTGGGCCGGTCGAAACTGGCCACGAAGTGCCGGGCCTCGGTCAGGTTGAGCCGGGTGGCGATCTCGGACCGGGTGGTGTTGGTCGCGGTCGCGGTCAACGCGATGCGGGGCACCCCCGGCCAGCGCTCGTGCAGCATCGACAGGTTCAGGTAGTCCGGCCGGAAGTCGTGCCCCCACTGCGACACGCAGTGGGCCTCGTCGATGGCGAACAGGCTGATCCGGCCCCGGTCCAGCAGACTCAGGGTGGCCCGGCTGGCCAACGCCTCCGGAGCCAGGTAGAGCAGGTCGATCTCCCCGGCCACGAACTCCGCCTCGACCAGCCGGCGGGTGTCCAGATCGAGGGTGGAGTTGAGGAAACCGGCCTTCACCCCGACCGCGGTCAACGCGTCCACCTGGTCCTGCATCAAGGCGATCAGCGGCGAGATCACCACCGCCACCCCGTCGCGGACCAGGGCCGGGATCTGGTAGCACAGCGACTTGCCGCCCCCGGTCGGCATCAGCACCAGGGCGTCCCCGCCGGCCACCACGTGGTCGATGACCTCGCGCTGGAAACCCCGGAAGGCGTCGTACCCGAAGACCCGCCGCAGCACCTCCAGCGCCGCTGTCACCTTCTCCCCGGCGGGCGCGTCGCCGCTGGTCACCTCAGCGATGCTCAAGTCACTGGTGCTCATGTCGGCGGGAGAGGCCATCCGAGGATTCTATGAGCAGCTACTCGCCGGGCCGCTACGCCGGTTCGATGGGCAGCCAGAGCTCGCAGGTCGCGGTGCTGAAATCGTTCGCCGGATCGGGCACCGCGACGATCTCCGGGCCAGGCCGCAGCCGCCACGGATTGAAGGGAAACCATTCGGCTGCGGCCGTGGTCCAGGCATTCTGAAGGGTCTGCGGATGCGGCCCCGCCGTCCGGATGACCACCCAAGTGCCGGCCGGGACCTCGATGATGTCGAGGCCGCCCGGGATCGGCGTGCTCGGGGACACGGCGACCCCATGCAGGTAGGTCAGCTCGCTGCCCTCGCCGTAGTCGGCGTCAAGGTCGTCGCTGACCGCGAGCAGGCCGCTCGGCTCAGCGTTGCCGAGTGCCTTCAAACGCAGGTGCTCCTCGGCCGGCAGCGCGGCGATGTGCTGCTGGATGTACGGGTTGATGCCTCGGTGGATCAGCGGAACGCGAGCAGCGTGCCCCACGAGCCGGAACGCGGGATGGTCGACGATGCGAGTATCCATGTGTTCGCTTCCTTCGACAGGTAGGCGGAACCTGAGCTGGGGGTGACCGACGGCGTACCGGTCGCGGCTGATCGTCGTTCCTCCGATCCGATCGTGCGGCAGCGCTGCTGCGACACACCCGATAGAAGCCGCGCGGGAAGTGTCGGGTGAGCGGGATCGATGTCGCCGCATGGTGGGGCCATGGATGACACAACATTGGTGTCCCGCTTTCTTCGCGAGGGCTTCGTCAAGTTGGCCGGTGCCGTCGCGCCGCGGGTGGCTGCGGACTGCGCGCGGCTGCTGTGGCGAGAGACGGGCTGCGACCCGGACGACCCAGCGACATGGAGACAGCCCGTGCACTGGGTGGAGGGCATGGCGCAGGGGCCGTTCGCCGCCGCACCCAATTCCCCGTTCCTCCATCACGCGTACGACCTGCTGGTCGGCGCGGGACGCTGGGAGCCGCGCTACTCCCTGGGCACGTTCCCGCTGCGCTTCCCGCACGAAGAGGAGCCGAACGACGCGGGCTGGCACATCGAGGGCAGCTATCTGCCGGAGGGCGAGAGTTGGTACTTCACGAATGTGCGTTCCCGTGGCCGGGCGCTGCTGATGCTGTTCCTGTTCAGCGAGGTCGGTGAGGAGGACGCCCCGACCCGGATCCGGGTTGGCTCACACCTCGACGTGCCGAGGGTGCTGGAGAAGTACGGGGAGAACGGGGCGAGCGGGCTGGAACTTGCGCCCGACCTGGTGGCGGAGTCCAGCCACCGGCCACTCGCCCTCGCCACCGGGTCCCCGGGCGACGTCTTTCTGTGCCATCCGTTCCTGGTGCACGCGGCGCAACCGCACCACGGGACACGGCCGCGCTTCATGGCCCAGCCGCCGCTGATGCCGGCCGCGCCGTACGAATTGGAGCGGGCCGACGGTGCCTACTCACCCGTGGAGATCGCGATCCGTCGGGGTCTTGGACAGGACACCCCCGATCTGGACGGGGTAGGCATCGACGACAATGCCGGGTAGGCGTGCCAGGCGTGGCATGGGTGATGTACGACGGAGGCGGGGACAAGGGTGGTTCTGCGGGTGAGTGGTCGCAACGCGCGCTTCCAGCAGTGGGAGGCTCTCCTGCATAATCGGACCAAGCGGCAACGTCGCGGCGAATTCCTCGTGCAGGGCGTGCGTCCGATTGCCATGGCCGTCGAACACGGTTGGCAGATCCGAGAGCTGCTGTACAACACAAGCGTTGCGCTGTCCGGCTGGGCACGCGACCTGCTGGAAACGGTCCGGGCCGAGAAGATCGCCGTCTCCCGTGAACTGATGCACGAGCTGGGAGGTAAGGCGGACGACGTACCAGAGTTGCTGGCCGTGGTCGCGCTGCCGGAGGACGACCTGTGCCGAATCCCGACCGGACCGACCATGCTCACGGTCGTGTTCGATCGGCCGACCAGCCCCGGCAACATCGGGACCCTCGTCCGGTCCGCAGACGCCTTCGGCGTCTCCGGCGTCATCATCACGGGCCACGCCGCCGACGTGTACGACCCGAAGGCAGTCCGGGCGAGCACCGGCTCGCTGTTCGCTCTGCCAGTGGTTCGAGTGCCCGCCCGTCAGGCCGTGCTGTCCTGGGGCGTCGACGTCCGTGCGGGCGGCATCGGCATGAGCGTCGTGGGAACCGATGAGCTGGGCGCGTTGGATGTCGCCGATTACGACTTCAGGCAACCAACGCTGATCGTGATCGGCAATGAAACCACCGGTCTCAGCTCCGGCTGGCGTGAGGCCTGCGACCAGGTTGTCCGGATCCCGATGTCCGGGGCAGCCAGCTCCCTGAACGCGGCGACCGCCGCGACCGTCGTGCTGTACGAATCGGCACGGCAGCGGACTGCTGCCGCCCGACGGTAGCGCACTGGTCGCCGCGAATCGCCTCAAGGCTCTCCACTGCTGCTGACCGGCTCAGGAAGGCACGGGGACGGGTTTGGCCCAGCGGGGGGTGCCGGTGGGGTCTACGTAGCAGAGGGCTACCAGCAGGTCGGCGGGGTCGGTGAGGGGGGCGGCGCCGGCCCCCATCCGGAACAGGGCCACCAGGTCGCCCTCGGCGACCGCCCGGGTGCTGACCGCGCCGAGGTTGTCCGGGGTACGCAGTGAGTCGCTCGACTCCGGACGGGAGACGGCACCGGCCAGGAAGTCGTACCGTCCGGCGAGGGGCTCGTACGAACCGGCCCAGTTGAACCCGGTGCTGCCGGTGGCGTCCCAGCCACCGGTCGGAGGCACCACCCGGGGTGGATCCAGCCGGTTGTCCAGCAGGATCACCTGATAGGTGCCGGGCTGGCCCGGGCCGGACCACCGCAACCGCAGCAGCACGGACTGATTCTCGGGGTCACCGACCGGGGCGGAGCCGTCGCGCCAGCCGTACGCGGCGGCCAGGTCGGCCACCTGGTCCGGCTGCGGCAACATCGCCTCGACGGTGACGGTGACCGCCTCGGGGCTGGCATTGTGCTCACGTTGGCGTTGCCGCGCGTGGTCGATCGTGGCCAGTACGGCGACGGTGACCGAGACCAGGGCCACCACCCAGCGCAGTCGCGCTCCGTGTCTGCCCATGGCCGGAGGATAACGCCGTGGCCGGCCCCTCGCCGTCAGTCAGCCGACAGCCGAGGAAGTCTCAGCGCTCCGAGTCGGTCCGCCAGGCGGGCACCCAGCGCTCAGTCAGCCGACAGAGCGGTCGACCGGCGGGTCTACCGGCGCTGGCGGGCTGGCCGGGGAGGTCGGGGCGTCGGTGGCAAGGGTCCGGCGGGCGGCACTAGAGTCGCTCTGACCATGCCCGGTCGGCCTGACCGGAGCGCCACAGCTTGGGGGTTGATGGGTGGGCGAGGCGCACACGAACGGTCATCACACCGGCGGTTCCGGGGAGGCGGAGGCGGACACCACCCTGGTCGTGGTCACCGGACTGTCCGGCGGTGGGCGCAGCACGGTGGCCCGGGCTCTGGAGAACGTCGGCTTCTACGTCGTGGACAACCTTCCCCAGGCCCTGTTGCTGGAGATGGCCGAGCTGGCCGTCAAGGCCGGCGGGGCGGCCCGGCGTACCGCGATGGTGCTGGACGTCCGCTCCCGGGCCTTCTCCACGGACCTTGCCGAGGCGATCCGGGAGCTCAAGGAGCGGGGCTACGCGCCCCGGGTGGTCTTCGTCGACGCCGACGACGAGGTGTTGATCCGCCGGTTCGAGAGTGTGCGCCGTTCCCACCCCCTGCAGGGTGACGGGCGGCTGGCCGACGGCATCGCGGTCGAGCGGGGGCTGTTGGAGGAGGCCCGCGACCAGGCCGACGTGATCATCGACACCAGCCACCTGAACGTCAACCAACTGCGTCGGCGTATCGAGGAGCTGTTCGGTGGGGAGGACGCCCGCAAGCTGCGGGTGACGGTGATCTCCTTCGGCTTCAAGTACGGCCTGCCGCCGGACGCCGATTTCGTGCTGGATGCCCGGTTCCTGCCCAACCCGTACTGGGTGCCGGAACTTCGGGAGCACACCGGCCGGGAGGAGGCCGTCAGCGCGTACGTGCTGGGGCAGGAGGGGGCGGACGGTTTCGTCTCGGCGTACACCGATCTCGTCGGCGCCACCACGGCGGGCTTCGAGCGGGAGGGCAAGCGGTACCTGACGGTCGCGGTGGGCTGCACCGGCGGCAAGCACCGCAGTGTGGCCATCGCCGAGGAACTGGCCGCCCGGTTGCGCCGGGCCGGCCTGGCCGCCAACGCGCAGCACCGGGACCTGGGGCGGGAATGACCATCCGGGTGGTGACCTTCGGGGGTGGGCACGGCCTGTCGGCCGCGCTGCGGGCCCTGCGCCGCTGCGCACCCGAGTTGGATCTGGACATCACCGCCGTGGTGACCGTCGGGGACGACGGTGGCTCCAGCGGGCGGTTACGCGCCGAGCGGGGTGGCCTGCCCCCCGGGGACCTGCGGCAGGCACTTGTCGCGTTGGCCGGGGATCATCCGGCCACCCGCCGCAGCGCCGGGCTGTTCCAGCACCGGTTCGCCGCGGTGGCCGCCGACAGCGGGCGCCGGGACGCCCTGGCCGGTCATGCCGTCGGCAACCTGGTGCTCTGTGGGCTGATGGAGTTGCTGGGTGACCCGGTGGCCGCCCTGGAGCACGCCGGGGCGATGCTCGGCGCGGTCGGTAGGGTGCTGCCGATGTCCTGCCAGCCGGTGGACATCGAGGCGCAGGTACGCGGCACCGATCCGGACCGGCCGGACGAGGTGCGCACCGTACGCGGCCAACACCAGGTGGCGGTGAGTACGGGTCGGGTGGAGTCCCTGCGGCTGACCCCGCAGGCCCCGGAGGCCTGTCCGGAGGCCGTCGCCGCGACGGCTGCCGCCGACTGGTTGATCTTCGGGCCGGGCAGCTGGTACACCAGCGTCCTGCCGCACCTGCTGGTACCCCAGCTGGCCGCGGCCATCCTGGCCAGTCCCGCTCGTCGGCTGGTCACCCTGAACCTGGCCGCCGAGCAGGAGACCCTCGGGTTGTCCGTCGCCGACCACCTGGCGGCCCTGCGCTGGTACCTGCCGGAGTTGACGGTCGACTACGTGCTCGCCGACTCCAAGGCCGTCGGGGATCCGGCCCCGGTCTACCGTGCGGCAGAATCCCTGGGGGCCCGACTGGTCCTCGCTCCCGTCGCGGTCGACGACGGTACTCCCCGTCATGATCCGGCCGCACTGGCCGCCGCCCTGGTGCCCGTACTGGGCGCCGATCGTTAGACACGTACGTAATCTCCGGCGACACGCCGGAACCGGTCCGTGAGGGGACGCACAATGGCGATGACGGCTGCGGTCAAGGACGAGCTGAGTCGGGTCGACGTGCCCAAGCCCTGCTGCCGGCGGGCGGAGATGGCCGCGCTGCTGCGGTTCGCCGGTGGGCTGCACATCGTCTCCGGACGGGTGGTGGTGGAGGCGGAACTGGACACCGGCGCGGTGGCGCGTCGGCTGCGCCGGGAGGTCGCCGAGGTCTACGGCTACCCGAGTGAGATTCATGTGCTGGCCTCCGGTGGGCTGCGCAAGGGCAGCCACTTCATCGTCCGGGTGGTCAAGGACGGCGAGGCGCTGGCCCGGCAGACCGGCCTGCTGGACGTGCGGGGTCGGCCGGTGCGGGGACTGCCGCCGCACGTGGTGGCCGCCAACGTCTGCTGTGCGGTCTCCGCCTGGCGGGGGGCCTTCATGGCGCACGGTTCGCTGACCGAGCCGGGCCGCTCCAGCGCCCTGGAGATCACCTGCCCGGGGCCGGAGTCGGCCCTGGCCCTGGTCGGGGCGGCCCGCCGCATCGGCATCACCGCCAAGAACCGTGAGGTGCGGGGGGTGGACCGGGTGGTGGTCAAGGACGGCGACGCGATCGCCGCCCTGCTCACCCGCATAGGAGCCCACGCCAGCGTGCTGGCCTGGGAGGAACGTCGGGTACGCCGGGAGGTACGCGCCACCGCCAACCGGCTGGCGAACTTCGACGACGCCAACCTGCGCCGCTCGGCGCGGGCGGCCGTGGCCGCGGCGGCCCGGGTGACCCGGGCGCTGGAGATCCTCGCCGACGATGCGCCGGAGCACCTGACCTCGGCCGGTCGGCTGCGGCTGGAGCACCGGCAGGCCTCCCTGGAGGAGTTGGGTGCCCTGGCCGACCCGCCGTTGACCAAGGACGCCATCGCCGGTCGGATCCGCCGGCTGCTGGCCCTGGCCGACAAGCGGGCCCGGGACCTGGGCATCCCGGATACCGAAGCGGCAGTCACGCCGGACATGCTCGTGGTCTGATAGGACGGTGGGTCGTCCGGCGGGCGGGTCGGTGTCGGGCCGACACGCGCCGTCGGCGCGGTGCGGTGTCCCGTGTGGTGTGGGGTGGACAACCACCCGACGCAGCGCGGCTCGACGCGCTCGGATAGGGTCGCTTGCGTACGGCAAGGGGGCCGGAACCGGTGCACCCGCCGTACCCACCGCCTCGGGCGGTCAGGTCCCTCGGACCGCGGCGGGGTGGCCGAGATGAATCGTCAACGGCCGGCTCCAACGGTCGGCGCACACCGCTTCGCCGGCCGAGGGTCTCCACGCCGGCGAACCAGAACGCGAGGAGATGGGACCTGTGACCATCCGGGTTGGCATCAACGGCTTCGGCCGCATCGGCCGTAACTTCTTCCGGGCAGTGCTGGCGTCCGGCGCTGACGTGGAGGTCGTTGCGGTCAACGACCTCACCGACAACGCCACGCTCGCCCACCTTGTCAAGTACGACAGCATCCTGGGCCGCCTGCCGCACGAGGTGAAGGCCACCGCCGACGAGATCACCATCGGTGGCAAGAGCATCAAGGCGTACGCCGAGAAGGACCCGGCGGCGCTGCCGTGGGGCGACCTCGGTGTGGACGTGGTGATCGAGTCCACCGGCTTCTTCACGGACGGCACCAAGGCCAAGGCGCACCTCGACGGTGGGGCCAAGAAGGTCATCATCTCGGCGCCGGCCAAGAACGAGGACGTCACCGTCGTGATGGGGGTCAACGAGGGCTCCTACGACCCGGCCAAGCACAACATCATCTCGAACGCCTCCTGCACCACCAACTGCCTGGCCCCGATGGCCAAGGTGCTGCACGACACCTTCGGCATCGAGGGTGGTCTGATGACCACCATCCACGCGTACACCCAGGACCAGAACCTCCAGGACGCGCCGCACAAGGACCTGCGTCGGGCCCGGGCCGCCGCGCTGAACATCGTGCCGACCTCGACCGGTGCGGCCAAGGCCATCGGCCTGGTGCTGCCGGACCTCAAGGGCAAGCTGGACGGGTACGCCCTGCGGGTGCCGATCCCCACCGGCTCGGCCACCGACCTCACCGTCACGGTCGGTCGGGCGACCACGGTGGACGAGGTCAACGCCGCGATCAAGGCCGCCGCCGAGGGTCCGCTGCGGGGCATCCTCACCTACAACGAGGACCCGATCGTCTCCGCCGACATCGTCACCGACCCGGCGTCGTGCATCTTCGACGCGCCGCTGACCAAGGTCATCGGCAACCAGGTCAAGGTCGTCGGCTGGTACGACAACGAGTGGGGCTACTCGAACCGCCTGGTCGACCTCGTCAAGCTGGTCGGTCAGTCGCTGTGAGTGCGAGGAGTGAGCTTGCGAGCCCCGCAGTCACGAACGGGAGGCTAGCTCTGTGAGCATCCGTACCCTCGACGATCTGCTCGCCGAGGGGGTGTCGGGTCGGCGCGTGCTGGTGCGCGCCGACCTGAACGTCCCGCTCGACAAGCAGACCGGTGCCATCACGGACGACGGCCGCATCCGCGCGGTCCTGCCCACCCTGGGTGCGCTCACCGAGGCCGGCGCCAAGGTGATCGTCTGCTCGCACCTGGGCCGGCCGAAGGGCAGCCCGGACCCGCAGTTCAGCCTCAGCCCGGTGGCCGGGCGGCTCGGCGAGCTGCTCGGTGCCCCGGTGCACTTCGCCACCGACACGGTCGGCGAGTCCGCCCAGGCGACCGTGGCGGCGCTGGGCGACGGCGAGGTCGCGCTGCTGGAGAACCTCCGCTTCAACAAGGGGGAGACCAGCAAGGACGAGGCCGAGCGGGGTGCCTTCGCCGACCAGTTGGCCGCCTTCGGTGACGCCTACGTCGACGACGCCTTCGGCGCGGTGCACCGCAAGCACGCCAGCGTGTACGACGTACCGGCCCGGCTGCCGCACGTCGCCGGTCGCCTGGTGCTGCGGGAGGTGGAGGTGCTCTCCACCCTCACCGGCAACCCGGAACGGCCGTACGTCGTGGTGCTCGGCGGCTCCAAGGTCTCCGACAAGCTCGCCGTGATCGAGGCGCTGCTACCCACGGTCGACCGGCTGCTCATCGGCGGCGGCATGTGCTTCACCTTCCTCAAGGCGCAGGGCCACGAGATCGGCACCTCGCTGTGCGAGGAGGAGATGGTCGAGACCTGCCGCAATCTGCTGGAGCGCTCCGAAGGCAAGATCATGCTCCCGGTCGACGTGGTGGCCGCGGACGCCTTCGCCCCGGACGCCGCGCACGACGTGGTGCCGGCCGACGGCATCCCCAGCCACCGGGTCGGCCTGGACATCGGGCCGGAGACGGTGGCCGGCTTCGCCGCCGCCCTGCGGGGCTCCTCGGCCGACGGCCCGGCCAACGCCCGGACGATCTTCTGGAACGGCCCGATGGGGGTGTTCGAGATGGCGGCGTTCGCCAACGGCACCCGGGGGGTCGCCGAGGCGATCGCCGCCTCCGACGCCTTCAGTGTCGTCGGTGGCGGTGACTCGGCCGCTGCGGTGCGGGCCCTGGGCCTGGACGAGAAGTCCTTCGGACACATCTCCACCGGCGGCGGCGCCTCCCTGGAGTACCTGGAGGGCAAGACCCTCCCCGGCATCGCGGCTCTGGAGAACTGATGGCGAGCGCCCCTCGCCGGCCCCTGATGGCCGGCAACTGGAAGATGAACCTCAACCACCTGGAAGCCAACCTGCTGGTGCAGAAGTTGGCGGCCAGCCTCACCGAGAAGCAGCTGACCGAGGTGGAGACGGTGGTCCTGCCGCCGTTCACCGACCTGCGTACGGTGCAGACCGTCGTCGAGGGCGACAAGCTGCTGATCGGCTACGGGGCACAGGACCTCTCCGCGCACGCCTCGGGCGCCTACACGGGCGAGATCGCCGGGTCGATGCTGGCCAAGCTGGGCTGCACCTACGTGGTGGTCGGGCACTCCGAGCGGCGGGAGTACCACCGCGAGGACGACGCCCTGGTCGGCGCCAAGGTGCAGGCCGCCCTGGCCAACGGGCTCACCCCGATCCTCTGCGTGGGGGAGGGGCTCGACGTCCGGGAGCAGGGCGGGCAGGTAGCGCACTGCGCCGAGCAGCTCGACGGGGCCCTCAAGGGGCTCTCCGCCGAGCAGGTGACCAAGGTCGTGGTGGCCTACGAGCCGGTCTGGGCGATCGGCACCGGCAAGACGGCCACCCCCCAGGACGCCCAGGAGGTGTGCGGCGCGCTGCGTACCCGGCTCGCCGAGACCTTCGACCAGGGCACCGCGGACCAGGTACGGGTCCTCTACGGCGGCTCGGTGAAGTCGTCGAACGTGGCGTCGATCATGGCCCAGCCGGACGTGGACGGCGCTCTGGTGGGCGGTGCCAGCCTCGACGCCGAGGAGTTCGCGAAGATCTGCCGGTTCCCGGAGCACATCACCGGCTGATCGCTCGCTATCCTTGACTCCGCCCGTCCGCCGGTCGGTGCCGCCGTGCCCGAACTGCCCGGGCGAGGATCGTAACGAGAGGACTGACCCCCGCCATGCCGATCTGGTTCGCCTACACGTTGATCGTGTTGCTGGTCATCACGAGCGTACTGCTCGTCCTGCTTATTCTGCTGCACCGCGGCAAGGGTGGTGGGATGTCCAGCATGTTCGGCGGTGGCGTCAGCTCCAGCCTGGCCGGGTCGTCAGTGGCTGAGAAGAACCTGGACCGCTACACCGTGCTGGTGGGCATCGTCTGGTTCGCCTGCATCGTCGGGCTCGGCCTCTGGCTTCGGTTGCAGGTCGGCGTCTGATCAGGCGCCACTAGTCGTACAATCTGCGCGCGGTCCGTCACCCGACGGGCCGCGCGCACGTCGTTTCACCCGCTGCACCGCGTCGCCCGCCGTCCACCCCTCGACGGCGGTCCCCTCCGACGACAGGAGCGAGCGCCGTGTCGAACGGCAATGTCATCCGAGGCGCCCGAGTCGGGTCCGCGCCGCCCCGCCACCCCGAACGCCACCGGCCGGTGCCGTGCCGCTCGGTCAGCTTCTGGTGCCGCAACGGGCACCGCACCGACATCCGCATCGCTGCCGAGGCGGCGACCCCGCAGCTGTGGGACTGTCCCCGCTGCGGGCTGCCCGCCGGCCCGGACGCCCAGGATCCACCCGGCCGGGTCACCAGCGAGCCGTACAAGACCCATCTGGCGTACGTGAAGGAGCGGCGTACCGACGCCGAGGGGGAGGCGATCCTCGCCGAGGCCCTCGCCGCCCTACGCAACCGGCGTGGCGGGAGCTGAGCGCCGCCTGCACGCCACCGCCTGCCTCAGACCGATGTGTTAAGCGGGGGCCCCTGTACTACGCGAGGCGTTAATAAGGGGCCCCTCCTTTCAGCGGAGGCTGCGGAAGCGGGCGGGGACGTCGGCTGCGGCGGCCCGGTCCAGCAGCCACAGGGTGCGGCTGGTGCCCTGCACCCCGGCGGCCGGGATCTGCACCGGCCCGGCCCCGGCCAGGGCCATCCCGACCGATCGGGCCTTGTCGGCCCCGCTGGCCACCAACCAGACCTCCTCGGCCGTGTTGATCGCCGGCAGGGTCAGGGTGATCCGCACCGGGGGCGGCTTGGGGCTGCCCCGCACCGCGCTGACCGGCCGGCTCTCGTAGTGCACCGGATGCTCCGGGAAGACCGAGGCGACATGTCCGTCCTCGCCCACCCCGAGCATCAGCACGTCGAAGTGGGGGAGTACGGCCGTCCCGGGGCGGGCGGCCCGGGCCAGTTCGGCGGCGTACCGGGCGGCGGCCTCCTCCGGGTCGGCACCGGCGTCCGAGGGCGGCATCGCATGGATCCGCTCCGGTGCCACCGGCACCGCGTCGAGCAGCGCCGCCCGAGCCTGGGTCTCGTTGCGCTCCGGGTCACCGGCGGGCAGGAACCGTTCGTCACCCCACCAGATGTCGACCCGGGACCAGTCCACCGCGTCCTTGGCCGGCAGGGCCGCGACGGCCCGGTAGACCGCGGCGGCTATCCGCCCACCGGTCAGCACCACGGCCGCCTGGCCACGCTCGGCCTGGGCGTCGAGCAACTTCACCACCAACCGCGCCGCGACCGCCTGGGCCAGCAGGTCGGCATCGGCGTGTACGGCGACACTCGCCTCGCTCATGGTGTCCTTCCGCGACCGCCCGGGCGGTCGGTGTAGTGCCCTCTTGCGGGGTGGGCGGTCAGGATTGGGTACTCGTGGAGGCGTGCGCGGTGACCCCGGCCTCGGCCCGCTCCGCGGTGGCCGGGTCCTTCCAGACGTGCACCCGCTGGCTGGGCCGACGGTCCAGGGTGGTCAGTCCGGCGAAGGCACCCAGGGCTTCCGCGTACACCTGGTCGGGGCCGAGTCGGCGCAACTCCTCGGCCAACTCGTCGCCCAAGGGCCGACGGACCAGGGGCAGGATCCGGTCCTCCTGACCGGTACGCCGGAAGATGGCCACGTTGTCGTCCCGGGTCAGGGTCAGCTCGTCGCCGTTGGCGCACCGCAGCTGCACCTCACGCATCCGGGGGAACTCCCTGGTCCGCTCCCAGCGTGGCTTGATGCCCAACCGGCTGCGCAACCAGCCGCGCATCAGGGCGGCCGTGGGGTCGCTCGGCGGCGCGATGACGGCCGCCTCGGTCAGCTGGGCCTCCGTGGTGTCGAAGGCCCCGGCCACCACGGCCCGCCACGGAGTGATCCGGGTCCAGGCCAGATCGGTGTCGCCGGGGGCGTAGTCCCGGGCGCGTTGCCGCAGCGCCTCGATCGGGTCGGCGGCCTGGGCCGAGTCGGTGATCCGCCGGTCGGCCACCACCCCCAGGAAGTCGGTGGCGATCTCCATCGGCGGCTCGCCGTGCCACCAGGTCACCACGGGTACGTCCGGCACCAGCAGCGGCATCACGACCGACTCGGCGTGCAGCGCCAGCCGCCCGTACATCCGCATGACGACGGCCTCGCAGGGGCCCAGTCGCCCGCCGACGACGATCTCCGCGTCCAGCCGGCTGCGGTCCCGTTCCAGGTCGGAGCGGACGACCACCAGCAGTCGGCAGGGGTGCGCGGCGGCGGCGATGGTGGCCGCCGCCTCGGCGTCGCGGACCCGCTTCTCGTCGACCACCACGATCAGGGTCAGGGCCATGCCGCTGGCCACCCCACCGGCGCTGCGCCGCTCCGCGGCGAGCGCCTTGACCACCTCGTTGCCGGTGGTGTCCCACAATCCGATCAACGCAGCCTCCAGGTTCGCTCGGGGTGCCCGGTCACGCCCGCCGCCAGGCCCGACCCTCGCGGGCCAGCATCTCGTCGGCGGCGCGGGGACCCCACTCGCCGGCCCGGTAGGACTCGGGCTTGGTGCCCTCCCAGGCGTGTTCCAGCGGGTCCACCACGGCCCAGCTCTGCTCGACCTCGGCGGCGTCCGGGAACAGGGTCCGGTCACCGACCAGCACGTCCAGCACGAGGCGCTCGTACGCCTCCGGGCTGGACTCGGTGAAGGCCTCGCCGTACTGGAAGTCCATCGCGATGTCCCGGACCTCCATCGTGGTGCCCGGCACCTTGGACCCGAACTTGAGCACCACCCCCTCGTCCGGCTGGACCCGGATGACGAGTTGGTTGTTGCCGAGCATCTCCATGTCGGTCGTGTTGAACGGCAGGTGGGGGGCCCGCTTGAAGATCACCGCCACCTCGGTCACCCGCCGGGGCAGCCGCTTGCCGGCCCGGATGTAGAAGGGCACCTCGGCCCAGCGGCGGTTCTGGATGCCGAGCCGGACGGCCACGTAGGTCTCCGTGGTCGAGGTGGGGGGAACCCCGTCCTCCTCCAGGTAGCCCTTGGCGCGTTGGCCACCGACCCAGCCGGGCAGGTACTGCCCGCGTACGGTGCCCTCGCTGACGTCCTTGGGCAGGGTGATGGCCTTGAGCACCTTGAGCTTCTCGGCCCGGATCTCATCGGCGTCGAAGCTGGTCGGCTCCTCCATCGCCACCAGGGCCAGCAGTTGCAGCAGGTGGTTCTGCAACACGTCCCGGGCGGTGCCGACGGAGTCGTAGAAACCGGCCCGGGAGCCGATACCGACATCCTCGGCCATGGTGATCTGCACCGAGTCGACGTACTGCGAGTTCCACAGCGGCTCGAAGAGGCTGTTGGCGAAGCGCAGGGCGAGGATGTTCTGAACGGTCTCCTTGCCCAGGTAGTGGTCGATGCGGAACACGTCCCGCCGGGTGAACACGTCGTCGACCAGGTCGTTGAGGGCCTTCGCCGACGGCAGGTCGTGCCCGAAGGGCTTCTCGACCACGACCCGACGCCAGCCGCCGCACCGCTCGTTGTCGGCCATGCCGGTACGGGCCAGTTGCTTGAGCACCACCGGGAAGGCGGCCGGCGGGATGGAGAAGTAGAAGGCCGCGTTGCCGTGGATGCCGTGGCTGTCGCGCAGACCGTCCAGGCACTGGTTGAGCCGGTCGAAGGCGGTGTCGTCGTCGAACGAGCCACCGACGAACTTGATGTTGTGTTCCAGGCGCGACCAGACCTCCTCGCGCCAGGGAGTGCGGGCGTGGCTCTTGGCCGCCTCCCGGGCCAGCGAGGCGAAGTCGCCGTCGACCCAGTCACGCCGGGCGAACCCGACGACCACGAAGCCGGGTGGCAGCAGCCCCCGGTTGGCCAGGTCGTAGATGCCCGGCAACAGCTTCTTCTGGGCCAGGTCCCCGGTCACCCCGAAGATCACCAGAGCACAGGGCTCCGGGATCCGGGGTAGTCGCCGGTCCTGCGGGTCGCGCAGCGGGTTCACGCCGCCTCCTCGCTCCGCTCGTCCACATCGTCCATCGTCATGCCCCACAGTGCACCGACCGGCCCGGGCCCGCCGGCAGCACCTCTCAGGAGTACGGCCCACCGGGTACCGGCAGATCAACATCGACCGTACCGGTTGTCTGAAGAACGCTACCCAACCGTGAGCCCTCGGATCACCCGCGCCGCCACCGGTCATCGGCGGCGGCGCGGGGGAGACCGGGGCGCCTACGCCTGGGCGGCGCCGCCCGGGTGGCCGGTGCCCTTGGCGGCGGCGACCAGCGACTTGCGTACCCCGTCGAGCAGTTCCTGCCAGCTGGCCTCGAACTTCTCCACGCCCTCCCGTTCCAGGACCTCGATCACGTCGGCCATGTCGACGCCGACCGCGGCCAGCCGCTCGAAGACCTGCCGGGCGTCGTCGTAGGCGTTGGTGACCGTGTCCGGCTGGGTCTCGCCGTGCTCGGCGTAGGCGTGGATGACCGCCTCCGGCATGGTGTTGACCGTGCCGGGGGCGATCAGCTCCTCGACGTAGATGACGTCCCGGTAGTCCGGGTTCTTCGTCGAGGTGGAGGCCCACAGCGGGCGCTGGGGGTGCGCCCCGGCCGCCGCCAGGGCCTGCCAGCGGTCGCTGCCGAAGACCTCGCTGTAGCGCTCGTACGCCAGCCGGGCGTTGGCCACGGCGGCCTTGCCGCGCAGGGCCCTGGCCTGCTCCGAGCCGATCTTCTCCAGCCGCTTGTCCACCTCGGTGTCGACCCGGGAGACGAAGAAGGAGGCCACCGAGCCGATCTTGGACAGGTCGTGGCCGTTGGCCCTGGCCTGCTCCATGCCGGCGAGGAAGGCCTCCATCACCTGCGAGTAGCGGTCCAGCCCGAAGATCAGGGTCACGTTGACGCTGATCCCCTCGGCCAGGGTGGCGGTGATCGCCGGCAGGCCGTCCTCGGTCGCCGGGATCTTGATGAACAGGTTCGGCCGGTCGACCAGCCACCACAGCGCCTTGGCCTCGGCCACGGTGCGCTCCGCCTCGTGGGCCAGCCGCGGGTCCACCTCGATGGAGACCCGGCCGTCGACCCCGCCGCTGGCGTCGTAGGCCGGGCGCATCACGTCGCAGGCCCACCGCACGTCGTACGTGGTGAGCATGCGGACCGCCTCCTCGACGTCGACCCCCCGCACGGCCAGGTCCCGCAGCTGCCCGTCGTAGGTGTCGGCGTCGCTCAACGCCTTGGCGAAGATCGTCGGGTTGGTGGTCACCCCGACCACGTGCTTCTCCCGGCGCAGCTGGTCCAGCCCGCCGGAGGACAGTCGTACCCGGGAAAGGTCGTCGAGCCAGACCGCCACCTTCGCGGCGGAAAGCTCACCCAGCCTGTCGGTAGTCATGTGCGCCAACGCTCCCCTCAGTTGCCGGTGGTGAAACCGGTGATGTCCCCGACCCGGGTCAGCGCCGCGTGCGCGGCCGCCACGATCCGGTCGGGGGTGAAGCCGAACTGCTCGAACAGCACCGAGTGCGGGGCGCTGGCGCCGTAGTGCTCCAGGCTGACGCTCTCGCCGCAGTCGCCGACGATCCCGCGCCAGGACATCCCGATGCCCGCCTCCACGCTCACCCGGGCCTTTACCCCGCGCGGCAGCACGGACTCCCGGTAGGCCTCGTCCTGCTCGAAGAACCACTCCTGGCAGGGCATCGACACCACCCGGGTGGGGGTGCCGTCGGCCTCCAGGCGCTCCCGGGCGGTCAGGCAGAGCTGCACCTCGGATCCGGTGCCGATGAGGATCACCTGCGGCTTGCCGTTGGAGGCCTCGGCCAGCACGTAACCGCCCTTGGCGACCCCCTCGGCACCGGCCAGCTGGGAACGGTCCAGGGTCGGCAGCGGCTGACGGCTCAACGCCAGGGCGGTCGGCCGGTCGGTGTGCTCCAGGGCCTGCCGCCACGCCCAGGTGGTCTCGTTGGCGTCGGCCGGGCGGACCACGTCCAGACCGGGGATGGCGCGCAGCGCGGTCAGGTGCTCCACCGGCTGGTGGGTCGGGCCGTCCTCGCCGAGACCGATAGAGTCGTGGGTCCAGACGTAGACCACCGGCAGCTTCATCAGCGCTGCCAGCCGCACCGAGGGCCGCATGTAGTCGCTGAACACCAGGAAGGTGCCGCCGTACGGGCGGGTGCCGCCGTGCAGGGCGATGCCGTTGAGGATCGCGCCCATGGCGTGCTCACGGATGCCGAAGTGCAGGGTGCGGCCGTACTCGTGGCCGGGGAACTCCTTGGTGGCGTACTGGCTGGGTACGAAGGAGGGCTCGCCCTTCATCGTGGTGTTGTTGCTCTCCGCCAGGTCGGCGGAGCCGCCCCACAGCTCGGGCAGCACCGGGGCCAGGGCGCCCAGCACCTTGCCGGAGGCGGCCCGGGTGGCCACCCCCTTGGGGTCGGCCGGGAACTCCGGCAGGACCTCCGTCCAGCCCTCCGGCAGGGCCCGGGCGGCCAGTCGGTCGTACAGGGCCCGGCGCTCGGGGTTGGCCTCGGACCAGGCGCCGAAGGCGGTGGACCACTCCTGCTGGGCGGCCTCGCCGCGGCGCAGGGCGCCCCGGGCGTGGGCCAGCACCTCCTCGGCCACCTCGAACGAGACAGCCGGGTCGAAGCCGAGGATCTCCTTGGTGGCGGCCACCTCGTCGGCACCCAGCGCCGAGCCGTGGATCTTGCCGGTGTTCTGCTTGTTCGGCGCCGGCCAACCGATGATGGTGCGCAGGGCGATGAACGAGGGGCGGCTGGTCTCCGCCTTGGCGGCCAGCAGCGCCGCGTACAGCGCCTCGACGTTCTCGTGGTAGTCGCCCTGGTCGGCGTCACCGCTGCGCCAGTCGACCGTCTGCACGTGCCAGCCGTACGCCGCGTAGCGGGCCGCCACGTCCTCGCTCATCGCGATGCGGGTGTCGTCCTCGATCGAGATCTCGTTGTCGTCGTAGATCACGCAGAGGTTGCCCAGCTGCTGGTGCCCGGCCAGGGCGCTGGCCTCGTGGCTGATGCCCTCCTCGATGTCGCCGTCGGAGGCGATGCACCAGATGTGGTGGTCGAACACGGAGTCACCGGGCTCGGTCTCGGGGTCGAACAGACCGCGCTCGCGGCGGGCCGCCATGGCCATGCCGACGGCGTTGCCCATGCCCTGCCCGAGCGGGCCGGTGGTGGTCTCCACACCCGGGGTGTGCCCGTGCTCGGGGTGCCCCGGGGTGAGCGAGCCCCACTGCCGCAGCGACTTCAGGTCGTCCAGGCTCAGCGGGTAGCCGGCCAGGAAGAGCTGGATGTACAGCGTCAGGCTGGAGTGGCCGGCGGACAGCACGAAGCGGTCCCGGCCGGGCCACGACGGGTCGGCCGGGTTGTGCCGCATGACCCGGTTGAACAACAGGTATGCCGCGGGGGCGAGACTCATCGCCGTACCGGGGTGGCCGTTGCCGGATTTCTCCACGGCGTCCATGGCCAGCACGCGGACGGTGTCCACGGCGCGGCGGTCGAGGTCGGACCAGTCAAGTGCGGGGTGCTCGGGTCGTTTGGCAGCCACGGTGGTTAGTGCTCCTCGGCGAGTTGGGCGGAACCCTCACTGGTGACCCTATCGAGCGTGTCTGAACGTGCGCCCGAGGATCTCAACATGCTGGTCTGTACGGTTCCGGTCGGTTGTCGGGTTCAGCTGCGCGGATCCACCGTCGGTGTGACGGTTGGCACCGTTGCCGGGTCGCCCGGGCAGCCAAAACGACAGCGCGTAGTGTGTGGGGCGGTTGTGTGTCGATCCGCTGGGTCCGACCGTCCCGACCTCCCCTGCCCACGCTGGAAGGTGGCAATCCGTGAGCATGATCACCGAGCGCCCGGTCAGTAACCCTGACGGGGAGTCGCCGGTGCGCTCGGCGGAGGAGTCGCCGGCCCGCTCCCGCGAGGTGCGGGCGGTGGTGGCCGCGTACGTGTCGCTGACCAAGCCGCGCATCGTCGAGCTGCTGCTGGTGACCACCGTGCCGGCGATGATGCTCGCGCACGGCGGCCTGCCCTCGCTGTGGCTGATGGCGGTGGTGCTCGTCGGTGGCTCGCTCGCCGCCGGGGCGGCCAGCGTGCTCAACTGCTACATCGACCGCGACATCGACCAGGTGATGCGGCGGACCAAGCGTCGTCCGCTGCCCGCCCACACGGTGACGCCGCGTAACGCCCTGATCTTCGGTCTGGTGCTGGCGGTGGTCTCGATCGTCTTGATGGCGGCCTTCACCAACCTGCTGGCCGCCGGGCTGACCCTGGCCGCGATCGTCTACTACGACCTGGTCTACACCCTGTGGCTCAAGCGGACCACGGCGGCGAACACCTTCTGGGGCGGAGCGTGTGGAGCCGCCCCGGTGCTGATCGGCTGGGCGGCCGTGACCGGCACCCTGTCCCCGGTGGCCTGGGGGCTGTTCGCGGTGGTCTTCTTCTGGCAGATGCCGCACTTCTATCCCCTGGCGATGAAGTACAGGGACGACTACGCCCGCGCCGGCATCCCGATGCTGCCGGTGGTGGCCTCCGTCCGCCGGGTGAACGCCGAGATCATCCTCTTCGCCTGGCTGACGGTGCTCTCCTCGCTGGCCGTCTGGGCCCTGGGCCTGAGCCCGGTGTACGGGGTGCCGACCGCCGTGGTGGGCGCGATCTTCATCATCGAGGCGCACAAGCTTGCCGGCCGGGCCCGGCGGGGCGAGGCGGTCAAGCCGATGCGGCTGTTCCACTGGTCCACGACCTACCTGACCATCGTCTTCGCCGCCGCCGCCCTCGACGCCCTCCTCTGAGGCGTCAGCCGGGCTCTCGATCAACGCCAGGCTTCTTCTGTGATGCGGTGTTTGGTTGTCTGAATTGTCGGCCAATCAGGATTATCGACTAACTCGGGTGATCCGGGTCGTTCGCCCCGGTCTAGCCGGTCGTTGTGGCCGCTTTGGTCCGGGTAAATACGGGCAAAAATCCTCCCGGCCTGCTTAAACCTCGACGTTATCGGTATCACAAAACGCTTACGGTTCTCCTGCGTACGGCCCCATGTCTGCTTAGGCTTCGCGTTATGGCAGATGGTTCCGATACGACGCTGACGGCTGATCAGACCGCCTCCGGGTCGGCCCCCAACGGGCTGGTCGCGGGCATCAAGTCGTTCGCCGCCGGACACGGCGGGGCGAAGGCGGTCATCGAGTACGTCGGCAAGCGCGGCGCACGGATCGTCCTGGTGGGTTCGGACGGTGCGTGGGGCGACCAGTTCGCACAGGACACGGTCGTCGCCCGGGAGGCCTGCGCGCAGGCTGGAGTAGCCGTGGAGAACGCCTGGGAGCGGGAACTGATGGACCAGATGCGCCCGAGCAACGACCTCTGGCGATCGATGGCCCGACGCACGATGGCCCGTTGAGATAAATTGACCGACCACCACCAGTCGACCCGGGGGGAACCCCGGGTCGCTCTCGTCACCTGCACCGAATTCACCGACCTCGAAGCGGACGATCGCCTGGTGATCGCCCCGCTGGCCGAGCGCGGCATCACCGCCGAACCAGCCGTCTGGGACGACCCGGCCGTCGACTGGGCCGGATACGACCTGGTCGTGCTCCGCTCACCCTGGGACTACATGTCCCGCCATGCCGAGTTCGTCGCCTGGGCCGCCGGGGTACCCCGACTGGCCAACCCGGCCGATGTGGTGCGGTGGAACACCGACAAGCGCTACCTGGACGAGCTCTCCGCCGCCGGGGTGCCCACCGTGCCCACCGGTTGGGTGCTGCCCGGCGAGGACTGGCAACCCCCCGCCGACGACGGCGAGTACGTCATCAAGCCCTCGGTCAGCGCCGGTAGCCAGGACACCGGCCGCTACGACCTGGCCGATCCGGAGCACCGGGAACTGGCCGTTGCCCACGTCCGTCGGCTCGGCGCTGCGGGCCGGATCACCATGATCCAGCCGTACCTGAGTGCGGTGGACACCGTGGGGGAGACCGCCCTGCTCTACTTCGCCGGCCCGCAAGGGCTGGCGTTCAGCCACGCCATCCGCAAGGGGCCGATGCTCACCGGCCCCGACCTGGGTACGGAGGGGCTGTACAAGGCCGAGGAGATCGACCCGCGAACCGCCACCGGGGATCAGCTGGCGGTGGCGGAGCAGACCCTGGCCGCGCTGCCCGGCGGGTCGGACCGACTGCTCTACGCCCGGGTGGACCTGATCCCCGGCCCGGAGGGTGACCCCGTGCTGGTGGAGCTGGAGCTGACCGAGCCCTCCCTGTTCCTCGGCTACGCCGAGGGCGCCCCGGACCGCCTCGCCGAGGCCATCCGCCTCCACCTGACCCGCACCGCCTAGCAGAGGGCGGGCGGCGGAGCCGCGCTGACACGATCCCGGATCGAGTGGCCTTCCTCGCGACCGAAGCCACTCGATCCGGCATCGAGCGTGATCTTGCGCGGTTCCAGCGCTGGGCCGAGGCTCGGCGCTGGGGCGGGTCAGGCGCTCGCGGCCACCGGCTCCTGGGTCGGTGTGCCGGTCCGGGTGTGGGCGGTGGGGTCGGGGGCGACCGGGCGACGTTCCCGGATCGACCAGAGCACCGACAGGGTGGCCAGCCAGACCAGGCAGGAGCCGAGCATGTGGGCGCCGACCAGCAGCACCGGCAGGTTGGTGAAGTACTGCACGAAGCCGATCACGCCCTGGGCCAGCTCGACCAGCAGCAGGGTGCGGGCGGCCCGTACCGCCCCGGCCGGGGCGCCGAGGGCGCGCAGCGCCAGCCACAGGCCGACGGTCAGGCCGATCAGCAGGAAGACCAGGTCGGCGTGCACCTGGGAGATGGCCTGCGGGTCCAGGCCGTTGCGGACCGCGTCGGCGTCACCGGCGTGCGGGCCGCTGCCGGTGACCAGCACCCCGACGATGATCACCGCCGCGCTGACCACGACCGTGATCCAGGTCAGGGTCCGCAGCGCCGGGGGGACCAGGGCGACCTTCGGGCCCTCGGGTTCGCGTACCTGCCGCCACAGGGCGTACGAGACGAGCAGCAGCAGCATCGAGACCACGAAGTGGATGCCGACGACCGAGGGGTGCAGCTGGGTGCGTACGGTGATGCCGCCGATCACGGCCTGCGCCACGATGCCCAGCACGACGCCCAGCGCGAGGGATAGCGCGCCCCTTCGACGCGGGCGGTGCGCCAGGACGGCCAGCAGGGTGGCACCGGCGATCGCTACCAGGACGAAGGTGAGCAGCCGGTTGCCGAATTCGATCACCCCGTGCATGCCCATCTCGGCGGTCGTGGTGTACGAATCATCGGTGCACCTGGGCCAGGTGGGGCAGCCGAGGCCCGAGGCGGTCAGCCGGACCGCCCCGCCGGTGACGACGATCACCACGTTGGCGACGATGTTGGCGAACGCCAGGCGGCGGAGCAGCGTGGTGGAGACCGAGAACCGGGCAGGTGGCTTCACGGAGGGAATCCTACGCACCGTAGTTGTTCCCGATCGGGTGACTCCGCCCGATCGGTGGTTCGGATCACCGGTACCCCGTTTGCAGGGCCTGGTTGAATTACGTAACGTGGGCGTTGTGAAAAAGGCGGCAGGGCTCCCTGAGCACCAGCCGGCGGGCGATTCGGCCGCCGGTCGTACGGTGCCGCCCGCCTCCGCCCGCCCGGCCGGCGAGGGTGCTTCCAGCGCCGACCTGTCGACCCGCGACCGGGTCACCCAACTGCTGCTGGAGCGCCGTGCCGCCACCGCGGCCCAACTGGGCGGCGCGCTGGGGCTCAGCCCGGCGGCGATCCGCCGGCACCTCGACGCGATGCTCGCCGACGGCGACGTGATCGCCCGCGAGCAGACCGTACGCGGTCACCGGGGACGGGGCCGACCGGCCAAGGTCTTCCTGCTGACGGACGCCGCCCGTAGCCGCTGTGGCACCCACCACTACGACAACATGGCCACCGCCGCGCTGCGCTGGATCGCGCGCACCGGGGGACCGGAGGCGGTGGAGCAGTTCGCCGCCGAGCAGGTGGCCGCCCTGGAGGCCCGCTGCCGGGCGGCCCTGGCCGACGCCGGGGACGACCCGATGGCCCGCGCGGAGGCACTCGCCGCCGCGCTGACGGCCGAGGGTTACGCTGCCAGTGCGTCCACGATCGCCTCCGGTGGCCAGCTCTGCCAGCACCACTGCCCGGTGGCACACGTGGCCGCCGAGTTTCCCGCGCTGTGCGAGGTCGAGACCACGGTGATCTCCCGCCTGGTCGGCACGCACGTGCAGCGCCTGGCCACCATCGCGCACGGTGACGGGGTGTGCACCACGCACATTCCCGGTTCGCCGCCTGCCCAGTCCGGTATGACCGTCACCACTGTGAGGACAGATAGATGACCGAGCAGATCGTCCAGCCCCTGACCCAGGAGGAGCAGCTAGCCGCCCTGGGCAACTACGAATACGGCTGGGCCGACCCGGACGTCGCCGGGGCTGCGGCCCAGCGTGGCCTCAACGAGGCGGTGGTGCGGGACATCTCGGCCAAGAAGAACGAGCCGGCCTGGATGCTCGACCTGCGGCTGAAGGGCCTGCGGCTGTTCGAGCGCAAGCCGATGCCGGCCTGGGGCGCCGACCTCACCGGGATCGACTTCGACAACATCAAGTACTTCGTCCGGTCCACCGAGAAGCAGGCCACCAGCTGGGAGGACCTGCCCGAGGACATCAAGAACACCTACGACAAGCTGGGCATCCCGGAGGCGGAGAAGCAGCGGCTGGTCGCCGGGGTCGCGGCGCAGTACGAGTCCGAGGTGGTCTACCACAAGATCCGCGAGGACCTGGAGGAGCAGGGTGTCGTCTTCCTGGACACCGACACCGCCCTCAAGGAGCACGAGGACATCTTCAAGGAGTACTTCGGCACGGTGATCCCGGTCGGCGACAACAAGTTCGCCGCCCTGAACACCTCCGTGTGGTCCGGCGGCTCGTTCATCTACGTGCCGAAGGGCGTGCACGTGGAGATCCCGCTGCAGGCCTACTTCCGGATCAACACCGAGAACATGGGCCAGTTCGAGCGGACCCTGATCATCGTCGACGAGGGTGCCTACGTGCACTACGTCGAGGGCTGCACCGCCCCGATCTACTCCTCGGACTCCCTGCACAGCGCGGTCGTCGAGATCATCGTCAAGAAGAACGCCCGCTGCCGCTACACCACCATCCAGAACTGGTCGAACAATGTCTACAACCTGGTCACCAAGCGCGCGGTGTGCCACGAGGGCGCGACCATGGAGTGGATCGACGGCAACATCGGCTCCAAGGTGACCATGAAGTACCCGGCGGTCTACATGACCGGCGAGCACGCCAAGGGCGAGGTGCTCTCGGTGGCCATGGCCGGCGAGGGGCAGCACCAGGACGCCGGCGCCAAGATGGTGCACGCGGCGCCGCACACCAGCAGCACCATCGTGTCCAAGTCGATCGCCCGGGGCGGCGGCCGGACCTCGTACCGGGGCCTGGTGCAGGTGCTGGAGGGTTCGCACAGCAGCGCCAGCACGGTCAAGTGCGACGCCCTGCTGGTGGACACCATCTCCCGCTCGGACACCTACCCGTACGTCGACATCCGTGAGGACGACGTCTCGATGGGGCACGAGGCCACCGTCTCCAAGGTCAGCGAGGACCAGCTCTTCTACCTGATGAGCCGGGGCCTGAGCGAGGACGAGGCGATGGCGATGATCGTGCGTGGCTTCATCGAGCCGATCGCCAAGGAACTGCCGATGGAGTACGCCCTGGAGCTCAACCGCCTGATCGAGCTGCAGATGGAGGGCGCGGTCGGCTGACCCGCCCGGCGGGCCGGTACCTCCGGCCCGCCATCCCAGCACCTTCACCGTCGTCGCAAGAACAGACCAAGGACGAGATGACTATCCAGGCTTCCGCGCCGCCGACCACCAAGTCGCAGGCGCTGCGCTCGTACGACGTCGCCGACTTCCCGGCCCTGACCGGCCTGGAGGAGGAGTGGCGTTTCACCCCGCTCAAGCGGCTGCGCGCTCTGGTCGGTGACGACCGGGTCGCCACCGGCACGGTCCGGCACGAGTACGCCGACCTGCCCGAGGGCGTGACGGTGGAGCGGATCAGCCGCGACGACCAGCGGGTCGGTAGCGTGCTGACCCCCGTCGACCGGGTCAGCGCGCTGGCCTATGGCGGCTTCGAGCAGGCTCTGCTGGTGCGGGTGGCCCAGGACGCGGTGATCAGCGGTCCGGCCCTGCTGCGGGTGGTCGGCGAGGGCAGCGAGGGGGTGGCCTTCGGGCACACCTTCGTCGAGGTGGGCCGGTTCGCCGAGGCGATCCTGGTGCTGGAGCACGTGGGCTCGGCGACCCTGGCCGACAATGTCGAGGTGACCGTCGGGGACGGGGCGAAGCTGACCCTGGTCACGGTCGCCGACTGGGCCGACGACGCCGTGCAGGCCCAGCACCTGAAGGTGAAGCTGGGCCGCGACGCCCGGGTGCTGCACGTGCAGGTGACCCTCGGCGGTGACCTGGTCCGGCAGTACACCACGGTGGAGTACACCGACCGGGGTGGCGAGGCCGAGCTGTACGGGGTCTACTTCGCCGACTCCGGCCAGCACCTGGAGCACCGTCAGCTGGTCGACCACACCGTGCCGGACTGCCGCAGCTACGTCGGCTACCGGGGCGCGTTGCAGGGTGACAGCGCCCGTACGGTCTGGGTGGGTGACGTGCTGATCCGGGCCGAGGCCACCGGCACCGACACATACGAGATCAACCGGAACCTGCTGCTCAGCGACGGTGCCCGGGCGGACTCCGTACCGAACCTGGAGATCGAGACCGGCGAGATCGCCGGCGCCGGCCACGCCAGCGCCACCGGCCGTTTCGACGACGAGCAGCTGTTCTACCTGATGGCCCGGGGCATCCCGGAGGCCGAGGCCCGCCGCCTGGTGGTGCGGGGCTTCTTCGCCGAGCTGCTGAACAAGATCCCGGTCGAGGAGCTGCGCGAGCGGCTGGGGGAGGCCATCGAGGCGCGGCTGGCCAAGGCGGGCGCCTGATGATCCGGATCTGTGCGGTCGAGGATCTGCCGAAGGGCACCGCGATCAGCGCCGACGTCGAGGGCACCCAGATCGCTCTGGTGCACGGTGAGGACGACCGGTTCTACGCCGTGCACGACGAGTGCTCGCACGCCGCCGTGGCCCTCTCCGAGGGCGAGGTGTCCGGCTGCACGCTGGAGTGCTGGCTGCACGGCTCCCGCTTCGATCTGCGTACCGGCGAGCCGACCGGCCTGCCCGCGACCGAACCCGTTCCTGTCTACTCCGTCGAAGTCCGCGACGGCGACATCTACCTTCCCGTGGGCGACGACGGCCGCCCGCAGCCGAGCAATGGAGTGACCCGATAATGAGCACCCTGGAGATCCGTGACCTGCAGGTGTCGGTCAAGCTGCCCGAGGGTGAGCTCAAGCCGATCCTGGCCGGTGTCGACCTGACCGTCCGCTCCGGCGAGACCCACGCCATCATGGGCCCGAACGGCTCCGGCAAGTCGACCCTGGCGTACTCGATCGCCGGGCACCCGAAGTACGAGATCACCGGCGGTTCGGTGACCCTCGACGGTGTCGACGTGCTGGAACTCTCCGTCGACGAGCGGGCCCGGGCCGGTCTCTTCCTGGCCATGCAGTACCCGGTGGAGGTGCCGGGCGTCTCCGTGGCCAACTTCCTGCGTACCGCCAAGACCGCGATCGACGGCGAGGCGCCGAAGCTGCGTACCTGGGGTGCCGAGCTGCGCGGCGCGATGGAGCGGCTGCACATGGACACGGCCTTCGCCCAGCGCAACGTCAACGAGGGCTTCTCCGGCGGCGAGAAGAAGCGGCACGAGATCGTGCAGCTGGAGCTGCTCAAGCCGAAGATCGCCATCCTCGACGAGACCGACTCCGGCCTGGACGTGGACGCCCTGCGGGTGGTCAGCGAGGGGGTGAACCGGGTGCGTGACACCGGTGACACCGGCCTGCTGCTGATCACCCACTACACCCGGATCCTGCGCTACATCAAGCCGGACTTCGTGCACGTCTTCGTGGCCGGCCGGATCGTCGAGCAGGGTGGCCCGGAGCTGGCCGACAAGCTCGAGGAAGAAGGCTACGAGCGGTACGCGGCCGGGGCCGGTTCGGCGCGGGCCTGAGTCCCAAGGAAAGGCTGGTCACGACGATGACCACCATCGCGATCCCGCCGGGGATGCCGCAGTACGACGACCTGCCGCGCTACGACGTGGCGGCGGTACGCGCCGACTTCCCGATCCTGGGGCGGCAGGTCAACGGCCACCCGCTGGTCTACCTGGACAGCGCCAACACCTCGCACAAGCCCCGCCAGGTGCTCGATGCCCTGCGTGAGCACTACGAGCGGCACAACGCCAACGTGTCCCGGTCGGTGCACACCCTGGGCACCGAGGCAACCGAGGGGTACGAGGCGGCGCGGGCGAAGGTGGCCGGCTTCATCAACGCGCCGAGCGTCGACGAGGTGGTGTTCACCAAGAACTCCACCGAGGCGATCAACATCGTGGCGTACGCCTTCTCCAACGCCTCGCTGCGCGCGGACGCGGACGAGCGGTTCCGGCTCGGACCCGGTGACGAGATCGTCATCTCCGAGATGGAGCACCACTCGAACATCGTGCCGTGGCAGTTGCTGGCCGAGCGCACCGGCGCGACCCTGCGCTGGTTCCCGGTCACCGAGCAGGGCCGGCTGGACGAGTCGGGGTTGACGGAGCTGGTCACCGAGCGGACGAAGATCGTCTCGCTGGTGCACATGTCCAACATCCTCGGCACGGTCAACGCCACCGCGCGGATCACCGCCCGGGTGCGTGAGGTCGGCGCGCTGCTGCTGTGGGACTGCTCGCAGTCCGTGCCGCACATGCCGATCGACGTGGTCGACCTGGACGCGGACTTCATCGTCTTCACCGGGCACAAGATGTGCGGTCCGACCGGCATCGGGGTGCTGTGGGGGCGGGGGGAACTGCTCGCCGCGATGCCGCCGGTGCTCGGCGGCGGCTCGATGATCGAGACGGTGAGCCTGGCCGGTTCGACCTTCGCCGCGCCGCCGACCCGGTTCGAGGCGGGCACCCCGCCGATCGCCGAGGCGGTCGCCCTGGGCGCGGCCGTGGACTACCTCACCGCGCTGGACATGCGGGCCATCCAGTGGCACGAGAAGCAGTTGACCGCGTACGCCCTGGATGCTCTGGGTAGCGTGCCCGGCCTGCGGATCTTCGGCCCGGAGGTGCCGGTGGGCCGGGGTGGCACGATCTCCTTCGCCCTCGGCGACGTGCATCCGCACGACGTGGGGCAGGTGCTCGACTCCCTGGGGGTGCAGGTGCGGGTGGGGCACCACTGTGCCCGGCCGGTCTGCACCCGGTTCGGGGTGCCGGCGATGACCCGGGCCTCGTTCTACCTCTACACCACCACGGAGGAGATCGACGCCCTGGTGGCGGGCCTGGAGCAGGTGCGGAAGGTATTCGGCTGATGCAGCTTGAATCGCTCTACCAGGAGATCATCCTGGATCACTACAAGCACCCGCAGGGGCGGGGGCTGCGCGATGCCGCCGACCCGACCGACCGGGTGGCCGAGGCGCACCACGTCAACCCCACCTGTGGTGACGAGGTGACCGTCCGGGTGGCCACCGACGGCGAGGTGCTGCACGACGTGTCGTACGACGGGATGGGCTGTTCGATCAGCCAGGCGTCCGCGAGCGTGCTGCACGAGTTGCTGACCGGCCGGGAGGCGGGGGCGGCGTTCCAGGTGCACGAGGCGTTCGTGGCGCTGATGTCCGGCCGTGGCCAGGTCACGCCGGACGAGGAGGTGCTCGGCGACGGGGTGGCGTTCGAGGGCGTAGCCCGCTATCCCGCCCGGGTCAAGTGCGCGTTGTTGCCGTGGATGGCGTTCAAGGACGCCGCGGCACGCGCCGGTGTGGGCGCGAGCCCGACGGAGGTGAAGGCATGACCGAGGAAACCAGCACGCCGGAGTCGGGCGCCGTGGCGACCGACGCCGCCGCGACGCCCGCCGCCGACGGTGCGGCGACGCCGGCAGCGCGCGGCAAGGCCGCCGTCGCCGACGTCGAGGAGGCCATGAAGGACGTCGTCGACCCGGAGTTGGGCATCAACGTGGTCGACCTCGGCCTGGTGTACGGGGTGCATGTCGACGACGAGAACGTGGCCACCCTGGACATGACCCTGACCTCGGCGGCCTGCCCGCTGACCGATGTGATCGAGGACCAGGCCCGCCAGGCGCTGACCACCGGCCCGGGTGGGGGTCTGGTCAACGACATCCGGATCAACTGGGTCTGGCTGCCGCCGTGGGGACCGGACAAGATCACCGACGAGGGTCGGGACCAGCTCCGTTCCCTCGGCTTCAACGTCTGACGCGTACGCACCAGCGCCCGGAGAGCCGGCTGATGGCCGGATTTCCGGGCGCTGTGCTGTCCGCAGGTCAGTCGCGGACACGGCGTCGGGTCAGGTCACAGGGTCAACCCCCAGCTGTCCAGGTAGCCGGTGTCCAGGGAGGCGGAATCCTGGACCCGCAGCTTCCAGGCACCGTTGGCGGCCTTGCCGGACAGGTTCCGGGTGTAGGTCTGGAAGATGTTGTCGGCGCTGCTGCCGGTGCGGTTGTGCAGCACGTACGCGGTGCCGTCCGGGGCGATGAGCGACACGGTCAGGTCACCGATCCAGGTGTGGTAGATGCGTACCTCGACGATGCTGGTGGCGCTGGCGTTGCGTCCGCATCCGTGGATCACGACGGTGCTCTCGATTGTGGCGTTGTCGTTGATCGGGTGGTCGGTGGCATTGGTCTGGGTGCAGCCGGGCGGACCGTTCACGGTGAGGGCGAAGGTGGCGCCCTGCGAGGTCTCCGGTCCGGTGCCGACCACGGTCAGCGTGTAGAGACCGGGCACGGTCGTGGCGGCGGTGCTCAGGGTCAGCGTGGCGGTGCCACCGGAGGTGACGGCGGCTGGGCTGAAGCCGGCGGTCACCCCGGCCGGCAGGCCGCTGACGCTCAGCGCGACGCTGTGCGGCGTACCGACCGTGGTGGTGGTGTTGACCGTGACCGTGGTCGACCCGCCCGGGGCGACGGCGCCGGCACCCGGGGTGAGCGTGAGGCCGAAGTCCTGGGTGGGCGGCACGATGTTGCCGGTGTAGAGCAGCTTGTTCGGTGAGCCGGTGCCGGGGTTGGTCACCACGTTGTTGGTGGCGTCGTTGACCAGCAGGTCGCGGATCTGCTGCGGGGTGTAGCCGGGGTTGGCGGCCAACGCCAGGGCCGCCGCCCCGGCGACGTGTGGGGCCGCCATCGAGGTGCCGTTGATGGTGTTGGTCGCGGTGTCGCTGCCGATCCAGGCCGAGGTGATGCTGCTGCCCGGGGCGAAGATGTCCAGGCAGGTGCCGAAGTTGGAGTAGCTGGCGCGGGCGTCGGTGTTTGTGGTGGCGCCGACGGTGATCGCGGCCGGGGTGCTGGCCGGCGAGTAGTTGCAGGCGTTGGCGCTGCTGTTGCCGGCCGCGATGGAGTAGACCACGCCGTCGGCGATGGAACGGTTGACCGCGTCGTTGGTGGCCTGGTCGTAGCCGCCGCCGAGGCTCATGTTGGCCACCGCGGGCTCGCCCGGCTGGTGGTCTGCGGTGACCCAGTCGATGCCGGCGATCACCTGCGCGTAGGTGCCGCCGCCGCTGTTGTCCAGGACGCGTACGCCGACCAGGGTGACTCCCTTGGCCACTCCGTACGCGGTGCCGCCGACCGTGCCGGCCACGTGGGTGCCGTGCCCGTTGCCGTCGTCGGCACTGCCGCCGTCGATGGCGTCGAATCCGGTGACCGCCCGCCCGCCGAAGTCGGAGTGGGAGAACCGGATTCCGGTGTCGATGATGTACGCGGTGACACCGGTGCCGTCGTTGGGGTAGGTGAAGCTGTTGTTCAGCGGCAGGGCCCGTTGGTCGACGCGGTCCAGACCCCAGGAGGGGGTGGGGGACTGGGTGCCGGCGATCGATACGGTGCGGTTCTGCTGGACGTACTCGACGGAGGGGTTGGCGGCCAGCCGCTTGGCGGCCCGCTCGGACAGCCGCACCTCGAAGCCGCGCAGCGCGTCGCGGTAGGTGCGGGCGACGCTGCCGCCGTGCTTGTCTGCGAGGGACTTTGCGGTCACCCCGACCTGTGCCCGGCTGACCGCACTGTCCTTCAGCACGACGATGTACGAGCCGGCGACGGCGCTTCGGTCGTCGGCGTGCATGATCCGACCCTGTGCCGGTTCGGCGTTCGCTGGTGCGGCGAACGCCAGGGTGGTGAGCGCCGCGGTAGCGGTGAGTCCGAGGCGCCCGAGGCGCCGTGGTGGCCGGGAGAAGATCATCTCCCGCCTCCTTTCCGATGCACGGCCAGCCTGTTTGTGACAGGCCCACCGGTGACTGTGGAACTGGCTGACATGGATGCTAAGGCCAAAACATCTAGAGATTTAGATATGTGATTTAGCTTGCCTATCCCGTACTCTGGGTCGGTTGTCATCCAGGATCTCCGGTAGGCAGCCGTTAACACGATAGAAATCACGGCGATTTCCATCGCCGTCCGAAAGGTTTACGCGATGCAAGCGTTTTGGTCTTGCGTCGAAGCTGGTCGACGCGGAGGCTCCACATAGGGTGGTCCGCTCCCGATGCTGCGGCCCGGCGGGTAGCAGGTGGACTGGCGGCCAGTTTCTGCCCTGTTCAGGGGATGTTTGACTCTCGCTGTCCGCTTAGGGTGCTGTCAGATCCGTAGATCATTCATGCCTGTCCCGTGGACCCGGGCGGGCGTGACCGGTCTCACCCCTCCATCAACAGGGAGCTGACTTGAGGACCCTCCTCACCCACCCAACGGGTGGTCGGTCGACCCACGGCCGGCCACGTCGTGGTCGCCTGGCCGCATTCCTGGCAACCGTGATGACCGCGGCGTTGCTGCCGGTCCTGGCGGCACCGGCGCCCGCTTCCGCAGCACCCTCTGCCGAGGGACCGTGGCGGAAGGTCGACGGCAAGCCCGCGGCCACCAAGTCCGGCCGGGCGGCCGCGATCAAGGCGAACCGGCTCAGTGCCTACACTCTCGACCGTGCCGGCATCAAGGGCGTGCTGGACCAGGCCCCGACGGAGAACCGCCGGGCGTTGCGCCAGCTCAAGAAGGTGGTGTCACTGCCCGCGCCGGATGGCACCTTCCAGCGCTTCGAGCTGGTCAAGTCGCCGGTGATGGAGGCCGGCCTGGCCGCCAAGCATCCGGAGATCACCACGTACGCGGGTAAGGGCCTGGACGACCCGACCGCGACGATCCGGGCGGACCTCACCCCGCTCGGCTTCCACGCCTCGATCCGCTCGGCCGAAGGCGCCTGGTACATCGACCCCCTCTACGAGCGCGACCAGAGCCTGTACGCGAGCTACTTCGCCCGGGACCTGGAGGACCGGCACGGCGACTTCGTCGAGCGGGAGGACGTCGAGACGGCGGCCCACGCCCTGCACGACGAGATCCACGAGGCGCTCGACGAGCCGGTGGCCGGCCCGCGAGTGAACCTGCGCACCTACCGCCTCGCGTTCGTCACCGACCCGACGTACGCCAACTACTTCGGTGCGGAGAACGTGACCGCGGCGAAGGTGACGTTGATCAACCGGGTGAACCAGATCTACGAGGACGAGACCGCCATCCGGCTCGTCCTGGTCAACGACACTGACAAGACCAACCTGAACACCCCGGCCCTGGCCACCGAGCCGAACGGCCCGTGCGGCTCGGCGCCGTGCTACACCCCGGCCCAGGTCGCCGGGTGCAGCGGCGGCCTGCTGAACCGCAACCGGATCGTGCTCGGCCAGATCATCGGCGCCAGTAATTACGACGTCGGCCACATCGGCCTCGGCCTCAGCGGCGGCGGCATCGCCGGTCTCGGCGTGGTCGGCGGCGACGGCAAGGCCCGTGGCTGCACCGGTCTGCCGAACCCGGTCGGTGACTACTTCGCGGTCGACTACGTGGCACACGAGATCGGTCACCAGTTCGCCGGCAACCACACCTTCAACGGAAACCAGCACAACTGCTCCGGCGGCAACCGCAGCGCGGCCAACTCGTACGAGCCGGGCAGCGGTTCGTCGATCATGGCGTACGCCGGCATCTGCCGGCAGGACAACCTCCAGCCGCACACCGACCCGTACTGGTCGCACCGCACCTTCACCGAGATCACGAACTTCGTGACCGCGAACCGGCCGGCCATCAACGAGGTGCAGACGGTGTCGTTGGTCGACTTCGACACCAACGGCGACTCGTTCACCGTCAACTACGGTGGCGTCGACTCGGCGCCGATCGTGCGCGGGGTCAACTACACCACCGCCGGGATCAAGGCGGCGATCGAGTCCATCGCCGGTTGGCCGGCGGGGGCCACGGTCAACGTGGCCGCCTTCGGTGGCAGCGGCACGCTCAACGACACCGGCTTCCAGGTCACCTTCACCGGCGCCCTGGCCGCCACCAACGTCGCCCCGCTCACCCTGACCAACCTCAACGAGGTCACCGGCTTCGTCGGCGAGACCGCCAAGGGTGGTGCCATCGACAACGGTGGGTACCTGGTCGAGCAGACCGCCAACCACGCTCCCGTGGTCACCGTGCCGGCCAACGTCACCATCCCGGTGCGTACCCCGTTCGCCCTCACCGGCAGCGCCACCGACGTCGACGGTGACACACTCACCTACCTGTGGGAGCAGAACGACCGGGGCGGCAGCGCCGGTACCGCGCTGATGAACAACACCAAGACCAACGGCCCGCTGTTCCGGGTCTTCGGCGAGCCGGCGTGGGTGTCCCCGGAGGACGCGCTGAAGTACCACTCGCCGGGCCAGAACGCGGTGACCACGAACTCCACCCGGGTCTTCCCGGACATGTTGCAGATCCTGGTGGGCAACACCAACGCCAAGACTGGTGCCTGCCCGACCGCTCCGGCCCCGCCGACCAGCGGTAGCGCCTCGAACGTCCCGCCGGAGATCCTGGACTGCTACTCGGAGTTCCTGCCCACCCGCGACTGGGTCGGCTTCAACAACGACCGTACGCTGAACTTCAAGCTCACCGCCCGCGACGGTCGCCTCGGCGGTGGCGGCGTCGGCAGCGCCAACGTCGCGCTGACCCTGGCGCCGGACGCCGGGCCGTTCCTGGTCACCTCGCAGGCCGCCGCCACCACCGTCGACGGTGGCTCGGCGCAGGCCGTGACCTGGGACGTCGCCGGCACCGACGCGGCACCGGTGAACACCGGCAACGTGAAGATCACGCTGTCGGTCAACGGTGGCGAGACGTTCCCGTACGTGCTGGCCGAGAGCACCCCGAACACCGGTACCGCGACGGTGAACCTGCCGAACGTGGCCACCGACAAGGCCCGGATCAAGATCGAGGCGGTCGGCAACGTCTTCTTCGCCGTCAACGACGCCGAGTTCACCATCCGGTCTGCGCCCGAGGTGTCCCACGACGCCCCGGCCGGCGGGGTCAGCGTGCAGTACAGCGACGCGCTCGCGCCGACGGTGACGATCCGGGCGACCGACGGCGACACCGCCGGTTCGGCGCTCACCGCCTCCGCCACCGGCCTGCCGGCCGGTCTGGTGCTGACCGTGGGCGCCACCTCCGGTGCGGACACCCGACCCGGCACCCGCACCTGGACGGTCACCGGCACCACTGCGGCGGCACCGGGTGACTACCCGGTCACCGTCACCGTGACCGACGGCTCCGGCCTGGTCGGCAACACCGCGTTCACCATCCGGGTGACCCCGGAGAACGCGGCGGCCACCTGGGCCGGGGACACCCTGGTGAGCACCGTGACCAACGGTGCCGCCGGCAGCGCGCTGCTGCGGACCGTCCTGCGGGACAGCTCGGTGCTCCCGTCGACGACCGACACCACCGCCGGCGACCTGCGCAACGCCACGGTCACCTTCACCGCGAGCGGTGCGACCCTCTGCACCGCTGCGGTGCAGTTGCTCGGCACGGCCACCACCACCGGCTCGGCGGCCTGCACGGCCACCCTGCCGGCGGGCACCCACACCGTCACCGCGACGGTCGGCGGCCACTACACCGGCAGCACCACCGCCACGGTGCGGGTGGCCGTCTCCGACGGCGGCTTCCTCACCGGTGGTGGCCACTTCACCGCCGGTCGGTCCGCCGGGGCCTACCCGGCCGACCGGAACTCGAAGGTCTCGGTGGAGCTGAACGCCAAGCCGGCCACGAGCAAGAAGGCCGCCTCCGGCAAGGCCGACATCGAGTTCCGCTCCGGTGGCAAGACCTACACGATCAAGGCCACCACGGTCGCCGGCGGTGGGATCACCTCCGCCGGTAAGCGGGCCGACCTGCGCTACCAGGCCAGCCTGTACGACAGCAAGGGCAAGCTGGTCGCCAGCGGCCTGACGCTGGCGGTGACGGTGACCGACCGGGGCGCCCCCGGGCGCAACGACTCCGTCGGGCTCACCCTGTGGCAGGGCGGTGTCCTGCTCTCCTCGTCCGACTGGACGGGCACGGGGACCGGCGAGGTCAACCTGACCGGCGGCAACCTCACGGTGCACTGACCGACGGTTGACTGACGCGGGAGGACACCACCTCAGGTGTCCTCCCGCTTTCCGTTTCCCGGTCGGCGTCCCCGGCCCGTCCGGCAGGAGACCAGGGCTGTCACGCCGGCACCCCGGCGCGGAGTTCGGCGTGCCTCAGCGGCCGAGGCCGTCCCGCCTGCCGGGGCCGCCGCGCGGTGTCGTACGGTCGAGGCATGAGCAGCCGACCCGCCGCCGGAGGTGGCCGGTGGGTCGAGGTCGACCCGGCCCGCGTCGCGCGCTGGGTCGCCGGCTTCGCCGAGCGACACGGCCAGCCGACCATCGGAATCGAGGAGTACGGCCTGCTGCTGTCGGCGCCGGACGGCGCCACCGCCGAACTGCACACCCCACCGGGAGCACCCGCCACCGAGGACCTGGAGGCCTTCGTCGCCCAGGCCGTGGCGTCCCGCCGGATCGGCTTGCTGCTGGCCCGCAAGAGCGCGGTCGCGGTCGGCATCGCCGAGGGGGAGCGGCTACCGGTGCACAAGGTGGACACCCGGTACGTGCAGGGGCGTACCGCCGCCGGCGGCTGGTCGCAGCAGCGGTTCGCCCGCCGCCGGGACAACCAGGCGAAGGCGGCCCTGGCCGAGGCGGCGGATCTGGCGGTGCGGCTGCTGCTGCCGGAGGCCGACCGCCTGGCCGCCCTGGTCGTCGGCGGTGACCGGCGGACGGTGGACGGGATCCTCGCCGACCGCAGACTGGCCCCGCTGGCCGCGTTACGCGCCGAGCGGCTGCTCGACGTTCCCGAGCCCCGATACGCGGTACTCCAGGACGCGGCTACCGCCGCCCGTGCAGTCCGCATCCTCGTCCGCGACCCCGCCTGACCGCACAACGACGGCGGCGATTCTGCTGAACGGCGGAAGATGAGGGTGGCCTCGCTGGTACCCGTGACGGCTGGCTTGCCATGATCGAACCGGGGGGTTGAGGCGTGCCACGAAACTGGACGGCGGCTACGGCAGACGCGCATCGAGAAATGACGGGCCTTCCTGGCTGCTCCGTTGGCTCTGCTGATCCTCGCGGTGTCCGGCGGGTGCCAGTGGCCACCCTCGATCGTGTACGTCACGGTTACCGATCCGGTCTGGTCGAGCGACGGGTGGGTGTACTTCCTGCGGGAAGAGGCATCCAACGGCAGGCAGTGTGGCGGCAGCAGTCGACACAGCTGTCCGGGGAACGTGTTCTGGATCAAGCTGCTCCCACGTCGGTCTGCGGCGGCGGATGGTGAGGAGGCGTACCATCCCAGTTCGTCACCGGATGGCAAGAGCTTCGTCTATGTCGAAGACCTTCGTCGGCTGAAGTTCGGCTCACTTCCTGCCGTCGCATAGCTGGTTCAGTGGGGGTGTCGGACACCGTTCGACACCCCCACCCCAGATGTCAGACCGCGCCGCTGAAGGTGTCGCAGGTGGCCGGGTCGCCGCTTTCGTAGCCCCGGTTGAACCAGCGCTTGCGGTCGGCCGAGGAGCCGTGGGTGAACTCGTCCGGGTTCACCGGCCGGTTGGCCCGCTCGGAGATGGCGTCGTCGCCGATCGCCTCGGCGGTGTCGATGGCCTCGGCGATGTCCCGCTCGGTGATGCTGGTGAAGATCTTCTGACCCTGCTCGTCGGCGGTGCCGGTGGCGTTCTTGGCCCAGGCGCCCGCGAAACAGTCGGCCTGCAACTCCAGCCGTACGGACAGCTCGTTGGCCGCTCCCGGGTCGCGCTGCTGGGCGCGGCGGACCTGCTCGTTGGTGCCGAGCAGGTTCTGCACGTGGTGGCCGTACTCGTGGGCCAGCACGTACGGCTGGGCGAACTCGCCGGTGGCGCCGAGTTGCCCGGCCAGCACCTCGTAGAAGCTCAGGTCGATGTAGACCAGGGAGTCGGCCGGGCAGTAGAAGGGTCCGACCCCGGAGTCGGCCGAGCCGCAGGCGGTGTTGACGGCCTGGTCGAAGAAGACCGTACGGGTGGGCCGGTACTGCTCACCGAAGGCCTCCGGCAGGGCGGTACGCCAGTACGCCTGGATCGAGTTGACGTACAGGTTGTTGCGGCAGTCCAGGTGCTCCAACGCGTCCGGGGCCTCGCAGCGCTGCTCCAGCGCGGTGTTGTCGCCCTCCTCGCCGGTCATCGCGTTCAGGCCGAAACCGCCGCCGACCAGGGCCACCAGGACGGCGATGACGATCCCGACGATGCCGCCGCGCCCGCCGCCGGTCGGGAGGGGGATGCCCATCCCTCCGCCTCCGCCTCCGCTGCCCCGCCGGTCGTCGATCTGGCTGGTGTCGATGCGGGCGTTCTCGTTCAGCTCCATGATGACCCCGATCGGTCGGTGATCAGTTTGATGGTCGCGGTGCCGGAGACAGGCCCCGGTGGGCGATCCGGTACCCGACGATCTTGGTTGATAATCCCCGGTGCCCATCCAGCGGGGCCCGGTACACTTGTCGCCGTGCTGCTCTGCGAAGGCTGAACGCCCCGCGCCGACGGGTCACCGAGATCCGCCGGCGCTTTCGTGTGCCCTGAGTCAGCCCTTCGGATCCCGAGAGCGAGTACCCCGACATGATCACTGCCAGCGGCCTGGAACTGCGCGCCGGCGCCCGGATCCTGCTGTCCGACACCACCCTGCGGGTGCAGCCCGGTGACCGGATCGGCCTGGTCGGCCGCAACGGCGCCGGCAAGACCACCACGCTGAAGGTGCTGGCCGGTGAGGGCCAGCCGTACGCCGGGCAGGTCGACCGGCGCAGCCCGGTCGGCTATCTGCCGCAGGATCCGCGTACCGGCGATCTGGAGGTCACCGGCCGCGACCGGGTGCTCTCCGCGCGGGGCCTGGACGTCCTGATGGCCGGCATGCAGGAGCTGGAGGCCAAGCTCGCCGACGGCGGCGACGAGAAGCTGGTCCGCCGCTACGGCGCGCTGGAGGACCAGTTCGCCGCCCTGGGTGGGTACGCCGCCGAGGCCGAGGCGGCCCGGATCTGCGCCAACCTCGGGTTGCCCGACCGGGCCCTGGCACAGACCATCGGCACCCTCTCCGGCGGTCAGCGCCGCCGCATCGAGCTGGCCCGGATCCTGTTCCGTGACGCCGGCGACAACGGCGGCGGCATCCTGCTGCTCGACGAGCCCACCAATCACCTCGACGCCGACTCGATCACCTGGCTGCGCGGCTTCCTCGCCAACCACAAGGGCGGGCTGGTGGTCATCTCCCACGATGGTGACCTGCTGGAATCGGTCGTCAACAAGGTCTGGTTCCTCGACGCCACCCGGTCCGTGGTCGACGTCTACAACCTGGGCTGGAAGGCGTACCTGGAGGCGCGGGAGACCGACGAGCGGCGTCGCCGCCGGGAGCGGGCCAACGCCGAGAAGAAGGCCGGGGCGCTGATGGCCCAGGCGGACAAGATGCGGGCCAAGGCCACCAAGACCGTCGCCGCGCAGAACATGGCCCGCCGGGCCGAGCGGCTGATGTCCGGCCTGGAGGAGGTACGCGTCTCCGACAAGGTGGCCAAGGTGCGCTTCCCCGCCCCGGCCCCCTGCGGCAAGACCCCGCTGACCGCGACCGGCCTGTCCAAGTCGTACGGGTCCCTGGAGATCTTCACCGACGTCAACGTGGCGGTGGACCGGGGTTCCCGGGTGGCCATCCTCGGGCTCAACGGCGCCGGCAAGACGACCCTGCTGCGGATGCTCGGGGGTCTGCTGGAGCCGGACACCGGCGAGGTGCACCCCGGGCACGGGCTGCGGCTGGGCTACTACGCCCAGGAGCACGAGACCCTGGACGTGACCCGGACCGTACTGGAGAACATGCGGGCCGCGTCGATCGAGCAGACCGACACCGAGCTGCGCAAGATCCTCGGGGCCTTCCTCTTCTCCGGCGAGGACGTGGACAAGCCCGCCGGGGTGCTCTCCGGCGGGGAGAAGACCCGACTGGCCCTGGCCACCCTGGTCTGCTCCGGCGCCAACGTGCTGCTGCTCGACGAGCCGACCAACAACCTGGACCCGGTCAGCCGGGAACAGGTCCTCGACGCCATCGCCCGCTATCCCGGCGCGATCGTCCTGGTCACCCACGACCCGGGCGCCGTGCTGGCGCTCAAGCCGGACCGCGCCATCCTGCTGCCGGACGGCGACGAGGACGCCTGGAGCGACGACCTCCTGGAACTCGTCGAACTGGCGTAGCGTAACTGGATCACTGCGGCAGGTGATTGTCGGAGTTCGCGGCCGAGGGGCGGGTGAGCTGGTGCTGCCCTGGCTGGCGTCACCTATCGGGAAGCTGACATTGCATAGCGTGTCGGTTGGCGAATAGTTGATATCTGGCGCATGATCGTTCGAGACGGTCTAATAGGTGGGACCGTATCCGAACCGCACAGTCTGGGACGTGAGGACACAGCATGGCAGCCACGGGCACAGCCACCAGCACTGAGAAGGGTCGCCGGATCGTCGGAGCCGAGCGTCAGACGCTCGCCAAGGACCTCGTCAAGCGGTACACCGGGGGAGAGAGCATTCGTGCTCTCGCGGCCTCAACCGGCCGTTCCTACGGATTCATCCACCGGGTACTCACCGAGTCCGGGGTGCAGCTGCGGCAGCGCGGCGGCGCTCGGCGCCGGAAGAAGGCGTGACGCGCCGGTCCACGGCGCCCACCATCGCCGTGACCCGGGCCGCCCGGTGACCGCCGAGGCGACCGGGGTCCGGCTGGAATGCGACGGGCCGGTGGCCACAGTCACCCTGTGCCGGCCCGACGTGCTCAACGCGCAGACCCCGGCGATGTGGCGCGCGATGAGCGAATTCTCCCGGGTCCTGCCCGGCGATGTACGCGTCGTGATCCTCCGTGGGGAGGGGCGGGCGTTCTCGGCGGGACTGGACCTGTCGACAGCCGGCGCCTCCGGCCCGGACTCCTTCGCCGAGCTGGCCGCCCTGCCGGAGTCGGAGTGCGCCGACCAGATCGCCGGTTACCAGGCCGCTTTCACCTGGCTGCACCGGCCGGACATCATCTCCATCGCCGCCGTGCAGGGGCACGCCATCGGTGCCGGCTTCCAGCTGGCCCTCGCCTGCGACCTGCGGGTACTGGCCACGGACGCCAAGCTGTCCATGGCCGAGGCGACCATCGGGCTGGTGCCGGACCTGGCCGGCACCAAACGCCTGGTCGAGTTGGTCGGCTACAGCCGGGCGCTGGAGATCTGCGCCACCGGCCGGCGGATGGACGCCGCCGAGGCGGACCGTATCGGCCTGGCCACCCTGGTGGTGCCCAACGACGAGCTTGACGGCGCGGTACGCGACCTCGCCGCGGGCCTGCTCGCCAACGACCGTAACGCGGTCGTGGAGATCAAGGCCCTGCTCGCCGGGGCGGGCGGCCGAAGCCACGCCGAGCAGCAGCGGGCCGAGCGGGAGGCGCAGACCCGACGGTTGCGTGATCTCACCGGGCGCGGCGAATAGTCGGCGAGAATAGTAAGGACCGATCGGGAAGTACCGGGTTACTTACGAGGTTGTCGTAGGCATCGGGAGAATTGACCCGACGGCAGATCGACTGACGATTCGATCGCCAGTGACGACCCGGAGGTGACGCTTGTCCAACCACATGGCCAGCGGCGGTTGGGGCATGCTCCGGTCGATGCGCAGTCGCGACGAGATCTCCACCCACCGCCTCAAGCGGGGGGTGGCCCGGCGGATCGTCGCGTTCGCCCAGCCCTACCGCCGCGACATCATCGTGTTCCTGCTGACGGTGATCGTCGCAGCGGTGATCGGGGTGGCCACCCCGCTGCTGGCCGGTGACGTGATCGACGCCATCACCCGGGGCGGCCCCGAGGGTGGGTCCGTGGTGATCCGGCTGGCCCTGTTCATCGCCGGGCTGGCCGTCGCCGACGCGTTGCTCTCGCTGGCCCAACGGTGGTATTCGGCGCGCATCGGCGAGGGCATCATCCTGGACCTGCGTACCCGGGTCTACGACCACGTGCAGCGGATGCCGCTGCAGTTCTTCACCCGCACCCAGACCGGTGCCCTGGTCAGCCGGCTCAACAACGACGTGCTGGGCGCCCAGCGGGCCTTCACCTCGACCCTGTCCGGGGTGGTCAGCAACGTGATCCAGTTGCTGCTCACCGCCGCGGTGATGTTCACCCTGTCCTGGCAGATCACCGCGCTGTCGCTGGTGCTGCTGCCGGTGTTCATCATCCCCGCCCGCCGGGTCGGGCGGCGGCTGGCCGAGATCACCCGCGAGTCGTACAACCTGGACGCCAAGATGAACGCCACCATGACCGAGCGGTTCGGGGTGTCGGGCGCACTGCTGGTCAAGCTGTTCGGCCGGCCGGAGGCCGAGGCCGACCGGTTCGCCCGCCGCGCCGAGCGGGTACGCGACATCGGCATCCAGTCGGCGATGTACTCCCGGACCTTCTTCGTGGCGATGATGCTGGTGGCCTCGTTGGCCCAGGCGCTCACCTACGGCCTGGGTGGCTGGCTGGCGGTCCGGGGTGACGTCAGCGCCGGCACGGTGGTCACCCTCGCGCTGCTGCTCACCCGGCTCTACGGTCCGCTGACCGCGCTGAGCAACGTCCGGGTTGACGTGATGAGCGCCCTGGTCTCCTTCGACCGGGTCTTCGAGGTGCTCGACCTGAAGCCGGCGATCACCGAACGACCCGACGCGGTGCCGGTGCCCAAGGGCGCGGGCAAGGTGGAGTTCCGCGACGTGCGGTTCCGCTACCCGAGCGCGGCGGAGATCTCGCTGGCCTCCCTGGAGGAGGTCGCCACCCTGGACCGGACGATCAACGACCCGGTGCTCAAGGGCGTCTCGTTCACGGTCGAGCCGGGCCAGATGGTGGCCCTGGTCGGCCCCTCCGGTGCCGGCAAGTCCACCCTGTCCATGCTGATCTCCCGCATCTACGACGTCACCGACGGGCAGGTGCTGGTCGGTGGGGTGGACGTGCGGGACGCCACCCTGCCCTCCCTGCGCGACGAGATCGGCGTGGTCACCCAGGATTCCCACCTGTTCCACGAGACCATCGCGGAGAACCTGCGGTACGCCAAGCCCGACGCCACCGACGAGGAACTGTGGGCCGCCCTGGCCGGCGCCCAGGTGGCCGACCTGGTCCGGTCCCTGCCCGACGGGCTGGACACCACGGTGGGGGAGCGGGGCTACCGCTTCTCCGGCGGGGAGAAGCAGCGCATCGCCATCGCCCGGCTGCTGCTCAAGGCACCCTCGATCGTCATCCTCGACGAGGCCACCGCCCACCTGGACTCCGAGAGCGAGGCGGCCGTGCAGCGGGCGCTGTCGGTGGCGCTGACCGGACGCACCGCCCTGGTGATCGCCCACCGGCTCTCCACCGTCCGCGACGCGGACCAGATCCTGGTTCTGGACGGGGGGCGGATCGTCGAGCGGGGCCGGCACGAGGAACTGGTCGCGGTCGGCGGCCTCTACGCCGAGCTGTACCGCACCCAGTTCGCGCTGGCCGACTCGCCCAGCCCGTACGCCGATGCCGCCCACCCGGAGCCGGTCGTCATCCCCACCCGCGAGTACCTGGCCGACGAAGCCCTGCCGCCCGCCGCCGCCAACTGACCACCCCGGCGGGCTACCACCCCGATCGCCCGCCGCCAACCGAGCCCCGCCTGGCTGTCCGTCGGCCGCCGCCAGCGGATCCGCCGGGCTACCGGCCCGGCGGGTTACTCGGTGGCCGCTTCGCGGAGGGCGGCGAAGGCGGCGGCCAGGGTCTGCGGGGTGTAGTGGGCGTTCAGGCCGCTAGGGTTGGGCAACACCCAGAGCCGGGCGTCGGCCAGCGGCTCGGGCTGCCGACCGAAGGTCGCCCTGGGTCGGGCGAACCCCACCCGGTAGGCGGTCACCCCGACCACGGCCACCCAGCGGGGCCGGTACCGGGCCACCTTCTCGGTCAACTCCCGGGCCCCGGCCACCAGTTCGGCTGCGGTCAGCTCGTCGGCCCGGGCGCTGGCCCGGGCGACGATGTTGGTGATGCCCAGCCCCAGTGCGGGCAGGGTGTCCTGCTCGCTGGGGTGCAGCAGGCGGGGGGTGAACCCGCTGCGGTGCAGGGCCGGCCAGAACCGGTTGCCCGGGCGGGCGAAGTGCCAACCGGTGGCCGCCGACCACAGCCCCGGGTTGATGCCGACGAACAGCACCTCCAGGCCGGGGCGGATGACATCCGGCAGGGTCTTGTCCACGGCCGCGGCCAGTTCCTCCCGGCTGGGGCGCGGATTCGGGCGGGGGGCCACCGCCGCACCCGGCTCGGTGACCCCCTCGGCGGGCGGTTCGACGGTCACAGGCCGCGCAGCGCGCCGCCGTCGACCGGGAGGGTGATCCCGGTGAGGTAGCTGGCCGCGGGGGAGAGCACGAAGGCGGCGACCCGCCCGAACTCGACCGGGTCGCCGATGCGCCGCAGCGGGATGCCGGCCTCCGCTTCGGCGCGGGCCCGCTCCGGGTCGCCACTGGCGGCGAAGAGTTCCCGGTTGCGGTCGGTGAGGATGCGCCCCGGCAGCAGGCCGACCACCCGTACCCCACGCGGGCCGTACTCGTCGGCGACATCCTTGGCCACCCCGGCCAGGCCGGGTCGCAGGCCGTTGGAGATGCCCAGGCCGGGCACCGGCCCCCGGGCCGAGGTGGAGAGCACCAGAGCGATCGCACCCCCCTCGGGCAGCGCGGTGGCCACCGTCCGCACCATCCGTACGCTGCCCAGAAAGACCGTCTCGAAGGCGTGTCGCCACTGGTCGTCCTCGATGGAGGCGGCGCTGCCCGGGGTGGGCCCGCCCACCGACACCAGGGCCCCGTCCAGCCGGCCGAAGTGCTGGTGCGCGGCCTCCACCAGCCGGCCGGGGGTGGTCGGGTCGGCCAGATCGGCGGTGATGCCGACCGCCCGGTCCGGCCCGCCCAGGGCGGCGGTCGCCGCGGCCACCTCGTCGGCACGCCGGGCCGAGATCACCACCCGGGCACCGTCGGCGACCAGGCACTGCGCGGTGGCGTAGCCGAGGCCGCGGGAGGCGCCGGTGAGCACGTACACCCGGTCGGTCAATCCCAGATCCATACCGCCGATCCTGCCGCAGCGGGTCCCCGGCAAGCATCCGGGGTTGGGTCGCCCGGCCGGGCGTCGATGCTGCTACCGGGCCGAGCGGAGCAGGCGTACCCGGCCGGCCAGCTGCACCGCGACGGCCCGGTCGGCCCGGCCGATGGCGGGCCACCGGCGGTGGCGGGGGGCGGTCGTGCCGTCGTAGCGGTGGGTGGCCTCCCGGGCGGCCAGTTCCTCGGCCCCGAGCGCCGGCAGGGCATGGCGGGTGTGCAACGCGCGGGCCAGTTCCCAGCCGTCGCGTAGACCACCGAGGTTCGGCCGGTCCGCCGCCCACTCGACGAAGGCGGCCGGCCATCGCGGGCCCAGCCCTGCGGCCAGCAGGGGCCAGTGGCGTGCCACCTCCCCGGCGCGTTTGCGCAGCAAGGCGGCTCGGGCGGCGGCCAGCGGGGCCGGTGCGAAGCCCGGCGGTGGGGGCCCACCGGCCACCAGGGCCGCGACGAGTTCCGCCTGCCGTGCCGCCAGCGACCCGGTGGCCGGAGTCGGTAGCTCGCCGGTGAGGTCCGTGCCGTCGACCGGAGGAGCGCTCATGTCACCAGGGGAAAGCCGGTGGCGGCGGCCACGGCGTCCAGTTCGGCGCGGAGTTCGGCGGCGGGCGGGTAGTGCCCGTCGCGTTCCAGCAACACCGCCGGTGGACGGCGTCGCGCGCACAACTCGGCTAGCAGTTCCAGCACCGGCGGGGGCACCGGATCGGTGTGCGTGTCGTGGTAGAAGCCACCCTGCTCCGCACCGCCGGCCACGTGCAGGTACGCCACCCGTTCCAGGGGCAGCCGATCCAGCAGGGCCAGCGGGTCGGTGCCCCGGTTGCGGGCGTTGGCGTGCACGTTGGCGATGTCGAGCAGCAGCAGCGCGTCCGTACGGGCCAGGATCTCGCTGAGGAAGGCCGCCTCGTCCAGTTCGTCGTCCGGCCAGTCGAACAGCGCCGCGATCGGCTCCAGGGCGATCGGCACCGGCAGTTCGGCCTGGGCCCGCGCGACATTGGCGCAGACCGCGTCGACCGCCTCCCGGGTGCGCGGCAGCGGAAGCAGGTGCCCGGCCTCCATTCCGCCGGCCCGGACGAAGGCGATGTGCTCGCTGACCAGCGGCGCGGCCAGCAGTTCGGCGACCGCCGCCAGGTGGGCCACCCGGGCCGGCTCGACCGGCTCGGCCCCGCCGAGGGAGAGCCGCACCCCGTGCGGTACGACCGTCACCCCGCGCTCTCGCAACTCGACCAGGGCCTCAGGTGGCGGCCCGGCGGTGGGCACCGACTCGGCGATCACCTCGACGAACCGTAGGCCGGGCAGCTCGGCGACGAACCCGGCGATTTCGGGCCGCCAGCCGATGCCCACCCCCTGCGGACCGGTCATCCGCCACACCCGCCGCCACCACAGCCGCCGCCACCGCCTCCGCTGTCACTGCTTCCGCTTCCGCCCCCGCAACCGCCACCACCGCAACCCCCCGCCGTACTGCCGCCCCCGGTCGCCATCGCCTGGCGTTGGATGTCGGCCTGTTGGGCGAAGGTCGGGTCCATCAGCCAGAGGGAGCCGGTGCCGTAGAGGGCTACCGCCATCGCCACTCCGGTCGAGCCGTAGACGGTGTACGCCGGTTTCGAGGCGGGTGCGAGGTGGCGGTTTCGGTGCCGGAGGCCGAGCAGGGCCATCTTGGCCGCCCGGGTCTGGCGGGGCACCCGGAAGAACAGGATCATGGTCAACACCGCCAGCGGCCCGACGATGAACACGAGGTACCACACCGGACGGTCGTTGGCGACGCCGGCGGCGATGCGGGCGACCCCGAGCGCCACCAGTGCGGCCAGCAGCAGCGCTCCCAGGCGCAGCCTGGCCCGCCGGTCCGAGCCGACCAACAGGTCGTGGCGGGCCAGTCCGTCGCGCAACTCGTCGAGGGCCCGGCTCACCCACTCGGTAGAGCGCAACTGTCGGGCGGGGACGTGCTGGCTGGCCGCGTAGTGCACCGCGCGGTCGAGGGGAGTGGCCCCCGCCGGTAGCGGGCCTTCGGCGATGAGCGCGCCGCGGTCCTGCACCCCGAGCGCCCGGTGGCTGCGCAGGCTGCTGACCGAGGACCAGATCGCCCGGTCGGGCCCGTCGTTGAGGTACGCGACCTGCTCAGGGGTGAGCTGATCGGCGGAGGGCGCGGAGCGGCCGGCCAGGGTACGCCGCCGGTGGATCAGTACACCGATGACCAGTACGACAGTGGCCAGCAGGTAGAGGATCAGGAAGGTGCGACTGGGAACACCCCAGGTGTCGAACTCTGCGGTGGGCGCCATCATGGCCGGCTCCTGTCGGGCGAGGGGGAACGCGCTTCATTGTGCGGCGGCGGTGCCAGTGGTCGATGGGTGCCGATGCGCAGTTACCCCGTCGTTACCGGCGGCGTACCGCCTCCTCGACCATGTCGAGCACCGGGCCCAGGTCACCGGCCGGTCGCCCCATGGCCAGGTGCAGCACCAGCCCGTCGTAGGCGAGTTCGAGGAAGCGGGCCAGCACCTCGATCGGAATGTCGTCGCGCAGCACCCCGGCGTCGCGTTGGCGTGCCAGACGGTCCCGGGTGGCCTCGGCGATGGCCTCGGACCGTTGCGCCCAGCGCTTGGCGAAGGCCGGGTCGGTACGCAGGCGGCGGGAGACCTCCAGTTGGCTGCCCAGCCAGCCGGTGGTGTCCGGGGAGACCGCCCGGGCCAGCAGGTCCCGCATCACCTGCACCAGGCCGTGCCGGGCGACCGTGGCCACCATCGCCGCCGCGTCGTCCTCGGCCACGGCGAGGAACAGCGAGTCCTTGTCCCGGAAGTGGTGGAAGATGGCGCCCCGGGACAGCCCGGTCGCCTCCTCCAGCCGGCGGACGGTGGCGCCCTCGTAGCCGTGCCGGGCGAAGCAGGGCCGTGCGGCGGCGAGAATCTCCTGCCGGCGGGCGTCGAGCTGATCCTGACTTACTCTGGGCACAGTCCGATCGTGTCAGCCCACCAGAGGGAAGGCAAACCGTACGTACGGCTTGGTTTCCTGGTCGAGGCGGCAAGGCGCCCGGTCCTGACCCGAGTCCGTAACATTGCGACCTGTCGGTCGGGTACCCGATTACCGTAGGGTTCCCGAGTGCCACTGCTCCTGCTGGACCTGGACAACACCCTGCTCGATCGGGCCGGGCCGTTCCGCATCTGGGCAGAGCGTTTCCTCGACGGCATCGGGGCCCCGCCGGGTGACATCGAATGGCTGCTGTCGATCGATGCCGACGGCCTCACCGACCGGTGGGATGTCGCGGACGCCATCCGGGACCGTTACCGACTGCGCATTCCCTCCATCGACCTGGTCGAGGAGTTGCACGACGGGGTCGTCGAGTTCACCCGACTCGATCCCCTGGTCGCCTGCGCGTTGCGCATCGCCGACGGCGCCGGCTGGATGCCGGTGGTGGTCAGCAACGGAGCGGTACGCCAGCAGGACGCCAAGATCCGGCGGACCGGGCTGGACCGGTACGTCGCCGACTGGGTGATCTCGGAGGAGGCCGGGGTCAGCAAGCCCAATCCCCGGATCTTCGCGCTGGCCGCCCAGCGGGTCCGGATGCCACTGCGCGGTGCCTGGGTGATCGGTGACGGCCCCGAGGCGGACATCGGTGGCGCGACCGCCGTCGGCCTGCCCAGCATCTGGCTGCACCGGGGACGACGCTGGAGCGACACCCGCTTCGCCCCGACCGTCACGGTCGACACCGTGATCGCCGCGGTCGCCGCCGTCATGGGGGCCTGAGGACCAGCCGATCCGAAATGCGGTTGACGCGGGGTGCGGGCACCGCGAAACATCGTCTGCGCATCGTGCATCCGGGCGCTCGCCCGGTCGAGGAGAGGGGGTCGGTCATGACCGTATTCGCGGGTCACTTCCTGCCTCCAGTCACCTCGACCAAGGGATTTAAGCGCAGTGCGCGATCACGACTTCTCGGCGCGGGAGCGCCACCCCCGCGGCAAACGCCGCTTCGACGACGATGACGAACCGTACTTCCTGAAGCGCGGGCAGGCCCGCGTCTCCGTACCGGCCGAACCGGCCGACGAACCCGATCCGGAGACCGGTGCCGTCTGGTCCTCCTGGGACGACGCCCTGCACGGCCCGCAACCCCATCCGGCCTGGCTGGTCACCGATCTGGCCGCCAAGGACACCGAGTTGGGGGTGCTCAAGACCGGCAAGGAGGCGGACGTCCACCTGGTCCGCCGGGCGGTGCCGGACACCGACCGTTCCTGCCTGCTGGCGGCCAAGCGGTACCGCGATCCCCGGCACCGGCTGTTCCACCGGGACGCCGGCTACCTGGAGGGCCGCCGGGTCCGCCGGTCCCGGGAGATGCGGGCGATGACCGGCCGGACGGCCTTCGGCCGACAGATGATCGCCGGGCAGTGGGCGGCGGCGGAGTTCGCCGCGCTGGCCCGGCTCTGGGAGATCGACCAGCGGTACGCGACGATCGCGGTGCCGTATCCGGTGCAGTTGCGGGGGACCGAGCTGATGCTGGAGTTCCTCGGCGACCCGGACACCGGCCGGGCCGCTCCCCGGCTGGCCGAACTGCGGCCGGCCGCGGCCGAGCTACGCGGGCTGTGGGAGCAACTGGTCGAGGCCCTGACGGTGCTGGCCCGGGCCGGGTACGCCCACGGCGACCTGTCGCCGTACAACCTGCTGGTGCACGCCGACCGGCTGGTGCTGATCGACCTGCCGCAGGTGGTGGATGTGGTGGCGAACCCGCAGGGACGCGACTTCCTGGCCCGGGACGTCCGGGTGGTCGCCACCTGGTTCGTGGCCCGGGGGCTGCCGGCGGGCCTGGCCGACCCGGTCGTGCTCACCGAGGCGCTGGCCCGCGAGGCGGGCCTGCGCTGAACCCCCGGCCGCGCTGACCCCTGCGCTGAAACCCCGGCTCCGGGTGGTGGGACGGAAGCCACCCGGAGCCGGGGTGCCGCTACTGGAGGTAGCGTTCGACCTCCTCGGTCGGTCGGGGGCTCTGCGCCTCCGGATCGCCGTGCGCCTGCCGGGCGGCCCGGCGGCGGCGTAGCAGATCCCAGCACTGGTCGAGGGACTCCTCCAGCTCGCGCAGCCGGGTCCGGGTGGTGTCGTCCGTGCCCGCCTCGGTGGCCTGCGCGTCCGCGCGCAACCGGTGCTCCTCGTCGACCAGCTCGGAGATCCGGCCCAGGATGGTCTTGTCGTCCATCCCCTGAGCCTGGCACAGCGATACGGCCCACCGCCTGAATTCACCCGGGCGGCGTGGCTCGATCGCCGGCCGGACCGGCCCGCACCCCGAGGCGCGGGGATCCCGACCATGCCATGCCGGACATGACGTAGATCACCCTATCCGATCTGATCCGTCGATCGACGGCCCGTGTGCTGACGGATACCGGCAGTGCCGTCGTCTCGTCGATGACCCATTTGAGCTGGGCAAACGCGCTGTGGCCAGGTGGACGGGGTGGTCCTCGGGTGGGCGGGGACGCCGGAACGCGGCGGCGGAAGGCCGTCGAGCCACGCGAAATCCGTTCTGGACAGCGGGAATGTCGACCATGAAGATTTCTCGACACGCGACTAGTGAGGGATACCACTGCGATGTCATGCTCTTCGCAATCGTGGCATTCCAAAGAGTAAACCCACACCCCGGGGAGTCTGTGCGAGTGGGAAACAACCACGCGACAAATGTCCAAAGCCGACGCGCAGAGTCGGTACCGCTGCGACACGTACTGCCGGGCCTGTTGCGCGATCCGGCCCGCGCCCTGGTGGAGTGCGGCGAACGGTCCGGCGGCGAGGTCGTGCGGCTGAACCTCGGCTCCTTCCGACCGTTCCTCGTCACCCACCCCGAACACCTCCAGCGGGTGCTGCGGGAGCGGGCCGACAACTATGTCCGGGCAGGGGACGGGCTCCAGTGGCGGCCACTCAAGCGGCTGTTCGGCGAGGGCATTCTCAGCGACGGTGAACACTGGACCAACAGTCGACAGATTCTCCAGCCGTTGTTCACCGCCCGGCGCATCGACGGGCTGGTCGACCGCCTGGCCGTGGCGATCGAGGAGTCGATCGACGAGCTGGCCGAACCGGCCCGCTCCGGCCAGTCGGTGGACATGGGCAAGGTGCAGGCCCAGGTGGTCTGCTCGGCGATCATGCGGGTCTTCTTCGCGGACAAGATCTCGGTGTCGGACGCCATGCAGATCATGGAGGCCCAGGACGCCATCGCCTGGTCGGTGATGCCGCGGATCCTGGTGCCCTGGGCGCCGCTGGCCGCGCCGATGCCCGGCGACCGGACCTTCCGCCGCTCCGTGCAACTCATCGACGACCTGCTGATGCCGACCATCCGGGCCGCCCAAAACACAGCCGAGGCCGACTCCGACGACATCATCTCCACCCTCTGGCGGGGACGCACCGAGGACGGCGGCCGGTTGGACGAACGCCAGGTGCGCAACGACACCGTGGCGATGGTGGCCACCACCACGGAGACCACCATCAGCGTGCTCACCTGGCTCTGGCCCCACCTCGAACAGGACCCGGAGATCTCCGACCGGCTCTACGAGGAACTCGACCGGGTGGTCGGCGACCAGCCGGTACGCGGGCAGCACCTGCGCGAGCTGCGCTACACCCGGCGGGTGCTCGACGAACTGCTCCGGCTCTATCCGATCGGCTGGCTCTTCCCCCGGATGGCGGTGCAGGAGGACACCCTGGGCGGGGTGCGCATCCCGGCCGGCTCCACCCTGGTGGTCAGCCCGTTGATCACCCAGCGGATGTCGCAGTTCTGGGACCGGCCCGAGGTCTTCGATCCGGACCGGTTCCGGCCGGAACTGGTCCGCGGCCGGCCCAAGTACGCGCACTTCCCGTTCGGCGGGGGTCCGCACCAGTGCATCGGGATGCACCTGTTCTACCTGGAGGCGACCCTGATCGTCGCCACCCTGCTCAGCCGGTACCGGTTCCGGTTGAGCCGCCCGGCCGTACCCGGGATCAAGGTGGCCGCCGCGCTGCGTCCCCGGGACCGGGTGGAGGTCACCCTGCGGCCCGTGGCGGGTGTAGCGGCGTGAGTCTGGTGACCCAGTCGCCGCCGGAAACCGGCGGCGACCAGATGAGTGTGGCCGCGGAACAGGGACGCATCTGCGCCCTGGCCGCCAAGGGCCAGCGGGACCTGGCCGAGGTCGCCGCCGGCTACCCGGATCTGTTTCCCGCCAAGCCGTTCGACGCGACCCTGTTCGGCAACGTGGCCATGGCCATCGCCTTCGGCGCGCCCTGGTGCGAGGTGGCTCAGCTTCGACTGACCAACCGGGCGGTGCTGTGGGGATTCGCCCTGGACTGGCAGGTGGACCACGAGGCGGGTTCGCGCGACGAGATCGACCGACTGGCCGCCCGTTGTCTGGCGGTGGCCGACGGTGCCGCCCCGGAACCCGGGGACTCCCTCGGTGCGTTCCTGGCCGAGCTGCGTGACGAGCTGGCCACCGTGCCGGCCTTCGCCGAGTACGGCCACCACTGGCGCCAGGAGACCGACAAGGTACTCACCGCCATGGCGCGGGAGTGGACCTGGAAGCAGACCCCCGACCAGCTGCCCGGCTTCGAGGAGTACCTCGACAACGCCGACAACCTGGCCTGCACGGTGGTCAATGTCGTGCACTGGATCCACACGGCCGACCCGGCCACCCTGACCCACCTGGACGCGATGCTCACGGCCAGCGACTGCGTGCAGCGGATCCTGCGGCTGGTCAACGACCTCGGCAGCTACGAGCGGGACCTGCGCTGGGGCGACCTCAACGCCCTGCTGCTGGTGCCCCGGGCCGAGGTCGAGCAGCGCATCGCCGAGTTGGTGGCGCAGGCCCGCGACCTGCTGGCGGCGCTGCGGGAGAACTGCCCGGTGCAGGCCGACTACCTGGCCCGACAGATCGGCTTCAGTAGCGGCTTCTACCGGTCCACCGACTTCTGGGGGGTGCCGTGACAGCACCGCCGCTGACCGCCGAGGCGGTGGCGCAGCCGACCCTGGCCGAGGAGGTCGGTGCGCTGCTGGCGCAGTTGGAAGCACAGCCCCACGGGCAGGTCAGCACCTCGGTCTACGAGACCGGGCGGCTGGTGGCCGACACCCCGTGGGTGGCCGGGCATCCGCAGCGGCTGGCGTACCTGCTGGCCGAGCAGGGGGACGACGGCAGCTGGGGTCCGGCCGGCGGGTACGCCCTGGTCCCGACGGCTAGCGCGGTGCAGGCCCTGCTCGCCAGCCTGGTTCGGTGCGATCCGCCCGACCCGGCCGGACCGGACCGGGCCGCGGTCGCCGCCGCGGCCACCCGGGGGCTGATCGCGCTGGCCCGGCATCTGGGCGAGGGCACCGCCCTGCCGGACACCCCGGCCGCCGACCTGATCGTGCCTACCCTGGTGGCGCGGATCGACACGGACCTGGTCGCCTTGGCGGGCGACCCGGCCCTGACCGGGGCACCCGCCGCGCTGCCCCGGATCGACCGGCGTCGGGTGGAGGCGGTCGACGCCCTGCTGGCCGGCGGCCGACCGGTGCCCAGCAAGCTGTGGCACGCCTACGAGGTGCTCGGACCGGCCGCCGCCGCCCGCACCGAGGTCGCCCCGATCGAGGGTGCGGTCGGAGCCTCGCCCGCGGCGACCGCGGTGTGGCTGAGCCACCGAGGTGCCGAGGACCGGGCCGCCCGCGCGTACCTCGACGCGGTGGTGGCCCGGCACAATGGCCCGGTGCCGTGTTGTGCGCCGATCACGGTCTTCGAGCGTTCCTGGGCCCTGGCGAACCTGGCCCGGGCGGGGGTGCCGGTGCGCCCGGGCGCGCGGCTGGTGGCGGAGCTGGTCGCCGCCCTGGGGCCGGAGGGGGCGGCCACCGGACCGGGGCTGCCCGCGGACGCCGACACCACCTCGACCACCCTGTACGCCCTGGCCCGGCTGGGTCACCCGGTGGACCCGGTCAGCCTGCTCCGCTACGACCTGGGCAGCCATTTCTGCACCTGGCAGGGGGAGGACGGGCAGTCGATCACCACCAACGCCCATGTGCTGGAGACGCTGGGCTGGCACGCCCGCTACACCACCGACGGCGCCGACCGGTACGCCGCCAGGGTCAGGTCACTGGCCGGGTGGCTGCGGGAGGTGCAGCAGCCGGACGGGCTCTGGGTGGACCGATGGCACGCCTCGCCCTACTACGCCACCCACTGCGCGGTGTCGGCGCTGGCCGCGTACGCGCCGCCGGAGGTGGCCCACCCGGCGATCGATCGTGCCGTGGACCGGATCCTGGCCACCCAACGCGAGGACGGGGGTTGGGGGCGTTGGTCCACGACCACCGAGGAGACCGCCTACGCGGTGCAGATCCTGTTGGCCGGGCGCCGGCCGATCCGACCGGAGATGACCGCGGCCGTGCGCCGGGCATTCGCGCAGTTGCATGTCAATCGGCTCGACCACCCTCCATTGTGGCACGACAAAGACCTGTACGCGCCCATTCTCATTGTCCGGTCGGCGGTGATCGCAGCGCGGAAACTGGCTCATGCGGCGGTGCCGACATTCAACCAGGCTTTGCCGGCGACACGGGAAGCGGGGACCGGGTCAGGCATGATCACGACCGCTTGAGTTGGCGCGGTGACGCTGTTAGCGTGCGCCGGGGTCGATGTGCGTGACGCACTGCTGACCGACCGATCAATTAGCTCAGTGCCAGGGACGGTGTAATGGGTTCCCGCAGTTCGAATCTGCGTACCAAGGTCGTGGCTCTATTGGCCTCGCTGGTGGCACTCTGGGGCTTCACCGCCTGGGTCACCGTCCGAGAGGGAGTCAACCTCGTCGGTGTGCAGGCGCTCGACGCCCGGGTGTTCGACCCCACCGAACCGCTGCTGATGCAACTGCAGTTGGAACGCCGTACCTCCGTGGTCTACCTGGGACGGCCGGACGAAGGCGGGCGCACCGAACTGGCGCAACTGCGGCAGCGCACCGACGAGGCGGCGGCCGATTTCGTCGAGTCGACCGACAACTGGCAGGTGCGTCTGCTCGGCAGCAAGGATCTGGAGGAGCGCATCACCGCCCTGAACCGGGGATTGGCCGCGCTGTCGGAAACCCGTGATGCGGTCGACCAGCGCAACATCGGCCGGGGTGAGGCCATGACGGCGTTCACCGAAGTGATCGAATCGATCTACGGCGTCTACGACGAACTCGGCAACCTGGATGACGACGAGGTGGCCGAGAACACCGCACAGCTGATCCGGCTCAACCGGGCCAGGGAACTGGTGTCCCAGGAGGACGCCCTGCTGGCCGGAATTCTGGCCGCCGGCCGAATCACCCAGAACGAGCGGGCGGAGTTCACCCGCGTGGTGGGTGCCCGGCAGTTCCTCGCCGAGCAGGCGGTCACCCGGCTGCCCGCGGCAGATCAACGCCGATACGAGCAGATGATTGCCGGCGTCAATTTCACCCGGCTGGCCAATCTGGAAAACCAGATCATGCTCGCCTCCGGAACGTCGCGCCTGCCGTTCGACAGCCAGGAGTGGAACGAGATCTCCTCGGCCGCCCTGGTCGAGATCGGCGACGTGGTGCTGGCCGGTGGTGACGAGATCGTCAAGCGGGCCACCCCGGTCGCGATCGGCGTGGTCGTCCGGCTGGTGCTCGCCGCCGGTCTCGGCCTGCTGGCCGTCATCGCCTCCGTGGTCGTCTCCATCACCACCGCGCGAGCCCTGGTGCAGCAGCTGCAACGGCTGCGCGACGCGGCCTTCCAACTGGCCAACGAGCGGCTGCCCAGCGTGGTCGAGCGGCTGGGTCGTGGTGACCAGGTGGACGTGGCCAAGGAGGCCCCACCCCTACAGTTCGGTGACGACGAGATCGGCCAGGTGGGTAAGGCCTTCAACGTCGTGCAGGAGACCGCCATCCGTACGGCGGTCGAACAGGCCGAGCTGCGCCGGGCGGTCCGGGAGGTCTTCCTCAGCCTGGCCCGGCGTACCCAGGCCCTGGTGCACCGCCAGCTGACCCTGCTGGACGCGATGGAGCGGCGCGAGCACGACGCGGAGGAGTTGGAGGACCTGTTCCGGGTCGACCACCTGGCCACCCGGATGCGGCGTAACGCGGAGAACCTGATCGTGCTCTCCGGCTCGACCCCGGGCCGGGCCTGGCGACGCAGCGTGCCGATGGTCGACGTGATCCGCGGTGCGGTCGGTGAGGTCGAGGACTACACCCGGGTCACCGTGCTGCCGGTCGGCGGGGTGTCCCTGGCCGGACGGGCGGTCGGTGACGTCATCCACCTGCTCGCCGAGCTGATCGAGAACGGGCTGTCCTTCTCCCCGCCGCACACCAACGTCGAGGTCCGCGGTCAACTCGTCGCCAACGGGTTCGCCATCGAGATCGAGGACCGCGGTCTGGGCATGACCGAGGAGGACCTGGCCGCGGCCAACCACCGGATCGTGGACCGGTCCGAGCTGAACCTCGCCGACGCCTCCCGGCTGGGCCTCTACGTGGTGAGTCGGCTGACCGACCGGCACGGGGTGCGGGTCCGGCTCAAGGAGTCCGCGTACGGCGGCACGACCGCGGTGGTGCTGATCCCGAGCAACCTGATCATCGTCGACGGCAGCGAGCCGCAGAGCGTCGCCGGGCCGGGCACCGATGGCGCGGTGCGCGGCGGCGAGCCGGTGCCGGCGATCACCGCCCAGCGGTCGGGCGCACCGGTGGCCCTGGCCGCCCCGGCGCTGCCGCCCGCCCCCCGCCCCACCCGCGAACCGGTGGCCGACACCGAGGCCGAGCAGGGGCAGCCGGGCGGAGTCGCTGCCGACACCCCGGTGGAGGTCCAAACCGACCCCGAAGGTGGGCTGCCGACCCGGTCACGACGTCGACCCGGGCACTCCGCCCTGGACGGTCCGACCATTCCGATCAGTGTGCCGGTCACCAGCCCGCCCGCGGGCGGATCCGGGCTGCCGCGTCGTCCGCTGGACACCCGGCCTGCCGCCGCACCCGCCCCGGCGAGTTCCCCGGCCGGCAGCGCGCCGGCGACCGCCGAGCCGGGCGAGACGGCCCCGGCCGAGTCGACCCGCACCGAATCGGGCCTGCCGGTCCGCATCCGGCAGGCCAGCATCACGCCGGCGTTGCGCGCCGAGCCTGAGGCCGCGGAGGAGGACGAGGACGTGATCCGCGAACCGGAACAGGTTCGGCGAATGATGAGTTCGTACCAGACCGGCACCCAGCGCGGCCGTACCGACGCCGCCCGGCTGCTGGGTGGTGGCGGTCGGTCAGGCGACACGGACGAGTCTGACGACGCCGACCAACAGGAGTCCTGACCGGGGTGCCGGTCGTGCGGCGATCCGCCCGACCGACGGTCAGGACCAGATGAGCACGGCGATGAGCCGGGGGAGAAGAGGACGACGAAGTGGCGCAGAAGACGGCTTCGAGTGCCGACCTGACGTGGTTGCTGGACGATCTGGTCGGCCGGGTCAAGCAGGCCGAGCACGCGGTCGCACTGTCCGCCGACGGTCTGCTGATGGCCTCGTCGCAGGGGCTCAGCCGCGACGACGGCGAGCATCTGGCGGCGATGGCGGCGGGAATCCAGAGCCTGGCTCGGGGCGCGGGGAAGCGGTTCGGCGGCGGTCAGGTGCAGCAGACGATCATCGAGATGCAGTCTTCGTTCCTGTTCGTCACAGCCGCCGGTCGCAACGCCTGCCTGGCGGTCCTGGCCAGTGAGGACGCGGACGTGGGGCTGATCGCGTACGAGATGGCCATGCTGGTCACCCGGGTAGGCAAGTTCGTCGCGTCGCCGACACGATCAGCCGAACAGACCAACGGGGAGAAGTAACCCACATGACGGTGCAGGGAGAGTCCGCCGACCACCAGTGGGTGGACGACCATGCCGGTCCGGTGGTCCGCCCGTACGCGGTGACCGGCGGCCGGGCCCGCCCGGTCACCGGCACGTTCGACCTGATCTCGCTGGTGATGGCGACCCGGACGGACGTCTCACCGGAGGTCGGGTTGGGCCCGGAGCACCTGGCGATCGTCGGTTTGTGTCAGCGGATGCAGTCGGTCGCCGAGATCGCGGCGCATCTTGACCTGCCGGTCGGCACCGTGCGGGTCCTGCTCGGCGACCTGGTAGCGCGCAGCCTGGTTCAGATCCGGGAGCCACACAGCACCGTCGGCATACCCGACAACAGCATCTTCGAGGCGGTTATCAATGGACTACGGGCACTCTGAGCGGCCGTCGGGCGCGGTCGCATTGCCCACGGCGATCAAGATTCTGGTCGCGGGCGGATTCGGGGTGGGCAAGACCACGCTGGTCGGCGCGGTCAGTGAGACACGCCCGTTGCGGACCGAGGAGGTGCTCACCGAATCCGGGGTGGGCATCGACGACCTGTCCGGGGTCGAGACCAAGCGCACGACGACCGTGGCGATGGACTTCGGTCGCATCACCATCAGCGACGACCTGGTGCTGTACCTGTTCGGTACCCCCGGCCAGGACCGGTTCTGGTTCGTCTGGGACGAGTTGGCGCTGGGTGCGATCGGCGCGGTCGTGCTGGCCGACACCCGACGGCTGGCGGACTGCTTCCCCTCCATCGACTACTTCGAGGGGCGGGGCACTCCCTTCCTGGTGGCGGTCAACTGCTTCGAGGGGGCCCGGCAGTACCGGCTGGACGAGGTGCAGGCCGCACTGAACCTCGACCCGGAGGTGCCGGTGCTGCTCTGCGACGCCCGGCAACGGGAGTCGGCCAAGGAGGTGCTGATCACCCTGGTCGAGCACGCGATGAAGCTCCGCGAGGCCCGGCGCGCCGGCGGCTGAGACCGCCGCCGACCCTAGCCGCTGGGCGGAAACGATCGAGGGGCTCCTTCCCCGCACGGGAAGGAGCCCCTCTATGTGTCCGACCGTCAGCTGGCGATCATCCGACGCAGCACGTACTGCAGGATGCCGCCGTGGCGGTAGTAGTCCGCCTCACCGGGGGTGTCGATCCGCACCACGGCGTCGAACTCCACCCCGCTGTCGGTGGTGACCTTGACCGTACGGGGGGTCGAGCCCTCGTTGAGGTCGGTCACCCCGGTGATGGTGAAGGTCTCCGTGCCGGTCAGCCCCAGCGAGTCGGCGTTCTCACCGGCCGGGAACTGCAACGGCAGCACCCCCATGCCGATCAGGTTGGAGCGGTGGATCCGCTCGTAGGACTCGGCGATGACCGCCTTGACCCCGAGCAGCATGGTGCCCTTGGCCGCCCAGTCCCGCGAGGAGCCGGAACCGTACTCCTTGCCGGCCAGGATGACCAGCGGCACCTCGGCGGCCTGGTAGGCCATCGAGGCGTCGTAGATGGAGGTCTGCTCGCCGGTCAGGTGGTTGACCGTGAAGCCGCCCTCGACCCCGGGCACCAGCTGGTTGCGCAGCCGGATGTTGGCGAAGGTGCCCCGGATCATCACCTCGTGGTTACCCCGCCGCGAGCCGTACGAGTTGAACTCGTGGCGCGGCACCCCGTGCGCGGCGAGGTACTCGCCGGCCGGGGAGTCGGCCTTGATCGAGCCGGCCGGGGAGATGTGGTCGGTGGTCACCGAGTCGCCCAGCTTGGCCAGCACCCGGGCACCGGCGATGTCGGTCACCGGGGTCGGCTGCTGGGCCATGCCCTCGAAGTACGGGGGCTTGCGCACGTAGGTGGAGTCACCGTCCCAGGCGAAGGTGTCACCGGTCGGGGTGGGCAGCGACTGCCAGCGCTCGTCACCGGCGAAGACGTCGGCGTACGCGGCGCTGAACCCGGTAGCGCCGATCGCCGAGGCGATGACCTCCTGGATCTCGGCGGTGCTCGGCCAGATGTCGCGCAGGAAGACCGGGTTGCCCTCGCTGTCCTCACCGATCGGCTCGTTGGCCAGGTCGATGTCCATCGTGCCGGCCAGCGCGTACGCCACCACCAGCGGCGGGGAGGCCAGGTAGTTCATCTTGACGTCCGGGTTGATCCGGCCCTCGAAGTTCCGGTTGCCGGAGAGCACCGAGACGACCGCCAGGTCGGCCTCGTTGACGGCGGCGGAGATCTCCTCCGGCAGCGGGCCGGAGTTGCCGATGCAGGTGGTGCAGCCGTAGCCGACCAGGTGGAAGCCGAGCTTCTCCAGGTACGGGGTGAGACCGGCCCGCTCGTAGTAGTCCATGACCACCTTGGAGCCCGGCGCCAGGGTGGTCTTCACCCACGGCTTGCGGTTCAGGCCCTTGTCCACCGCGTTGCGGGCCAGCAGCGCCGCGCCGATCATGACCTGCGGGTTGGAGGTGTTGGTGCAGGAGGTGATGGCCGCGATCACCACCGCGCCGTGGTCCAGCTCGTAGGTGTTGCCGTCGGTGCCGGTGACCCGGATCGGGTTGCTGGCCCGCCCACCCGAGCCGACTGCGGCGGTGACCAGGTCACGCGGGGCGTCGGCCGGGTCGTTGACGTCGTTGGCAGGGGAGTCGCTGGCCGGGAAGGACTCGGCGCTGGCCTCGTCGGCCGGGCCGGCGGTGCCGAAGGCCTTCTCCTGCGGGGGCACGCCGGGCTTGCGGCCCGGCTCGCCGCCGGTCTCGTCGGCGGCCACGTAGTCGGTGAGCGCCGCGCGGAACAGGGTCTTGGCGCTGCCCAGCGGCACCCGGTCCTGGGGGCGCTTCGGCCCGGCGAGGGAAGGCTCGATGGTGCTCAGGTCGAGCTCCAGGCGCTCGGAGTACTCCGGCTCGGCCGCCGGGTCGTGCCAGAGGCCCTGCTCCTTGGCGTACGCCTCGACCAGGGCGACCTGCTGCGGATCGCGGCCGGTCAGCTCCAGGTAGCGGACGGTCTCGGCGTCGATCGGGAAGATCGCGACCGTGGAGCCGTACTCCGGGGACATGTTGCCGATGGTGGCCCGGTTGGCCAGCGGCACCGCGCTTACGCCCGGCCCGTAGAACTCGACGAACTTGCCGACCACCCCGTGCTTGCGCAGCATCTCGGTGATGGTGAGCACCAGGTCGGTGGCGGTGGTGCCGGCCGGCATCTCACCGGAGAGCTTGAAGCCGACCACCCGGGGGATCAGCATGCTGACCGGCTGGCCCAGCATGGCGGCCTCGGCCTCGATGCCGCCGACGCCCCACCCCAGCACCCCCAGGCCGTTGACCATCGTGGTGTGCGAGTCCGTGCCGACCACGGTGTCCGGGTAGGCCTGACCGCCCCGCTCCATGATCGTACGGGCCAGGTACTCGATGTTGACCTGGTGCACGATGCCGGTGCCGGGCGGGACCACCTTGAACTCGTTGAAGGCGGTCTGGCCCCAGCGCAGGAACTGGTAGCGCTCCTTGTTGCGGGCGTACTCCAGCTCGACATTGCGCTCGAAGGCGTCCTCACGGCCGAACAGGTCGGCGATGACGGAGTGGTCGATGACCAGCTCGGCGGGGGCCAGGGGGTTCACCTTGGTGGGGTCGCCGCCCAGGTCGCGGACGGCCTCACGCATGGTGGCCAGGTCGACCACGCACGGTACGCCGGTGAAGTCCTGCATCAGCACCCGGGCCGGGGTGAACTGGATCTCGACGTTCGGGTCCGCGGTCGGGTCCCAGGAGCCGAGTTGGCGGATGTGCTCGGCGGTGATGTTCGCGCCGTCCTCGGTCCGCAGCAGGTTCTCCAGCAGGATCTTCAGGCTGTAGGGGAGCCGTTCGTGCCCCTCCACCTGACTGATCTTGAAAATCTCGTAGCTCGCGTCTCCGACGCGTAGCTGGGTCTTCGCACCGAAGGTGTCGAGGCTCGCCACGTCGTACTCCTTCACACCAGCGACCGTGAGTAGTCCTGAGCAGTCTGTCGCACCGGTCGGGGCGCCGCCGTGGTTAGGGGACACTTACCGCCGATTCTCCCTGTCATCAAAACCGTACGTCCGTCTTGCTATGCACGCAACCCAGTGCCACCGTATGGACCCCCTCCCGGCACCCCCACCCCGCCCCAACGGGGCGAAGAGAGGGCCAAGGGGGTGGGTTTCTGGGGAGGGGGAGGGGGAAAGCGCGGCGGGTAGGTAGCCGACGATCACAGGGAGGGCCCGTGGTGCAGCAGGGTCGAGCCGTCGCCGTTCGCCAGCACCCGGCCCCGGTGGCCGGGGCGCCGCTGTGGTGCGACGCGCGGGACTACGGACTACAGGGCGACGGTACGACGAACGACCAGCCCGCGTTGGCGGCCCTGGTGGACCGCCTAGGGGAGGGGTACGCCGCCGACGGGCGGGCCCGGGTCATCTACTGCCCGCCCGGGATCTACTCGATCCGGGACGCCGGCACGGTCTGGCGCAGCGGGGTGTCCCTGGTCGGTGCCGGTTCGGGCGCGACCCGGTTCCTGCTCAGCAACGAGGGCAACCGCGCCGAGCCGACCCCCTTGGCGTACTGGACCACCCTCCAGCACGGCGCGGACCGGGACCGGCACATCGCCGACTGCACCTTCGCCGACTTCGAGATCGACGGCTCCGGCGTGGCCATGACCCAGTACAACTACCTGGCCAAGGGCCTGGGGTTGCAGTACGTCGTACGCGGGGTGTTCCGCAACCTGTACATCCACCACACCGGCGCCACCGGGCTGGGTTGCGACTTCCTCCAGGACTGCCTGATCGACGGGGTGGTCGTGGTGGGTTGCGGCCGACTGGACAACGGCGAGCAGATGGGCGGCGCGGGGATCGGCGTCGGCATCGGCGGGTGGGGTGATGTGGAACGCTGCACCATCTCCAACTGCACCACCCTCGGCAACGGCACCAACGGCATCTTCCTGGAGTTGCAGAAGCCGTACTGGACCCCGCCGCGTGGGTACCGCATCGTCGCCTGCCACAGCCAGGCCAACCGGTTCGGCATCTCCGACTGGGGCGCCGACGGACTGATCGTGACCGCCTGCACCATCACCGGCAACCTGGAGGCCGGCTTCGACGTCTCCGCCAACGGCACCGCCGGCATCGCCGGTCGCGGCGGCATCCTGGCCAACTGTGTCATCGACCGCAACGTCGGTGACGGGATCAGCATGGGGAACACCCCCGGCCCGTACACCATCCAGGGCAACCGGATCAGCGGCAACGGGCGCCACGGCTATCACCAGCACGACCTCGGCACGGGCTACGAGGGCCCGGCCCTGGACATCGTCATCGACGGCAACCAGTTCTGGGACAACGGGCTGGACGGGATCCGGATCGACCGGCCGATGGTCGACACGGTGGTGGTGAACAACCGGATCCGCAACAACGGGCGGCAGTGCGCCCCGGCGGCTGCCGGGTCCGGGGAATCGGTGCACTACGCCCGCCGTGCCGTGACGGACCGGTCGGCGCACTGGCCGATCGACGGCCACCGGGGCAAGGTGCTGCGGGTCGGCACCCGGTACGCGGTCGTGGTCGCCAACACCGACACCGATCTGGCCCTGGCCGACCTGCGGCCGGACGCCGAGAACGCCTGGAACGAGGACGTGCCGCCGCCCGGTGCGGCGTACGAACTGCCCGGCCCGGCCCCGGTACGCGCCGGCATCACGGTTAACTCCGAACTGCGTTCGTCGACCGTGCGCGGCAACCGGATCTGGGACAACCGCGAGGATCCCACCCAGAGCTACGCCATGTGGATCACCCCACGGGGCCGCTGTGTGTCCTGCCGGGTCGAGGACAACGACCTGGCCGGCAACGCCGATGGGCCGCTACGGCTGGACAACTCTCCGGAGGGCGGTCGCTGGGACCGCAACCACGTCGAAGTGGACTGAGGGCGTCAGTCCTGCTCGCCGGCGGGGGAGAAGGAACTGGCCTCCGCGTGCCGGTTGCGCAGCCGATCCCGGATCTCCTCCGGTGTGTACGCACGCCGCCGTCGTTCGGCTCGCGCGATCACCACCCCCGAGGCCGCCACACCGGCCAGACCGGCGAGACCGAGAACCTTCCACCACCGCACCCGTCGCCGCATCCGCTTAGGGTAAACCCTCATGAGCATCAGCCTGGACGACGCGGTCGAGCTGACCCGTACCGGCGACATGTGGCTGTTCCGGGGGCGCAGCGCGCCGGACCGGGCCATTCAGTGGACCACGAACAGCCCGGTCAACCATGTCGGCATGGCGGTCGTGCTGGACGACATGCCACCCCTGATGTGGCACGCCGAACTCGGCCGTTCCCTGCCGGACATGTGGACCGGTACCCACCAGCGGGGGGTGCAGCTGCACGACCTGCGGGACGCGGTCTGCGTCTGGGCCAACCGGTACGGCCAGCGGGCCTGGCTGCGGCAGCTCGACCCGCCGGCCGACCCGGAGATGGAGAAGGCGGTGCTGCGGACCATCGCCCGGCTGGACGGCACCCCCTTCCCGTCCACCGCCCAGATGGCCTGGCGCTGGCTTCGCGGCCGGGTGCCGGCCCCGCGCCTGCCCCGCCTGCCGCTACCCGCCGCCCTTTCCCGCCCGGTCGGCTCGGCGGAGCCGACCGCCCAAAGCACGGCCGCCGCTGACGAGTCGACCCTGGAGAGCGCCTACTGCGCGGAGGTGGTGGCGGTCACCTACGAGGCGATGGGGCTGCTGCCGGCCGGTCGCCGTCCCAACTGGTACGACCCGGGACGCTTCTGGAGCGGCGATGACCTCGGGCTGCGCGGCGGGGCCCGGCTGGGCAGCGAGATCGAGGTACGGATGCCGGCCCGTTGAGGTTTGGTCGACCGGCCGGTCGGCAACTTCCTGCCTGTGAATGCCTCCACCGATCTCGACGTCCTGACCGAATTCTTCGACCGGTACGGCGTGGCCCTGACCGCCGGTGACCTGCCCGCGATCGCCGGCTGCTACGCCCTGCCGGGGTTGGTGGTCGCCGACACCTACAGCTTCTCGTTCACCTCGCCCGCAGCGGTGGCGCTGTCCTTCGTGGGCGCCGCCCCGGACTACAGCGAGCGGGAACTCATCGCCGCGCACGCCGAGATCGAGCAGATCCAGCACATCTCCGCGCTGCTGACCATGGTGGCCGTCCGGTGGGAGTTCCTGGACAGCCAGGGACGGCAGGTGACGGGCGAACGCTACCGTTACCTGCTGCGATCCACTGACGACGGACCGGCCATCTGCACAGTGATCCGGGCCGGCTGACCCGTCAACCAGCTGTCACCGGCTGACCCGCCGGCCAGCCAGACCCCACCACCGGCCGGCCGGGGCTCCACTGTCGACTGGCCGGGCTGTTCGGTGCCCGGGTCCGCCTGGCTAGGCTGACCCATCGGTGACCATGAGGGGGCCTGAATGCCGGAGCGGTCGGCGGGCGACGAGGGCGCAGATCGCCACGGCCGGGTGGCCTTGCCCACCGTGATCGGGTCGGCACCATGGGTGGTGGTGCTGGTCGGCGTCGCGGTGCTGGCGGTGTTGCTGGTGGTGGCGACGTTGTCCTTTCGCCAGCCGGAACAGCCAACGGCGTGGACGCCCGGTCCGCCGATGCTGCTGCCGACCCAGCCCACCCCGACCCCAAAGCCCAGCGCAACCCGCAAACCCACCCCCTCGCCGAGGGCGACTCCCGGCCCGGCGGTCACTCCGTCGTCGACACGGTCGGCGCTTCCGTCGCGTACGGTGTCGGAGCCGTCGCGCAGGGAAGCGGAACCCTCCGAATCGCCCGATGTCTCTGACCCGCCGTCGTTGGCCGTGGACGCCGGGGAGTTTGCCGCCAGCTATCTGGTCACCTTCAGTGTGACGGACTATTACCGGGCCCGGTTGGTTGTCCACAACGGCACCGATCAGCCGGCTGGATGGGTGGTCGACCTGAGGTTCACCAGCGAGGTCACCGGCGTTCGGGCCTCCAGTGGGCCGGGGGTGTCGATGAGCATCAAGGGAGCGGGCTGGTACCAGCTCAGTGGCACCGGTCTGCTGCCCGCCAGCGGGCGGCAGACGGTGTATCTGCGAATCAGCCGTACCGGAAATCGGAATTACCCGGCACAATGCACGGTCAACGGCTCAGCCTGTGCGATGGGCTGACCGTACAGTCGGGACTGTTGATTGATCGGTCGGGGACTTCCCGAGTTCTGTCATGATCGTTACCCTTGCCGGGCTGCCCGCTGAGGAGAGACATGTCCGGTGTGCGTCGCGCTCCGCGTTCGATGCCGTCCCCCGGTGCCACCGCGGTGGCGTCCTCGCCCTGGATCCTGATCTCGATCGGGGTGGGCGCGATGGTGGTGCTGCTCGTCATCGCGGTGGGGGCGTACCGGGGGCCCGGAGCCGACTACGACCCCACCCCGCCGTTGGGTGCGGTGCCGCCGCCACGCGCCACCTCGGCCGGGTGGGGGGCCTCCGGCCTACCGTCGCAGCCGGTGCCGGGCCTGTCTCCGCGTCGCACCGACCCACCCACCCCGACCGGTACGGCGGCCATGCCCGCGCCCGAGCCTGAGCCCTCGGCCGGGCAACCCTCCCGCTCGGCGGCACCGACCTATGCGGCACCCGAGGTCAGCAGCCCGCCGATCGCCCGTCCACCCGCCACACCGGCCTCGCCGATTCAGGCGCGCTACCGGGTGACCGACACCTTCGACGGCGGATTCATCGCGGAGCTGTCGATCCGTAACACCTCCCGGCGCGACCAGGAGTGGGTGGCCCGGGTCGAGTACCCCGGCGGTCGGGTGGTCACCGCCTGGCTGGAGGGGGTGCCGCAGGGGACCTTCCGCGATTCCGGCGGCACCCTGACCTACCGCAGCGGCCCGGATCTGGCGGCCGGTGCGGCCGTAGCCCTGCGGTTCCACATCGAGTTCGCCTCGCCCCGCCCGGCGCGTTGTGTCGTGTCCGGACGGACCTGCGACGGCCTCTGAGGACCCTCCCGCTGTTGCGCGGTGCTTTCAAGCTTGCGCAAGGTGTCGACAACATTACCGGTTCGTTTGCAAGGTATTGCAGAACCTTTCGGCAAGGGCTAGCGTGCGGGCCAGTCAGCGACCAGAGGAAGGCCGTCGATGAAGCCCCCGCCGAAACCCCGCAGCGCCCTGTTCCCCCTCGTCCTGCTGCTCACCCTCACCCTGCTCGGGGCACCGGTCGTGGTGCACCAGAGCCCCGCCGTGGCCGCCCCGGGCACCGGCTCGCTGAGTCCCACCGGGGCCGTCACCTGGCAGTCCGAGCCCAGCGCCAAGGCTCTGCTGGCGGCGGGCGCCAGTTCGGCCCGCGCCGAGCAGTTCTACTTCGTACTGCCCGACCGGTTCGCCAACGGCGACCCGCGCAACGACCGGGGTGGGCTGACCGGAGACCGGCTGCGCACCGGGTACGACCCCACCGACAAGGGGTTCTACCAGGGCGGCGACCTCAAGGGGCTGACCGATCGGCTGGACTACATCCAGGGGCTGGGCACGACCGCGATCTGGCTCGCGCCGGTGTTCAAGAACCGGCCGGTGCAGGGCAAGGGGGACGACGTCTCGGCCGGCTACCACGGCTACTGGATCACCGACTTCACCCAGGTCGACCCGCACTTCGGCACCGCCGCCGACCTGAAGAAGCTGGTCGCCTCGGCCCACCGACGGGGCATCAAGGTCTACCTCGACGTGATCGTCAACCACACCGCCGACGTGATCACCTACGCCGAGGACAGGTACAGCTACCTCGACAAGAAGACCGCGCCGTACCGCGACGCGCAGGGCCGGCCCTTCGAGGACCGCAACTACGCCGACGGCAGCCGTACCTTCCCGCAGGTGAACAACCGGTCCTTCCCGTACACCCCGACCTTCGCCAGCCCGGCGGACGCCAAGGTCAAGGTGCCCGGCTGGCTGAACGACCCGACCATGTACCACAACCGGGGTGACTCGACTTTCGTCGGGGAGAACAGCGAGTACGGCGACTTCTTCGGCCTGGACGACCTGTGGACCGAACGGCCCGAGGTGGTCCGGGGCATGACCAAGATCTACGCCGACTGGGTACGCGACACCGGGGTGGACGGGTTCCGGCTGGACACCGTCAAGCACGTCAACATGGACTTCTGGCCGCAGTTCAGCCAGGGCATCGACCAGGCCGCCACCCGCGCCGGCAAGAAGGACTTCTTCATGTTCGGCGAGGTCTACAGCGCCGACCAGGAGATCACCTCCAGCTACGTACGGCAGGGCGGGCTGCCGGCCACCCTGGACTTCGCCTTCCAGGAGGCGGCCCGGGGCTACACCGCCGGCGAGGGCTCCGCCAAGACCCTGGCCGAGGTGTACGCCCGCGACGACCTGTACGCCGCCCGGGACACCCACGCCGGTCGACTGCCCACCTTCCTGGGCAACCACGACATGGGTCGGATCGGCTCCTTCATCGCCGCCGGCCCCACCGACCCGGCCACCCACCTGCGCCGTGACCAGTTGGCCCACGAGCTGATGTTCCTCACCCGGGGCCAGCCGGTGATCTACTCCGGTGACGAGCAGGGCTTCACCGGGGCGGGCGGGGACAAGGACGCCCGGCAGCCGATGTTCGCCTCCCGGACCCCGGACTACCTCGACGACGACCTGCTCGGCACCGACCGCACCCACGCCCAGGACCAGTTCGACCGCGGCCACCCGCTGTACCGGACCATCGCCGCCCTGGGCCAGCTGCGCCAGGCCCACCCGGCGTTGCGCGACGGGGTGCAGGTGACCCGGCACGCGGCCGAGGGGCCGGGGGTCTTCGCCTTCTCCCGGTTCGACCCGGACGACCGCACCGAGTACCTGGTGGCGGTCAACAACGCGGCCACCCCCCAGACCGTCACGGTGGACACCTGGTCGCCCGGTGCCACCTTCGCCGGGGTCTACGGCAGCACCGGTCGGCCCAGGGCGGCCGGGGACGGCAAGCTGACCGTCACCGTGCCGCCGCTGTCGGCCGTGGTGCACCGGGCCGGCAAGCCGGTGGCCCTGCCCACCACCAAGCCGGGCCCGACCATCACCGTCCCGGAGGCACCCCAGGCCACCCGGGCCGAGGTCACCGCCCAGGTGACCGGGGACCCACTGGCCACGGTCACGATGGCGGCCCGGGTCGCCGGTGGCCGGTGGACCCTGCTCGGCACCACCCATCGGGCGCCGTACACCGTGCACCACGACCTGACCGGGCTGGCCGCCGGCACCAAGGTCGACTACCTGGCGGTGGTCCGCGACGGGCGGGGCCGCGCCGCGACCGCCCGGGGGGCCACCACGGTCGGCACCCCCGACCAGGTCGGCTCCTCCCGGGACTGGCTGGTGGTGCACTACCAGCGGCCCGACGGCGACTACCCCGACTGGGGGCTCTACACCTGGGGTGACATCGACCCCGAGTACGCCACCGAATGGCCGAAGGGGCAGCCCTTCGCCGGGACGGACGCCTACGGCCGGTTCGCCTGGGTGAAGCTGAAGCCGGGCGCGAAATCGGTCGGCTTCCTGGTGGTCGATGCGGACGGCACCAAGGACGTCGACAATGACCGGGTGGTGGATGTGACGCAGACCGGGGAGGTCTGGGTCAAACAGGGTGACCCGGCGACCTACCAGAGGCGGGAGGAGGCGGCCGGTGGGCCCGCGCCGCCGGTCGAGGAGGGCACGGCGGTGCTCCACTACCGCCGGTCCGACGGCAACTACGAGGGTTGGGGCCTGCACCTGTGGGACGGCGCCGCCAACCCCACCGACTGGGCGCGGCCGATGCCGCCGACCCGGATCGACTCCTTCGGCGCCGAGTTCCGGGTGCCGCTGGCCGAGGGCGCTACCGGGCTCAGCTACATCATCCACCGGGGCGACGAGAAGGATCTGCCGCAGGACCAGCGGCTCGACTTCGCCGAGGCCGGACGTGAGGTGTGGTTGCTGGCCGCCACCCCGGGCCGGCTGCTGCCGACCACGGCCACCGGCACCGGTACGGACATCGACATCGGCCGGCAGAAGGCCCACTGGATCGACCGGTCCACCGTCGCCTGGCGCACCGGCGCAGGCGACGGCAAGGCGTACGCCCTGGTGACCGCCCCGGCCGGCGGGGTGCGGGTGGTCGACGGCGAGCTGGTCGGGGCGTACACCTCGCTGCCGTTGACCGCGCAGCGCAACGGGCTCACCGAGGCCCAGCGGGCGGCCTTCCCGCACCTGTGGGACCACCGGACCTTCACCCTGGACCGGCGAGACCTGGCCAAGGTGCCGGCCGCGTTGCGCGGGCAGGTGCTGGTGACCGAGCGGGCCGCCGACGGGACCCTGCTCGGCGCGACCGGGGTGCAACTCCCGGGGGTGCTCGACGACCTCTACGCCCCGGCGACGGCCGCCCGACTGGGGGCCACCTTCACCGACGGGGTACCGACCCTGGCGGTCTGGGCCCCGACGGCCCGCAGCGTGTCGCTGGAACTGTTCGACTCGCCCACCGCGACTCCGCGCCTGGTGCAGATGCGCCGGGACGACCGCACCGGAGTCTGGTCGGTACGCGGGGCCCGGGACTGGACCGGCCGGTACTACCGGTACCGGGTGCAGGCCTGGCAACCGGCCGCCCAGCAGATGGTCACCGCCGCGGTGACCGACCCCTACTCGGTGGCCCTGGCGGCGGACTCCACCCACAGCCAGATCGTCGACCTGGCCGACCCCAGGCTGGCCCCGCCCGGCTGGGCCAAGCTGCGCAAACCGGCCGCCCCGCCGGCCGCCAAGGTGCAGATCTCCGAGCTGTCGGTACGCGACTTCTCCATCGCCGACAGCACCGTCCCGGCCGACCGCCGGGGCACCTTCCTGGCCTTCACCGACCCGAACACGGCCGGGATGAAGCACCTGCGGGCGATCAGCGAGGCCGGCGTCAACCACCTGCACCTGCTGCCGACCTTCGACTTCGCCACCATCCCGGAACGGCGGGCCGACCAGCGGCAGCCGGACTGCGACCTGGCCGCCCTGCCGCCGGACTCGGAGCGCCAGCAGGAGTGCATCGCCGCGGTGCGCGAGCGCGACGGCTACAACTGGGGGTACGACCCCCTGCACTACACCGTCCCGGAGGGCGGGTACGCCGTCGACCCGGACGGCGCCGGGCGCACCACGGAGTTCCGGCAGATGGTCGCCGGGATCAACGGGGCCGGTCTGCGGGTGGTGCTGGACGTGGTCTACAACCACACCTCGGCCACCGGTACGGACCCCCGCTCGGTGCTCGACCAGATCGTGCCCGGCTACTACCACCGGCTGCTCGACGACGGGACGGTGGCCACCTCCACCTGCTGCGCCAACACCGCCCCCGAGCACGCGATGATGGGCAAGCTGGTGGTCGACTCGATGGTCACCTGGGCCAAGGCGTACAAGGTCGACGGGTTCCGGTTCGACCTGATGGGCCACCACCCGAAGGCGAACATCCTGGCCGTACGCGCCGCGCTGGACAAGCTGACCGTGGCCCGGGACGGGGTGGACGGCCGGAAGATCCTCCTCTACGGCGAGGGCTGGAACTTCGGCGAGGTGGCCGACGACGCCCGGTTCGTACAGGCCACCCAGGCCAACATGGCCGGCACCGGGATCGGCACCTTCAACGACCGGCTGCGCGACGCGGTGCGCGGCGGTGGGCCCTTCGACGACAACCCGCGTCAGCAGGGCTTCGCCTCCGGGCTGTTCAGCGACCCCAACGGCGACCCGATCAACGGCAGCACCGCCGAACAGCGGGCCCGGCTGCTGCACCAGCAGGACCTGATCAAGGTCGGGCTGGTCGGCAACCTGCGCGGCTACCGGTTCACCGACTCGGCGGGCCGGACGGTCACCGGCGACCAGGTGGACTACAACGGCTCGCCCGCCGGCTACACCGACTCGCCCGGCGAGGCGATCACCTATGTCGACGCCCACGACAACGAGATCCTGTACGACGCGTTGGCGTACAAGCTGCCCCAGGCCACCCCGGCCACCGACCGGGCCCGGATGCAGGTGCTGGCCCTGAGCACGGTGGTGCTGGGTCAGGGGGCCGGGTTCGTCACCACCGGCACCGAGCGGCTGCGGTCGAAGTCGCTGGACCGCAACTCGTACAACTCGGGGGACTGGTTCAACCAGATCCGCTGGGACTGCGCCCAGGGCAACGGGTTCGGCGCCGGCCTGCCGCCCGCCGAGGACAACCGGGACAAGTGGCCGTACGCGAAGCCGCTGCTGGCCGATCCGTTGCTGGTGCCGGACTGTGCCGCGATCGAGTTGACCGACGCCCGGTACGCCGAACTGCTGCGGATCCGTAACTCCTCCCCGGTGTTCGGGCTGTCCACGGCACAGGAGGTGCAGCGGCGGGTCAGCTTCCCGCTGTCCGGCACGGGCGAGACGCCGGGGGTGCTGACCATGACCCTGGACGCCCGGGGCCTCGGCGGGGCCTGGAAGTCCGTGACCGTGGTCTTCAACGGCACCCCGGAGGCGGCCACCCAGCGGGTGACCGGGCTGCGGGGCGCGGACGTGACGTTGCACCCGATGCTGCGTTCCTCGGCCGACCCGGTGCTGCGGACCGCCGCCTTCGCCGCGTCGACCGGCACCTTCACCGTCCCGGCGCGCAGTGTGGCCGTCTTCGTGCAGCGGTAGGCCGTACCACCACGAACGGGGGCTGGACCGCACGGTCAGCCCTCGTTCGTGCCCGCAGCAATCAGCCACCGACGGCCGGCTCCCTTCCGTGGTCGGAAGGGAGCCGGTCTGCGGTCGGAGCCGGTGTCAGTACCGGTCAACCGTGTGGATCAGCCGAAGCAGCCGTCCGGAACCACCGGGCTGCCGAGGCAGTTGGTGGGACGGTTGTCGGTGATGACGGACTTGTCGTCCAACACCACGCCGTCGTTGTTGGTGAAGACGCCGCCCGGCTTGTTGCGGGCGGAGTTGTGGGCCACCTCGGTCTTGGTCAGGTAGACCCAGCCGCCCTTGTTGAAGATGCCACCGCCGACAGCGAACGGGCCGACGGCACGGTTGCCGGTGACCTCGGTGTCCCGCAGCGTGGTCTTGCTGTCCTCGTTGAACAGGCCGGCGCCGAAGAACCCGGCGACGTTGTCCTTGATGGCGCTGTCGTCGACCGTGGCGGTGCTCCAGTCGACCACTGCCAGGCCGCCGCCGACACCTGCGGTGCTGTTCTTCGCGACCGTGCTGTGCGCCAGGGTGAGCTGGCTCTTCTTGGCCGCGAGGATGCCGCCACCGGCGATCAGCGCGGCGTTGTCGGAAACCTTCGAGTGCTTGACGGAGGTCTGACCGCCGATGTCGAGGATGCCGCCGCCGAAGCCGGTGGTCTCGTTCCCCTCGATCTCGGACTTCTCGACGTACAACGTGCCGTTGTCGATGCCGGCGTGGTGCAGCTTGTCCTTGTGCGGCTTGAACTTGACCAGACCGTTGGAGATGCCCGCACCGCCGATGATCGCCTGGTTGTTCTTCACCGCCGACTTCTCGATGTTGAGGACGCCGACGTTGAGGATGCCGCCGCCGAAGAGGAAGGCGGTGTTGTCGACGACGCGGCTCTCGTGGAGCAGGGTCTGGCCGTAGTTGGCCACGGCACCACCGTTGGCACCGGACTGGTTCTCGACGAACTCGGTGTCGTGGACATCGGCCCGGCCGCCCGGCTGCACCAGCAGGCCCGCGCCGTCAAAACGGCCCGGCTCCCAGTCGCCCTCGGCCTCGACCTGCTCCTCGGACTGCCACTCCTGCTCCCCGTCGACCTGGGCGGTGGCGGGCACCGCCGCCGCGTCGGTCTCGGCCGGCGCCTTCGGCGCGGCCTGCAACGCGGTGGCCAGCGGCTTGCCGCCCTGTACGGCGTCCGTCGCCTCGCCCGAACCCGAGAACTGTGACCACGTCTTCCGCGGCTCCGGCGCCGAGACCTTCTTGGCCGGCCCGGTCTGGCCGCCCTTGATGGTCAGGCCCTTGAGGGTGAGTTCCCCGCCGGGACCGACATTGAGAATGCGGAACGGCTTGGCCGTGGCATCCCGCTCGATCTTGGTTTTGTCGCCCTTGAGGGTGATCGGTTGGGTGATCTTCGGTAGGCCGTTGCCCCACTTGTCGTGCCGGGTGAGCTTGTAGGTGCAGTGCTCGGCCAGCCTCAGGGTGGCACCGTTCCTGTTGTTGGCGAGGGTGATCGCCTCGATCAGCTTGTCGCTGTCGCAGGGCACCTCCCTCGCCCGCTCATCGTGCCGATCGCGGTCCCGCTTCTTGCCGTCGTGTTCCGCCTCCTTGCCGTGTTCCGCTTCGCCCTGGACGTCGTCGCGGATGACCTGCTGGGTGGTCGACCACTTCACCCCGTCACTGCCGCCGACCGCCCCGGCACCAGCGACGCCGACCGCGGCGATGCTGACCACGCCGGTCAATCCGGCAACGCCGCTGGCCACCCAGAGCTTGCGGCGACGCTTCGGCGTCGGCCGATCATCGTTGTTCGCTAGGTAGTTGGACATCGGAGCTTTTGCCCTCTCCTCGTACCAGACAGGGTCGCTCCGCCTCAGGCGGGCGTCCCCTGCTACAAATCGGTTGTAGCTCCCGAAACCAACAGTAAGAGAATCTTCCTCACCTCGCGGCCAAATGCGAAAGGAACCCGCATTAGGTGCATTCGCTGTCCCGCGCACCCAAGCCCTCATCCCCACCCCACCGTGGCCGCACCCCGGACAGGCGGCTGATCAAGAGCTTTTGGTCGTGCTACACGCCATTCGTGACGCAAACTTCTCGATCAACATGGCTGGGCGGGCGGGGGGAGAAGGGGGAGGGCTTCTCCGGGGCGCCGGGTGGCGGCCCGGAGAAGCCCTCCGGCTATGTGGTCTGGCTCTCTCGGTATGTCTCAGCCGAAGCAGCGGTCCGGAATGACCGGGCTGCCGAGGCAGTTGGTCGGGCGATTGTCGACGACCGTGGATTTGCTGTCGATGTCGACGCGGTCGTTGTTGGTGAAGATGCCGCCCGGCTTCTTGGTGGAGAAGTTGAAGGCCACCTTCGACCGGATCAGACTGACCTTGCCGCCGTCGTTGTAGATCCCGCCGGCCTGTGCGTACCCACCGACCGCCTGGTTGGCGAGTACCTCGGTGTCCCGCAGCACGGTGAAGCCGAAGTTGAAGATTCCGCCACCGTCGCCGTCGGAGACGTTCTCCTTGACGAGGCTGTGCTCGATGACGGCCTTGGTGCCCGCACCGATGCCGATGCCGCCGGCCCGGCCCTGGGTGGAGTTCTTCGCGACGAGCACGTGCTTGAGGGTCAGCTGGCTGTCGACGTTGGCGAGCACACCGCCGACATCGGAGCCCGCGGTGTTGTCGGTGAACTCGCTGTGGCTGGCCGAGGTGGTCCCGCCGTTGTCGGCCAGGCCGCCACCGTCACCCGCGGTCCGGTTGTGACTGATCTTGCTCTTGAAGATGTAGACGGTGCCGCCCTCGATCCCGTACTTGTCGGACGAGCCGTTGGCGATGCCGCCGCCGCCTTCCTCGGCGCTGTTGCGAACCACCTCGGACTGCTCGACCTGGAGAGCTCCGGCGTTGAAGATGCCGCCGCCGAAGCCACCGGCGCTGTTGCGCTCGATCAGGGTCCCGTCGATGCGGGTGGCGCCGAAGTTGGCGATGGCACCGCCGTCGCCGGCCGCGTGATTCTGTACGAAGGTGCTGTGCTCGACGACGGCGCGACCACCCTGGTGGACCAGGAGACCCGCGCCCTCGGTGGGCGTGTGCCCGTGCCCGCCGGTGGGCCACGGAGCCGGCGTCACCTCCGAGCCGGGCTCGCCGGCTCCGGGCGCGGCCGCCGGTGCCGCTGCCGCCCGAGGCGCGGCTGCTGCCTGGGGGGCGACCGCCGGTGTCCCGGGCGCGGCGTCAGCCGCCTCCGGCGTGGCCGTGGGAGCCGTCGTTTCCCCCTTCGACCCCCACCGTACGCGGGGCTTCGAGTCGTCCTTCTTCTTGTCGTCCTTGAGCTGGCCGCCCTTGATGGTCAGGCCCTTGAGGGTGAGTTCCCCGCCAGGGCCGACGTTGAGGATGCGGAACGGCTTGGCCGTCGGATCCCGCTCGATCCGGGTCTTGTCGCCCTTGAGGGTGATCGGCTGATTGATCCGTGGCAGGCCGTTACCCCACTCGTCGTGCCGGGTCAGCGTGTAGGTGCAGTGCTCGGCCAGCTTCAGGGTCGCGCCGTCGGTCCGGTTGGCCAGGGTGATCGCGTCGATCAGCTTGTCGGTGTCGCACGGCACCTCCTTCACCCGTTCTCGACCGTCGAAGCGCTTGCCCTTGCCGTCCTGGTCGCCCTTGCCGTGCCGGTCGCCTCGGTCGCCCTTGCCGGACTCCGCGCCACCGGTCTCCTCGGCCTTGTCCGCGTCGCTGACGTGCTGTTTCGGTGCCGACGCCGGCATGTTCGACGCCTGTTGCCGCTCGCCGGACTTCTGGTTACGGGCGGCCACGCCGCCCACGGCGGCCAGGCCGACGACGCCGGTCAAGCCGGCTACCCCGGCGGCCACCCAAAGTTTCCGTCGTCCTCGTCTCGGTGGGGCCATGGGGGCCTCACCGGAGGGAGTCGTTAGGTTGGACATCAGAGCTTTCCGCCCTTCCTGCTACCAAACGGGCTCGCACCACCCGAAGGAGGCGCGTCAGCTACAAATCGGTTGCAGCCTCCGACGACCACCGTATGAGAAGGATCCTCGCGACAAGGGCGTATCCGAAAAACACCCGCATTAGATGTATTCCGGGCATGTGCCGGTCACAGCGCCAGCCTGGGCAAGAAGCGGGTGACCGGACCAAACAAGGACGGGCCCCGCTCGGGGTGTGCTGGACGTACGAAACGTCGCACACCGCCGGGCGGGGCCCGTCGGGCGGTCGTGGCGCGGTCAGCCGGGCAGGCGCAGGCCCGCCTCGCGCTGCTCGGCCAGCCAGGTCTCCACCTCGTCGGAGCGGCGGGGCAGACCCGCCGACAGGTTCACCGCACCGGAGTCGGTGACCAGGATGTCGTCCTCGATCCGGATGCCGACCCCCCGCAGTTCCTCGGGGACCAGCTCGTCCTCGGGCTGGAAGTACAGCCCCGGCTCGACCGTGAGCACATATCCCTCGCCCAGGTTGCCGTCGCGGTAAGCCTCCTTGCGGGCGTTGGAGCAGTCGTGCACGTCGATGCCGAGCATGTGGCCGAAGCCGTGCAGGGTCCACCGGCGGTAGACGGTGGAGTTCTCGTCCATGGCCTCGTCCACGCTCACCGGCAGCAGCCCCAGGTCGGCCAGGCCCTCGGCGAGCACCCGCATACAGGTCAGGTGGACCTCCTTGAAGGCCACCCCCGGCTTGATGACGTCGATGCCGGCCTGCTGCGAGGCGTACACGATGTCGTAGACCTGCCGCTGGAGGGGGGTGAACCGGCCGTTGACCGGCAGCACCCGGGTCACATCGGCGGTGTAGAGGTTGCGGCCCTCCACCCCCATGTCCATCAGCAGCAGTTCGCCCGGCCGGGTGACCCCGTGGTTGTGCACCCAGTGCAGGATCGTGGCGTGCTCCCCGGCGCCGACGATCGAGCCGTAGCCGACGTCGTTGCCGTCGTGCCGGGCCCGCAGGGCGAAGATCCCCTCCAGCAGCCGCTCCGAGACCCCCCGGTCGGCCGGCAGCACCCGGGCCACATCCTCGAAGCCGCGTACGGTGGCGTCGATCGCCTCCTGCAACTGGCTGATCTCCCACTCGTCCTTGACGAGCTTCTGCTCGGAGATGGCGATGGCCAGCTCCCGGTCCCGGGCGGGCTGACCCTCCTCGCGCGGACCGTCGTAGGCGCGGACCGCGGCGTCCACCCGGGGGTCGAAACCGCGCAGCACCCGGGTACGCGCCGGGGCCAGCTCGGCCAGCGCCGAGTCCAGCTCGGCCAGATCCACCGTGGGCAGGCCCAGCTCGGTGGACTTCTCGCTGAGGGTGTGCCGTCGGCCCACCCACAGCTCGCCGTGCCGGCTGCGGAAGAACTCGTCGTTCTCCCGCGAGCTGCGGGGCCGCATGTACAGGATCGGGTCGTGCCCGGAACCGTTGGGCCGCAGCACCAGGACGCTGTCCGGGTCGTGGTCGCCGGTCAGGTACGCGAAGTCGCTGCCCGGACGGAACCGGTACTCGGTGTCGTTGGCGCGGATCTTCTCCCCGCCGGTGGGGATCACCAGGGTCTCGCCCGGGAAGGCGGCCGACAGCGCGGCTCGCCGCTTGGCGTAGTTCGGCACCTCCGGTCGGGGGCCTACCGGCAGGGTGGTGTCCCGCCAACCCTGCCGCATGAACGCCAGGAACGCCGGGGGGAAGTCCGGGTCGTGTGACTCGGTGCCGTCGGCCGGCTTGCCGTCGGTGCGTTCCTCGGTCATGCCCGCTCCCTTCATGTCGTCGCTGGCCCCGACCGTACCGCGAATCCGGTCCGCACCGGCCATGGTGATCATTTCGTGCTGCGCGCCGGGACCCTCTCCGGGCCCTCGGTGGGGGAGCCCGCCCGTGCCGCAACGCCCGATTCGTACGCATGGAAAGATGACGACCATGTGCGGACTCCTGGCTTTTTTCAGTGCGCGCGGCGACGCCGCCGCTCACCGCGACAGCATCGCCGGAGCGTTGGAATGCCTGCACCACCGCGGCCCGGACGAGACCGGTGTCGAGGTGGTCGGGGACGCCACCGGCCAGTACGCGGACGGGGTCTTCGCCCACAAGCGGTTGGCGATCATCGACGTCGCGCTCAGCCATGAGCCGCTGCCCTACGCCGACGGGCGCTACCTGCTGACCTTCAACGGCGAGATCTACAACTACATCGAGCTGCGCGAGGAGCTGATCCGCGAGCACGGGGCCCGGTTCGCCACCAACGGTGACGGGGAGGTGATCGTCGCCGGCTACCACTACTGGGGCGAGCAGGTGCTCACCCGGCTACGGGGCATGTTCGCCTTCGTCATCTGGGACCGGCAGGCCCGCCGCGCCTTCGGCGCCCGGGACTACTACGGCATCAAGCCGCTGCACTACCTGGAGACCGCCGACGGGCTCTACCTCGCCTCGGAGAAGAAGGCCCTGCTGCCCTTCGCGCACTCCGCGCACATCGGCGACGCCGGGGTCGACACGGCCAACCTCAGCCACTACCTGACCCTGCAGTACGTCCCCGAGCCGGGCACCCTGCACAAGCAGATCAGTCGGATCGGGTCGGGGGAGTACCTCACCTGGTCCCCGGGTGGCCGGATCGACATCCGCCGCTGGTACCGCCCGGTGTTCCGGCCCGCCCCGGTCGCCGACGAGCAGCAGCTCTACCACGAGATCCGGGAGACCCTGCGGGAGAGCGTACGGATGCACATGCGCTCGGACGTGCCGGTCGGCTCCTTCCTGTCCAGCGGCATCGACTCCACCGCGGTGGTGGCCCTGGCCCGGGAGTTCAACCCGAACATCCTCACCTTCACGGTCGGCTACGACGTCCCGGGCTACTCGGAGATCGATGTCGCCCAGGAGTCGGCCCGGCACCTCGACGTGACCACCATCCCGACCAAGATCGGGCCGCAGGACATGATCGACGCGCTGCCGAAGATCGTCTGGCACCTGGACGACCCGGTGGCCGACCCGGCCCTGGTGCCGCTCTACTTCGTCGCCAAGAAGGCCGCCGAGCACGTCACCGTGGTGCTCTCCGGCGAGGGGGCCGACGAGTTCTTCGGCGGGTACACCATCTACCGGGAACCCCTCTCCCTGAGCGGCGTCAACGGGCTGCCCGGCGGGGTGCAGAAGGGCCTGCGGGCGGTGTCCAAGGCCATCCCGCAGGGGGTCAAGGGCAAGAGCTTCCTGGAGCGCGGCACCACCCCGATCGAGCAGCGCTACTACGGCAACGCCCGGATGTTCACCGAGGAGGAGAAGCAGCACCTGCTGCGCCGCTACGACCCCTCGGTGCGCTACACCGACGTCACCGCCCCGATCTACGCCGAGTGCACCGAGCTGGACGACGTCACCAAGATGCAGTACGTCGACCTCTACACCTGGCTGCGCGGCGACATCCTGGTCAAGGCCGACCGGATCTCCATGGCGCACTCCCTGGAGGTGCGGGTGCCCTTCCTCGACCGGGCGGTCTTCGAGGTGGCGGCCAAGATCCCGGTGGAGTTGAAGCTGCCACCCCGCTCGGACACCACCAAGTACGCCATGCGTCAGGCGTTGCAGGGGGTGGTGCCGCCGGCCATCGTCAACCGCAAGAAGCTCGGCTTCCCGACCCCCACCCGGGTCTGGTTGCGTGGCGAGATGTACGAGTGGGCCCGGCACGTGCTGAGCACCTCCGGCGCCGGTGACCTGCTCGACCTGTCGTACGCCCTGCGCCTGCTGGAGGAGCACAAGCGGGAGGAGGCCGACCACTCCCGCAAGGTGTGGACCGTGCTGATCTTCTGCATCTGGCACGCCATCTTCGTGGCGAAGACCCTGGACCCGGGCATCCAGCGCAACCAGTCCGCCCTGCTCACCAAGCCGGTCGTCGGCTCGATGGTCCGCTGACCTGTCAGCGGGGATTCTCGTTCAGCCCGGCCGGTGGAACGAAGGGGATGGACCATAACGGATCTTGGCCATTCCGCCTCTTGTGGACATTGGGTCCGCGCTATCAGCAAGCCGTCCGCTTCGAAGAGAGATAGATCAGCTACTGACTAGTAATATTTGCTAAAGTTTGATCATGGACTAACCTCCAGGCCAGAGTCGGCCGACCGGTGATCTGCCGGAGGAGGCGGCCATGAACAGCCAAACTGATGTCGATCGTCGTCAACCGCCAACGATCTCCACTCCTCGTTTCGTGGGGCGGGACCGCGAGATGCGGGCGTTGTTCGGCGCACTCGGACAACCGCCCGCCGTGGTCCTGCTGGAGGGGGAGGCCGGCATCGGCAAGACCCGGCTGTTGCGGGAGTTCCTGGCATCTCCATCCGGTCAGGGTCACCGGGCCCTCGTCGGTTCCTGCCCACCCCTACGTGAGCCCTACACCCTCGGCGCAGTGGTCGACGCGGTGCGCGAGGGCGTCGGCAATGTCGCCGGGCTGCGGCTGAGCGGCCTGGCCGGAGCGCTTCGGCCGTTGTTTCCCGAATGGGCGGCCGACCTGCCACCCGCACCGGAGCCGATCGAGGATCCGACGGCGGCGCGGCACCGACTCTTCCGCGCCTTCGTCGAGTTGCTCGGCCGCCTCGACGTGGCTGTGCTGGCGCTCGAGGACGTGCACTGGGCCGACGACGCCACCCTTGAGTTCCTGCTGTTCCTGGTCTCGCGCCGCCCCCAGCCGGCGAGCATAGTCGTGACCTACCGGCCCGAAGAGCTACCGGCCGACTCGTTGCTCCTGCGGCTGTCCTCTCGGCTGCCCGCCGACGCTCGTCTGTCCAGGGTGGAACTCGAGCCGCTGTCAGTCGATGACACGGCCGCCTTCGTCTCCTCGATGCTGGCCGACGAGCACGTCTCCGCCGAGTTCGCGGCCTTCCTGCACGAACGCACCGACGGCGTACCCATGGCGGTGGAGGAATCGATACGCCTGATGCGGGAACGTGCCGACCTGGTCCGCCTCGCCGGCGGCTGGGCGCGCCGTCGGCTGAGCCACATCGAGGTGCCGCCGACGATCCGTGACGCCGTGCTCGAACGTGTCGCCCGACTGCGGCCCGACACCGTCGCCATCCTGCGTGCCGCCGCGGTGCTCGCCGCCCCCGCCGATTACCTGACCCTCAACGCGGTCGCCGGTCTGCCGCCGGAGCGGGCCGGCGTGGCCGCGGCGGAGGCGCTCGGCTGCGGCCTGCTGCGCGAGGACCGGCGTGGGAAGGTGTCGTACCGCCACTCCCTGGCCTGCCGCGCGGTGTACGAGGCCGTCGCGGTGCCGGAACGCCACCTCATGCATCTGCGGGCCGGCAGGGCACTGGAAGGATCGGTGCTGCCGCCGGTGGCGCAGTTGGCCCACCACTTCCGGCAGGCCGGCGAGACCGAGGCATGGTGCCGATACGCCGAACAGGCAGCCGACCTCGCCGCCCAATCCGGTGACGCGGCCACGGCCGCACTCCTGCTGCACCGGCTGGTCACCAGCGTTGACCTGCCGGTCGAATCGCTGGTGCGGCTCGTGATGAAAATCCAGTTCCAGCCGTTGCCCGACGCAGACCCGTATTCGGACATCGTCGGTGTCCTGCGGTCCGCGCTGCGGAAGGAAGCGCTGACGTCGCAGCAGGAAGCAGCGGTACGTTTTCAGCTCGGCCGGGTCCTCATGGTGGCGGGTGCCTGGGAGGAGGCCCGACTCGAGGTCGAGCAGGCGACGGTCAATCTGGCGCCGGACTCGGAGCAGGCCGCGCGAGCACGGATCTTTCTTGCCCTTTCTCCCGGCACCGCCCGGCTGACCGAGGAGCAGCTGCGTCAGCTGCGCGAGGTACCGGCGGCCACGTTGTCGATCACGCCATACGAGCGACTACGCCTGCTCCAGGAGCGGACGTTCGCGCTGCTCATGCTCGGCGAGGAGACCGCCTGGGCCGAGGTGCAGCAGCTTCCCCAGGAGAGCGCGGATCCTCGCCAACGTGGGCTGATCGCGGCGAGCCACGCGAATATCGCCGAGATGGCGATGCGTTGGGGTCGATACGACGAGGCCCGCCTGCGACTGGCCAAGGCCAGAGACCTTGCCGACAGATACCAGCTTGAGATGCTGTTCGGCGCCATCGCGGTAATCGAGGCACACCTGGACTGGTTCACCGGCGCCTGGGCCGGCCTGGCGGACCGGGCCGCCGCACTGATGGCCGCGCCCGACGGGGTGTGGCTGAGGGACCAGCGCGAGGCGGCCCTGGTGGCAGGCCTGCTGCATGCGCTCAACGGAGACCGGGAACAGGCGGAACGCCATCTGCTCGTCGCCGGCAGGGACGATCAGCAACGCATCGAATCCACGGCAGCGCTGGCCCGACTGCGACTGCGCGACGGATGCGTCGAGGAAGCGCTCCGCATGACCGAGGAGCCCGGAGAAGTAGCACTACGCAACGGAATCTGGGCGCGTGGCGCGGAAATCGCGCCCGTGCGGGTTGAGGCTCTGGTTGCCGCTGGTCGAATCGACCAGGCCGGCGATCTGGTCGGCGCCTTTCAACGCGCCCTGGGCGACGCGCCCGCCCCGGCACCGCAGGCGTCCCTGGCGCTGTGTCGCGCGATCCTCACCGAAGCCCGCGGGCAGGCCGCCCGGGCCGCCGAGCTGTTCGCTGACGCGGTCGCAGCGTGGCAGGCGTTGCCTCGCCCGTACGATGCGCTGCTCACCCGGGAGCGCCACGCCCGCTGCCTGCTCACCGTCGGCCAACCCGACGTGGCCTTGCCGATGCTCGCCGAGACAGCACGGGCCCTGACGGAACTGGGCGCCGGCATCGACGCCGACCGGATCTTGCAGGCTTTGCAGGAGTACGGGTGGAAAGGCGGCATGACGCGGGGCCGTGGCCGGCCGAGCTACGGCAACCAACTGTCGCCGCGCGAGCGTGAAGTGGCCCGCCTGCTGGTCGGTGGGTGGACGAACCGCCAGATCGCCGACGAGCTGATGGTGTCCACGCAGACCGTCTCCAGCCAGATCAAGTCGGCCATGCGCAAGTTGCAGGTGACCTCCCGCACGGGACTCGCACTCAAGATCATGGAACTTGGCCTCGTCGAGCAGGAGGCACACGCGCCGGCGCAGGACGAAAAAATTCAGCCCCCGTCAGGCGGCACGAAATAAATCCGTGGGTGCGCGGGCGGTTTAAATCCTGCACTTGGCCAATCGATCTACGGCCAAGGTGATCCCACACTGTCCTCATGGAGCCAGGACAACCGTCTATGCCTGAGTCATCAGACAGCTCGCCGGAGTCGTCGAGCGGGTCGAACGGCCGCGCGGAGCTGGCACGACCGCCGATCGACTCGGCAGTTGCATCGAATAGTACCGATGCGGGCGGAGTCGATGTCGATGGCGAATACGAGCCGCTCTAGCGAAGGCCGAGGGTCGACAGCGGGGTTTCTCTTTCGGCTGCACGACCATTTTTCGGTACGTCGGCGGAGCAGGTACCAGTTAGCAGGAGGAATTTGATGCGATCCACACGCCATCATCCAGGCACCTGCCTGGCCGTATCTCGGCAGGAGGCCGACAGATGAGGCCGAGTCCGGCTATGAAGCCCATCGGGCGACGCTTGGGCGCCCTGACCGTCGGTCTGACCATCTTCGGGATGGTCGTGTCAACCTCGCCGGCGAACGCCGAAACGCCAACCCAGCAGGGTCCGCGACCGGATGTCACGGCGCCCCGGAGCCTGCCGGTGACCATCAGCGAAGACGCCCTGCGGGTCGCTGCCGGCTCCGGCGCAAGCCTGCCGCTGACACTGATCACCGGTGACAAGGTGCATGTCGGTATCGGCGCGGACGCGAAACCGGTAGTACGGGAGATCGAAGCCGCCCCCAGACCCGACGGCGAAACTGTCACCTTCCACACCATCACCAGGAAGGGCAGCGTCTACGTCGTACCGAACGACGCACTGTCGCTGATCGAGCAGGGTCTGCTGGACTGGGGCCTGTTCGACCTTGCCAAGCTGGCCGCGCACGTGGCGGAGGGCACGGTCGGCCGGGTGCCGGTGCTGATCACCTACGACCAGAATCTCCGGATGCGGGCGGCACCGAAGGTGGCCGGTGCATCAACCGGGTCCACTCTGGCCAGCATCAACGCCCAGTCGATGGACATCCAGGGTGACGGCCGGTGGTGGCAGGAGGTGCGCGGCAAGGACGACATCGGCGTGGCAGCCGCCAGGACTGCCGGTGCACTGTCCGGAGTCAAGAAGGTATGGCTCAACGAACTGGCCCGCATCAACCTTGACACCTCCGTAGCGCAGATCAATGCGCCGATCGTGTGGGACCGCGGCTACGACGGGTCGGGTGTGACCGTCGCGGTACTCGACAGTGGTATCGATCCCAATCACCCGGATGTGGCCGGCAAGATCGTCGAGCAGGTCGACTTCACTGGTGACGCGAGCGGCCCGAAGGACGGGCACGGGCATGGGACGCACGTGGCGGCTACCGTCGCCGGCAGCGGTGCCGCCTCCGACGGACTGCGCAAGGGAGTGGCGCCGGCGGCGAAACTCATGGTCGGCAAGGTCTGCAACGACGGCGGCTCCTGCCCCACCGATGCCGTCATCGCCGGTATGGAGTGGGCTGCCCACTCCGACGCCAAGGTCGTGAACATGAGCCTCGGCGGCGGGGCCACCGACGGAACCGACCCGTTGAGCGAGGCGGTCAACAACCTGAGCCGCAGCACGGGAACCCTCTTCGTCGTCTCGGCGGGCAACTCCGGACCAGGCAGCGGCACTGTCGGAGCCCCGGGAGCTGCCGACGAGGCACTGACCGTGGCGGCCGTGGACAAGCAAGACGCCATGGCCGGCTTCTCCAGCCGCGGACCGCGAATAGGAGACAACGCGGCGAAGCCGGACATCGCCGCTCCAGGCGTCGAGATCGTCGCTGCGCGCGCCGCCGGTACGGCGATGGGTACCGTGGTGGACGAGCACTACACCAGCGCCAGCGGCACCTCGATGGCCGCCCCGCACGTTGCCGGAGCCGCGGCCATCATCGCGGAGAAGTACCCGGAGCTGACTGGGCAAGAGATCAAAGGGCTCCTGATGTCCACCGCCATGGACCTCGGGCACGACGTGTACGCCCAGGGCGTCGGCCGGGTCGACCTGGCCCGAGCCGTCGACCCGACCATCAGCACCACCGGAAACCTGCACTTCGGCCGGCACACCTACCCCCACTCACCGGTGGTCAGGACGCTCACCTACACCAACCACACCGACCAGCCGATCACGCTGAATCTCTCGGCCTCGGTCGCCTCCAACGGCCAGTCCGCTCCCGCAGGGCTGTTCAGCTTCGGCACCGACCCGGTGACCGTGGCCGCGCACGGGACCGCGGAGGTGCCCGTCACCGTCGACGGCAGGGTGTTGGAGGACGGTGGGCAGTACGGCAGCTACACCGGTGTGCTGACAGCTCGGGATGCCGACGGCATCGTGCAGGCGTCCAATCGGATCAGCGCCTTCCTCGAGCCGGAGCGCATCGAGCTGACCATCAACGTCATCCCACCGGCCGGTGCCACCTCCGTCAGGTACGGCAACGCACTGATCGTTCCCGTGGATGACAAGGTGCACCTGCACGACGACGCGGTGGGCGTGCCCGGCAGTGACCGGATGACCGCACGCCTGTTCGAGGGCACCTTCGCCGCCGCCCTCTCGGTCACCTGGCAGGACGCGCGTGGCGAGCAGCACAGCGCACTTCCGATGGCCTCCGAGGTGAAGCTGAGCAAGCCCACCACCGTCACCCTCGACCTGCGTAAGGCGAAACCGGTCAGGGCGAAGACCCCGAAGCCGACGGAAACCTACTTCGCGGCCCAGGTCATCCAGCGGACGTCCGCTACCGGTGACTGGGACATGACGGCGCAACAAACCGCATCGAACTACGGCGCCTACGACCCGAACTGGTGGGCCCTGCCCACCGACAAGGTGCGTACCGGCACCCTGACCCACAGCGCCTACCTGGTGCAGACCACACCTCTGATCACCATGAAGGTCACCGGTGGGGGCAGCTCCTTCGACCTGTCCGCCCGCTACAGCACCCCGGACGCCTCCGTGTATCGCAACGACCTGCAGTGGACGGAGGGGGAGAACACCTTCTCTCAGCCGCTGCGGCTGCGGGTTCCCCGGCTGCCGAACAGCGGGACGAAGGCTGTCGTCTACGGCGGCATGGGATTGGCGGACGACCTGGCGAAGATCGATGCCAGGGGCAAGCTGGTGCTGCTGACACCGACCGACATCTGCCCGGCGACGACCTGTCAGGTCACCTCGCTGCGGGAACGGGTTGCGGCGGTGGCTGCCGCGGGGGGTGTCGGCGTGCTGGTGGCCGGCCCGCCGGGTCTGCAAAGACTGACGTTCGTCGAGCCCACCATCGTCTGCCCGGACGGGCCGGAGAGCTGCCCGGCAATCGAACCGTACGCCGCGCTGCCGATCCTGACCGTGCCGGCGGATGAGGCCAACCAGCTGATCGCGCGGCTCGAGGCCAAGCCGAAGAAGGCCTCGTCCGTCCGAATCAAGCTCGGCGGCAGCCCCGACCCGCAGGTCTACACCCTCGCGTTCCACGACTCGGGTCGGGTGCCCAACAAGCTGCCGTACCAGGTGCGACACAACGACCTTGACCGGGTCGACCACCGATTCCACGCCAGCCGGCCGGGAGAGGTCACCAGCCTGACGTGGGGGCAGTGGACCGAATCCGGCCCGGACCCGGTGTCCGTCAGCCTGCCGCTCACGAGCACGCAAGACAAGCTCACCACGTTCGTCACCCGGCAGAAGAACGCCATCAACAAGTTCGCATTCACGTGGGTCGACCACACCGAAACGCCAACGCCATCGTCGAATCAGCAGGAAGACCAGGAGTTGCTGGCCGGTGTGGCGCAGACGGTCTACTGGAACACCGGTCCGACCCTGCCCGGTGCGGTGCCGCAGGTCCGTACCAGGTCGGGCTTCACCCTCGACACGGGAACGCTCTGCGCAGGGTGCCGGCAGGCTGACACCTTCTACCCGAACATGTATCTGACCACCAGCAGCGGCGGCCGCCAGGCGATGATCGGCATCGTCAACAACGAGGGGCTCGCCGAGGGGTACTTCGGAATCAACAACTGCGAGCCGTCCGCGTGTGACTTCAGGCTCGCCGATGAGTCCGGCAACGAACTTGAACGCCGGCTCGCGCCCTTCTCCGCCGTGATCGGCAGCGGTGCGGCCGGTGACCCGGTGGCCCGGACCTCCGGTGGCCAGCGATGAGGGCCGAATCGAAAAGGGAGGCCGACGCAATGAACACGACGTCGCCGTCGTTGCGGCGAAAGGCAACACTCGCGGGGCTGGTAGCTGCGGGGATCGTCGCGCTGGGATGCGCGGCGGGTGGTGACATCGTCGCCTATGATCTGCCGCCGGAATCGGCCCGCTACACCTTCGAGGCGGAGACCGACGGCGTCAAGACCGTGTGGGAGTACACCTCGGGCAAGGCGACCGAGGGGGACGTCTCGGAGTTGCAGCCCTGCATGGGCGACATCGTCGGGGGCGCGGGCGAGTGTCGCCCGGAACCGCTGATCTTCCTCCGCTACGACCTGGGTCTTGACCTGGACAACACGGTCAAGGCCGGGAGCGCGCACCAGGTCACGATCATCGGCTACTACCAGGAGCGTCTCAGCACGCCGCCGAAGGTGACCGATCTGCGTGTGGAGGTCAGCTTCGACGGTGGCCGAAGCTGGCAGCCGGCGCCGACGAAGGCCGCCGGGAAGAACACCTACACCGCGACGGTCAAGCACCCGAAGCGGGGTCAGGCCGCCGAAGGGGTCGGGTTGCGGATCAGCGCGGCCGACAGCGGTGGCAACACCGTGAAGCAAACCATCCCCACGGCGTACACGCTGCGCTGAGCGGTTCCGCGGACGGGATGACCCGGTCCGGGGCGCGGTCGGGGCGAGACACTCTCGCCCCGACCGCGCCTTTTCAGTGGCGGCCGGTGTGCCGAGACCGGACTGAGTCGCTTGGGGTGCTGGCGGCGCTGAGGCGCTGACGGACAAGCGGAAGGGGGCCCCGGATCCGGGGCCCCCTTCGTGGTGCTGGTGATCAGCTGGCGGTGCAGGTGATCGTGGGGGTGGAGCTGGTGCCGCTGGCGAGGAAGCCGAAGCTCGTACTGGCGTTGGCTCCTAGGCTGCCGTTGTACCCCACGTTGCGGGCCGTCACGGACGATCCGGACGTGGTGTGCGTGGCGTTCCAGACCTGACTGATCTGCTGACCGCTGGACAGGCTCCAGTTCGCGGTCCAGCCGTTGATCGGCGAGGTGCCGGTGTTCTTGATCTCCACCTCACCCTGGAAGCCACCGGACCAGCTGTTGGTCAGCTTGAAGGTGGCCGAGCAGCCGCTGTTGTTGCCGGGCGGCGGGGTGGTCGGCGGCGGGGTGGTGGGCGGCGGGGTGGTCGGCGGGGGAGTGGTGGGCGGCGGGGTGGTGGGCGGGGGGTTGGTGCCACCGCCACCGATGCCGGTCACCTCACCGTTGCCGCCGTCGAAGACCACGTCGGAGCAGCCGAAGAAGTTCTCCTGGCTGTCCGAGCGGACCCAGCGGGAGTAGATGATGTGCCGGCCACTCTTGTTCGCCGGCAGGGTGCCGGTGAAGTAGTAGTGGCCGTCGTTGGTGCCGACCGCGCCGCGCTGCGGCGGGTTGGTCACCGTGAGGAACGGCTGGGTCTCCAGGTCGCTCCAGGCCAGCGCCCGGGTCGGGCTCCAGCTGTCCTTGGTCACGTAGAAGTAGAACGTGCCCGGGTGGTGGGCCCAGTTGCTGTACCGGAACTCCATGGAGCGGCCGGCGGTCAGGTGGGTCAGCGGCCAGTCGTTGCGGGCCAGGTCGAAGCCGCGGAAACCGGTCGCGCCGCCGCTGCACAGCTGCCCGTCCGGAATGAAGCCGGTGGTGCGACCGCCGGCGTCCGAACGCAGCACGCTGAACCAGTTGTAGAGGGAGTTCGTGCCGCTCTGCGCGACAGCCGCCGCACAGGCCGGGTTCTGCGGACGGATCTCGCCGGTGGGGGAGAGCCCGTCACGCCAACAGAGGTAGGTACGGGCACCCGGGGTCATCGCCGCGCCGTGCGCGGCGGCCGGGTCGGGGCTGGCGGTCACGGCTACGACCGCGCTCGCAGCGAGGGTGACGGCCGCGAAGAATACCGCGGCCAGACGAGGACGGTGCACAGGTTCTCCTGACTCGCGGGGACACCGGTCCGGTGGCCCCGCCGGAACGCGCGGGGGATGACGAGGTATGCCAACCCCGCTGCTGTTAGGCGGATGCGATCGATGCGGCGACCCGCGCCCAGGTCGGATGAGCCCGACAGGCGGGTGCCGTCAGCATGCGGTCGACGCGTAAATGCCCTCGCGTGCGATGAACCCGGCGCCGGTGACGCGCAGCCCCCGCGTCACCCGGTACCCACTATCCCAGCACGGGCGGCGCATCGGCGCAATAGTCATTTCTCGATGTCGGCTCGGTCGATGCGCCGCCTCGCCCACCCGACCGGCCCCGGCTGTGCCAGCCTGAACATCCCGGCAGTGGACGGAAGGATCGGCTCGATGGGATACGCGGTGGTGCTCGGCGAGGCGCTGGTCGACCTGCTCGACACGGAGTACGACGGTGTGCCGGTCTACCGGCAGGCCATCGGTGGGGCCCCGCTCAACGTAGCGGTGGGCATCGCCCGGCTCGGCGGTGCGGTGCAGTTCGTCGGCTCCCTCGGTGAGGACGCGCTCGCCGAACGGATCCGCACCTTCCTCACCTCGGCCGGGGTCGGTCTGACCGGCACGGTCACCGCCGCCGTACCGACCACCCTGGCGGTGGCCACCTTCACCGGCGCCGAACCGGACTTCCGCTTCTACGGCGATCCGCCCTCGTACGCCCTGCTGAACCCGGAGGACCTGGACGTCGGGCTGATCCAGGGCGCGCAGGTGCTCTCCTGCGGGTCGATCGTGCTGCTGTCGCCGGCACCGCTGGCCGCCGCCCGGCGGGCCTGGTCGCTGGCGACCGGCCTGCGGGTGTTCGACCCCAACGTCCGGCCCCGGCTGCTCTCCGGCCCGGCGGCGTTGGCCGACCTGCGCGAGGTGGTCGCCGAGTTCGCCGCCGGGGCGCACCTGGTCAAGTTGAGCGCCGCCGACGCGGAGCTGCTCTATCCGGGCGAGCCGGCCGAGGGGGTGGCGGCCTACCTGCGGGAACTGGGGGCCGGCACCGTCGTGGTCACCCTGGGCGCCGCCGGTGCGGTGGTCACCGCCGCCGACACCGATCCGGTACGGGTACCGGCGCCGAGGGTCGCTGCGGTCGACGCCACCGGTGCGGGTGACTCCGTGCTGGCCGCCCTCGTCGCTGACCTGCTGGTCGCCGGGGAACCGGTCGACCCGACCGGGTGGGCCGAGCGGGTGGCCTTCGCCCTGCGGGTCGCCGGGCTGGTCTGCGAGCGCCCCGGGGGCGCGGTCGCCATGCCCACCCGGGCCGAGGTCGCCGACCGGTTCCCCGGCTGACCCCTGCGGCCCGCCGTCACCCGGTCAGATCGTGCCGTCCAACTCGGCGTAGCCGCGACGGGCGGCCAGCAACGCGGCCCGGGCCGGAAAGGGTGCGTCGGCGGCGACCCGCTCCGGTGGGGTCGAGCCGGTGTGCCCGGCCCGGATCAGCCAGGCCAACTCGACCAGCTGGGCGTGCTGGGCTCGGACGAAGTCGACCTCCACCGGCGTGCCGTGCCCCGGCACCACGACCGTCGAGGGGGTGGCCCAGCGCAGCAGTTCGGCCACCGTCTCCGGCCATTGCAGGGGGTAGGAGTCCTCGAAGGCGGGTGGGCCGGACTCCTCCACCAGGTCACCGACGATCAGCACCTCGGCGTCGGGCACCTGCACCACCAGGTCGGCGTCGGTGTGCCCACGACCGGGATGGCGCAGCAGCACCGGCCGCCCCCCGATGTCCAGGGTGACCTCGGTGCGCAGGGTGTGGGTGGGCGCCAGCACCTCGACCTCGGTCACCTCGGCGGCCAGCTCGGGGTGCTCGTCGCGCAGTTCCGCGTACGCCTGCCGGCGTAGCCCTTCCGGGTCCTCGCGCAAGGCCGCCGCGGCCAGTTCGTGCGCCCAGATCGGGCGCGACCCCCCGGCGGCCAGGGTGGCGTTGCCGAAGCAGTGGTCGAAGTGGTGATGGGTGTTGACCAGGGTCAGCGGGTCGGCAGTGACCGCGCGTACCGCCTCGGCCAGCTCGACCGCCTGCCCAACGGTGGACAGGGTGTCGACCAGCAGGGCCTGCCCCTCGCCCAGCACCAGGGTGACGTTGACCGCCAGCAGGGGCTCCCGCAGCACCAGGACCCGGTCGGCGACCTCGACGAAGCCACCCGTCATGAGGCTCCGCCCGCCCGCTCGATGAAGCGCTGCCGGTCGACCAGCACCCGCTCCACCCGGCCTCGCGCGACCGTCTGCTCACCTTCGGTGACGGTCACCTCGAAGGTCAACCGACGCCGGTCGACCGCGGTCAGTTCGGCCTGGGCGGTCACCGTCCGGCCCACCAGGGTCGCGGCCAGGTGATCCAACTCCACCCGGGTGCCGACCGTCGTCGTCCCGGGCGCCAGTTGACGGGTGATCGCCGCCACGGTCGCCGCCTCGGCCAGCGCGACCACCCGGGGGGTGCCCAGCACGGGCACGTCGCCGGAGCCCAGGGCCTGGGCGGTGTCGGCGTCGGTGACGGTCAACGCGACGCGGGCCACCAGGCCCGGCGTCAGGGCATGATCCGACTGCTCCTGCATGGCCACAGCGTAGGTGCTGGCCCGGCGCCGGGGCGGGTGGCCGCCACGATCACCGCGATCCGGGCCGTGTCGGGCCCCGGCGGGATGCGACCCCGGTCACTGCCCCGGCGCGGCAGGTGGTCCTGCGTCAGACGGTGGTTGATGCGCCGTTAACCTTGTCCGCGATGTCTGCTGTGACCGACCCCCAGCCCACCGCCCCCACCGAGGCCCCCGTCCCACCTGAGAACGGGCGCCGCCGGGTGGTCGCGATGCTGGTGTGGGCCCTCGCGTTCGTGGTGTGCTGGCTGGCCATCGGCCTGCCCACCGACCCCCTGTACGCCTTCTTCTGGATCTGGGCCGGCACCATCGCCTGGAACTCCGACCGCCCGTGGCGCAGCCACCTGCGGTTCGCCCGGGACTGGGTGCCGGTGGTGCTGCTGCTGGTCGCGTACAACCTGTCCCGTGGTTTCGCCTACCACGACGGGACGGTCCCGCACGCGTACGAGTTGATCCTCGCCGACCGGGTGATGTTCGGCTGGCTCACCGGCGGGGAGGTGCCGACGGTCTGGTTGCAGCAGCACCTCTACCACCCCGACGTGCGCTGGTACGACGTGCTCGTCAGTTGGGTGTACTTCTCCCACTTCGTGGCGGCCCTGGCCGCTGCCGCGGTGCTCTGGGTGCACTCTCGCGCCCGCTGGGCGGCCTTCATGCGCCGCTGGTTCTTCCTCTGCGCCGCCGGCCTGGTCACCTACTTCCTCTACCCGGCCGCCCCGCCCTGGTGGGCGGCGCAGAACGGGCTGCTGACGGAGGTGGCACGCATCTCCACCCGGGGGTGGCGGGAGTTCGGCATGCACGGCGCCGGCAACCTGCTCAACGCCGGTCAGCTTGCCTCCAACCCGGTGGCCGCCATGCCGTCGCTGCACACCGCCTTCGCCCTGTTCGTGGTGCTGTTCTTCCTGAGCGGGGTGCGGCGTCGCTGGTGGCCGCTGCTGTTGGCGTATCCGCTGGCGATGACCTTCACCCTGGTCTACAGCGGCGAGCACTACGTGATCGACGTGCTGGTCGGTTGGGCGTACGTCGGGATGACCTTCCTGGTGGTGGGCCTGGCCGAGCGCTGGTGGGCCGGCCGAAAGGCAGGCCGCACCCCGACGGACACCCCCGCCGACCCGCCGGTCACCCCGGCCGACCCCACCACCGTCCCGGCGACCCGCTGACCGACCCTCGCGGTTCGGGCGGTCACTGCCGGGGTCGAGCGGGTGTCACTGCCGGCGGCGGGCGGCGTGGGGTCGGGCGGTCACTGCTGGCGGGCGGCGTGCCCTCGCGCGGACAACTCCGCCGCCAGGGCCCAGGCCTCGGCCAGATCCCGGTCGACGGCCGCCGCCCCGGCCCCACCGGCCGTGTCGGCATGGACCGTGGCCAGCCGCAGCAGTCGCTGCAACGGCCCCTGCACCACCCGGACACTCTGCAACCGGGCGTACGGCACGACGGTCACCTGGCGGGTCAGCAGGCCGGAACGCACCGCGAAGACCTGCGGGGTCAGCCCGGCACCGAGCACCTGGCGGCTCAGCGGGTTGAGCCAGCGGGCCCGCTCCGGCGGCGTGGTCAGCGGCAGCGACGACAGATCGACCCCCGGCAGCACCTCGGCCATGATCGCCTCGGCGGTGCGGAGGTCACCGACCGGCAGCAGACGGTCGGGGCGGCTGCGCTGGTCCGGCTCGCCGCCGGAGTAGCCCGCCACCTCCAGGCGCATCCGCAACCAGCCCTTGAACCGCCAGAGCAGCGGCCAGGTCACCCCGACGGTCTGCACCCGGTGCAGGGGTACGGTCTGCATCCTGGTCTCCAGCAGACCGTTGCGGATCCGCAGCCGGTCCTCGTCGCGGGCCAGTTGGAACCGCCAGTCGTCCAGCACCCGGCGAACCGGTTGCAGCAGGATGCCGGCCATCGCGGTCAGGGTGCTGGCCACCGCGATGAACGACCAGGAACCCTCCGACAGGAACTGCGCGGCGACGAAGAGCACACCGAACGGCAGCAGGAACGCCTGGGGGGTGAGCAACTGACTGATCAGCAGATCATGGTTGCGTACCGCATGCAGTTGCCTACCGGCCGGCGGCTCGGCCCCGGCAGGGGTGGCCAGCGGAGCGGGCCGGGGCCCGGCACCGGGTGCGCTGACGGTCGGTGACCCGGCCAGGGCCAGCAGGCGTTGGCGCAGCGCGGAGGCCTCGGCGAGGCTGAGGAAGGCCAGCGGGGCCTCCGTCTTACCGCCGCCGACCACCTCCAACCGCAACTCGGCCAACCCGGTGAGCTGGGCGAGCAGGGGCCGGACCACCTCGACGGCCTGGAGGCGTTCCAGCGGGATCGCCCGGGTCCGGCGCCACAACAGCCCTTCGTGGATCCGCAGCTCGCGGCCCACCACCTGGTAGCCGGTGTTGTACCAACTGACCACGGCCAGCACGGCAGCGCCCAGGACGATCACGGACACCATCGCCGCGAACCAGCCGAACCCGACCCGGGACAAGGTCGACCAGGACAGCCCGGCGATGACCACGACCAGAGACCGGGCGCTGTGCAGCACCGGACTCAGCGGATGCAGCCGCTGTCGGGCCTGCGGTGCCTGCGGCGAGCCCAGCCAACCACCGGGCGGATACTGCGGCGGCCCCGCGCCCGGGAGATATCCGTACGGATACTGCGGTGGCACCGCCCCCGGCAACGGGCCGGCTGGTGGTGGCGGGGCTACCGGTGATGGGCCGGCTGGCGGGGGTGGGGCTGTTGGGGAGCTGGCGGAGGGTGCGGTGTCCGGCGAGGGCGGGGTGCGGTCCGAGTCCCCGCCGACGGGGTCGCTCACAGCCCTTCCGCCCGGTCCTCGCCGAGGGCGGTGAGCCGGTCGCGCAACCGGGAGGCCTCCGCGGGCCGAAGCCCCGGCACCCGGGCGTCACTGGCCGCCGCCGCGGTGTGCAACTGCACGGTGGCCAGGTCGAAGGCCCGCTCCAGGGGGCCGGCACTGACATCGACGAACTGCATTCGGGAGTACGGCACGATGGAGAGCCGACGGACCAGCAGCCCGTGCCGCACCAGCAGATCGTTCTCCCGTTCGGCGTAGCCCCAGGCGTGTACCGCCCGGACGATCGTCACCGCCCGCCAGAGGGCGAAGAACAGGAGCAGGCCGAGGGCCAGCCCGAAGGGCCAGGCGCTGGTGAACGCCCAGCCGACCCCGAGAATGATCGACAGTACGACCACCATGGCGGACAGCCGCAGCAACTCCACCCAGATCAGATCCCGGGAGATCGACTGCCAGTGGACCGTGTCCGGCCACGGCTCAAGTGGGCTGGGGTGCCCGGCGTCCGACCTCGGCAATGAGCCGCCGCCCACCTGATCACCGGTCATGGGGCCCGCCTTCTGTTGTGCCCGTCCACTCTTCGAGGGTAGGCGATCCGCTCAGCGGGGCGACCTCCCGCAGGAAGCCGCGTGCGGTGAGGAAGTCGCTGAGCTGAGCGCGGTGCGCGTCGCAGGCCAGCCAGGTCTTGCGCCGCTCGGGCTGGTGCAGACGGGGATTGTTCCACCGCAGTGACCACCCGGCGCAGGCGTGACACCCACGGGCCGAACAGACCAGGACCTGGGTGGAGGTGTCGGGGTCGCTCATCCCGGCCAGTCTAGGGCGGCGGGAGAAAGACGATGAGCGCCGGGCGGCCACGGGGGAAGCCGCCCGGCGACGGGTGAATGGTACACACGCCGAGGCGGATTCTGTCCACTGGTGATCGGCGATTCGGTGCCGAGGGGCGGGCGTGGCGAAAATCGGTCGCTCCCGCCGTCCGTACTCAGCCGGGCATGCGAGGCTTGGTAGCGCACACGCCGCGACGACCGATTCATGCTGTGGAGGACCGGTGGCCCAGCCGACCACGCCCGACGCCCCGACCCCGAACGGGACGCAGCCGCAGGCGCCCGCCGCGCCGACCACACCGGCGCAGGACGCCGGCCTGCTGGAGCGGGCCCTGTTCGAGATCAAACGGGTGATCGTCGGGCAGGACCGGATGGTGGAGCGGATGTTCGTCGCCCTGCTGGCCCGGGGGCACTGCCTGCTGGAGGGGGTGCCCGGGGTGGCCAAGACCCTGGCGGTGGAGACCCTGGCCAAGGTCGTCGGCGGCTCCTTCGCCCGGGTGCAGTTCACCCCGGACCTGGTGCCGGCCGACATCATGGGCACCCGGATCTACCGGCAGTCCAGCGAGAAGTTCGACGTGGAGCTGGGCCCGGTGTTCGTCAACTTCCTGCTCGCCGACGAGATCAACCGGGCCCCGGCCAAGGTGCAGTCGGCGCTGCTGGAGGTGATGAGCGAGCGGCAGGTCTCCATCGGCGGGGAGAGCCACCGGGTACCGAACCCCTTCCTGGTGATGGCCACCCAGAACCCGATCGAGCAGGAGGGGGTCTACCCCCTGCCGGAGGCCCAGCGGGACCGTTTCCTCATGAAGATCGTCGTGGGTTATCCGACCGACGCGGAGGAGCGGGAGATCGTCTACCGGATGGGGGTGGCCCCGCCCGAGCCCACCACGGTCTTCGACACCGAGGACCTGATCGCCCTGCAACGCAAGGCCGACCAGGTGTTCGTACACAATGCCCTGATCGACTACGCGGTGCGGCTGGTGCTGGCCACCCGTACCCCCGCCGAGCACGGGATGCCCGACGTGGCGCGACTGATCCAGTACGGTGCCAGCCCACGGGCCTCCCTCGGTCTGGTCCGGGCCACCCGGGCGCTGGCCCTGCTGCGCGGACGGGACTACGCCCTGCCGCAGGACGTTCAGGACATCGCCCCGGACATCCTGCGACACCGGCTGGTGCTCAGCTACGACGCCCTGGCCGACGACGTGCCGGCCGACCACGTGGTGCATCGGGTCATGTCGACCATCCCGATGCCCTCGGTGGCGCCCCGGCAGCAGGCCACCCCGCCGCCACCGGGGGCGGGGGCACCGACCTCGGGGTGGCCCGGGCAGCGGCCGTGACCTCGACCACCCCTCCTAGCGGTCACCGGGAACCGACGTCGGCGGCGGACAACCGCTCCGGGGCCGTGCTGGCCCGGTTGCAGCTGCTGGTCACCCGCAAACTCGACGGGCTGCTGCAGGGCGACTACGCCGGGCTGCTGCCGGGCCCGGGCAGTGAGGCGGGCGAGTCCCGGGAGTACCGCCCCGGTGACGACGTACGCCGGATGGACTGGCCGGTCACCGCCCGCACCACCACCCCGCACGTACGCCGTACGGTGGCCGACCGTGAGCTGGAGACCTGGTTGGCGGTGGACCTGTCGGCGAGCCTCGACTTCGGCACCGGCCGGTGGCTCAAGCGGGAGGTGGTGATCGCCGCGGCGGCGGCCATCACCCACCTGACCGTCCGGGGCGGCAACCGGATCGGCGCGGTGGTCGGCAGCGGCGACGAGGTGCCCGCCCAGCGTCGGGGTCGCCGGTCGGCACCCGTACCCGTCGGGCCGGGGCGGCTGGTCCGGCTGCCGGCCCGGTCCGGGCGCAAGGAGGCCCAGGGCATGCTGCGGGCCATCGCCGGCACGGAGAGTCGGCCCGGCCGCAGTGACCTGGGCGCACTGGTGGACATGCTCAACCGCCCACCCCGGCGGCGTGGAGTCGCGGTGGTCATCTCCGACTTCCTGGCCCCGCCGACCCAGTGGGCCCGCCCGCTGCGCAAGCTGCGGGTACGCCACGACGTGCTGGCGATCGAGGTGGTCGATCCGCGGGAACTGGAGCTACCGGACGTCGGGGTGCTGCCCGTCGTCGACCCGGAGACCGGGGAACTGCACGAGGTGCAGACCGCCGATCGGGGCCTGCGGCACCGGTACGCGGCGGCGGCAGCCGCCCAGCGCGCGGAGATCTCCGCCGCCCTGCGTACCGCCGGTGCCGCACACCTGCGACTGCGTACGGACCGAGACTGGCTGCTGGACATGGTGCGCTTCGTTGCCGGGCAACGGCACGCGCGTACCCGGGGGACGACACGATGATCCGACTGCTCCAACCGTGGTGGCTGCTGGCCGTACTGCCGGTGCTCGCCCTGGCCGCGCTGTACGTCTGGCGGCAGTTGCGCCGCCGGGAGTACGCGATGCGGTTCACCAACGTGGACCTGCTGCGTACGGTGGCGCCGAAGGGACTGGGCTGGCGGCGGCACGTTCCGGCGACCGCCTTCCTGCTGGCTCTGCTGGTGCTGGCCGGTGCCCTGGCCCGCCCGGCGATGGACACCCGGGAACCCCTGGAACGCGCCACCATCATGCTGGCCATCGACGTGTCGCTGTCGATGCAGGCCGACGACGTGCCCCCGAACCGCCTGGAGGCGGCCCAGGAGGCGGCCAAGCAGTTCGTCCGGGAACTACCGGAGACGTACAACGTGGGGTTGGTCTCCTTCGCCAAGTCGGCGAACGTGCTGGTGCCCCCGACCAAGGACCGTCCGGCGGTGACCAGTGCGATCGACGGGCTGGTGCTGGCCGAGGCGACCGCCACCGGGGAGGCAGTCTTCACCTGCCTGGAGGCGATCCGGTCGGTACCGGCCGACGGGGCGGCCGGGATCCCCCCGGCCCGGATCGTGCTGCTGTCCGACGGCTTCCGCACGGCCGGCCGGTCGGTGGAGGAGGCCGCCGCAGCGGCCCAGGCGGCCAACGTGCCGGTCTCCACGATCGCCTTCGGTACGGACGCCGGTCATGTGGCCATCGGCGGGCAGTTGCAACGGGTGCCGGTGGACCGGATGGCCCTGGCCGCCCTGGCCGAGACGACCGAGGGCTACTTCTACGAGGCCGCCTCGGTCAGCGAGCTCAAGCAGGTGTACCAGGACATGGGCAGCTCGATCGGCTTCCGGACCGAGGCCCGGGAGATCACCCAGTGGTACGCCGGCATCGCCCTGCTGCTGGCCCTCTGCGCCGGGGCGACCAGCCTGCTCTGGTCCTCCCGCCTGGTCTGACTGTCCCCGGCCCTGCCGTGGTGATCACGCTCGATCCGGGATCGAGTGGCTTGGCGGCGTGCGCTTAGCCACTCGATCCCGGATCGAGCACGATCCCACCGGGGCGGTCAGTGGGTGCCGCTGGCCATCACGAACAGGACGGCCACCCAGACGGCGGCGAGGGTGAAGCCCAGCGGGGCGACGTAGCGGCTCATGACAGACTCCGGGGTGAGCGGTTCGTCGGCCCGGGACATGGCGGGACCGGCGAGGAGTGAATCGGGGACGCACACACTCGAAGTCGTGACCGGGGGCTTCCGGTTGGCACCCGCAGGATCGACCACTGCGGCTTACGGCCGAAGGGCGGTGGCGGGTGCGCGGGGAGCGGGCCAGCTCAGGCGGAGAGATGCTCAGCGTGACTGGCGGTCGGCCCGGCCACGACTGGGAGGATCGCTATCTGGCACAGCGATCACCTCCTGAGGTCGGGGTCGGTCCGGGCGATACGGGTCGCCGAGCGACCCGCGAACGCCCGTCAGCGTACACCCGGTACCGCCCCGGGGCGCATTCGGTCGACCGCCCCCGCGAACCGGGGTCGACTGTCCGGCGGCGGAGGCCGGAAAGGCTGGCAGTCGACGGGATGGCCCCGCATGGGCACACTTCCGCCGTCCGAGATGGAAGCGAGCACGATAGGTGCGATGACGTGGGACGGGTTAGGGATTACCGTGCGGTAGCACCTAGTCTCCACCCGCAACGATCTTTTGGAGGGACGCCCGTGTCTCGAACTGTGTTGGTTACCGGTGGCAACCGCGGCATCGGTCTGGCCATCGCCCAGGCGTTCGCCAAGCAGGGCGACCGGGTGGCGATCACGCACCGGGGCAGCGGCGCACCCGACGGGATCTTCGGGGTGCGGTGCGACGTCACCGACAGCGAGTCGGTCGACGCGGCGTTCACGGCCGTGGAGGCGGAGTTCGGCCCGGTGGAGGTGCTGGTCGCCAACGCCGGCATCACGGACGACACCCTGCTGCTGCGGATGTCCGAGGAGCAGTTCACCCGGGTGCTGGACACCAACCTGACCGGGGCGTACCGCTGCGCCAAGCGGGCCTCGGCGAAGATGCTGCGGGCCAAGTGGGGTCGCATGATCTTCATCTCCTCGGTGGTCGGTCTCTCCGGCGGGGCCGGTCAGGTCAACTACGCGGCCAGCAAGGCCGGCCTGGTCGGGGTGGCCCGCTCGATCACCCGTGAGCTGGGCAGCCGCAACATCACCGCCAATGTGGTGGCCCCCGGCTTCATCGAGACCGACATGACCGCCGAGCTCTCCGAGGGGCGCAAGGCGGAGATCCTCAGGTCCATCCCGGCGGGCCGGATGGCCAGTTCGGACGAGGTCGCCGAGGTCGTCACCTGGCTGGCCGGCGACAGTGCCGCCTACATCAGCGGCGCGGTCATCCCGGTCGACGGCGGCATGGGCATGGGCCACTGAACCGAGCAGGCCCCTGAACCTGAGCACGGAGGAATGAGCAAAATGTCCGGACTGCTGGCCGGTAAGCGGCTGCTCGTCACCGGCGTCATCACCGACGCCTCCATCGCCTTCTCAGTCGCCAAGCTCGCCCAGGAGAACGGCGCCCAGGTCGTGTTGACCGGGTACGGCCGGCTCTCGCTGGTGGAGCGGATCGCCAAGCGGCTGCCCGAGGCGGCACCCGTCATCGAGCTGGACGTGACCAACTCCGAACACCTGGCCGGGCTGCCCGACAAGGTGCGTGAGCACGTCGACGGCCTGGACGGGGTGGTGCACTCGATCGGGTTCGCCCCGCAGAGCTGCCTCGGCGGGGGATTCCTCGACGCCCCCTGGGAGGACGTGGCGACCGCCCTGCACGTCTCCACGTACTCCTACAAATCCCTGGCCGTCGCGGCGCTGCCGCTGATGTCGCCGGGCGGCGCGGTGGTCGGGCTGACCTTCGACGCCACCCAGGCCTGGCCGGTGTACGACTGGATGGGCGTGGCCAAGGCCGGGCTGGAGTCCACCTCCCGCTACCTGGCCCTGCACCTGGGCAAGCAGGGCATCCGCAGCAACCTGGTCGCCGCCGGTCCGCTGCGGACCATGGCCGCCAGGTCGATCCCCGGCTTCGAGCAGTTCGAGAACGCCTGGTCCGGACGGGCCCCGCTGGGCTGGGACCTAGCCGACCAGGAGCCGGCCGCCCGGGCCTGCCTGGCCCTGCTGTCGGACTGGTTCCCCGCCACCACCGGCGAGATCGTGCACGTCGACGGCGGCTACCACGCAATCGGCGCCTAGGTGAAAGGAAGGGCCCCCTGTTAACGCCTACGGTAGAGCAGGGGGCCCTTCTTAACGGTCGGGACCCGGGGGCGTTGCCGGTACGCCGCCTGGCAGGGGCAAGAATGGCACCATGGCGTACGACGCGTTGGTGCTGGTCTCCTTCGGTGGCCCGGAGGGGCCGGACGACGTGCTGCCCTTCCTCCAGAACGTCACCCGGGGGCGGGGCATCCCGCCGCAGCGGCTGGCCGAGGTCGCCGAGCACTACCAGCACTTCGGCGGAGTCTCCCCGATCAACCAGCAGTGCCGGGACCTGCTGGCCGCGGTCCGCGCCGACTTCGCCGCCCACGGCCTGGACATGCCGGTGTACTGGGGCAACCGCAACTGGCACCCGATGCTCGCGGACACCCTGGCCCAGATGCGCGACGACGGGGTACGCCGGGCCCTGGCGTTCGCCACCAGCGCCTTCGGCGGGTACTCCTCCTGCCGGCAGTACCAGGAGGACATCACCGCCGCCCGGGCCGCGGTCGGCTCGGACGCACCCGTGATCGAGAAGCTGCGCCAGTTCTGGGACCACCCCGGCTTCGTCGAGCCGCACATCGACGCCGTCCGGGCCGCGCTGAGCCGACTGGACCCGGCTCGGCGGGACACCACCCGGCTGGTCTTCACCGCCCACTCCGTACCGGTGACCATGGCCGACAGCGCCGGCCCGCACGGTGGCCGGTACACCGCCCAACTGGCCGAGACGGCCCGGCTGGTGCACGCGGGGGCCGCCCCCGACCTGCCCTACGACCTGGTGTGGCAGAGCCGATCCGGGCCGCCGCACGTCCCGTGGCTGGAGCCGGACATCAACGACCACCTGACCGCCCTGGCCGACCAGCAGGTGACCGGGGTGGTGGTCAGCCCGATCGGTTTCGTCTCCGACCACCTTGAGGTGATCTGGGACCTGGACACCGAGGCGCGGGACACGGCCACCCGACTGGGCCTGGACTATGTCCGGGCGGACACCCCGGGCACCGACCCCCGCTTCGTGACCATGGTGCGGGAGCTGGTCCAGGAACGCATCGACCCGGCCGGGGTCGACCTGCGTCGCCGGCTCGGCGAGCTGCCGATGTGGGACACCTGCCCCTCGGTCTGCTGCGTCCCGCCCCGCCGTCCCTCCTGACCGGCCCTGCCGACCCCGACACCCCTGCGGAGACGAGCATGCAAGACCGTAAACCCGTCGAGAGTTGGCTCACCGACATGGACGGTGTGCTGGTGCACGAGGGACAGCCCATACCGGGTGCCCCGGAGTTCATCAAGCGGATGCGCGCCTCCGGCAAGCCCTTCCTGGTGCTGACCAACAACTCCATCTACACCCCCAGGGACCTGCAGGCCCGCCTGGCCCGGATGGGTCTGGACGTGCCGGAGCAGGCGATCTGGTCCTCCGCGCTGGCCACCGCCCAGTTCCTGGCCGACCAGCGGCCGGGCGGGACCGCGTACGTGATCGGGGAGGCCGGGCTGACCACGGCCCTGCACGCGGTCGGCTACGTGCTCAGCGACTTCGCCCCCGACTACGTGGTGCTGGGGGAGACCCGCACCTACAGCTTCGAGGCGATCACCAAGGCGATCCGGCTGATCAACGACGGGGCCCGGTTCATCTGCACCAACCCGGACGCCACCGGCCCGTCGGTCGAGGGGGCCCTGCCGGCCGCCGGATCCGTGGCCGCGATGATCTCCAAGGCGACCGGGGTGGAGCCGTACTTCGTCGGCAAACCCAACCCGATGATGATGCGCTCGGCGCTGAACACCATCGACGCCCACTCGGAGAGCACCGCGATGATCGGTGACCGGATGGACACCGACATCCTCTGTGGCCTGGAGGCCGGGTTGGAGACCATCCTGGTGCTGACCGGCATCAGCACCCGCACGGAGGCGGAACGCTACCCGTACCGTCCCTCCCGCATCGTCAACTCCGTGGCCGACCTGATCGACGAGATCTGACCGCTGCGGCGTCCGGGCGGATCGGCGCCGGTCAGGCGGGCTCGGTGTCGCGGCGCAGGAAGTCGGCCAGCACCGGAGCCTGCACCGCTGCCGGTACGCCGTGCCACTCGCCGGGCAGGCTGCGTTGTTCGGCGGCGGGCAGCAGGGCGGCCGTGGTGGCGGCCATCGCGGTCAGGTCGGCCGTGCTGCCGGCGCTGTGCAGCACCAGCGTGGGGGTGGCCACCCGCCGCAGCAGTGCCGCGCCGGTGGCTTCGCTGAGCAGACTGTCGTACGCCAGGGTGTGCGCCACCGAGACCATGGCTGTCCAGTGCGGGGTGCCGCGCATCCCGGCCAGCAGGTCGTCCGGTACGCCGATCTCGGTGAGGAAGAACCCCACCGCCTCCTCGCCGCCCGACTCCCGCAGCTTCGCGGTGAAGGCCCGCGCCTCGGCGCGGTCGTCGTCCGTGTCCAGTGGCGGCTCCAACAGGGCCAATCGTCGTACGTCGACACCGGCGGCGGCCGTGTGCAGGGCGAGCAGACAGCCCGAGGAGTACCCGTACAGCGAGACCGGTGCTCCCGCCTCGGCGATCAGGGCGGCCAGGTCCTCGACCTCGCGCTGCGGGGCGTACGGCGGGGTGTCGCCGCTGTCCCCGCGGCCGCGCCGGTCGTAGCGGTAGACCGTGAAGTCCTGGGCCAGCAGGACGGCCAACTCGTCCAGGGGGCTGTTGGCCCGGAAGTGCCCGGCGGCGTCGATGAGGATCAGCGCCGGGCCGGCACCCTCCCGTTCGTAGGCGATCCGCGTCCCGTCCCGGGAGGTTACGAACGGCATGGGGTCCTCCGGGCTACGGCCGCAGGGGGGCGTTGCAGGCGGCGACGAGGGCCTGACGGCAGGCCGTGGTCAGGGGGCGCAGGGCGGCATCGCGCTGCTGGGCCTCGTGGTTGTTGACCGCACCGCCGGGTGCGGCGTGCCCGGCCAGGGCCAGCACCCGGTCGAGTACGGCGGCCCGGGCGAACAACCGGCGCGATCGCGGGTCGAAGCCGGGCGGCAGGTCGGTGGTGCCGTCCGGGCGGCGCAGGGCCTCCAGGGCCCCGGCCAGCTCGGGACGCCACTGGGCGATGTCCAGTCGGGTCAGTGCCGCGGTCGTGTCGGCGAGCGCGGCGGCCAGCTCCGCCTCCGCCTCGGCAGCGCCGGGCAGGGTGAGCGCGGCGGCCGGGGCGTTGGCCGGCAGGGGGTACACCCGCCAGAGCACGGTCTCGAAGGTGTCCCCGGAGCCGGAGGTGTGCACCCGTACCTCCGGGATCAGGCCCATCGGGCCGGCGATGACGGCCTCGCCGGTGACCAGGGCGGCCCCGGCGAAGTCACCCGGGCCGGGCAGGCCACGGGGGTCGCCCGGGGCCGGCAGCACCAGCCGGATCTCGTCCGGCGAGAGCTTGGCCAGGGTGGGCAGGGCCTCCCGCAAGGGCACGTCCGTCCAGGTGCCGGGTGCGTCGGCGACCAGGTGCTCCTCGTCACCGGCGACCTCGTCGGCGACTTCGTCGAAGGGCACCAGGCCGGCGCGCCATGCGCGCACCCAGGCAACGAACCGGCTCGACCGGCGCGGCGCAAGGATGGCCGCACCCGCAGCGGGGGTGGACATGCCGAAAGAGTACGTGTTCTTGCCCGCCCCTGTCTCGACTGCCGCACTCCACCCCTTCCCACCCCCTCCCACCCCGCCCCTCCCACCCCCGCCATCTCCCCGTCGATCATGCACTTTTGGTCGCTGGTTCATGCACTTCTGCACCTTTCGTCGCGACGCTAAGTGCATGATCGGCGGCCAGAGGGCGGGGTGGGCGGCGCGTCGAGATGTGGGGTCGGGTGGGTGGGACTAGCGTGCCGGGGATGGGGCGGCGGTATGGCGAGGACGTTCTGGCGGGGGACTGGCGGCGGCGGAAGGTGATTCCGGAGGTCGACGCCGAGGCGGACCTGGTGGTCGAGGACGCCGATTCGGGTTTCTGTGGCGCGGTGGTCGGGTTCGAGTCCGGTGCGGTGGTGCTGGAGGACCGGCACGGTAAGCGGCGCAACTTCCCGCTGCGTCCCGCCGCCTTCCTGCTCGACGGTCAGCCGGTCACCCTGCGCCGACCCGCCCGGGCGCCGGTGCCGGCCGCGCGTCGGCGTACCGCCTCGGGTTCCGTAGCGGTCGAGGGGGCACGCGCCCGCGTCGCCCGGGCCAGCCGGATCTGGGTGGAGGGGGTGCACGACGCCGCCCTGGTCGAGCGGATCTGGGGCGACGACCTACGCATCGAGGGCGTGGTGGTGGAACCCCTGGAGGGCATCGACGACCTGGACGCCGCGGTACGCGAGTTCGGCCCGGCCCCGCACCGGCGGCTCGGCGTTCTCGTCGACCATCTCGTGCCCGGCTCGAAGGAGAGCCGGATAGTGGCCCGGGTGACCTCGCCACACGTGCTGGTCACCGGGCATCCGTACGTCGATGTGTGGCAGGCGGTGAAGCCGGCGGCGCTGGGCATCCGGGCGTGGCCGGTGGTGCCGCCGGGGCGGCCGTGGAAGGAGGGGGTCTGCGCGGCGCTAGGGGTCGCCGAGCCGGCCGACATGTGGCGGCACATCCTGTCCCGGGTCAACACCTACGCGGAGGTGGAGACCCCGCTGATCAACGCCATGGAGCGGTTGATCGATTTCGTCACCGAGCCGGGCTGATCCGCGCCCTCGGCGGTCTGTGTCGGGCGGGGCCGCAGGCGCTACGGTGTACCGCCTGATCCCTACCACTCCCGGGGGTGCCGGTTGAGCCGCTTCGAGCAGCCGCGACGGCGGGTGCGTCAGGCGTTCCAGGTGGGACGCGCGTCCGTACGCGCCGCCCGCGAGCGACAGCGCGAACGAGCGGCGATCCGCGCCCAAGAGGCGGTCGCCGTCCCGCCGCCCTGGCAGCCCGTGCCGCCGGTCGACGGCGGTGGCTCGACGACCAGCCGGGACGACTCCGATGTGCCGAAGGCACTGCGGATCGCCGCCGCCTGGTCCTGGCGGCTGATCGTGATCGGGGTGGTCGGCTGGGCGCTGCTGCGCCTGATGGGCACCGTTCGCATCGTCATCGTTCCCCTGCTGGTGGCCCTGCTGCTGACCGCCCTGCTGGCCCCGGCGGTCGGGTGGCTGCTGCGGTTGCGGGTACCCCGGAGCCTGGCCACTGCGGTGGTGCTGATCAGCGGGCTCGGCGCGGTGGTGGGCACCCTGACCCTGGTGGTCAACCAGTTCATCGTCGGTCTGCCCGACCTGAGTGTGCGGGCCTCGGCCGGCATCGGGCAGATCCAGGACTGGTTGCGCGACGGCCCCCTCGGGCTGTCCGACGGGCAGCTCAACGGCTACGTCGAGGCCGGCCAGAAGTGGATCAACGAGAACAGTCAGTCCCTGACCAGCGGGGCGATCAACACCGCCGGCACGGTGTTCGAGGTGTTCACCGGCACCCTGCTGGTGCTGTTCGCGATGTTCTTCTTCCTGCGCGACGGTGACCGGATCTGGCGGTTCCTGGTCGGGATGCTGCCGGTGGCGGCCCGTTGGCGGGCCGACGACGCCGGTCGGGCCTCCTGGTTGACCCTGGTGGCCTACGTCCGGGCCACCGTGCTGGTGGCCTTCATCGACGCGCTGGGCATCGGGATCGCCCTGGTGCTGTTCGACGTGCCGTTCGCCTTCCCACTGGCCGCACTGGTGTTCCTCGGCGCCTTCATCCCGATCGTCGGTGCCACCCTGTCCGGTGCGGTGGCGGTGCTGGTCGCCCTGGTCGACAGCGGCTGGGTCACCGCCCTGGCGATTCTCGGGGCGGTGATCGTGGTGCAGCAGCTGGAGGGCAACGTCCTCCAGCCCTGGATCATGGGTCGGGCGGTGGCCCTGCACCCGCTGCCGGTGGTGCTGGCGGTGACCGCCGGGGTGGTGCTCGACGGCATCGTCGGAGCACTCGTCGCCGTACCGTTGATCGCCGTGCTCAACACCGCGGTCCGCCGCCTGGCCCGCCGCCCCCCGGAACCGGCCCCGCCGGTCCCGGACGCGGTGGTCGTCCGCTCCACCGCGCCATAACACCCCCCACCCCGACCCGGGCCCGCTGCGTTGATCATGAGGCTAGCGGCGGGGACACCGCTTTCCTGTACCGGCAACCTCATGATCAACGCGGGTGGGCAGGTGGGTCAGGGGATTTGGTCGGGGGAGCGGGTGAAGACGAAGGTGGCGATGTCCAGGGTCACCGGGCGGCCCGTCTGGTCGCGGAGCACGGCCAGCACCTCGCCGTGTTCCTCGCCGCTGACGGCCCGCCACCGGTCCGGGCCTTCCGGGCGGTAGCGGCTGACCGGATCACCCGGCATGGTCCCGACCAGTTCCCCGGTAGTGGCGTCCCAGACGAGGTCCAGGGGAATGCCCATCCACCACCAGCGGCCGGTCAGGGCGGCCACGTCGGCCGGGGGCGGTGTGTCGACCGGCGACCAGGCTCGGGGCGGCGTCGGTTCGGCGTCCAGGACCTGGGTGAGCAGCTGCCGGCCCAGGGTGCCGAGACCGCCGACCCGGAAGGCGTACGCGTTGGCGAAACCGACCACCGCGGTACGACTGGGGCGATGCACCTCCAGCACGGCCAGGTAACCGGGCATCGAGCCGCCGTGTCCGGCGTACACCCGCTCGCCCTCGCGGTGCAGTGCCAGTCCGAGCCCGCGTCCGGCCCGCCAGGAGTCCAGGTCGACCATCGCCATCGGGGCGCACATCTCGTCCAGGGTCTGCGGGGCCAGGACGGCCGGATCGGGCTCGGCCAGGAAGGCCGCCCAGCGGGCCAGGTCCGCCACGGTGGACCAGAGCTGCCCGGCCGGTGCCATGGCCCCGGTGTCCGTAAGCGGTTCCTCCCGCAGGGTGTCGTGCCACGGGTGCACCACATAGCCGGGGGCGAACGGCGCGGTGGCGGCGTAGGTGGTGCGATGCATCCCCAGGGGGTCGAGGATCCGCTCCCGCAGCAGTTGCTCCCACGGGGTCTTCGTGATCCGTTCCAGGGCCCCGCCGAGCAGCCCGTACGCCAGGTTGGAGTAGTGGAAGGCGCGGTGCGGGGGGTACGCGACCTTCGCGGCGGAGAATCCGGCCAGCAGCGTACGTAGATCGACCCCGTCGCTACGTTCCCACCACGGTCCGTCCGGCTCCCGTTGCAGACCGCTGATGTGTCCGAGCAACTGCCGCAGGGTGACCGGCCCGGCCGCCTCGGCCTCCGGCAGATGCCGCCGCAGGGGGTCGTCGAGCGCCAGCCGACCGGCGTCGCGTTCCTGCATGATCAGCGCCGCGGTCATCGTCTTGGTGATCGAACCGATCCGAAACTGCAGGTCGGCGTCGGGAGTCGGGTGGGTGCCGGCGGCGCTCAGATGGACCAGAGCGCCGTCGCGGATCACCCCGACGATCAATGACGGAACGTGACCGGTCAACTGGGCCTCGGCCACCAGGACGTCGAGCTGACGGGCGGTTTCCGGACGTAGCGACATCTTCTACCCTCCGTAGTGGTGACCGAGAGCTTACGATCATGTCAATTCGATGACACGTGCATTCCCATGTCACGATCGTGTTATGGATGCCGTGTTCTGGATCGTGCTGGGCGTGGTGCTGGCGGTCGCTGAGATCTTCACGGCGACCCTGTTCGTGCTCATGTTCGCGGTCGGTGCGTTCGCCGCTGCCGGTGCCGCCGCGCTCGGTGCTCCGGTGGCGGTGCAGGCGGTCGTCTTCGCGGCCGTCTCGGCGCTGACCGTCCTGGCGGCGCGGCCGGTGATCCGGCGACACAGGCAGTCGGCGTTGGAGAGCGGCGACACCGCGTTCGGGATCGAGGCGATCGAGGGCTCCACCGCCCTGGTGTTGGAGCAGGTCGACTCCGACAAGGGCATGGTGAAGATCGACGGCGAGGTGTGGACCGCCCGAGCCTACGACGGCACCCAGGTTTTGGCTCCCGGCGAACGGGTGCAGGTTATTCAGGTCAAGGGAGCGGTAGCCCTGGTCTGGCGGGATGTTGCGACGCCCACTGAGCTACCCGAAGTGGAGAGGTGACCGGATGGAACTCGTGATTCCCGTCCTTTTGATAGGTATCGCCCTGATCGGGGTGATCACCCTGGCCAAGGCGCTGCGGATCGTCCCGCAGCAGCGCCAGGACGTGGTCGAGCGGCTGGGTCGCTACAAGCGCACCCTCAACCCGGGGCTGAACCTGCTCGTGCCGTTCGTCGACTCGGTGCGTACCAAGGTCGACATGCGGGAGCAGGTGGTCAGCTTCCCGCCGCAGCCGGTGATCACCTCGGACAACCTGGTCGTGTCGATCGACACCGTCCTGTACTTCAAGGTGGTCGACTCGGTCCGGGCCACCTACGAGATCTCCAACTTCCTCCAGGCCATCGAGCAGCTCACCGTCACCACCCTGCGTAACGTGATCGGCTCGCTGGACCTGGAGCGGGCGCTGACCAGCCGCGAGGAGATCAACCGGCACCTGTCCGGGGTGCTGGACGAGACCACCGGTCGGTGGGGCATCAAGGTGACCCGGGTGGAGATCAAGGCGATCGAGCCGCCGCCGAGCATCCGTGACTCGATGGAGAAGCAGATGCGCGCCGAGCGGGACCGCCGCGCCGCGATCCTCAACGCCGAGGGGCACAAGCAGTCGCAGATCCTCACCGCCGAGGGTGAGAAGCAGGCCGCGGTGCTGCGCGCCGACGGTGACCGGCAGGCCCGGATCCTCCAGGCGGAGGGCCAGGCCAAGGCGATCCGTACCGTCTTCGACGCGATCCACACCGCCAACCCGAGCCAGAAGGTGCTCGCCTACCAGTACCTCCAGGCCCTGCCGCAGATCGCCAACGGCACCGCCAACAAGGTGTGGATCGTGCCGGCCGAGCTGACCAAGGCCCTGGAGGGCATGGGCGGCGCACTCGGCGGGCTGAGCCAGATGGTCGGCGACGCGCCGAGCCCGAAGGCCTCCGACGACGCCAGCGCCGTCGAGCGCGAGGCCGCCGAGGCGGCCCAGGCCGCCGCCGCTGCCGCCCAGGAGATCCACAACGAGGTACGGGTGGCCGAGGCGCAGGCCACCGGCGGCAAGACCCCGCAGGGGCTGCCCGCCCCGGAGCCGGTCTCGCCGACCAGCCTGCTCAACGACCCGACCGACCAACGCGAACGCGCCTGATCCTCCCGCACAGCCGGCGGGCGCGCCCATCCCCTGGGCGCGCCCGCCGTTTCGCCGTTATGGCGCGGTCCGGCTGGCGTGGTCCCCGCCGTTACGCCGTAACGGCGCGGTCCGGCCCGCCTTGACCCCGCCGTTTCGGCGTAACGGAGTCGATCTTCGGCATCGGTAATGCGAGAAAGCCTCATGGCGGGCTGCGGTGTTTGCCACCATCGGTCGTAGGGCCGGTCCGGCCTGGGGCACCGGGGCGCTCTCGGGTGCGTCCCGCGCGAGGTCTGTGGATGAGCGAGGTGAGGCATGGATCCGCTGCGCCGTTTGTGGTCCGCGCCGCAGGTGCCGGGCAAGCACGATCCCCAGGGCCCGTTGGGTACCCGGCGGACCGGGGGTGGCTTCGGGGTACTGCCCTTCGTCGACGACCCGGGCCCACCCAGGCCGGCCACCAACGCCAGTTGGGCCTGGTCACTGCGCCGGCTGGCCCGAGCGGCGGTCTGGCTGCTGCCGGCGTACGCGATTCTTTATGGTCTGGTCGCGATGGCCAGCGACGGCGGGGTCGGCAATGATCCCTACCCGGCCGACGGGCGGGCCCTGTACCTGGTCGGCTGGGTGGCCGCGGTCTGGCTCGGCCTGCTGGCCCTGCTCGGGCTGACCGGCCTGCTGGCCGCCACCCGCAGCCGTCATTCCGCCGTCGCCGGACTGCTGATCAGCATCGCCGGTACGGTGCTGATGCTGCCGTTCGCCGGGCTGGCCGAACAGACACCGGTCTTCGGTACCACCGCACGGACCCTGGTGCTGGTGGGCGCCACCTGCTACAGCCTGGGCTGGCTGTGCACCGGTTGGGCGGTGGCCCGGTCGGGGGCGTTCAGCATCGGCGACGGCGTCATGCTGATGATCGCCAGCCCGCTGCTGGGTCTGGGGGGCGCGTTGATCGGTTCCTTGCAGACCTTCGGGGCGATCTTCGTGCTGATCGCCAGCATCGGCATCGCGTACCGTTCCGGGCGGCTGATGCCCCGGGAGATCCTCTACGACGCGGCCAGCGCCAGCGTCGCCACGGCCCGCCCACCCGGCCCGATCGGCCCCGGCCCGGCCTGACCAGGGCAAAGAGTGCTGGAGGCTTGCCGTGAATTGGCTGACAACCCGGCCGTTGAGGTGGTCGGTAGGTGGCTTTCGCGGCAATCCTGGGGACCATGGCCTCCCCTACGCCGCTGTCGCGGCTGTTCACCGTGCTGCTGACCGGCGTGCTCGCCGGACTCGTGCTGGCGGTCGCCGTACTGCCGGTCAATCTGGTGTTCGGCTTCGCCGCCCAGGCCGCGCTCGGTAACTACGCCGCACTGCCGGACGCCTTGCGGACCCCGGCCACCCCGCAGCGTTCCTACCTCTACGCCAACGACGGCAAGACGTTGATCACCACCTTCTACGACGTCAACCGCACGGACGTGCCGCTGGTGGAGATCGCGCCGGTGATGCGCCAGGCCATCGTGGCCGCCGAGGACCGCCGCTTCTACGACCACGGCGGGGTCGACCTGCGCGGCATGGCGCGGGCCCTGGTCAGCAACGCCACCTCCGGCACCGAGCAGGGGGGCTCGACGCTGACCATGCAGTACGTGCGCAACGTGCTCAAGACCGACCCGAACCGCACCGCGGAGGAACGGGCCGAGGCCACCGCGCCGACCATCGGGCGCAAGATCCAGGAGATCCGGTACGCCAACGCCCTGGAACAGAGCCTCGGCAAGGACGAGATCCTCAACCGCTACCTGAACATCGCGTACTTCGGTTCCGGGGCGTACGGCATCGCCGCCGCCAGCCAGCGCTACTTCTCCAAGGCACCGGCGGACCTGACCCTCGCCGAGGCGGCCCTGCTCGCCGGTCTGGTGCAGGCGCCGGAGGCGTACAGCCCGATCGACGGTGACGCCGACGCGGCGCTGACCCGGCGGGGGTACGTCCTGGATGCCATGGTCGCCACCGGGGCGATCACCGCCGAGCAGGCGAGGAGCGCGAAAGCCGAGAAGTTGAAGCTGGACCCCAGCGACCAGGCCAACGGCTGCGCGGCCACGGTCAGCTCCCGCGACGGGTGGGGCTTCTTCTGTGACTACCTGCGCCGCTGGTGGTTGGAGCAGCCGGCCTTCGGCGACACCGTCGCCGAGCGGGAGCAGGCGCTGCGCCGGGGTGGCTACAACGTGGTCACCACCCTCGACCCGCAGATCCAGAAGACCGCGCAGCAGCAGGCCACCAGCATCTACGGGTACGACAACAAGCGCGCGGTGCCGATCGCCGCGGTCGAACCGGGCACCGGTCGGATCCTCGCCATGGCGGTCAACCGGCACTACAGCCTGGACGACAACCCGGATGGGCAGGTCAACTACCCGAACACCGTCAACCCGCTGATCTCCGGTGGCGGCAGCGTCGCCGGTTATCAGGCCGGCTCGACCTTCAAGCTGTTCACCATGCTGGCTGCCCTGGAGTCCGGGCGTACCCTGGCGACCGGTTTCGACGCGCCCAGCAGGCTGCCCACCCGGTACGCCGCCGGCACCGACGACAGCAGCTGCAACGGCCAGTGGTGCCCGGCGAACGCCAACCCGCAGTGGATGAACGGCTACCGGATGATGTGGGACGGCTTCGGCCGCTCGGTCAACACGTACTTCGTCTGGCTGGCCGAGCAGGTCGGCCAGGACAAGGTGGTCGAGATGGCCCAGCGGCTGGGCATCACCTTCCGCGCCGAGGCCGACGCGCGCTTTGCCGAGGACAACGCGTCCAACTGGGGGGCCTTCACCCTCGGCGTGTCCGCCACCACCCCGCTGGACCTGGCCAACGCGTACGCCACCGTGGCGGCCGAGGGCACGTACTGCGCGCCGTTGCCCGTGGTGTCGGTGACCGCGCCGGACGGGCAGCGGCTGCCGGTCGGTGACCCCTCCTGCCGGCAGGTGCTCGACCCGGACGTGGCGCGGGCCGCCACCGACGCGGCGCGCTGCCCGGTGGGTCAGCAGTCGGCGTTCGCGCAGTGCAACGGTGGTACGGCCACTGCGGTGAACCGCATCCTCGACGGGCGTCCGGTGGCCGGTAAGACCGGCAGCTCCGAGCAGGCCGCCACGGAGACCTTCGTCGGCTTCACCCCGCAGGTGGCGGTGGCCGGCATCGCCGCCAATCCGGACGACCCCACCGACCTGGTCGGCTCCGCCGTGCAGGCCCGGGTCATCGAGGCGGTGGCCCGGATCATCCGTACGGCGATCGACGGCGAACCGGCTGAGTCCTTCACCGCCCCCAGCCGCACCCTGGTCGGCGACCCCCGCCGCCCGGTCGAGCGTCGTCCGATCGAGCGCGCCCCCTCGACCACGCCCCGCTCACCCGACCCGGGATCCGACCCGGAGTCCGACCTGCCCCGCTGGCTGCAAGGCCGAGGCTGACGGCCGCAGCGCCGGCGTGCTTTGTTAGCAAGGGGCCCTTCCTATACGCCAGGCGTTAATAAGGTGCCCTTCCTTTCATGCTCGGCGGGGGCGGTAGGTGGTGACCATGGTGGGTAGGCCGCGGCGGATGATGCCGGCCCAGTCGGTGTCGCCGCGCAGGATCGCGGCGGCGGTGTTGCGGGCCTGTTCGGCGGTGAAGTGTGGGGGCATCATCAGCTCGGCCGGGTCGACCAGGGCGTTGATGACGGTGGGGCGGTCGGCGTTCAACGCCCGCTCCCAGGCCCCGGCCACCTGATCGGGGCGGTCCACCATCTCACCGTGCAGCCCCAGGACCTCGGCCCAGCGGTGGTAGCCGATGTCCGGCAACTGCTGGCTGTCCGGGAACATCGGGGTGCCCTCGCTGGAGCGCTGTTCCCAGCTGACGAAGGCCAGATCCCGGTTGTTGAGCACCAGCACCACGAACCGGGGGTCGGCCCAGCCCCGCCAGTACTTCGCCACCGTGATCAGTTCGTTGACCCCGTTCATCTGCATCGCCCCGTCCCCGATCAGGGCCACCAGCGGCCGGTCCGGGTGGGCGAACTTCGCGGCCAGGGCGTACGGCATGGCTCCGCCCATGGACAGCAGGGTGCCGGAGAGGCTGGCCAGCATCCCGGGGCGGACCTTGACGTGTCGGGCGTACCAGGCGGTGGTGGTGCCGCAGTCCACGGCGAGTAGCACGTCCTCGGGCAGCCGTTCGCTGAGGCTGGCGAACCACCGTTGCGGGTTGACCGGGTCGGCGTTCTGCTCGGCGAGTTTCCGCTGGGACTGCCGCCAGGCGGCGGTGGCCCCGGCGATGGTCTGTCGCCAGCGGGTCGGCCCGGGGCCGGGGCCCAGTTCGCGCAGCAGGGCCCGCAGGGTGGGTGCGGCGTCCCCGGTCAGGTTCACCTCGGTCGGGTACCGCAGGCCCAGTTGGGTGCCGTCGTGGTCGATCTGCACCCCCCGGGCCTGACCGGGTGGGGGATAGAACTCCGAGTACGGCATGTTGCTGCCGACGATCAGCAGCCGGTCGCACTCGTTCATCAGCTGCCAGCTAGGGCGGGTGCCGAGCAGACCGATCGCCCCGGTCACCCAGGGCTCCCGGTGGTCCACCACGGTGAACCCGAGCAGGGCGGTGGCCACCCCGGCGCCGAGGCGGTGGGCGATCTCGCGTACCTCGGTCTCGGCGCCGATCGCCCCTTGGCCGACCAGCATGGCCACCCGCTCGCCACCGCGCAGCACCTCGGCGGCGTGCCGGATGTCGGCCTCCGGCGGCACGGTCGGGCCGGTGCTGGGCACGCTGCTGGTGTGGTAGAAGCCGTGGGCGTGCGGTGGATCCGGGACGGCGGCCAGGTCCTGCACGTCCAGGGGGAGCACCAACGCGGCGACCGTACGCCGGGCCAGGGCCGTGCGGCAGGCCCGGTCCACCAGGTGCCGTACCTGGGAGGGATGGTCCAGTTGGGCCAGGAAGGCCGCCGCGACGTCCTTGTAGAGGGCCAGCAGGTCCACCTCCTGGTAGTAGCCTCCTCCCTCGGCGGTCGAGGCGGTGTGCCCGACCAGGGCCACCACCGGCTGGTGGTCCAGCTTGGCGTCGTACAGGCCGTTGAGGGCGTGGATGGCCCCCGGCCCGCTGGTGACCAGTACGGCCCCGATCGGCCCGCCGCCGTACTTGACGTGGGCCGAGGCGGCGAAGCCGGCGGTCTCCTCGTGGCGTACCTGGACGAACTGGGTCTGCTGGCCGGTGCGTTGCAGGGCGGAGGTCATGCCGTTGATGCCGTCGCCGGGGTAGCCGAAGTACCGGCGTACCCCCCAGCAGGCCAGTCGCTGCACGATGTGGTCCGCCACGGTGGCGTTGCGGGGCAGGGGCCACGGGTCGGCTGGCACCAGAGTGCCGACATGTCCTGCGCTCACCTGGGCCGCCTCTCGGGTAGTACCGGCGAACGCACATTCCCGGCACCACCCGGACGAAACACCCCGACGTGGGTCAGGTCCGGCGCGGATGGTGGTGAAGAAGGTCCACCGGCCGCCCGGGGACGTACCCGGGCGGTGCGTGAAGTCGGTAACCCCGGCTCACCCCGTCATGGTTCAGGGTCAGGGCATGTTGCCCTGGGCCCGGCGACACGGCGGGGGCCGCCCCCGTCGTCGTGGGTGGCGTTTGCACATCGCCACTACCACACGCCGCGGCCCCCACCACCAGGCAAACCGACACGCACCACCCGAGCAGCCGACGCATGCCGCCCCCTCCCGGCCGTTGGTCTGCCTCACTCTCACCGGCGGGCCGACACCCCGACAACCCTTTCGGCGTACGCCGAAAAGCACCCCGGGTCCCTCCGGCGTACCCGGAAAACGCTTGCCCCCCCTCGGCGTACGCCCGGAACTGCTGGCAACCTTGAGGGGTGATCTCCCTGCGGCTCACTGCGGCGGACCTGACCCGGATCCGGTTCGGTAGCCGTCCACATCCGGTCGGCAACACGATCCTGGCCAGCCAGGCCCTGCGGGATCCGGTGGTGGCCGCGCGGATGCCGGAGATGGCCGCCCGTGCCCAGGCCGCCTCGGCGAGCACCGCCGCCCTGCGCCACCTGCTGCCGGCCCGGGGCCTGCTGCCCGACTTCCTCACCCCGGTGCAGGGGATCGAGTCGGTGGCCGCCGGCATCGAGACCATCCGGGCCACCCCGCGTCGCCAGATCACCGCAGAGCTCACCGAGACGTACGCCAAACTGCCGCCCAGCCTGTGGCGGCGGCGGTTCGTGTCGGCCGACCCGGAGATGCTGGATCTGCTGATGACGGCGGTGGACCACTACTTCGACGCCGTGCTCGCCCCGGCCTGGTCGCACCTGACCGCGGCCCACCGGGCGCATGTCGACCTGCGGGCCCGCACCTACGCCCGATCCGGAGTGGACGGCCTGCTCAACGAACTGCACCCGGCGATCCGGTGGCGTCCGCCGATCCTGGAGATCGACAGTTGGTGGAGCGCGGAGCTGACCGGAAACGGTGAGGGCATCCTGCTCATCCCCGGTCCACTGGCCGGTCTGCGCCCCCGGGTGCTGGTCCGAACCGGACAGCCGGTGCTGCTGGTGTACCCGGTCATCGCCCCGCCCGAACCCCCACCGACCAGGACGGACCCCCTGGCCCAACTGCTCGGCGGCACCCGGGCGGCCGTGCTGCGCCGACTGGCCGAACCCGGCCGGCACACCACCACGGCGGTGGGTCGACACCTCGGCATCAGCGTCTCCTCGGCCTCCGAACACGCCGCCGCGCTGCGGGCCGCCGGGCTGATCACCAGCGAACGTCTCGGCGGCGCCAAGGTGCACCGGCTGACCCCCCTCGGCATCCACCTGCTAGCCGGTGACAGCCGTCCGCCGGGCGGGTAGCGGGCACCTCACCCGGATGGGTGACACTCGGAACATGTCGCTCAGCGCGCAGGACGTGGAACTGTTCGAGGGGGCCAGGGGTCGGCTGGAGGCGGTGGCCTACCGCCTGCTCGGCTCGGCCGGGGACGCCGAGGACATGGTCCAGGAGACCTTCCTGCGCTGGCAGGCCGCCGACCGCGCCCGGATCGAGCAGCCCGTGGCGTGGCTGACCAAGGTGCTCACCAACCTGTGCCTCAACCAGCTCACCTCGGCCCGGGCCCGGCGGGAGAGCTACGTGGGCATGTGGCTGCCGGAGCCCCTGCTGGCCGGGGACCGGATGCTCGGCCCGGTGGACACCGTGGAGCAGCGGGAATCGGTGTCCCTGGCGGTGCTGACCCTGATGGAGCGGCTGTCGGCCAATGAACGCGCCGTGTACGTGCTGCGGGCCGCCTTCGGCTACCCGCACGCGGAGATCGCCGAGATCCTCGACCTCACCGAGGCCAACTGTCAGCAGCTCTACCGGCGGGCCAAGCAGCACCTGGCCGCCGGTCGCCACCGCGTCCAGGTCGACCAGACCGCCGCCCGCAACATCGTGGCGGAGTTCCTGGCTGCCGCGAACAGTGGTCAGACCACACGGCTGGTCGAGTTGCTGACCGAGGACGCGGTGAGCGTCGGTGACGGTGGTGGGAAGGTCCCCGCCCGGTCCACCCCGGTCGTCGGTGCGCTGGCGGTGGCCAGGTTGCTGCGCGGACTCTTCCAGGCCGTCGACCTGCGGCGGAAGGTGCTCGGGGGATCCGCCACCATGTACGCCGAGATCGTCAACGGCGAACCGGCCGTGGTGGTCGTCGTCGGCGACCGGATCGTCGGGGTACTGGCGCTGGAGGTGACCCCCGAGGGGGTGGCGGCCGTGCGCGCCCAGGCCAACCCCGACAAGCTGGCCCGCATCACCCGGCTCTGGTCGGCCAGCCCCCCGGCCGAACCCGTCCTGGACCGGTGGTGACCGGGACCACACCCGATCCCTGTCAGCAATCGCCGGGCTGCCCGGTTCAGAAGGCGTACGCCGACGACCGGCCCCCAGCGGCCGGCGCGGCACCGCCCGCAGACAGGGAGTGGGAGCATGACCCATCGCATCGTCGTCCTCGGTGCCGGTTACGCCGGGGCGATCGCCGCAGGTCGCCTGGCCCGGCGACTGCACCCCGACCAGACCGAGATCACCGTCGTCAACGCCGCCGCCGACTTCGTCGAGCGGGTCCGCCTGCACCAACTCGCCGTCGGGGCGGATCTAGCCGTCCGTCCGCTGCGGGACCTCTACACCGGCACCGGGGTACGGGTCCGACTGGCCCGGGTCACCGGGGTCGATGTCGACCGCAGGATCGTCACCCTAGCCGAGGCCGACACCTCGTCCGAGATCGGCTACGACACCCTCGTCTACGCCCTGGGCAGCACCGCCGCCGAGCACCCCGGCGGCGCCGACCACGCCTACGACGTGGCCGGCGCCCAGTCCGCGCAGCGGCTGCGTGAACGCCTGGCCGCCCTGGAGGCGGGCGGCCGGGTACTGGTCGTCGGTGGGGGCCTCACCGGCCTGGAAGCGGCCACCGAGATCGCCGAGGCCCGACCTGACCTGCACGTCGCGCTCGCCACCCGGGGCGGCCTGGGTGACTGGCTGGACGAGGGGGCCCGCCGCCACCTGCGGAAGGTGTGCGACCGGCTGGGCATCACCGTCCACGAGCACACCGACATCACCGAGGTCCGGGCCACCGGCGCGGTCACCGGCACCGAGGGGCTCATCCCGGCCCAGGTGACCGTCTGGTGCGCCGGCTTCGCCGTACCCTCTCTGGTCGCCGGCATGGCCGTGCGGACCGCACCCACCGGGCAGATCCTCGTGGACGCCACCATGCGCTCGGTGTCGCACCCCGAGGTGTACGCCATCGGCGACGCCGCCTGCGCCGAGGGGCCGGGCGGCAGGCCGCTGCGGATGTCCTGCGCCTCCGGAGTCCCGATGGCCTGGCAGGCGGCGGACGCCATCGCGGCCCGGTTGACCGGTCGGCCGGTGCCCAGGATGTCGATCCGCTACTACAACCAGTGCATCAGCCTCGGCCGACGGGACGGCATCACCCAGTGGGTGACCGCCGACGACCGGGCCAGGGGGGTGCACTTCCGGGGCTGGTGGGCCGCCCGCTACAAGGAACTCGTCTGTCGGGGCGCGGCCTGGGGGGTGTCCCACCCGACGCTCATGCTGCCGACCCGTCGCCGTCGCCTCAGCCCGGCCATCGAACCCCGCCACGCCCGTCCACCGGCCCTCGAGGCCAAGGAAATTTGAGTAGGGTGTGCCGCACGGGCGGCCCGGGCAGCACGTGGTAGCTGGTCCACCAGGGTGAGTCCCCCGGAGATCATGACCACGACGACACGCGATTGGGCGGCCTGAGAATGGGACCTCTGCGGTACTCCATCAATCTCACGGTGGACGGATGCAGCGATCACCTGGCGGTGGAACCCGACGAGGAACTGCACCGCCACCACATGGAGAACCTCACCCGGGCCGATGCCCTGCTGTTCGGTCGGGTGATCTACGAGATGATGGAGCAGGCGTGGCGGCCGTCCGCTGCGGCGGTGTCCAGGCCGGAGTGGACGGAACCCTTCGCACGGACCATCGACGCGGCGAAGAAGTACGTCGTGTCGAGCACCCTGGAGCGGGTCGACTGGAACGCCGAGCTGGTGCGGGGAGATCTGCGTACCGCCGTAGAGCAGATCAAGGAGCGGTGCCCCGGCGGGGTGTTCGTCTCCGGGGTGCAGCTTCCGACGACCCTGGCCGAGCTGGGGCTGATCGACGAGTACGAGTTCGTGGTGCATCCCCGGATCGCGGGTCGCGGGCCGCGACTGTTCGAGGGGCTGGCGAAACATGTCGACCTGAAGCTGGTCGGCCGGTCCGAGTTGGCCTCCGGAGCGGCGGTGATACGGTACGCCCCGGCCTAGGTGACGACGCTCGTCCAGGCCACCCGCAACGACAACGACCCGGCCAGGCTTCTCGCGCCTGGCCGGGTCGGTCGTGTCTGACTAGGCTGATCTGCGGTACCGGTCAGTGCCGTTTGGCCAGTTCGAGGAAGGACCGCCAGGCGGTGGGGTCGAAGGCGAGCACCGGCCCGGCCGGGTCCTTGCTGTCGCGTACGGCAACCACGCCCACCAGATTGTCAGCCACCTCGACACAGTCTCCGCCGGAGGAATTGCTGCGGGTGGCCTTCCGCCAACGGGCGTCACTGAGGTCCATGCTGGCTCTCAACTTCCTTGATGAGGTCGATGGAGAGGTCTTCGGGAAGGGCGACCGTCCGCACACCCTCCCATTTGCCGAGAAGCTTAAGCACCTTCTCGTCGGTGTCAGCCGCCTCGCCGCCGAGCTGGCTGTCCAGGTGCCCGATCCAGGTGCCGTCGGGCAGCATGGCGAGCAGCAGTGGCCCGTCCAGGCCGACGTGCAGGCCGGTGCGGGCCGGGATGATGTGGATGTGGACGTGCGGTAGCTCGGTCATCCGCAGCAGATGCGCCAGTTGCTCGGCCATGATGGCGTTGGTGCGGCGTAGCGCCGCCTCGTCGATCACCGCGAAGACCTGAGGTGGGCGCTCGCGGCGCAGGATCTCCTGGCGTTCCAGTCGGGCCGCCACCTGCTGCTCGATCTCCTGCTCGGGGCAGGTGTCGTCAAACCGCAGCACCGCCCGCGCGTAGTTCTCGGTCTGAAAGAGACCCGGAATCAGGGTCGGATTGAAGTAGCGCAGTTGTTTGGCGGCGCGTTCGGCTTTCAGCCAGGGCATGAACCAGGCGGGTTGGCTGTCCTGCTGGGCGGTACGCAGCAGAGACTCGAAGAGACCGCCGGTTTCCAGGATCTCGTCCGCGCGGCGGGCGTAGGGCAGGTCCACCGGGCGGGTGCCGGTCTCCACGGCGGACACTGTGGAGGCGGAGTAGTTCGTGCGTTTGCCGAACTCCTCCTGGTTCATGCCGGCCAGGGCCCGCTGCTTGCGTAGCTGGACCCGGATCAGATCCACGCTCTGTTCACCTTCCACCGCACCCCCAGGGGCCTCGTCAAGATCGCCAACTGTCGCCGAGTGGTGGCCGTGATCCACGCAGTGTCACCGCGGTCAGGCTCGATGCGTTCCGAGGGTAGCGGTGTGATCAGCAGACTGTCACGTAAGCGGATCCGCTCCCATCCAGCAGGGACGGGGCGGGTTCTGCCCCGGGGCCGCCCCGCGCCTTCCCCCCCCCCCCCCCCCCCGCGTCGGGGTGGCCCCGGTTCCATCGCTCGCTCTGGGTGCGTTTGTTGCTGCCAGGGCGACAAGAAACGCACCCAAAGATGCCGGCCCTGGGAGGTCATAGGTGATCACCACGCGGTTGCCGGGGGCGGGCCGTGGGCCGTACCCGGATCGTCCTCGGCGGGTCGGCGCGGACCCGCCGCACACCCCGCTGCGTCCGATGTGGTGCTGCCGGGCCTGCGGGCAGCCGTGGCCGTGTGCCACCGCGCGGCTGTTGCTGCACACGGAGTACGCCCACAACCGCACCGGCCTGTCGATCTACCTGGCCGGGCTGATGTACGAGGCCATGCGCGATCTGTACCACCTCAACCCGCACGACGGCCCGGACCCGACGAGCCTGTTCAACCGGTTCCTCGGCTGGGGATCGCCGCGTGGTCCGGGGCCTGGAGGGAGTCGATGATCAGGCGTTCGACCTCCGCCCAGGTGGGTGTGGGGTGACCGTAGTCGGGGACCGGGCGGCGCTGGGGGCCGAAGAAGTACTGGTGCTCGACGGTGCCCTGGATCGCGGCGTGCACCTCGGGATGGTCGTCGACGAAGTGGGTGAGGGTCAGGTCCAGGCAGTGGGACCGCTTGTCGGCCCGAGCCCGGCAGAACCGGACCTGCCGGGGGTCGACCCCGGTGCGGGTGTAGAAGTCGTGCGCGGCCAGCCAGCGCAGGGTACGGGCCTGCACCCGGGGGCCGCACTTGGAGATCAGCCAGACCCGGCCGTCGAAGTGGGGGACCAGTCGGGCGATGGTCGCCACCGCCTCGGGTACCTCGGGGGTGGCCAGCATGGCCGCCTCGTCGCCGCTGAAGAAGGCGGTGTCGTCGCCGCTGGGATGGGCGGAGCCGTCGATGATGACCCGGCCGATGTCGATGCCGAGTCGGGGAAGGTGCGCGTTCATGTGGCCCAGCATCGGCGGCATCGGGCGTACGCAGAACTATTGTTCTTTCGCCCATCTATAGTGTGGCGTTATGACTGGGCGGGAGTTGCTGGAGGCCGACGCCCTCCGGTCGTTCGCGGTCTTCGCCGAGCACCGCAACTTCACGACCGCCGCGGCGGCGCTGCACATCAGCCAACCCGCCCTGCATGTGAAGATCCGCAAGCTGGCCACGGCCCTCGACGTGGAGCTGTACGAACGCGAGGGTCGGCGGCTCAGCCTGACCGCCGCCGGGGAGCGCCTGGCCGCGTACGCCCTGGATTGTCGGCGGCGGGCCGACGAGTTCCTGCGGGAACTGCACCACGATTCGACCCCCACCCTGACCATCGCGGCAGGTCGGGGCGCGCTGCGTTGGGTGATCGGCGAGGCGATCCGGCAGGTGGGCCGGCAGGGACGTCGGGTCAATGTGATCACCGCCGACCGGGATGCCGCGCTGGCGGCCCTGCGCGCAGGGCGGGCCGATCTGGCGGTCATCGCCCACGATCCGCCTACCCGGCAGGTCGAGGCTACCCAGATCGCCGCGTACCGGCAGGTGCTCGTGGTCGACGAGCGACACCCCCTGGCGGAGCGTCGGGCGGTCCGGCTGCGCGACCTGGACGGTCTGGACCTGGTGGTACCCCCGGCCGACCGACCGCACCGGCGGGCGCTGACCCGGGCCCTGCTCGACGCGGGCGTACGGTGGCAGGTCGCCGCCGAGGTGGACGGCTGGGACCTGCTGGTGCACCTGGCCGGGTTGGGGGTCGGCGCCACCGTGGTCAACGGGTGTGTCGAACTGCCCGACGGGCTGCGTGCCGTGCCGATCCACGGCCTGCCGCAGATCCGTTACTGGGCCACCTGGCGGCTTCCCCGTGCAGAGCTGGTGGGCGACTTTTTGGGCCAGTTCCCGCCGGTGGCCGAGCGGGCACCCCGGTGACCGGGCGGCTCACCTCGACGAGCAGGTTCCTGGCGTACGTGCTGCGGCATCGCCCGGAGGCGGTCGGGATCACCCTGGACGAGGCCGGCTGGGTGGCGGTGCAGGAGCTGCTGGCCGCGTTGGCCCGGCACGGTCGACCGGTCACCGTGGAGTTGCTGGACCACCTGGTCACCGGTACCGACAAGCAACGTTTCGAGATCCGCGCGGGTCGGATCCGGGCCGCCCAGGGCCACAGCGTCGCGGTGGACCTGCAACTGGCACCGCAGGTGCCGCCGCAGGTGCTCTATCACGGTACGGTGGCCCGTTTCCTGCCCCGCATCCGTGTCGAGGGACTGGCGCCGGGTGAGCGTACCCATGTGCATCTGTCTGCGGACGCGGAGACCGCGGCCCGGGTCGGTGCCCGCCGGGGCGAACCGGTCGTGCTGCGGGTCGACGCCGCCGGTATGCACCGTGTCGGCCTGGTCTTCTACCGGGCCGCCAACGGGGTCTGGCTGACCGCCCAGGTGCCGCCGGATTTCCTGGCCTGATCGCCACCGGTCCGTCGACTCAAGACATCCAAATGTCTTGATATGTTATCGCTCACACGATACCTTCCGAGCGGGAGCCGGGCACACACTCGACGCGTCCCCGCCGGTCCGGGATCCCGGCGAGTGGGCGAGACACCCACGGTGCAGTGGCACCTTCCGCGCGTCCGTTGCGACGCGAGATGGAGCAACAAGATGGTGAGATCCAGATCGATCTTCGGGCCCGCCGCCCTCGCGGCGTTGCTCGTGCTGAGCGTGGGCGGGGTGGCGATGGCCACCGGCCCCAGCGCGACCGCCTCGACCACCGAGGTCGGCACCCAGGCGGCCACGGCGGGCTGCGGTCGGGCCCCCGGGCTCAACAGCGGCACCCACACGATCCAGAGCAACGGCAAGAGCCGTAGCTACATCCTGCGGATCCCGGCCAACTACAACAACAACCACCCCTACCGGCTGGTGCTCGGCTTCCACTGGCGCGGCGGCTCGGCCGTCGACGTGGACACCGGGCAGACGGTGCAGCGGGACGCCTGGTCGTACTACGGGCTGCGGCAACTGGCCGACAACAGCACCATCTTCGTGGCCCCGCAGGGGCTCAACGCCGGCTGGGCCAACTCCGGCGGCGAGGACGTGACCTTCGTCGACGACCTGCTGCGGCAGGTGGAGGCGAACCTCTGCGTGGAGACCACCCAACGCTTCGCCCTGGGCTTCAGCTGGGGCGGCGGGATGAGCTACGCCCTGGCCTGCGCCCGACCCAACGTGTTCCGGGCGGTGGCCGTGTACGCCGGTGGCCTGATCAGCGGATGCAGCGGCGGCAACGGTCGGATCGCCTACTTCGGCGCCCACGGCATTCGGGACAACGTCCTCGGCATCTCCGGTGGACGGTCGCTGCGGGACCGGTTCGTCAACAACAACGGCTGCACCCCGCAGAATCCGCCCGAGCCCTCCCAGGGCAGCCTGACCCACCGCACCACCACCTACTCCGGCTGCGCGGCCGGCTACCCGGTGGTGTGGGCCGCCTTCGACGAGGGCCACATCGCCGCACCCCAGGACGGGGCGCCCGGCGACAGCGGCTCCCGCACCTGGCTGCCGGCGGAGACCTGGCGGTTCTTCACCCAGTTCGGCAGCAGCACCCCGCCGCCGCCGGACCCCACCACCCCGCCGCCCGGCCCCACCACTCCGCCGCCCGGCCCGACGACCCCGCCCCCGGGTGGTGGCGCCTGCCGGGTGGCCGTGGCGGTCAACGCCTGGAACAACGGCCTGACCCAGGACCTCACCATCACCAACACCGGTGGCAGCGCGATCAACGGCTGGTCCCTGGTGTTCACCCTGCCGGGCGGGCAGAACATCACCGGTGGCTGGAACGCCAGCTACTCGCCGACCTCCGGACAGGTGACCGCCCGCAACGTGTCGTACAACGGCAGCATCGCCCCGGGTGCCTCGGTGGCCATCGGCTTCCAGGCCACCCACACCGGCAACTCCGCGAGACCCTCCTCGTACACCCTCAACGGCGCCACCTGCACCCTCGCCTGACCACCCCGGACCTGACCGACGTCCCGGGCCACGCCGCCTGCGTGGCCCGGGACGCTGGGCTGGTCGGCTGGCCTGGTCGGCTGGGCTGGTCGGTCGGGCTGGTCGGTCGGGTGATCGACTCCGTTTCGCCGTAACGGCGGTGTCCGACGGCTGCGGACCCCGCCGTTACGGCGTAACGGCGATCGCCGGCCCTCGCGGACCCCGCCGTTTCGTCGATACGGCGCGCGTCGGCGCTGCTGGGGCGCGGGCGTCGTGCCGGGGCCGTCCACTGGGGGGCGGCACGCTAACATTGCCGCGTCTTGAGACGGCTGCGGAGCGAGGCTGTATGGGGTGGCTCCAGCGTGTGCTGGGTGGGCGGCGGGTCGAGCACGATCCGGGTCGACAAGAGGCACTGCTAGAAGAGGTCCGGCACCGGTACGGCCTCCGCGTCCAGGTCGGCCTGCACGACCAGATCAAGGCGATCACGCAGCTGCTGGACGATGAGGACGGTCTGCTGGTAGCCATCCGGATCGTGCGTGAGGTCGCCGAGGCGGCCCACTCGGATCTCCAGGCTCAGGCCGCCGACCTGCACCGGCGTAACGGTTACCGGTTGGTGGTCGATCGGCGCAACTACCGTCCGTTGTGGCGGGAAGCCGGGCGGGCGCTGCGATGGCCGCTGTTCGATCCGCCGGGTGGCCTGCATCCGTACGTGCAGGTGGCCGCGGCGGTCACGGTGATCGGCGACCGCGCGGCCCGGGTCGTGAAGATCACCGACCCCGCGCCGGTCCTGGCCTCGGTCTTCGAGCTGTTCGACCTCGTCACCGCCGGTTGGGAGTACGGCCGGGTCCGGCCGGACACCAACGGGGCCGAGCTGGTCCTGCGGCTGATCTCTGCCGCGCAGCAGATCAACGCGGCGTGGCCGGATCCGCCGCCGTTGCCGCAGTCGGTCCGGGAACTGATGCGCCGGAACAACACCACCAACGTGTACGACCCCACCGTCGACCGGGTGGTAGGTGGGATCAATCTCGGCGGGGAACTGCGGCCGGCCCTGCTGTCCTGATCGCGGTCAGCACACCGGGCCGGTCATATCCGGCTGTGGCAGAGCCGCGTCTCGGCGGCTGACTGCTGCTTGTTAACAGGGGACCCCTGCTCTACCGCAGACGTTAAGAAGGGGCCCTTCCTTACACTCGGGCGGGTGGAGCTGATCACCGAGCCGGACGACGAGCGGATCGCCGACTATCGCGCGCTGACCGACGTGGAGTTGCGTACCCGTTGGGAGCCCCCGCATGGGCTGTTCATCGCCGAGGGGGAGTTGGTGCTGCGCCGGGCCCTGCGGGCCGGCTACCCGGCCCGGTCGTACCTGGTCGACGCCAAGCGGGTGGACCAACTCGCCGACCTGGACACCGGTGAGGCCCCGGTGTACGCCGCCACCCCCGAGGTGCTGCGGGAGGCCACCGGCTTCCATGTGCACCGGGGAGTGCTCGCCTCCTTCCGGCGCAAACCACTGCCCGAGGCCGCCGAGGTGCTGGCCACCGCCCGCCGGGCGGTCATCCTCGAAGACGTCAACAATCACACCAATCTGGGCGCGATCTTCCGGGCGGTCGCCGCGCTCGGGGTGGACGCCGTGCTGCTCTCACCGTCCTGCGCCGACCCCCTCTACCGGCGCAGCGTACGGGTCAGCATGGGGGAGGTGTTCGCGGTGCCGTACGCGAAACTGGACCCCTGGCCGACCGCGCTGGCCCAGGTACGCGACGCCGGTTTCACCGTGCTGGCGATGACCCCGGCCCCGGACGCGGTGCCCATCCAGCGACTGACCCCGGCTCAGCGGGCCCGGGCCGCGCTGCTGCTGGGTGCCGAGGGGGCCGGGCTGACCACGGCGGCGATGCAAGCCAGCGACGTGCGGGTGGTCATCCCGATGCGGCGCGGTGTCGACTCGTTGAATGTCGCCGCCGCCACCGCGGTGGCCTGCTGGGAACTCGGCCGCGACGATCCCCTCTGACCTGACCTGCGGTTATCGGAGGGCAAATCACGGACGGTAACGTGTCGCGGGTGTTCCCCACCGTACGCGAGGTCCTGGCCCTGGACCCGGTCCGCCGTGGCGCCCCGCGTCTGGTAGCCGGAGAGGTGGGTTTGGACCGACCGGTGCGCTGGGTGCACGTGGCCGAGGTACCCGACATCGCCACCCTGCTGGGCGGTGGTGAACTGGTGCTCACCACCGGCATCGGGTTGCCGGCCGACGACGCCGGACTGCGGGCCTTCATCGCCGACCTGGCCGGGGTAGGCGTCTCCGGACTGGTGGTGGAACTGGGCCGCCGCTACCTGACCGGGGTACCCAGGGTGATGGCCGCCGCCGCCGGACGACACGGCCTGCCCCTGGTGGAACTGCGCCGGGCCACCCCCTTCGTGCGGATCACCGAGGCGGTGCACGCCCTGATCGTGGACGCCCAGCTAGCCGAGTTGCGGGCCACCGAGGAGATCCACCAGCGGTTCACCGACCTGTCCGTGGAGGGCGCCGAACCGGACGAGGTGATCCGGCAGGCCGCCGAACTGTCCGGCTGCCCGGTGGTGCTGGAGAACCTGTCCCGCCAGGTGCTCGCCTACGACCCGGCGGGGGAGAACGCCGAACTGCTGCTGGACGGATGGGAGCAACACTCCCGACGGATCCGACCCACCGGGCGTACGGCGTACGACCCGGACAGCGGCTGGCTGGTCACCATGGTCGGCGCCCGGGGCGAGGACTGGGGTCGGCTGCTGCTGCGCTGGCCGGGCGGCGTCCACCTCAGCGGCCCGGGTGGCGTCGAGGTTGACGGGCCGGGGGAGGGCGACCCGGACGGGGCGGAGGACCCGAGGCCCGGCCCGGCCGTGCCGCCGACCCGGCTGACCATCCTGGTGGAGCGGGCCGCGTCCACCCTGGCCCTGGGCCGACTGATCCGCCGGGACACCGAAGGGTGGGTACGGCAGATCCACCGCACCCTGCTCACCGCCCTGATGGACCGCACCCGGCCGGTCGACGAGGTGGCCCTGCGGGCCCGGGCGCTGGGGCTGGTGCTGGACCGTCGGCACCTGGTCGGGGTGGTGGTCCGGCCGCGCGGCGACGACCCGACCGGGGAGTACGGCCCATCGACCGAACCGGCCGGTGAGCCCGGGTCGGCCGGTGCCGATGCCGGGGCGGGCCGACTGCGGGACCTGGCCGAGACGGTCGGGCAGGCGCTGCGCGAGGCGAACCTGACCGGCCTGACCAGCGCCATGGACGACCAGGCGGTCGGGGTGCTGCTGGCTCTGGCCGACCCGGCGGCGGAGGATCGGGCCCTGACGGCCTTCGCCGCCGCCCTGCGACGCGCCCGCCCCGACCTCCGCCTACCCGAGCCGCGCCGCCCCGGCGGCGGGGGCCTGGTCATCGCCGCCGGTTCCGGGGTGGGCAGTCTGCGGGAGGCCGGTCGATCCCTGATGGAGGCCCGGCAGGTAGCCGAGGCGGCCCGGCGGGACCGGCGGGACCTGCCGATCTTCCGGCTGCCGCATGTCGGGCTCGCCGGGCTGCTGCACCTGCTGCGCGACGAGCCGCGCCTGCAGACCTTCGTCGAACGCGAGCTGGGTGCCCTGCTGGCGTACGACGCCCGGCACCCCCGGGAGCACCTGCTCGGCACCCTGCGGGCGTACCTGGAGCAGGGGCGGAACAAGTCGGCGGCGGCCACCGCGGCGCACCTGTCCCGGCCGGCCTTCTACGAACGGCTGGCCCGGATCAGTCGCATCCTCGACGCCGACCTGGACTCGGTCGACACCTGCCTCTCCCTGCATGTGGCCCTGCTGGCCCTGGACGCCATCCGCGCCCCCTGACACTCACCCGGTCAGGGAGTGCAGGGCCTTGGCGTAGACGGGCGGGACGTAAGAGGGGCCGCCGCCCGGGGTGAAGGTGTCGGAGGTGGCGGCGGTGGCCCAGGCGCTGTCCGGAACGGCCGCGACCAGGGCGGTCACCACCGGAGTGTCCCGCCAGTGCGGCTGCTGGGCCAGCAGGCTCAACGCCACCACGGACTCCTCCACCTCACCGACACACTCGAAGGGCTTGTGCCCGTCCACCCCGAGCAGTTCCCGGTAACCCGGGATCTGGGTGGGGTCGGCGAGCAGGTCACCACCGAAGATGTGGGTGATCCGCTCCCGGGACATGAACGGGGCCAGGGCCAGGAAGACGAACCGGCACTTCGGGCAGTCACGGCACCAGCGTTCGCTGGCGTCCCGCAGCTTGAAGGCGGCGTTGCAACTGGTCACCACGTCGTCGTACCGGTCGATGGTGGCGAACAGTCGGGCGATGTGCAGCTCCGACAGCGGACGCAGCAGCGAGAAGTACGGCTCGGTCAGCCCGGCGTGCTCTGCCAGGGCTCCCCGCAGCAGCCCCTCGGCTGCCACCCCCTTCGACCACTGGTGGTTGATCTCGTGACCGTTCCAGATCAGGTTCGGATCCGACGCCGAACGCTCGTTGGACATCACCACCGGGCCCAGGCCGTGCAGCACCGCCGTGGCGACCGCGATCAGCGAGTTGATCGCGGTGACCGGGATGTGCCCGTTGCGGGCCCCGGCCGCGTTCAGCTCGAACAGCACCGGATCCAGGCGGCGCCGCGCCGCCAGCGCGGGGAGCCCGGAGGCGGCGTTCACCGCCTTGATCACATGGTTCGGGTTGACCGAGAAGGGCACCGGGTCCAGACCGGCCCGACGCAGGGCCTCCAGACTGACGATGGAGTCCTTGCCACCGCCGACCGCCGACAACGGACGCCGGTCGGAGTTGTCGTACTCGGCGGGAGGGCGCACCCGGCCGGGCGGGATCTGCGGGGTCAACTCCAGCACGTACGGCAGCTGGTTGCGGTAGGCGTACTCCGCCAGGCCCTTGGTGTAGACGGCGGTGACGAACTCGGCGGCGGCCGGGCCGAGCGGCGCCGGCAGCACGATCTGCCCCGGCGCGGCGGCCTTGTAGTAGCTGACCCCGGCCACCACGTGCAGCAGCTCCAGCACCCGGCCGAGGGCCGCCACGGCCGCATCCGAGGGGGACTGCTCGGGCACCGGCAGCGTGATCACCTCGGTGAACCGCTGTTCGCCGTCCGGGCCGGTCAGCGCGTAGTCGAACAGCGCCTCACCGGTGGAGAGGTCGATCGAGTAGGACGGGAAGGTGAACGCGTCCATCCGCGCCAGTTGCGTGTTGGGCACACGCCATACTAGGCCCTGGTTCGTCCGGCCGTGCCCGGCTCCGCCGTACCGTGTCCCTGCTCCACCGCCGTCGCCCCCGAGGAGAAGCTGTGCGCCTGTCTGACCTGCGCGGACGTTCCGTCGCCGTCTGGGGGGCCGGCCGGGAGGGCCGGGCCGCCGTGATCGCGATCGCCGCCCACGGGCCGGCGGAGCTGGTCGCCGTGGACGACAGCGCCAACTTCCTCACCCTGCCCTGGGAGGGGCCCCTGGCCGAGGCCGCCCCGCTGGTCACCGGCGAGGAGGGCTTCGAGCGGCTGGCCGCCGCCGAGGTGGTGGTCCGCTCGCCGGGGGTGCCGCAGACCCATCCCTGGCTGGTGGAGCTGCGCCGCCGGGGGGCCACGATCACCCAGGGCACCGCCCTGTGGATGGCCGACCACGCGGCACGCACCGTGGGGGTGACCGGCAGCAAGGGCAAGAGCACCACCTCCAGCCTGATCAGTCACCTGCTGAACGCGATGGACCGCCCCAACGTCTTCGGCGGCAACATCGGGGTACCGACCCTGGACCTGCCGGAGGCGGAGCTGTACGTGCTGGAGCTGTCCAGCTACCAGTGCAGCGACCTGACCGACTCGCCCCGGGTCGCCGTGGTCACCGCCCTGTTCCCGGAGCACCTGGACGCCCACGGCGGCGAACAGGAGTACTACCGGGACAAGCTCAACCTGCTGCAGTACGGGCCGCAGACCGTGGTGGTCAACGGCGCGGACCCCCGACTGGCGGTCGAGTTGGGCGACCGGGCCGTCATCCGGGCCGGCGCGGCCGACTCGGTGAACGTGGCCGCCGGGCCGGACGGCACACCCTGGTTCCACCTGGTCGACCGGCCGCTGTTCCCCCGGGCGGTACTGCCGCTGGTCGGGCGGCACAACGAGGGCAACCTCTGCGTGGCCCTGGCGGTGCTCGACGCCCTGGGGGTGGACATCGTCGGGCGCAAGGACGCCCTGGCGGTGGCGGTGGCCGAGTTTCAGGGCCTGGCCCACCGGCTGACCGAGATCGTCGACCCCTCCGGCCTGACCTTCGTCGACGACACCCTGGCCACCAGCCCGTACGCCGCCATGCACGCCATCGACGCGTACGACGGCCGCCCGTTGACCGTGATCGTCGGGGGCAACGACCGAGGCGTCGACTACACCCCCCTGCGGGAGCACCTGGCCGAGCGGGAACTGACCGTCATCGGCATCCCGGACAGCGGCCCCCGCATCATCCAAACCCTGACCGGCCTCCCCAAGGTGCGTACCGAACTGGTGGACGACCTCACCGAAGCCGTCCAACTGGCCCGCCAGCTGACCCCACCCAACGGCGTCGTCCTCCTCTCCCCAGCCGCCCCCAGCTACGGCCGCTTCCGCAACTTCGAACACCGCTCCGAAGTCTTCGCCGAAGCCATCCAAACCACCACCCACCCCTGACCCACCCCGGGCCTCCGGCCCTTCCCCCCGTTGATCATGAGGTTGGCCGGTGGTTTTGTCCTGATTCACTGCCGCTAACCTCATGATCATCGGGGCAAGGGTGGGGTGCGGAAAGCGTGGGTGGGGGGTGGGTTTGGGTGTGGGATGCGTGGGGTTTGGGGTAACGGGGTGCGGAAAGCGTTGACGTTGTGTCAGGGCGGGTGGGGCATCCGCGACACCTTGGCTCTTGTCGGGATAGTGATCGTGGTGGAAGCGTGCGGTTACCGCGAACCGAGAGGGTGCGACGATGACCGCCGATGACCTGCTGGCCCGGCACCGGGCCGTACTCCCGTCCTGGATGCCGCTCTACTACGCCGAGCCGATCGAACTCGTCTCCGGCGAGGGCCGCCGGGTCACCGACGCCCAGGGCCGCACCTACCTGGACTTCTTCGGCGGGGTGCTGACCAACATGATCGGGTACGACATCGCCGAGATCCGGGAGGCGGTGCAGCGGCAACTGACCACCGGGATCGTGCACACCTCGACGCTCTACCTGATCCGTCAGCAGGTCGAACTGGCCGAGAAGATCGCCCGACTCTCCGGCATCCCGGACGCCCGGGTCTTCTTCACCAACTCCGGCACCGAGGCCAACGAGGCCGCCCTGCTGATGGCCACCAACCACCGCCGCTCCCACCAGGTCCTCGCGGTCCGCAACAGCTACCACGGCCGGTCGTACGCGACGATGGGCATCACCGGCAACCGGGGCTGGTCGGCCAGCCAGCTCAACCCCCTCCAGGTGGCCTGGCTGCACTCCGGTGAGCGGCTGCGTGGCCTGCTGGCCCGGCTGCCGGAGGCCGACCGGATCGACGCCGCCGTGGAGGACCTGCGGGAGGTGCTGGCCACCCAGACCAGCGGAGACGTGGCCTGCCTGCTGGCCGAGCCGATCCAGGGGGTCGGCGGCTTCGTGCACGGCCCGGACGGTCTCTTCGCCGCCTGGAAGAAGGTCCTAGACGAGCACGGCATCCTGCTGATCTCCGACGAGGTGCAGACCGGCTGGGGGCGTACCGGGGAGCACTTCTGGGGCTACCAGGCCCACGGGGTGACCCCGGACCTGCTCACCTTCGCCAAGGGCATCGGCAACGGCTTCGCCCTGGCCGGGGTGGTCGGCCGGGCCGAGGTGATGGAGGCGGTACCGGCGATCAGCTTCTCCACCTTCGGCGGCAACCCGATCTCCACCGCCGCCGGCAACGCCGTCCTGGACTACCTGCTCGACCACGACCTGCAGGCCAACGCGGCCCGCACCGGCGCGATCCTCGTCGAGGGCCTACGCGCCGCCGTGGGCGACCTCGACTGCGTCGCCGAGGTACGCGGAAAGGGCCTGATGCTCGGTGTCGAGTTCGTCCGACCGGGCACCACCGATCCGGACCCCGCCCTGGCCGCCCGGGTCTTCGAGGGGTGCCGGGCCGGTGGCCTGCTGGTCGGCAAGGGCGGGCTGCACGGCAACGTGCTGCGGATGGGGCCGCCGCTGACCCTGACCGAGGAGGAGGCCCGGGAGGGCCTGGCCATCCTGGTCGAGGCGATCCGCTCCGGCGCCGCCGAGGCGGTCACCCCGTGAACATTATCGGGCACTTCATCGACGGCAAGCGGGTCGGCGGCAGCTCGGGACGGCGCAGTGAGGTCTTCGACCCGGCCACCGGTCGGCGTACCGCTCAGGTGGAGCTGGCCTGCGCCACGGACGTCGCGGTAGCGGTGGAGTCCGCCGAGCGGGCGGCCCGCGCCTGGCGGGACGCCTCCCTGGCCAAGCGGACCGCGGTGCTGTTCGCCTTCCGGGAGCTGGTGCACGCCCGCCGCGACCAGCTCGCCGAGGTGATCACCGCCGAGCACGGCAAGGTGCTAGCCGACGCCGCCGGGGAGGTGCAACGCGGCCTGGAAGTCATCGAGTACGCCTGCGGCATCCCCTCGGCCCTGCGCGGCGGGTTCAGCGAGAACGTCTCCACCGAGGTCGACTCGTACAGTCTGCGCCAGCCCCTCGGGGTGGTAGCGGTGATCAGCCCCTTCAACTTCCCGGTGATGGTGCCATTGTGGTTCGTGCCGGTGGCGGTGGCCGCCGGCAACGCCGTGGTGCTCAAGCCGAGCGAGAAGGACCCCAGCGCAGCCCTGCTGCTGGCCGAATGGTTCGCCGAAGCCGGCCTGCCCGACGGGGTGCTCAACGTCGTCAACGGCGACAAGGAGGCCGTCGACGCCCTGCTGGAACACCCGGCGATCAAGGCGGTGTCGTTCGTCGGGTCCACCCCGGTGGCCCGGTACGTCTACCAGCGCGCCACCATGGCCGGGAAGCGGGTGCAGGCCCTGGGCGGGGCGAAGAACCACATGGTGGTGCTGCCCGACGCCGACCTGGACCTGGCCGCCGACGCGGCCGTCAACGCCGGGTTCGGCTCGGCGGGGGAGCGGTGCATGGCGATCTCCGCCCTGGTGGCGGTGGAGCCGATCGCGGACGAGTTGGTGGCACGGATAGCCCGGCGGATGGCCGGCCTGCGTACCGGTGACGGGCGGCGGGGCTGCGACATGGGCCCGCTGGTCACCGCCGCCCACGCCGACCGAGTGCGCTCCTACGTGGAGGCCGGGGTGGCCGCCGGGGCGGTGCCGGTGGTCGACGGCCGCGAGGTGACCCCGAACGGTGACCCGGACGGCTTCTGGCTGGGCCCCACCCTGTTCGACCACGTGACCCCGGACATGTCGATCTACACGGACGAGATCTTCGGACCGGTGCTGTCGGTGCTGCGGGTCGGCTCGTACGACGAGGCCGTGGCCCTGGTCAACGCCAACCCGTACGGCAACGGCACGGCGATCTTCACCAACGACGGCGGGGCCGCCCGGCGCTACCAGCACGAGGTGGAGGTCGGCATGGTCGGCGTCAACGTGCCGATCCCGGTGCCGATGGCCTACTACTCGTTCGGCGGCTGGAAGTCCTCCCTCTTCGGGGACCTGCACGCCCACGGCCCGGACGGGGTCGCCTTCTTCACCCGGGGCAAGGTGGTCACCAGCCGCTGGCTGGACCCCCGCCACGGCGGGGTCAACCTCGGCTTCCCCACCCAGACCTGAGCAGCCGCAGGGTGCCCGCCCCGACCAGGTACGCCACCAGGGCGGTCACCGGCAGGCCCAGGGGTTCCGGTGCGGCCTTCGGGGCGACGCTGTTGGCTGCCATGGCGTACACGACGGCGGCGTATCCGGCGACGGCGAGTGCAACTGTCCACCACGGGGTCGGCCGTCCGTCTCCCCGCGGCCGGTCGACCCCGCCCTGTCGATGATCGGGCTGCCGCTGGCCGGCGGCCGGCCGGTCGGCGGGGTGTTGCCGGTCGGTGGCCGGCTGGTCGGTGGAATGGTGCCGGCTCGCCGTCGAGCGGCCGGTGCGGGCCTCGACCGGGCCGAAGATCGTCACCAGTACGGCCAGCACCACACTCAGCATCAGCAACCAGGGCAGCCGCCAGGCGAACCAGGCTCGCGTGCCGGCGGCCGGGGTGGGCAGCAGACCGAGCCCGTCGAGCCCGCCCACCAGCAGGATCACCGCGCTGAGGTGCCAGAGGAAGACCGTGAGCACTACCGCGTTGACCGCGATCACCGCCTGCCACGGGCGGCTGCGGCGCAGCCAGCGTTCGGCGGGTTCGCGCAGCAGCAGGATGAGTCCGAGTTGGGCGGTGGCCACGGCGAGCAGGGCCACGCTGGGCGGAGCGGCGTTGTCCAGCCGCTGACCCGGCAAGTTGATCATGCTCACCGGATATGGTCCCGGACCGGTGAGCAGCACCGCGACAGCCAGCCCGCCCGTGATCATCAGCACCGCCGCCCGCCGGGACATCGGCAGGCAGCGGGTCCGGATCCGGTTACCGGCGGCGGGGTCGGTGCGGTTCGAGGTGCCGTCAATGGCGGGATGTGTGCCGTGCAGTGGGATGCAGTTGCCTCGGCGGGCGTCGTACCAGGCGAACCCGATCTGGTGGATGGCGAGCCAGCCGAGCAGGTAGTTGGGCAGGGCCAACTCCGCCGGACCGAACGCGCGGCCCAGGTCCCCCAGTGCGACCAGCAGCACCAGGGCCACCGGCACCCTCAACCCGAAGCGGCGGTGTAGCGCGTACATCACCGGGGTCAGCGGCACCACCGCGAGGTAGGCGGCGAGGAACCACAGCGGGACGGTGGCGAACCAGACCACCGTACGCACCTGGCCCGGCTCGGCACCGACCAGTCGGGCGATCAGGGCGCTGCCGGCGAGCGCCAGCACCAGTGCGGTGGTCGGACGCAGCAGCCGGGCGCTACGGCCGAGCAACCAACCGGTGGCGTCCGCGCCCCGGGCCCGCTGCGATGCCAGGGACGCCGCGTTGGCGTACCCGCCGACCAGGAAGAACACCGGCATGACCTGGGCGGCCCAGGTCAGCGGATAGGCCCAGGGCATCGCCGGCAGGGCAGAGTGGCCGTCGGGCCGCCTGTCCGCGCCGTAGTAGATCGTCGCGATCATCCAGTGACCGAGAACGACAAGCAGGATCGCCAGCGCCCGGAGCAGATCGAGGTAACGCTCGCGGTCGGCCGGCGTCTGCGCGGCGAGTCGGGCCAACCGGCGCATCCTTCGAAAATAGGCCGACGACGACGTGCCCGGGATTATTCCGCCAATTGCTGCACCGCTGGTGGGACGGCCAGCGCCGCGAGCAGCGCCGCAGTGTCCCGCAATGCGGCGTCGCGCAATTCGAGGTGCGGTTCGCTGGGAAGCCAGGCGGGTATCCAGCGGTGTAGTCGGGTCAGCACCTCAACTGCCTCCTGGTGGGCGTACCGCCCGGCCCAGATCAGTGACAGGACGCGACTTACCGCATCGCTGAACTGTATGGTCTTCGGGCATTTCTGATTCAACGCTGCCGGATGAGCCAGCCAGCGGAGCATGATGTCATCGAGGCGGGCCCCGGCTAGCCCGCAGCGTAGAACCCGACGCCGGCAGAGCGCCTGGATGAGGCCGTCCAGTTCACCGTGTCCGTTCACCTCGACCGTCTCGTGCTCGACCGCGTCCAGGTAGCCTTCGACGGACCGCAGTAGTCGATCGGCCAGGCTTGGATAGCGGTCGAGACCTGCAGCAACGCCGGTCAGACGCCAGGGAATGTCGATATCCTGCGGATGGTCGGCGGCCCACTGTAACAGCACGTCGGCGGTGATCTGGGTGAGGGCGTTCTGTCGCGCGAGGTACTTGCTGACGAAGACGACGGCAGGCGCCGATCGGTGTCGGTGCGCCCAGCGGTCCACGAGCGGCGGCAGCCACTGTGGCAGGTCGGCCAGTCTGCGAATGGCCAGCAACCGCGGCAGGACGAACCCGGCATCGACCGTGTCGCTGTGCTCTTGAAGCCAGGTCAGAGCGACGTCCACAGCACGAGTCACCACTTCCTCCGGCTGATCGTCCCGGCCGAGTAGCGGATGTAGGACGAATTGGGCTTCGGTGAGATGGCCGTGTTGGTCGAGCCAGTGGAGGGCGTGTTGGATTGCGCGCGGTGTGTCCTGGGGTGTCAGGTCGTCTCGGTGGAGGAGCGGATGTAGGACGAATTGGGCTTCGGTGAGATGGCCGTGTTGGTCGAGCCAGCGCAGGGCGGCGTCGATCCCTTGGCGGGCGTCCTCCGGGGGCAGGTCGTCCCGATTCAACAAGGTCGCGGTCACGAAGCTGGCTTCCAGGGCTGTCCGGTGCTGGGCCAGCCAGGCGGTGGCCACACCGATCAGGTGGGCGGCCTGGGAGGTGGCGACGGTGCGCAGCCCCTTGTACAGGATGTGGCGCGCGGGGAGTGACGCTCCGTGTGCGGTCAGCCAGGGCTCCCCGAGTTGCGGCCAGTGCCGGAAGACGACTTGCGCCCACGCGGAGTTGTCCAGCACCGAGCCGAGGGCGTACGCACCCACGTTCTGCTCGCTGGCCAGCAGGGTGCCGGCCGCTGTCGCCTTGGCGGTCAACCAGGCCGTGCAGTGCGCGGCGAGTGGCCCGTCACGGTGCTGGAGCGCCATGTCGCGCAGCAGCCGGTCCAGGTTCATGGCGTACCGGCCGATGGTGCGGGCGCTGGTCAGGCTCGCGTCGAGGATCCGGTCGGCGACCTTGGCGCGGACCGTATTGAGCCCGGCCCGCACGGTGGTGTGCTCCAGCAGTTGGTCGACCACGATGTCGTGCACCGGTGCCAGGCCGTCCGGCGTATGGATCAGCCAGCCCATCGCGAGCAGGACGTCGAGCAGGTGTTCGGCGCGCGACTCGTCGCTGTGCTCGACCCGGGCGCCGCAGGCGACCAGGGCGGGACGCACCTGGGGGGTGGCGGCGGCCATCGCGGCGTAGACCTGTAGCCGCAGGTCGGGGTCGCGATCGTCGTCCAGCCGTTCGGCGTGATGGAGCAGATCGTCCTCGTTGAGCCGCCGAACCAGCCAGTCCAGGAGGTTCTCCGGCCGCAGGTCTCCGGTGTCCGCCGACAGCCGCCCACGATCGGCCTGTGCCTCGGCGGCGGCGGCGATCAGGGTGGCGATGACCGGGCGCCGGCCGCACAGCTGCAACAGCCGTTCGTCACCCAGGATCGTCCGTGCCCTGGGTGCCAGGGAGGTGACCACCTGGTGCCGGATCCGGTCCAGGTGTTCCTCGTCGGGTCGCAACTCGACCGGCTTGAAGACCTCGGTGAGTGAGGTGTTGTCCTTCTGGTGGAACCACCCGGGCCGGGCCGACCCGAGTAGGGCCAGCCGGATGCCCCGGGCCCGCGCGGCCGGCAGCAGCCGGTGCCGGATCGCGGGGTAGTCCAGGGCGCTGAGGTTCAGGTAGTCGATGATGATCAGCAGGCGCTCGTCGGTGCTACCGGTCACCACCTCGATCAGCTGCTCGGTGGTGACCAGCGGTTCACCGGGGCGTACGTGCAGCACCCGCCAACCCGCCTCGACCGCCCGGCCGGCGACCTCCAGGCAGGTGCGGGTCTTGCCGATCCCGGCCTGACCGACCAGCAGCAGACCGGACTGGCCGGCCTGCTCGTCGAGACGACTCAGCAGCCGTCCGGGATGGGTGGCGGTGTCGCTGTCGGCCGGCGACACGTACGGCAGCCGGTCGCCGCGCAGGTTGTCGGCCAGCTCGGTCAACGCCTCGGCGTGCTCGATGATCCCGGTCGGCAGCAGCTGCGGTGGTTCCCGTTCGACCTGGTCGAGTGAGGTGCCGACCAGGCCGGCGAAGGGGGGGTCGGCGAGCAGCCGGGTGAGGCGTACCGCGTCCAGCCGGCCCGGACCGTACCGGGACGGCACCGCCACCATGACGCCCAGCAGGAGTTGCCGGTCACCCGCGGTCAGCAGCGGGGCGCCGGAGTAACCGCTGTGCGGGTTTGGCTCCGTCAACACCGGGGCGCCGTTGTCGTCGCGGATCACCGCACCGGTGTCGTCGCGCAGCGGTTGCGGTGGCTGCGGGGCGATCCGGGTGGAGTCGAGCGCGTACCGATGCTCCTCGAAGCCGAGGCTGGGCATGACCTGCCCCGGCAGCTCGTCGAGAAGGCGACCCTCCGGCCCCACCCGAACCCAGGGATAGCCGACGGTCAGGCAGCGTACCGGCTGATGTCCCCGCAGCTCGCCGTACCGGGTGCGGGTTTCCTCGGCCGTCCACAGCGGTACGTCCAGCCGGATCAGGGCGGCGTCGGCGTCCAGGCTGTCGCCGCGCCAGATCACCGTCGCCCGGTGTTCCGGTTCGTCCGGGCTGTCGCTGCGGGAGACCCAGGTCGGCTCCCCGCGCGCGCCCACCACATGACCGGCGGTGAGCACCAGATCCTCCCCGACGGCGTACCCGGAACCGAGCAGCCTGCCGCGTACCTTCACCACTCGTCGGACGTGCGGTTCCAGTCCCGTCACGACAGGTGGCCCGCGCAGGTGTGTCGGTTGTCGTCGCTGTTGGTGCCGTCGGGGCAGATGGTGTTCCGCCAGATCACGCCGTTGATCGAGGCGCCGGTCAGGTCCGCGCCGGTCAGGTCGGCGTTGGTGAGGTCGGCATGGTCCAGCTTGGCGTTGCGCAGGTCGGCGTCACGCAGGTACGCGTCGACCAGCCGGGCGTTGCGCAGGTCTGCGGTGGGCTGGGCGGCCGGCGGGTTGGCGGCCCAGGCGAAGGCCACGATGCCGACCGCGGCGACGGCGGTGGCCAGCAGCAGTTTGCGCAGGGCCCGTCGGAACTGGCTCTTCAACGCCTCATGGGTGGCGGTGTCCTCGATGGCGGTGATCCGCTCGTCGAGGTCGGCGATCTCCGCCGCCAACTGTGTCCGTACGTCGTCAGCGGTCGACGGCTCACGCTGCGCGGCGATCAACTCCTCGCGGGCGGCGATGATGTCGGCCGGCGCGGAGAAACCCTGTAGATACTTGGGGTTGCGGCGGAAATGCTCGACCACCGCGCCCAACTCGGACCGCCGCTGCCCCCACGCCTCGTTCAGGTCACTGACCAGCACCAGCTTCGGCAGCAGGATCTGTACGGCGGTCCAGATGGCGTACACCACCGTGGAGAGCCCGGCGACCGCGCCGAGCACCGCGACCCACAGCCGGGCGGTGTCGACGGAGTCGGGTACCCCTAGCGGCAGTTCCCCGATGCTCGACAGTTGGCTGCCGGCCAGCATGGCCGCACCCACCGCGGCGGCGCTGGCGACCAGCCATTTGGCCGCGTCCCGGATGCGGTCGTTGCCCCGCTCCAGGGCGTCGACGCCTCCGGGGTCCGGGTCAGTGCTCATCGCGATCGATGTCCAGGCCGGGCTTCGGGCGGACGATCGGCGGTAGTTGGGCACTGCCGATCCGATCAGGGTCGAGGCCCACCTGGCTCTCGTCCACCCCACGGGTAATCCGGTCGGGATGCCCGGGCACGATATCGGGGAGTTGCCCTTGCTGGGAACGGGGCTGGCGTTGCCGGGAAACGGAAGGGTTCTGCCGTGGTTGCCGCCATGGATGGACCGTCATCCGAATGCGATGGGCGTGGGGGTCCTCGGCCGGCGCGAGATGCCAGGTGACCTTGCTCCCGTTTTCCCGGGCGGCCAGGTGCAGTTCCACGTCGACACCCTCGTCGGCCTGGCCGGAGGTCGTATCCCGCAGGTCCCGGATCAGCGCGGCCAGTGCGTCCGTCAGGGAGATCTCCGGCACCGTGCCTCCAACATGGACTTCGACTGCCATCTGCTTGCCTGCACGTTAACCGACCGGTCTTCTCGATGAATCCACCGGTAGGCGCATCGACGGTGGCCTGGCGCAGGAAACACTTCAGCCAGTCGGCAATACGACTTTCCTGAGACGCCCCGTGGCAATTCTGCTAGCCATTCCCCGCATTACCGCAGAACCGATCTCGACCTGGGGCCGAGGGAGTTCATGAGCGAGGGCTCCGGTGTCTACGCCGGCCGGTCATCCACGATCAGAGGGGTTGCCTGCCGTCGCCGGGCGGGGCGGTCGCCGTCGAGCGTCATCGCGGGGGAGTGGCGTACCCCTGCGGTCCAGATCGACCGCGACGGTGCCGGGCGACCGTCCCACCTTGATCGACAGGCGTTCATGCAGCTAGCGCCTACTGCCGGTCGCCGTGACGGTCCGGATGCCTCAGGTAACAGTTTGAAAACATCGCCCACGGTCTTGACACGGAGGTGGCTTCAGTAAGAACTTTTACCACTAACAGTTAACAGTCTTTTCGGAAAGGTGTCCCATGGTTGATCACGAGGCGGACACCTCCGCGGGCACCGCGGTGGCCGACGCCGACGGGGTCGACCGGCGGGGCCTCGGCGTCGCCTCCAGCGGGGTACTGGCCCGGGTGCGGGCCGGCACCGACGAGTTGACCGGGGCGCTGCGGCGGGTCGCCGAACACGTGCTCAGCGACCCGGCGGCGGCGGCCCGCGCGACCATCGTGGAGCTGGCCGAACGCAGCGGCACCTCACCGGCCACGGTGACCCGGTTCTGCCGGGCGATGGGCTTCGATGGCTACGCCGACCTGCGGTTGGGCATCGCCGCCGAGACCGGCCGGGCCCGCTCGGCCGGGTGGAGCGTCGACATCGGACGGGAGATCCAACCGGGCGACCCCCTGGAACGGGTGTTGGAGCAGATCATCGCCGCCGACACCCGGGCCATGCACGACACCGCCGCGCTGCTCGATCTCGCCGAGGTGGAACGGGCCGCGGTCGCCATCGCCGGAGCCAGCCGGGTCAACATCTTCGGCGCCAGCGGCAGCGCCCTGGTCGGGGAGGAGATGCAGTTCAGCCTGCACCGCATCGGGGTGGCCGCCTGGGCGTGGAACGACGTGCACTCCGGACTCGCCGCCGCCGCCCTGCTGCGGCCCGGCGATGTCGCGTTGGGCATCTCGCACAGCGGTCAGACCCGGGAGGCCATCGAGATGCTCGCCGAGGGTGGCAGCCGGGGGGCCACCACGATCGCGCTGACCGGGTTCCGCCGTTCCCCACTGGCCGAGTTGGCCGACATCGTGCTGCTCACCGCCAGCCAGGCCACCACCTTCCGGCCGGACGCCCTGTCGGCCCGGCATCCGCAACTGGTCGTGTTGGACCTGCTCTACATCGCGGTGGCCCAACGGACCCATGACCGTGCCCACGCGGCCTTCCGGCGTACCGCCCAGGCCGTCGACGGGCACAAGGCCGCGCGAGCGGCCTCCACCTGAACCACGACGCCAGGCCGCCGCACCGCCGATTCACCTGACCCGACACCACAAGGAGAGCCGAAGAATGTCCGTCAACCCCGAACTCGACCGCCGGACCCTGCTGCGCCGCGCGGCGGCCGCGGGTCTCCTGGTGACCCCCGCCGCCGGTCTGCTCAGCGCCTGCGCCGGCAGCACGCCCAGCCCGAGCAACGACATCGCCGGGGAGAAGAGCGACGACAACCCCTTCGGGGTCCAGGAGAACAGCGCCGTGAAGGTGGTCATCTTCAACGGTGGTCTCGGTGACCAGTGGGCTAAGGAAGACCAGGCGATCTTCAGCGCCAAGCACCCCGACGTCACGGTCAACATGAGTTCCACCCAGAAGATCAAGACCGAAGAGCAGCCGAAGATGGCTACCACCCCCAGCGACGTGGTGATGAACTCCGGCGCCGACATGATGGACGTCAGCACCCTGGTCAACGAGGGCGCCATCGAGCCCCTGGACGACCTGTTGGCCGCGCCGGCCTGGGACAGCCCGGGGACGGTTGCGGACACCCTGCTGCCGGGCACCGTGGCCGACGGCACCTTCCAGGGCAAGTTCTACGTGGTCAACATCGCCTACACCGTCTGGGGCAACTGGTACAACGACGCCCTGTTCAGCAAGGAGGGCTGGGCGCCGCCGAAGACCTTCGACGAGTTCTTCGCCCTGGCCCCGAAGATCAAGGCCAAGGGCATCGCACCGTACGTGTACGACGCCGTGCACGGTTACTACCCGCGCTGGGCGCTGATGGCCACCATCTGGAAGTCGGCCGGCAAGCAGGCGGTCATCGACATCGACAACCTGAAGGAGAACGCCTGGCGGGCCGAGGGGGTGCTGCCCGCGCTGGAGCAGTGGGAGAAGCTGGTCAAGGACAAGCTGTTGCTGCCCGGCCGGCTGGACCACACCCAGTCGCAGCAGGCCTGGCTGGACGGCAAGGCGGCCTTCATCCAGGTCGGCACCTGGCTGAAGAACGAGATGGCGGCGACCATCCCGCCCGGCTTCGAGATGAAGATCTCCGACTACTGGGGTCTGGGCGCCACCGACAAGGCCCCCAACGACGTGTACGCCGGTGCCGGTGAGGGCATCGTGGTGCCGAGCAAGGCGCCGAACAAGGCGGCGGCCAAGGAGTTCCTGCGGGCGGTGCTCTCCAAGGCCGGTTCGGCGAAGTTCGCCGAGCTGACCAAGTCCCTGGCCTCGACCGTGGGCTCCGGGGACAAGGTCCAGGACTCGGCGCTGGCCAGCGCCAACGAGCTGATGAAGAACGCCCCGAAGGACCTGGTCTCGGTGAAGTTCTGGAATTTCTACGCCGACCTGGACAAGGAGAGCCAGAACCTCTCCCAGGAGTTGATGGCCGGCCGGATCACCGCCGCGCAGTTCGTCGACAAGATGCAGGCCGCCGCCGACAAGGTGGCCAAGGACTCGTCGATCACCAAGCAGACCCGCGACGCCTGACACCCGACCGAACGAGGAAGTGAGCGGCGATGCGGCACGGTGTGGGGCGTTTCGTCACGGGTTTCCTGGCGCTGCCGGTCGGGCTGTACCTCTTCTACGTGGTGTGGCCCTTCCTCCAGGCGGCCGGGTACTCGCTGACCGACTGGGGTGGCTACTCCGACCGGCAACAGTTCGTCGGGCTGGACAACTACCTCCGGCTGTTCTCCGACGAGCTGATCAGGAAGGCGTTCTGGCACAACGTCTTCTTCCTGGTCACCGTGCCGCTGTTCACCATCGCGCTGGCCCTGTTCCTCGCGTTCCTGCTCAATGTGGGCGGACGCGAGGACAAGGCCGGCATCCGGGGGGTGTTCGGCTCCGGCCTGTACAAGGTGATCTTCTTCTTCCCGCAGGTGCTGTCCCTGGTCGTCATCGCGGTGATGTGGCAACAGATCTACCGCGCCGACGGCCAGGGCCTGATCAACGGCGTACTGATGAAGATCGGTCTGGTCGACGAGAACGACCCGATCACCTTCGTGTACGACCCGGAGCCCTTCCTCGGCGTACCGGCGGTGTTGTGGTGGCTGCTGGTGATCGCGGTCTGGAGCGGGGCCGGCTTCTACATGGTGCTGTTCTCCGCGGCCATGCAGTCCATCCCGAAGGACATCTACGAGGCGGCCATCCTCGACGGCGCGGGTCGCTTCCACACCTTCTTCCGGATCACCCTGCCCCTGCTGCGGGACACCGTCTCGGTGGCCTGGGTGTATCTGGGCTTCATCGCGCTGGACATGTTCGCGCTGGTCTACATCATGACCCCCAGCCAGGGCGGCCCGAACCACGCCAGCGAGATCTTCGCCTCGGTGATCAACTTCAACGCCTTCCAGCGGGGCCAGTTCGGCTACGCCTGCGCGATCGCGGTGGCCCTGGCGATCTTCACGATCCTGCTGGCCGCGTTGCAGCTACGGATCACCCGTCGTGAGCGCATCGAGTACTGAGGAGACACCGACGATGAGCACGGTGACCCACCCTCCGGCCGGGGCCGGCCAGGCCCCACCCTCGGACCGTACGCCGGGCCCACCCGCCGCCGTCGGCGGCGGCGCCGGGGCGAAGGTCTTCAACGGCTTCTCGCATCTCTTCCTGGCCGTCTGGGCGATCATGGTGGTCTACCCGCTGCTGTGGGTGATCATGTCGGCACTCAAGACCGACTCGGAGGTCATCCGCAAGCCGCTGTCGCTGTTCCCGGAGACGTTGCAGTGGGACAACTTCGCCCGGGCCTGGACCGAGGGACAGATCGGTTCGTTCTTCCTCAACACCGTGCTGGTGCTGACCGGAAGCGTCTTGCTCACCATGCTGCTCGGCTCGATGGCCGCGTACGTGCTGGCTCGCTACGAGTTCCCCGGCAACCGCTTGATCTACTACATGTTCCTGTCCGGGCTGACCCTGCCGGTCTACCTGGCCGCGGTGCCGCTGTTCAAGGGCGTCTACAACATGGGGGTGACCCTGCCCTTCCTCGGCCCGAACAGCTATTTCATGCTGATCCTGGTCTACGTGGCCTGGTCGTTGGCGTTCACGGTCTTCTTCATGCACTCCTTCTTCCGTACCCTGCCGAACGCGATCGCCGAGGCGGCCATGGTCGACGGGGCCTCCCACAGCCGGTTGTTCTTCAGCGTCATGCTGCCGATGGCCAAGCCGGGCCTGATCAGCATCGGCATCTTCAACGTCCTCGGGCAGTGGAACCAGTGGTACCTGCCGACCCTGCTGATGCAGTCGGTGGCGGACGAACCGAAGAAGCAGGTCATCTCCCAGGGCCTGATCGAACTCTCCGTCAACCAGGGCTACCGCTCCGACTGGTCCGGCCTGTTCGCCGGGGTCACCATGGCGATGCTGCCGGTGCTGATCGTCTACATCGTCTTCCAGCGCCAGGTGCAGTCCGGCCTCACCGCCGGGGTCAGCAAGTAACGAGACCCGCGCGCAGCCGGCTCATCCGGTTGATCAACTCCGTTTCGGCGCCATGGTGGTATCCCGCTCGCGCGGATCCCGCCATCGCGCCGTAACGGTTTCGTAGCCCCGTCGTCACGCTTCCGCCGAGGGTGAGTGAACCGACATCAGGTGCTTGACTCGTCAATATCTTAACGAGTAAGTTCGACAGGCATCGATACTTGTCTCACGGAAAGCAGGTGAACCGTGCTGAAGTCCCTTGCTGTCGCCGCGGCCGTGGCAGGAGTGCTGGTCGCGGCCCCTCCCGCCTCGGCGGCAACCGCCGAGTCGGGGTGGGGAAGATATCTGCCCGGCAACTGCGTGCCGGGCACGTTCTGCGGCTGGCCCAACTGGGACCACCCGCCGGAGGGCCCCACCGCGACTCCCTCCCTGGTGACCACCACCGACTGGTCCGGCAGCGTCACGGTGTTCAACTTCTACAACTACACCTCCCGCAACGTCGACATCGACTGGCACCTGCCGGGGACGACCTACGCCGGCACCTTCTGCGCCACCCCTGGCGACGCGGACCTGTACGTGCCGATGACCGTGACGAAGGTGGTCTTCCACACGCGCAACTGCCGATGAATCCCACAACGAGAAGTAGGTGAACCATGCTCAAGTCCCTCGCTGTCGCTGCGGCCGTCGCAGGCGTACTGGCCACCGCCCCTCCCGCCTCGGCGGCCCCCGCCCAGGCGTCAGACGGAATGTGGCCGGCCGGGAACTGCCCGCAGGGCGTGTTCTGCCTCTGGCCCGAATGGAACGAATGGATGACGCCGGCCCTGACGACCAACACCGACTGGTCCGGCGAGATCCCGGGATACCTGTTCTACAACAACACCTCCCGCAACGTCGACATCACCTTCCGCTGGCAGCATGACTCCCCGTGGGGCCCCTTCACCATCTGCCTCACCCCCGGCAACGGGCAGGACACGTACTGGCCCGGGATCGTGACGAAGGTGAAGGTCCACACGCAGCCCTGCGTGTGGTGATCCCGTAGCACTGCCCGGACGGACCGAGGCGCCAGAGCGTGTCGGTGGGTACGGGCAGGATGGGGGTGTGCTGGTCGCGGTGGTGGCGGGGGAGGGCGGTGCGGGCGTGCTGTGCCCGCTGCGCGTCGACGGGCGGTGCGCCGGTCCGCCCGAGCCCGTCACCGACCTCGCCACCGCCGTCGCCTCGCGGGAGGCCCAGGACCGGCCCCGCTGGGTCTGGGCCTCCGGCGCGACCCTCTACCCCGGCCTGCTGCGCGCCGGGGTCCGGGTCGAGCGCTGCCACGACGTCGAGCTGACCGAGTCCCTGCTGCTCGGCCACGCCGGCCGCTGGGGTGAACCGCGTTCCCTGGCGGCGGCCTGGGCCCGGCTGACCGGCACCCCGGTGCCGCCCGATCCGCCGCCGCGGGCCGCCGCCCCACCCGGGGCCGGGCAGGCCGCACTCTTCGAGGCCGTACCCGGGCCGCCGGGTCCCGGCATCACCGCGTTGACCCGGGTGTACGCCGACCAACTCGACCGCATCGCGGCCACCGGGCATCCGGGGCGGTTCCGCCTGCTGGCGGCCGCCGAGTCGGCCGGCGTGCTGATCGCCGCCGAGATGGGGGCGGCCGGGCTGCCCTGGCGGGCCGACGTGCACGACAGCATCCTCACCGAGCTGCTGGGAGAGCCCTCCCCGGTGGGTGGCCCGCCGCGTCGCCTGGCCGAACTGGCCGCCCGGATCGCGGAGGCCTTCGGCGTACGCCAGTTGCATGCCGATTCCCCGGCGGAGCTGCTGCGGGCCTTCTCCCGTGCCGGCATCGACCTGCCCAACACCCGGTCCTGGGTGCTGCGCGGGGTGGACCATCCGGCGGTGCCGTTGGTGCTGGAGTACAAGGAGCTGTACCGGATCTGGACCGCGCACGGTTGGGCCTGGCGGGACGCCTGGGTCCGCGACGGCCGCTTCCAACCGGAGTACGTGCCCGCCGGGGTGGTGTCCGGTCGGTGGGCCACCCGGGGCGGTGGCGCGTTGCAGATCCCGAAGGTGATCCGCCGGGCCGTGGTGGCCGACCCGGGTTGGCGATTCGTGGTGGCCGACGCCGGGCAGTTGGAGCCCCGGGTGCTGGCGGCCGTCTCCGGTGACGGCGGGCTGGCGCGGGCAGGGGCCACCGGGGACCTCTACGCGGCCCTGGCGCGGGACGCCTTCGGCGGCGACCGGGGGCGGGCGAAGCTGGCCCTGCTAGGGGCGATGTACGGGCAGACCGGCGGGGCGGCCGTACCGGCCCTGGCGGTGTTGCGGCGCAACTACCCGACGGCCTTCGGGTACGTCGAGGCGGCGGCGCGTACCGGTGAGGCCGGCGGGTTGGTGCGCTCCTGGCTGGGGCGTACCTGCCCGCCGGGCACGGCGGGTTTCGCCACCGATGAGGGGCCGGTCGATCCGGACGCGGCCGGCGACCCGCAGTCGCCCCGGGCCCGGGCGGCGCGGTCCCGGGGCCGGTTCACCCGCAACTTCGTCATCCAGGCCACCGCCGCCGAGTGGGCCTCCACCCTGCTGGCGGTGCTGCGTGGCGAGCTGGCCGGCACCGAGGCCGAGCTGGTCTTCTTCCAGCACGACGAGGTGATCGTGCACTGCCCGGCCGAGCAGGCCGAGACGGTGGCCGAGGCGGTCCAGCGGGCCGGTCGGCGGGCCACCGCCCTGCTGTTCGGCGACACTCCGGTGCGCTTCCCGCTCGATCTGTCGATCGTCGAGTCCTACGCCGACGCGGCCTGAGCAGTCGTACCTGCCCCTCCGAGGGGCACCTTCACCTGGCTGACGACCCGGCCGCTGTGCCAGGCAACCTTTCCTCCGGTGCGGCCGGTACTACCGGTGACCGACTTGCGGGGAAGGGCGGGCACGTTGAACACACCGGAGGGTTTCGACGACTTCGTCGCGACCCGGTCACCGCGGTTGCTGCGTACCGCCTTCCTGCTCACCCGGGACTGGTCGCTGGCCGAGGATCTGTTGCAGACCGCGCTGGCGCGGGCCTGGGAGGCGTGGCGGCGCATCGACGGCGACCCCGAGCCGTACGTGCGCCGGATCATCGTCAACACGTACGCCTCCTGGTGGCGGCGGCGGTGGCGCGGAGAACTACCCACCGCCGACCTTCCCGAGGCGGCTGTGACGATCGATCCGCAGACCGGCCTCGACGACCGCGACCAGCTGTGGCGCGCATTGGGACGACTGCCGCGCCGTCAGCGGGCCGTGCTCGTCCTGCGCTACTTCGAGGACCTCGCCGAGGCGGAGGTCGCCGAGATGCTCGGCTGCTCGGTCGGCACGGTCAAGAGCCAGGCCAGCCGGGCGCTGGCGAAGCTGCGACTGGACGAGACGCTGGCTCCGGAAGGGTTGCCGCGATGAACCTGACCGATCTCAAGCAGGTGCTCGACGAGCGCTCCCATGATGCCGTCGAGCAGGCCGCGCACCGGGTGCGGCTGCGTGGCGTACGGGCCAGGGTGCTTGCGCGCCGTCGTCGGCGGATCGCGGCCTGGGCCACCGTCGGGGTGGCGGCGATGGCGGCCGTCGTCGTGGCCGTCCCCGGAACGCGTCCGGACGTGCCACCCACCCCTGCGGTCAGTCCCTCGTCGACCCCGACCGTCGAGGGATTCCCGGAGTACGCGAACGGTGCTCGCGTAGTGGCTGCCCGCAGTGTCCCGCTGTCGACGCGTCGGGTAGAGGTGACAGTGGTGCCGACCACCCTCGAACTGGTCATCTTCACCCGCTGCGACGGCGTCGACGAGGACATCACGGTGGAGCGGACGGTACGTGTTGACGGCCAACTCGTCACCGAGGGAAGTTGCCACGACGGCAGCCTGCGTCCGCACGACTGGGCGGGCCTGGGCGTCACGGTCGGCCAACCGGCCACCGTCGTGCTGACCGTCACCGGTGTCTACCGGGCCGGCGACGCGGGCGAAATGGCGGTGCCGGTCCCCGAGCGCGGGGAAATCGGGCTCGCCATCGGCGAGCGGATGCCGTTCGACCGCTTTCCGTTGCCGCCCCGGCCGGCGGGCACCCTCACCCCGCTGACCCAGACGGATCTGCCGGCGGGATGCAGCGAGGCGCTGTGCCAGAACGCCATCATCCTCCGATCGGATCCCCAGGACCCGACCCGCCCGGTGAGTAGGGAGCTGACGTGGCCGACGCTGACGTCGATCGACATGGTGTCCCAGACGCCCGGTCTGCTGCGCGTACGGGTCGCCGGTGTGCAGGTCGCCGTCGGCGAGTGGTGGGACTACCGGGCGACCGGTACCGCGATGTACGGCGATACCGACGGCCAGTGGAAGAGTGACTTCGACCTCGACCTGCGCCGCGGTGACAGGGTGGTCGTCGAGGTGGTGCCCGAGCATGTCACCGGGGCCTGGCAGGTCGTCCTGATCTCGGCGACGAGCATCGGCGGGTAGCGTCCGCCGGGGCCTGTCCGACGCTTCGCCGGCTTCTCAAGGAGAAGGCGACTAGCGAAGGATACCCAATTCATCCGATTTGCCCCGCGACTTCCCTTCCTCGCCGGTCGTTGCAATCGGTGTGCGTAGGAAGGGGACGGCCAGGCCGCCCCACACGGGAGGGAGCCCGGCTCTGAACCGGATCGCAGGAATGATCATCGCTGCGGGGGGTGGTCGCCGCATCGGCGGCCCGGAAGCCCTGCTGCACCAGGGCGGCAAGCCCCTGGTCGACCAGATGATCGACACGCTGACCGAGGCGGGCTGCCGGCCCATCGTGGTCGTTCTCGGTGCCGCGGCCGACCAGGTCCGCGAGACCGCTGACCTGGACCGCGTCACCGTGGTGGTCAACCGGGCCTGGGGCACCGGGGTCGGCTCGTCGATCCGAGCCGGCCTGGCCGGGCTCGACGACGACCGGATCGAGGCGGTGGTGGTGGTGCCGGTGGACATGCCCGGTCTGACCGCCGCCGCAGTGCGCCGGGTGACCGCCCTGCCCTTCCCCGACGTGCTGGTCTGCGCCACCTACAACGGCCTGCGCGGCTACCCCATGCTGTTCGGTCGCCGCCACTGGGCCGGCATCGCCACCCTGGCCAGCGCCGATGTCGGGGCCCGCCCCTACCTGCTGGCCCACAAGGACCAGATCGTCGACATAGCCTGCGACTCCGTAGCCGACGGCAGCCGGGTCGACACCCCCGAACTCATGGCCCTCTATGGCCTCTCCGTCCCCGAACAACGCGTCCCCGCCTGACCCACCCCGCCCAGCGCCCGTCGATCTTGCACTTTTGGTCGCCGAGATGGGTGGAATATCACCTTTGCGGGGACAGAAAGTGCAAGATCGGGGCGGAGAGGGGGGCCGCGCCGGGTTGGCGGGCGGGGCGGGCGTGGGGGAGGTCAGGGGAGGGTGTTGGTGGTGGTGAGGGTGCGGTACCAGTGGGCGGAGTCTTTCCAGGTGCGCTGCTGGGTGTCGTAGTCGACGTGGATGATGCCGAAGCGGCGGTCGTAGCCGTACGCCCACTCGAAGTTGTCCAGCAGGGACCAGACGAAGTAGCCGCGGATGTCGGCGCCTGCCGTCCTCGCCTCGTGGGTGGCGGCGATGTGGCGGCGCAGGTAGTCGACGCGGCGGTCGTCGTGGATCGCGCCGTCGGGGGAGACCTCGTCGTCGAAGGCGGCACCGTTCTCGGTGATCATCAGCGGCAGGTCGGGGTATTCACGGTGCAGCCGCAGCAGCAGCTCGGTCAACCCGGCCGGTTCGATGTTCCAGCCCATCGCGGTGTACGGGCCGGGCTGCGGCAGGAACTCCACCTGCTCCGAGCCGACCCAGGCCGAGTGGGCCGAGCGGCCGTGCCCGTCGGAGTCCGACTTGGGTGACTCCCCGTCCCAGGCACGGACCAGGGTGGTCGAGTAGTAGTTGACCCCGAGCACGTCCAACGGCACCGCCGCGGTGCGCTCGTCACCGTCGCGGACGAAGGACCAGTCGGTGACCCCGGCGGTGTCGGCCAGCAGGTCGGCCGGGTACGCCCCGTCCAGCATCGGGCCAAGGAAGGCCCGGTTGGCCAGCGCGTCGATGCGGCGTACCGCGTCGGCGTCGGCGGCCGAGTCCGAGGCCGGGCGGATCACGTGCAGGTTCAGGGTGACCGACAGTTGCGCGGCGGGTGCCAGCTCCCGGATCACCCGCCCGGCCAGCCCGTGCGCCAGGTTCAGATGGTGTACGGCGGCCAGCGCCGCAGCCGGTTCGGTACGCCCCGGCGCGTGCACCCCGGAGGCGTACCCGAGGTAGGCCGAGCACCACGGCTCGTTGAAGGTGGTCCAGGTGTGCACCCGGTCGCCGAGGGCCCCGACGATGGCGGTGGCGTAGTCCGCGAAGCGCGCGGCGGTGTCCCGCGCCGGCCAGCCCCCGGTGTCCTCCAACTCCTGCGGCAGATCCCAGTGGTACAGGGTGGCCACCGGCTGGATGCCCAGCTCCAACAGCCGGTCCACCAGTCGGGAGTAGAAGTCCACCCCGGCCTGGTTGACCGGCCCGGAACCGCCGGGCTGCACCCGGGGCCAGGCGATCGAGAACCGGTACGCCCGGACACCCAGGGCGGCCAACTGGTCGAGATCGGAGGCCCAGCGGTGATAGTGGTCGGCCGCCACGTCGCCGGTGTCCCCGTTGAGGGTGCGTCCCGGGGTGTGGCTGTAGGTGTCCCAGATGGAGGGTCCCCGGCCGCCCTCCTTGGCCGCCCCCTCGATCTGGTACGCCGCCGTGGCCGTACCCCAGATGAAGCCCGGGGGGAACCGTGCGTCGCTCACCTTGCCACCTCCGTGATCTCGCAGCGGTATCCGGCCGAGACTCCCGCCACCACCTCGGCGGTGGCCGTCCCGTCGCGGTAGTGCACCTCGAACTCGGTGCCCGGACCGTCGCCCGGCGACGGGATCCGTACCCGGGTGCGTTGCCCCGGCGTCGGGGCGTACAGCCGCAACCGGACGTCGTCGGCCCACGGGTAGTCGGGCCGGTCGGTGACCGCCCCGAAGGGGATGACCGCGCCGGGCCGGGCCAGCACCGGCACGGTGTCGAAGCCGTGTTTCTCGTTCACCCAGCCCGGCCCGGTGACCTGGGCCCCGGTCATCAGGTTCGTCCAGGTGCCGGCCGGTACGTAGTAGGTGACCTGTCCGTCGGCGCTCATCACCGGGGCGACCAGCAGGTCCGGGCCGAGCATGTACTGCCGGTCCAGGTAGGCCGTGGTCGGGTCGTCCGGGAACTCCAGGATCATCGGCCGCATCACCGGTATCCCCTCCCGGTGGGCCTCGTCGGCCGCCGCCGCCAGGTACGGCATCAGGCTCAACTTGAGCCGGGTGAACCGGCGCAACACCTCGACGGCCTCCTCGTCGTACGCCCACGGCACCCGGTACGAGCCGGAGCCGTGCAGCCGGGAGTGGGAGGAGAGCATCCCGAAGGCGATCCAGCGTTTGAACACGGCCGGATCGGGGGTGCCCTCGAAGCCGCCGATGTCGTGGCTCCAGTACCCGAAGCCGGAGGCGGCCAGGGACAGCCCGCCGCGCAGGGACTCCGCCATGGCCACGAAGGTGGACTCGCAGTCGCCACCCCAGTGCACCGGGAACTGCTGCCCACCGGCGGTCGCCGAGCGGGCGAAGACCACGGCCTCACCCGTGCCGCGTTCGGCCTCCAGCAGCTCGAAGACGGTCTTGTTGTAGAGGTAGGAGTAGTAGTTGTGCATCCGCTGCGGGTCGGCACCGTCATGCCAGATCACCTCGGTCGGGATGCGTTCCCCGAAGTCGGTCTTGAAGCAGTCGACACCCATGTCGAGCAGCACCTTGAGCTTGTCGGCGTACCACCGGGCGGCCTCGGGGTTGGTGAAGTCGACCAGCGCCATCCCGGCCTGCCACTTGTCCCACTGCCAGATCGACCCGTCCGGGTTACGGACCAGATAGCCGGCCTGCCGTCCCTCCTCGAACAGGTACGACCGCTGGGCGATGTACGGGTTGATCCAGACGCACACCTTCAGGCCGCGCTCGTGCAGCCGACGCAGCATCCCCTCCGGGTCGGGGAAGGTGGCCGGGTCCCAGATGAAGTCGACCCAGTGGAACTGCCGCATCCAGAAGCAGTCGAAGTGGAACACCGACAGGGGCAGGTCCCGCTCGGCCATGCCGTCGATGAACTCGGTCACCGTCTTCTCGTCGTACGAGGTGGTGAACGAGGTGGACAGCCACAGCCCGTACGACCAGGGGGGCACCCGGGCCGGGCGACCGGTCAGCGCGGTGTACCGGCGCAGCACCTCCTTGGGGCTGGGCCCGTCGATCACGTGGTAGGTCAGCGACTGTCCGGGCACGCTGAACTGGGTCTGCGACACCACCTCGGAACCCACCTCGAAGGACACGTGCTCCGGGTGGTCCACGAACACCCCGTAGCCGGCGCTGCTGAGATAGAACGGCACATTCTTGTACGCCTGCTCGCTGGCCGTACCCCCGTCGGCGTTCCAGATCTCCACCGTCTGACCGTTCTTGACGTACGCCCCGAAGCGCTCACCCAGCCCGTAGATCGTCTCGCCGACGCCGAGGGCCAGCCGGTCGTGCACGTACTTGCCGCCCTCGGCGTCGGTGACCACCCCGATGCTGCGTTCCGTGGAGGAGGTGACCAGCCGGTCGCCGCGCAGGAAGTCGACCTGCCAGGGCCCGGTCAGCGCCACCCGGACGGTCAGCTCCCCGGTGGTCAACCGGGCGCTGAGCCCGGTCACCTCCACCTGCACCGGATGATCGGTGGCCTCGGCCAGGGTGAAGCGGGGCTGTTTGGGCAGCCCACCGTGGTGGTGCCCGACGGTCACCCCGACCACCCCGGGGGCGGGGGAGAAGAAGCGTACGGTGACCACCGGGCGGTTGAGGGTGTCACCCCGACCGGTGATCCTGCCGATGGGCGCGAACACGGTGAACGAGCGTTCGTCCGGCTCCACCGATTCCACCGCGCCGGGTCGCAGCACGGTGACGCCGGGACGCAGTTGCCAGTACCCGTCGGTGAACTTCACTTGTCGGCTCCTGCCTGATGAGTGTCGGGCCGGTTCTTTGTCAGGGCCCGCGTCGGGTCACCGCACGACGCAGGGCCGCGGTGTCGTCGTCCGCACCGGGCCGTCGGCGGCCACCGGCTCGCGGGTCCGCCGCCCTGCCGCCTCCGGTACGCGGTGGGCCGCTCGATCCGCGTACCTGAAGGGCGCACGGCAGCAGTTGCTGGTGGATCTCCCGGTCACCGCCGTCGACCTGCCGCAGCAGCATCTCGATGGCGATGCGGCCCAGCGCCGTCCCGGGCGAGTTCATCGCGGTCAGTGCCGGGGTGGCCAGTTCGGCCACCTGCGGCGAGGTGACCATCGAGACGACGGAGACGTCGTCCGGCACGCTCATTCCCCGGCTGTGGAGTTCACCGAGCAGACCGAAGACCGCGCTCTCGTTCATCGCCAGGATCGCGGTCAGGTCCGGTGCCTGGCACAGGGCGGTGGCCAGGGCCCGGCGCCCGCCGGCCGCACTGTCCTGGGTGGGGATCATCAGCGGCTCCAGACCGTGTGCGGCCATCGCGGCGGTGAAGGCATCGCGGGTACGCAGGGCCGGGCCGTACCCCTCGGCGATGGCGTCGGCGGAGTGGTTGACGTACACGATCCGCCGGTGGCCGAGGTCCACCAGGTGACCGACCGCTTCGGCCACGGTCCGGTCGAAGTCGATATCCACGTACGACAGGTCGGTGGTGTCGGCGGTACGGCCGATGAGCACCAGCGGGATGTCGAGTTCACGCAGCACCTCCACCCGCGGATCGTGCAGTTGCACCTCCATCAGCAGCGCTCCGTCGAGCATCCGCTGACTGGCCAGCCGGCGCAGTTCGTCGCGTTCGCCGACCCCGATGGGGGCGAGCACCAGGTGGTAGCCGGCCGCGCTGGCACCGGCCGCCGCGCCGGTGACGAAGGCGGTCTCGGTGGCGCCCAAACCGCGCTCATCCATCGGCAGCAGCAGACCGAGGATCCGGCTGCGCCGACTGGCCAACCCACGCGCCATGGCGTTGGGCTGATAATCCAACTCCGCCATGGCGGCCAGCACCTTGTCCCGAGTGGCCTGGGAGATCGGCCGGGCCCCGGTCAACACGTACGACACCGTGCTCACCGACACCTGCGCCAGCCGAGCCACGTCGTGCATGGTCGCCATCGCGCCACCTCCCCCCGATGAGCCCGGCCACCGTGCCTACCCCGTCGAAGCGGTTAGTCGAAACGGTTCGACGAACGTAGGCCACCGATCACACCCACGTCAATAGCCAACCACGAATGGACCCCCCGCCCCGTTGATCATGAGGTTAGCGGCAGTCAGGGAGATCAACTTCGCCGTCAACCTCATGGTCAACCACTTCGGGGGTTTGGCCGGTGGGGGGGCGGGTCAGCCGTTGATGTTGAACTTGTTGAGCAGGGAGGGGGCTAGCAGGCCGATCGAGGCCAGGATCGAGATGACGGTCAGTGCGGGGCGGACGATGGCCACCTCGGTGCGCCCGCCGGCCCGCAAGGCGATCTTGTCGGGCAGGCTGATCGGCGTCCACATCCGGCGCTTGATCGGAATCGGCCAGAGGATCGGCACCCCGGCCCTGGTGATCATGTCACCGATGATGTGCACGAAGGCACCCACCCCGACCGCCAGGCCGATCATCGGGTACCCCCGATCGCCGGGCAGGTTCGCGGCGGTGAAGGCGGCCGCGCTGGCCGAAACCAGGGTGACGATCACCCAGCCGGCGCGTTCGGCCCACTTGTCGAACAGGCCGCGCAGCGCCAGGCCGATCATGAAGAACAGGATGCCGATGACCGCCCACTTGCCGTACGTCGCGCACAGCGTGGTGGTGCCCCAGCCGAGCAGTACGGTGAACGGAATGGTGTGGGTCAGCGTACGGTGGCCGTTTGTGCGTTTCGGGTCGCGGCTGAGCTTGGTGGCGTAGTAGACGCCCAGCGAGATCTTCTCCACCACCTCGGCGATAAACAGCGAGAAGACACCGAAGGTACGGGCCACCGTCGCGCCGCCCTTGTTCCGGGTCACCTTGCCGGACAGGTCGAGGTCGGGCAGCAACGCCCCACCGGCACAGACGGCGGTGCCCACGGCGAGAGCCAACGGAGACTGCTCGTAGTCGTAGAACTGCTGTAGCGCCCAGGACCCGCTCAGCCATACCGCCGCGCCGGACAACGCGTGCGATGGACCCATCATCTCGGCTCGCCCTCCCCAGGGATCTTGAGCGCCAAAACTACGTCACTGTAGTTCGCCGCACCGCCGCAGGGGCATCACTGCGACGTCCACAAGGGACGACATCGGAGCGTGGTCCGGAGACCGAGCCGACCACCAGGGATTATGGCAGTCGGAACGGGCTCGCCAGAGCCCTGTGTCGGCCATGGGACGCGGCGTGCGCCCTTCGCGTTGTGCGTGTCAGGAGTCCTAGCAACGCTCAACGCATGGAGAGTCCTTCTGCTACCCAGGGCCCCGGCAAAGTCCTCAGGTGATGCCGAGTAGGGCCAGTGGTCGGTTGCTGTCGCGGGCGTGGTGGCGGTTGGCGGCGGCGATGTTGGTGACGCCGGTCAGGCGTAGGGCGCCGATGGCGGCGTTGCGTAGGGATGCCATGACTTGGGGTCCGGTGCCGATGCGGATCTGGGATCGGCCTTCGTCGTAGGTGACGTCGCGGACCCAGTGGACCTTGTTCTCGATCGACCAGTGACCGCGGATCCACCCTGCGAGGTGCTCCGGCCTGGCTTGGTGAACGAGTAGGTCGGTGATGGCTAGACGGTTTCGGTGGTGAAGCGTTTCGGCTGGTCGAGGCGCCGGCGGCGGCGTCGGATCTGCAGTGCTTGGGCGGCGTGGGGGAAGTCGATCCCGGTGGAGATGGACAGGATCTTCAGGGTGCGGATCTCCCGGCGGCCATGACCACGGTCGCTGTCACGGGTGGGGTCGGGAACGCCTCGCCAGGGCAAGCGGGCCAATTGGGCGTGCAGGCTGGGCTGGTTGCCCTTCACGGTGAGAATCCAATGGGAGCCGCGTTCGGCGAGGTAGGCGACGTGTTCACGCTGGCAGTGCAGGGCGTCGGCGGTCACCACGACCTCGCCGAGGTCGCCGAGTTGGTCGAGCAGGGGTGCGAAGCGGGTGATCTCGTTGGTCTTGCCGTCGACGTCGGTGCTGGCCAGCACGACACCGGTGGCCTGGTCGGCGGCGGCCAGGACGTGCCGGGCGACGGTGTCGCCGGTCCGGGAGCCGCGTAGCGTCTTGCCGTCCACGGCGATCGCCCGGGGTGTTCCCGCCGACGGCGCGGGCAGCTGTGTGGCGAGCCAGGCTCCGATCACCATGGCCAACCGGTCGGCGTCCAGGGTTTGCAACAGCCTGCGGATCATGGCCTCTGACGGCCGCCGGCCAGGGTCGATCCCGAGCACAGCCGCGGTATCAGCGGGTAGATCAGCGACCCATTCACCGATCGCCGCATACGAGCGGTAACCAGCGACGACCGCGCAGACCGCCGCCGCGACCACGGTTACCAGAGCATGCCGGACTCCACGCCGGGCACGTGGATCGGGCAGGGAACCCAACGCCGTGAGCAGGCCGGCAGCCGAGGCCACCGCAGATGCCCTGGGTGGTGCGGTCGACAACGATGAGATCAGCGATGGTGACAGCGCGGGCATGGTTCACTTCAGGTAGATCAACAGGCCTCGAGAACCTCGATGATCTTCTGGAACGTCATGCCCGCCCTGCTGCCCACACCAAGGGCGCGTCTACGCCAACCACCTCAACCCAGACACCTCTCACGACTTGGCCGGGGCCCTGACCCGCTGGGCCAGTCGTCACATGACCAGACCATTCGCCATCCTCGAACTCACGAAGTGATCTTCAAACGGCCGTGGGCAGAGGAGCAGGGGATCCGCGTGACGACCACGCCCAATCCTTATCTCGCAACCTTATTCACCGAGAGATAGCTCACGTCCATCGATGCATCACGCTTCGTGTTGGGCGGCGTTCGACCTGGACTGGTCGAACGCCATTGTGGTAAGTCATTTACCTTCGCGACATAACTTACAGTCACGAGGTGGTTACTTGACGCTTCTGCCGGGGCTTGTGAGGATCCTTCTATCGCAAGTGGCATCAGCTACTTAACGAACCGTCGGTACAACCTTGAAAGGGAGGCCCGCATGAAGGCCCGGAGAATCGCGCTGCGCCGTTTCGGAAGTTTTACTGCCGCCATCTCTGTTGCCGCCCTACTTGCCGCATCGAGCAGCCTTTCGGCGGCAAGCGCAGATCCAAGTCCGGGTCCCTCGCTACCCGACCAAGGCTCTACGACGGCACCAACCAACGGCGAGCTGACCGTTAAGGACATTCTTCGTGCTAACCCTGACGCGAAGCAGGTGCGCGCGGGCGTGGTCAACATCGCTCCGGGCGTCGACGTAATCCTGCCGCCCAGCGACGGCAGCGCCAACAACGCGCGTGCTGCCGCCGATATCTGCGACTACTACTACCTTTGCGTGTGGGAGCACGCGCTTGTCGACGATTTCGGTGCAGGGCTCGGATTCTATGACTGCCAGCCCTCAGGAAGCCTGATCAATCTGGGCGGGATGCGGTACCCGGACGGCGCCTGGGTCGGCACTGGCACCTCGGGGCCGAAGTGGAACGATCGCATCTCAATGTTCGACAACAACCAGACGCCTGGTACGGCCACCTACTTCTACAACTACACTGGAAGTAGCTGGTCGAACGTTCTGACTAGCTACGCGTACCAACGCGTTTCCAATCTCCGCTATAGCCCGAACGGCAACATTAACGACATTATCGACGGAGTCCACGTCTGCACCAGCTGACGACACCTTTCGCTGACAGTGCGTGGGCTTTCCGAAGCAGGAAAGCCCACGCACTGTTCCTTCATTATCCTATAGACGAGCGGCGGTCGTATTCGAGGAAAAGGTTGTAGGCAACCACCTGTTGTGGAGTTGCGAGGCGGACATTCTCGTGCGCCAACAAGTCACCGGTCCTCGGATCGAAGACCAGGACCATCTGGAAGCCGTGCTGCCTGTCGTCTGTAGTCACGGCGACGCCCTGACGTCCCGCTCGGTCAGTCACCGCTCCGCGCCACTGGAATCCCTGGACATCAGCGAGCGTTTCGATGATTTTGCTACGAATCGCCAGCGGCACCACGTGCACGCGGTAGAGCTCGTTGACAGCCTTCGCCACTGCGGGGGCGCCCGAATCGGTCCGGAGCATGGAGGCCAGATCGCCCGGATCAAGAGGTTCCCGGGCTCCCACCGCTCCGGACGAGGCAACGACGGGCCCGGCCGAGCCCGAGTTCGCACCACTGCTAGCCAAGATCGACTCCCAGTAACGTCGGGACTCCTCATCCGGGAACTCGGGTTGAAGGTCCCTCACCCGACTCTCACCTGTCCCGCGAGAGTCGGACCATGTCCAAGCCTCCCGTGCTAGACCCATCTGCCGATTGTCCGGACCCAGTGCCCGCGTCGCTCCCCACGACCGCAGATGGTGGTACACGTAGCCGTCCGACTTCGCGTCATGGTCTGCGGCCGTGATACTGGCTGCCAGATTGCGCAGCGCGGGAGCCGCGTCGGGAGCCGCGTCTCTGATCTCGTAGGAGATCGGTGTGAGGACGGTGCCAGCGACGGCGGGCCCGGCCTGCGGAGGTAGCGGTAGCACATTCGGATCTGCCGACGGCCGCCCGAGCACAACGGCGACCGAACCGGCGAGCAACACGGCGGCAAAGGCAGGTGCAGCCACCAGAACAGCACGTCGACGGGATCGAGTGGCCCTCGGGCGTGACGGGGACGGATCAGCGCGCTCGGCGCGGGCGATGACCTGGCCAGCCGATAGCGTTGGCTCCACCAGCGCCACACGTTGGGCGGGGTCAGCCGGACCGAGAAGGTCCCGTAGCTGCTGCGGCGTGTTCATCGTTCTTCCCTCCCGGGATTTGCGTGTTCTTGACTGACGAGGTTGTTCCCATCGCGTTTCGCAGCCGCCAACGCGCGCGGTGCAGACGCACACCCGCGGTAGGTCGGCTGCAGCTGAGCACGACAGCTGCCTCTGCCAGCGTCAGCTCCTCCCACCCGATCAATCGCAAGATCTCCTGGTCGGTCTCGCTGAGGCTGTGTAGGGCGTTGATCAGATCCAGCAGGTCTCCGGCCGACTCCGGGTTCTGGGTATCCGCCTGATGTTGAGGGAGATCGATCATCGAGGTGACGATGGGTCTGCCGCGGCGACTGCGCCACCGGTTGGCGAGAACCCGCCTGGCTACCCCGTACAGCCACGGCAGGCCGTGCTGGGGGACATCGACGCGACGCTGCCATGCCACCACGAACACCTCTTGCGCGACTTCCACCGAGTCATCCATGCCCGCGGTGCGGCGAAGCCCGTATCTCACTATGTCCTGGTAGTGGGTGGCGTACAGGTCGGTGAACCAGTCCTCGCCACGCTCACCCGACGGCCCCATCCGGCCTCCTGACTCACGCTTGGAAACAACTACTACTGCTTGTGTCAGCCAAGGCCCCGCCGTTACCCCTCCAGGAGAAAATTCTTATGATCGGATGCCTCGCCGTCCATGCCGACCCCGGGCCAACTCTGCAAAAAGTGCGGCGATCACATCGACGTGGACGGGTTCGGCGGCCACGGCCGTGGTCACGACTGTGTCCTTCCTGGCGGCCTTGACCTTGACTATTCGGCACGCTTCGCGTGTTGCTACCGCTGCACCCCGTCGCGCACGAAGGCCGTTGCGGCGGCCACCCCGTCGGCGGGGCCTGTCTTGCCAACGGCTCTGTTTCACATACGAGACAAAGCCCCTCGTCCTGCACCACGTCGAAGCCAACCGCTACGCACGATGAAAATGGCTGTCAGTAGTACGTCGGCTGCCGCTCTTCCGGGTCCGCATGCACCACGTCAAGGTTCCTGTTTGCGACGAGGCGGTCGACAACCCCACGGTCGGCTCCGATGCCGGCCCAATGAGGGTCGACGTCGCTGGCGAAACACCACGCATGATCCGCAGGCCAGACGAATGCCGGCGCTGAGTAAACTTCGGAGTCGAACAAGTCGCTCCACCCCATCAAGTCGTCCAGGGTGCCGGTGAACAGGACGTATCGCCGGTGCGGAAGGTCCAGCATGGGTCCGCCAGTCAGTGCGGGATTCCGGAACGTCGCGCCGCCCTCCCATACGCAGACATGGCAGTCGCGCGTGGAGGAGCTGTAGTCGGCGAGGGCCTCCAACGCTGTTCGGGCTATGTCGATCTCAGTAGATCGGCGAGATGGCAGCCGCACGTCCGACTCGCGCATCTCCGGAAGGACCGGATCGGGCAGGTAGCGAAGGCGTGCGTACGCGGGGAACGAGGCCGGCCCGAAGGTGATCAGCCGCGTCGGGTCGACATCGGTCGCATACAGCCACGCCGCAGCAGAGAGCTCGTCAGTGGGCTGCAGTGTCATCGTCGGAATAACAGTTCGCTAGTTGTAGTGGCCATGAGCGTCTTTGACGGCGTGTCGGCTTGAGCCATGGAGAGGCCCCGGCGAGGTGTGAGGCGCTGACGCCCATACCTACCGGAGGCCTCTATGGCCCACCGTAAACGCTACGGCTAGTTCACTACGCAGTAGGGGCCGTACTAGGGGGTTCACTGTGAGTTCCCTGAGTGGTGGATCCGGCTCGATATCGGTGCATCGCCGGGAGGTGATGCGGCCGGGTAGGTTGCTGGTCGGGAGTCCGTTCTCGGTCGCGGGGTGATTGACGTGTCGAGCATTGAGGAAATCGACGGCGAGCTGCGGGCTGTAATTGCAGGTCTGGAGCGAGGGCGGAGCCTCACCGCAGCGGCCGACCATCAGGTCCAGCAGGTCGCTGCCCGAGCTGTCGGGGCCGGGTTTGCGGCGGTCGCGGCGGGAATGGCGCGGGTTCGCGCCGCGATTTCCGCTATCCAGGCGGGGTTGAGTGGGGCTGCTGGGACGGTGGGTGAGGCGACTCGCGCTGCCGCGAGTGTGCCTCGGGAGGCTGCCACTCCGCAGGAGACCATCGCCGCGCTGGCGCAGGTGCAACAGGCCATCGCGGGTGCCCGCGAGGGGACCGCCGCGACGATCGGCCATGTCGATCAGGCCCGGCAACTCGTCGGTACGGTGCTGCGGGGTGGACAACCGGGGTCCACTTCTGCAGTCTCTTGACAGCATCAAGCAGGTCTTGGTGCTTGTAGTGCAGCGTTGTGGCGCAGTGCAGCAGGCTGCGGAGGCGGCGGTAGGGCAGGCGCGGGGACTGGGGTCGTCGGGAAACTGATCGGGGCTGGTCGTCCTCTACCGGCCAGCCCTGCGCCGACGATCCCCGGCGACGTGTCGCGTGTGGTGACCGAGCAGCAACAGGACGACCTTCCGGCGTGGGGCAGGAAAGCCACGGGGATCGAGAATGGCACCCCGACTGGTCCACGGACCCGAGTCGGAGCCAGGACGGACGACAGCACCCGACGAGCTCTGGAGTTGGAGAACGAGTGTGCCGACACCGTTGCCGTCAAGGGTTACCGGGTGCATCAGAACCCCACGGCGCAGCAGGTCGGCGACGCCCGCGTCCGTACCGGTGACCGTGGTAATCCGGACAAGGACCCCGACTATCTCATCGAGGGGCACGTCTTCGACTGCTACTCGCCGCAGGCCCGGACGTCGGTGCGCAACGTGTGGAGTCAGGTCCGGGAGAAGGTCGACGATGAGCAGACGCAGCGGGTGGTGCTCAACTTGAAGGACTGGGAGGGTGACGTGGCGGCTTTGCGGCGGCAGTTCGACAAGTGGCCGATTGGCGGGTTGAAGGAACTGGCGGTGGTCACCCGCGACGGTACGATCCGTCAGATCGTCCGCGAGACTGAGAGGGCGTCCTGATGGCCGTGGAGTTCCGCCTGGTCCTGGCCGGTGACCCGCCCGTTGCAGAGGTAGCTGCCCTCACCGCTGCCGACCCCCGCGAAGTCCCACGGCCAGCGTCGACCCCGGCCCTTTTCTCCGCCCGTCTGTACGAGCAACGCGGCTACGCCATCACCGTCCGCGCCGGAACCGACGGCTATTGGGAGGCCGAAGCGGACGGCGAGACCCGCTGGGAATGGGCACCCACGTCGTACGTTTCCGTGACGTTCTCCATGCGGGCCGACGACATCGTCGAGACGGGAATCCCCAACATGATGGCGGCGGTCAGGAGGGTCCTCGCCGGCCGCGCCGAGGACGCGGCACTGGTGCAGGACGGCAACTACCTTCTCCTGACCCGAACCGACGGCGTCGTCCACACCTACCGCCCGGACTGGTGGCACCACTACCACCTCGACCGTTCCTTCGCCGGCTGACCTGCGCTGCGTGCCACTGGCGGGGCTGGGGGAGTCAGATCATGTGGATCGTGATGAGGTGGTTGTCCCACCAGGCTGGCCGGTGTTTGCGTAGGGTCCCGGCGACTCGGGTGAGCAGCAGCCAGTTGCCGTTCAGTACCAGCGCGGCGTCCTCGGGACGGCCGGCGAGCACGCGGGCCACGGCCGCGACCATGTTCGGTGTTGCGGCGCGCAGAGAGTCGTCCTTGGGCATGTGGAAGACGATGTTGACGTAGGTGTCGGGTTCCCATTCCCACTGGGAACCGTCGTCGTCTTCGGCATCGAAGTAGCCGTTGCTGCCCGCATAGATGCTGAGGCTGTACCCGGACGTGTGCGTAAGGTCCGCGCCCAGCAGTCGTGGATAGCCGGGCCGGATCGACTCCTCGACGCCATCCGGGGCGGCGAGTTCAGCCACCTGTTCCAGCGGGATGTTGCCCGCCAGCGTCACTCGGTATTCAATAGCCACGCGCGCCTGCCTTCTCAGTCTCGCCGAACGATTTGAATGATCTCACCGCTGCGGGTCACCGCCATCAGTTCCTTGAGCTGATGGATCGGCCAGTCGTCGAATGACCACGGTAGTATTGGTGCGACGACTTCGACGTCGCTTGCTTCCCCAAGATCGACACTTGTCGCATTCTGCCTGCCAGAACATGGTGGCTGTCGCCTGGGCCTCGGGCCGCGTCCTCTCAGCCAGCGGGTCCGCCTGACGATTAACTCTGAAGTAGCCAGTCCCCGGGAAACCCTCTCGAGGTCCAGCGACGTGGACGACGAGGGAGTCAAGTGGAGGAAGACCCCTGGCGGCGCACCGGTGGTGGAACTGCTCCATGAATGTGGTTACGAGATGAGACTCGCCCCCAAAATGTAGGTTCTGAGGCGACGGCAGGCCAGCGGCCTCGAAGACCCGCGAGTAAGAGACTGTCTGACCGCGGTCCTCTGCGCCATTGGTCACAACATAATCAATCGCGGCGTCAACCTGGTCCGTAGTGAAGCTGTGTGTGGTTGGCATCACCGCAAGGTACGATGTCTTCATGCGGTGGGACACCGGCCTTTCGGTTGCACAGTGGGCCCTCATGTCGCCCCGTGCGCACGTCGCTGCCTGACGCCGCCACTGATAGCGGCTACCGCGCCGCTTTTAGATCGCTTCCTTGATCTCAAGGACTACCGGCCCTGTTGGCGTCGGAGCGATGATGGCATCGTAGTTGGTTGTACGGTTCTCGCCCTTCGCGGATCCGAGCGATTTGTAGCGCACTGTCAATCCGTAGGTGCCCTTTACATGCAGGATACCGAATTTCGGGTCAAACGAAGCGCGTGCCGTCAAGAGTGGATCGCCCGTCAAGGACCACTCGATCTTTGTGGCACCCGATGGCGGACGCCAGTCCGGACATCCGGCTGGCATGCCAGAGCCGGCACCGCGCACGCACTGTGTGAATGCATCCTTCAGCTTTGCCGCCACGGGGTCCCATGCCTGCTTCGGATCTTGTTTTGCTATTTCGGGATCGCCCAAGGCTGAGTGTTCTTTGATCTCCTGCACATCGAGCCGCCCATCCACCCAGTGCACCTTCGCCCAGTACTTCATTGGCGTCACCACGCGGCGTGACTCCTTGCGGACCGTGTAGTCGGCTGCCACCACGACCGTCCCCAACACGTCGAAGCGGGTCTCAGCCTCGTTGTAGTGGATCACCACAGCTTCGACGGGATTTCCATAGAATGTCCAGTGGACCTTGGAAACGTTGCCCGAGGTTTCTACGAGGGACTGAGGGCAGTTGGCGGGGCTTGGAGAATCGGACTTTTGGCACCTATCGAGCCAGTCGCTTGCAGCCGCAGCCACAGCTTGCTGCGTCACGCCATCTGGCCATGGGTCCGATTCGGTCGGGAATGGCTCATTTCCCCCAAAGAGAAAGTAGGCAAGAATCCCAAGGATGGCGATGACGCCGATCCCGCCGCCTGTTGCTGTCGCCGCAGCACCTGAACCGGATTCCGGCGACTCAGCTGCGACTTGGTCGTCGCCGACTCTCGATCCATTGAACGTGCAATTGACGTAGGCATCGCGTGCGGCATTAGCTTGGTCCCGTTCGGCGTAGCCAACCTGATCCCCCACGCTGGTCACCTGCCGTCGGAGCGCGAGCCATAGTAGTCGCGCCCCACGTTAATTTGATCACGCTGGGCAAAACCGATCTGCGTGTTGCCGTGCGCGCCGGAGGCCGGCGACATCGGGCGACCAAGCGTATTCCGATCTTGCGCTCTTGACCCTGCCCGAACATCACTTAGTCCGCGAAGCGTCAAGGTCACCCCAGTGATCGCTACTGGCAGCGCGATGATGTTTGCCCAGGCTGCGGCACCATCAAGGCTTCCACTGAAGATCATGACCAGCGAGGCAATGATGATCAGAAAGAGCGCAGAGATGGTCCAGAGTCGTTTGGGCACGACACCCATGATGAGACACGGGAGCAAGCCACGGAAGTATCGGCAAAGGGTGTCGCCGATTTGACACGCAACACCGAAGCTCGCTCTTCGCAAAGCGAGCGGCAGCGGAGCTGTCAGGCCGTCAGGGCGGCTTTCAGGTCGCGACGGGTAAGGCGGTGTGGAGTTGTAGCGCCTCGGCTGACAGGTTCTCGCGACCGCCCTACTCGCGGTCGATGGCGCAGACCACCGTGTCCACCCGGGCACCGATGGCGCGGAGCTGTCTCAACGACGCCAGTAGCGCGCTTCCGGTGGTCGTGCCGCTTTGATCAGGACGCCCCGCCGCCCGTTCGCGGATCGCCATCGGGGGACCTTTGGTGGTGCCGTACTCCTTGGCGCGATCGCGCACGAAGACGGTGGGAAGCCCGGTCGGCTGCGACATCACAGTGGTCAAGGGAGTGCCGCCCATCTCCATCCCCGCCAACACGTCGCACTCGGGCAGCAGGGCCACCGTAGCCTCGACGGCCTCACGTAACAGATCCGGCTGTCCCTCGAACAAGTACGTGTCGAAGTACTTGTTCGCTGACCTGTCCGGAAGACAGACGGAACCGTCCGGTCAAATGCAGGTGTCGTAGACGCGATGCGCAAGCGGGTAGGTCACCTACTCAGCCTCGCATGCCAGCGTGGACCGAGCAGGCCGTGCCCTACTTCAGGATCCTCGGGAACGTCTTCTCCTGAGCTGATGGTGGCCGCCGACTCGGCGGCCACCATCAGCAAGAGGTGGGTGGTTTGCTTTGCTGCGGGTTACGGGGTGGGGGAACGCAGGCTGGTGGTGAAGGTGGTCCAGGAGGTGGGGGAGAAGGTCAGTACGGGGCCGTTGGGGTCCTTGCTGTCGCGGACGCCCACGCCGCCACCGGGCAGCGCGTCGGCGACCTCGACGCAGGCTCCCTGGTTGCCGCTGCGGCTGCTCTTGCGCCACTGGACAGTCGTGTCAGCCACGGGTGAATGCCTCCATTGTTGCGGTTATCAACGTCCTCGACGACTCCTCGTCGAGTGCTCGTGAGGTCACGTCGTCCCACGCGAGTTTGTACGCCGCGACCTCGGTTGCCTTGTCGAGGTAGAGCGCACCGGTGAGGCTGTCGACGTAGACCAGCGGTGGCTCAAGGGGTTCCGAGGTGCCGGGCACATTCGGGAACTCCAAGATGAAGAACGCGGACGTCATGCCGCCATGCGCCCCGGCTGCGAAGGGGAGGATCCTGATCGTCACGCTGGGGGACCGGCTGACATCGAGCAGGTGTTGAAGCTGGGCTGCCATGACCTCCGGCCCGCCGACGGCTCGTCGGATGGCGCCTTCGCCCAACACGACCGCAAGGTGCGGTGGTCGCGGGTTGGTGAGCAGGCGTTGACGCTCCATCCGGAAGTCGACCTGCCGCTTTACATCCTCGGGGTCGATGAGGCCCTTCGGCACACCCGTCACGGCCGTGGCGTATTCACGGGTTTGGAGGAGTCCGGGCACCGCTTCGGGGCCGTACTCCCGGATTCGCTCGGCACTACTTTCCAGCCTGACGAACAACCCGAACCAGCTCGGTAGGCGGGTGTTGGTGTAGTCGTGCCACCAGGCGCTGGCGCCCTTGGTGCGGGTTTCGCCGCCGAGGGCGAGTAGTTCGGCGCGGTCTTCGGCGCTGGCCTCGTACAGCTCGCACATCGCCTTGATCTCGATGTCGCGGAACTTGATGCGGGGGTCGCCGGCTTCGATTCGGTGGATCGTTGCGGGGCTGCGTTGGAGAAGGATGGCAGCCCTCTCCTGACTCATCCCTGTCTCTCTGCGGAGGGCCGCCATCTTGCGGCCGATCCTCCGCCTCAACAGGGCCGATCCGTCCGTGTCGGACACGGAGCCTCCTATCACCACTTTGCCAAACAGCAGCATACAAACGATGGGCCACTTGATCACGTTGTGCGCATTGCTGCCCTGACCAGGGCTAACGTCTTGTGAAGGCGCTAATGTGCAATCCCTTTCATGATTTGAATTGATGTGCTGCATTGCATTCTGCCCTATCGCAGCCAGACGATGACTCTCAGCAAGTTGTCCGGCATCCCCGGCGACAGCAAAACCTCACTTGTGGACTGCCAGCGGCTGTCCGTTGAGGACTCACCCGCCCCACCGTGCCGCCCGCAGGCGCCGCGAACCGGGTGCGGGGATCGCACCGCTTCCCCCGATCGGAGCGGTCCCCGCACCCACCCCGTCGGGGTGCGCGGTCGGCGCCAGGGAAGGCCCGGCCGCGCATCTCTCGCAGAAAGGTGATGGCAGTGCGCCTCAAGTGGTTCGTTCCGGCCAACGCCGACCACCCGTTCCCCCCGTTCGGCCTCCACCCCACCCGCCACACCTCGGCCCCCACCCGCCCAGGTGATCAAGAGGTTTTGGTCGCCGATGGGCACTCCCGAAGACCAAAACCTCTTGATCAACCCCGAAACAGCGGGGGTGGCGACCAGGGCGGGCAATCCGGGCGGGGCGGGCAGGAGGGGGTGGAGCATGGGGCAGGCGGTGCCTGAGGTTGCGGCGGGGACGCTGCTGCGGCTCGATCCGGGTGACTGGTCGTACGGGCGCGACCTGACCCCCGGCACCGCCGTGGCCGTCACGGTCGCGTGCGTCCGTGAGCTGCCGAATCGGGCGGACGAGTGGGTGTGGGTGCTCGGTCACCGGCCGGAGTGCGAGTACCCGCACGTCGACCGGCATCCGCCCTGCATGGAGGTGCGGGTCAAGGTGGCCGCGCTGCGTGCCCGGAGGCAGGCGAGGTGACCGGGACCGACGACGGTGACCGGCCTGTCGATCGCTTCGAGGCCGCGCGCAACACCGTGCTTCAGCACCGCGACGGGCGCACCTGCTTCCACTGTCAGGGCGGCGGGTGCGGGCAGCACGCCTGGGCGGTCGAGGAACTCGGCCGTCATCCCGGCGGCCGAAAGCTCCTTCGGCGGCTCGGGTTTCCCATCGACGATTCGACCGAGGAAGGCCAGCCGCGGTGAACACCACACCCCACGGCGACGACTACGCCCCACACCTGCGGGAGCAGCCGGCCCGGCCGGTGCGTGCCGTCGGCAGCGCCGCGATGCCGAGCACCGTACGGCTCGCCGACGAGTTCTTCTACCTGGCGCACGACGACCAGACCGGCCGGTCGCGGCTGTTCGAGTCGGCGACGGCGTACGGCCTGTCCGCCGCGCTGCTCGCCGAGCTGTACGGCGAGGGCCGGGTCACCTTCGAGGGCCGGCGCCTACGGGTGATCAACACCTTCCCGCCTAAGGACTGGCTGCAACACCTCGTCCTCGATCGCCTGATCGCGGAGCCGCGTCACACCGAGACCCGTACCTGGTTGGCGTATTTCGCCACGGACGCCTACCAGCAGGTGGCCACCCGGATGTGGCAGCTCGGGCTGCTCCGTCAGCAGCAGGTCGGTCGGCTGTGGCGACAGCGCACCGTGTACGTACCGGCGGACATGAACACGGCCGCCTGGTCGTGGGCCCGGCTCTCCTTCCAGCTGCGCAACCACCAACACCTGAACGCCTTCGATGTTGCCCTCGCCGGTCTGGCGGTGCACACCCAGCTCGATCCGATCCTGCTCGACGGCACACCCCTCGCCGTCCGTGCGTTCCTGCGCCAGCAGGTCGAACAGGCCCCGCCGCCGCTGCGGGACCTGCTGGCCGACCTCGGTGCCGTCGTCGGCAGCGCCGTACTGAGTCACCGCACCACCTGACCACCCTCCGTTCATCCCTTCTCGTCGAGAGAGAACCCATGTCCCACTCGAAACCCGACACCGTCTCCGCCGTCCTCGCGCGTGGGCGGCTCGGTATCCCGTCGGTGGTGTTCTTCGTCATCGCCGCCGCCGCGCCGCTCACCGTCGTCGCGGGCGGCGCGACCACCGGGTACGCCGTCACCGGGGTCACCGGCATCCCGGTGTCCTATCTGCTGGTGGCGGCCGTGCTGGCGTTGTTCGCGGTCGGCTATGTGGCCATGTCCCGCCGGATCGTCAACGCGGGCGCCTTCTACACCTACGTCACCCGGGGGCTCGGTCGCCCGGCCGGGGTCGGTGCCGCCATGGTCGCGCTGCTCGCATACAACGCCATGCAGATCGGGCTCTACGGTGGGGCCGGCGCCGTCACCGCCCAGTTCCTCAACGACCGGTACGGCGTCGACCTGACCTGGTGGGCCTGCGCCCTCGCGGTGTGGGCGGTCGTCGCGGTGCTCGGCGTCGCCCGGATCGACCTCAACGGCCGGGTCCTCGCCGTCGTCCTGGTCGCCGAATGCGTCGTCGCCCTGACCTTCGACGCCATCATGGTCACCCACCCGGCCGACGGGACCGTCAGCTTCGACACCCTAGCCCCCTCGCACGTCTTCGCCGCCGGCATCGGCGCGGCCCTGGTCACCGCGATCACCGGGTTCGTCGGCTTCGAGGGCACCGTCGTGTTCAGCGAGGAGACCAAGGACCCACGGCGCACCATCGCCCGCGCCACCTACATCGCGGTCGCCGTCACCGGCCTGCTGTACGGGCTCTCCGCCTGGGCGATGTCGGTGGCCACCGGCCCGGACCGCATCGTGGCGGCGGCCCGCGCCGACGGCACCGACCTGATCTTCAATCTGGTGTCGCCGTACCTGGCCGACAGCATCGTCACCGTCGCCCGGGTCCTCTTCATCACCTCGCTGTTCGCCGCGCTGCTCAGCTTCCACCACACCGTGGCCCGGTACCTGTTCGCGCTCGGCCGGGAACGGGTGCTGCCCGCCGTGTTCGGTCGCACCAGCCGGCGTACCGGCGCCCCGAAGGTCGGCTCCCTCGTCCAGAGTGGGCTCGCCTTCGCCGTGCTGGTCGGCTACGCCGTGGCCGGGGCCGACCCGATCGTGCACCTGTTCTTCTGGGTCACCGTCACCGGTGGGCTAGGGGTGCTGATCCTGATGACGGTCACCTCCGCCGCCGTGATCGGCTTCTTCGCCCGCATCACCCACACCGAAGGACCCTGGCGGTCACTGATCGCACCGGGCCTGGCCACGGTCGCGCTGGGCGGGATCCTCACCGTGACGCTGCGGGAGTTCGCCACCCTGCTCGGCGTCGCACCGGACTCGCCGCTGCGCTGGGCGTTCCCCGCCGGGTACGCCGCCGTCGCGCTGCTCGGCATCGGGTGGGCGCTGGCCCTGCGCACCACAAACCCCGAGGTGTACGCCGCAGTCGGCCTGGGCGCGGACCGCGACACCGGACCCCTGCGTGCCCCCGACAGCCTCCGCCAACCCGCCTGACCAGGGAGAAGCCGTGACCGTCAGCAATCACGATCTGCTCGTCCGCCCCGCCGCCGAGGCCGACGCCGGGCCGCTGGTCGGCGTACTCGCCGAGGCGTTCCACGAAGGCCCCCTCGCCGACTGGCTCATTCCCGACCCGGTCGACCGGCGGACCGTCTACTACGAGTACTTCGCCGACGCCTTCCAGCACGGACTGGAACACGGGCAGGTCTACACCACCGGCGACCAGACGGCCGTCGCGATCTGGTACCCCCGCCTCGAACCCACCCCGGTCGACACCCACAGTCGACTGGCGACGCTGGAACGCATCGCGGGCCCGTACGCCCCGAAGTTCGTGCTGCTGGAGGAGATGTTCGACGCCTTCCACCCCGACGACCCGCACCACTACCTCGCCTACCTGGCCGTCGCCCCGACCCGGCAGAACCGGGGCATCGGCGCCGCGCTGCTCGCCGACCAGCACCGTCGTCTCGACCAGCTCGGCCTGCCGGTGTACCTGGAGGCCAGCAACATGCGTAACCGGCGGCTCTACCTCCGCCTCGGCTACCACGCCGGCCCCACCATCGTGCTGCCCACGGAAGGGCCGGTGATCTGGCGGATGTGGCGCGGCGCCCCCACCAGTGAGGGCCGGAGCCCCTTCCCGCGCACCCGGCTACACCGGCGGTCCCTGTGACTACCGCCCACCATCCGTATCCGAGGTCGCCGAGTCGGCCAGCGTCGAGCCGGTCCGGGGACTGATGCCGGTGATGGCCAGGTCGAGCAGGCGGGCGGCCTCGGCGGCGGGGTCGGGGTGGTGGGTGGTGGCCAGCGCGATGCCGGTCATCAGGGTGAGCAGGTCGTCGATCGTCACCCCCGGCGCGAGGGCCCCGGCGGCGGACGCGCGCCGGACCAGTGGCTCGCCCGCGGCGGTGAGTTGCGCGCAGGCGCAGTAGACGTGGGTGTCGTCGGGGCCGGCCACCCGGTCGCGATTCAGTGCCTCGGCCAATCCGCTGATGGTGGTGGCGGAGGCGATGACGGCCCTGAGCCACTCCAGCAGCGCGGCACGCGGGTCGACTCGTTCGGCCCGGTCGGCGGCGTGCGCCGCGAGGGCCTCGACGCGCTCGCGGAAGACCGCCGCCAGCAGTGCGTGGCGGCTGGGGAAGTGCCGCCGTACGGTGCCTGAGCCCACTCCGGCGACGCGGGCGATCTGCTCCAGGGAGGCGTCGGCACCGTGTGCGGCAACCTCCTCCACCGCGACGGCGAGCAGGCGGGCGTAGTTGCGCCGCGCGTCGGCGCGCTGCGCAGCGGTCATGGTCTCTCACCTCCGAGGTTGCTAAGTGGCGGGGTCCGCCGTATCTTACCGGAGTAGAAACGGCGGGCCACGCCGTTTAGCGAGAGGGGTCTCATGTCCAACGAACTCGTACCCGTCCTGGTCGTCGGCGCCACCGGCCGACAGGGCGGCGCGACCGTCCGCGCGTTACGGGCAGCGGGCGTACCCGTCCGAGCGTTGGTCCGTGACCCGGAGAGCGACCGGGCGCGCGCCGTCGCCGCGCTCGGCGCCGATCTGCGGACCGGTGACCTCAACGATCGTGGCTCCCTGATCGCGGCCGCGGAGGGAGCCCGCGCGGTCTTCTCGGTCCAGATGCCCGAGCTGAAGGGGGAGTCCCTCGACTTCGACGGCGAGGTGACCCAGGGGGTCAACCTGATCGAGGCGGCACTCGCCGCCGGGGTGCCACAGTTCGTGCACACGTCGGTCTCCGGCGCCGGGCAGCAGGCCGAGGCCCCCGGCTGGCACGAGGGCCGGTGGGCGGCCCTGAAGCCCTACTACGACGCCAAGACCGCGATCCAGGATCGGGTACGCACGGCCGGGTTCCAGCACTGGACCCTGATCAAGCCGGGGTGGTTCATGGAGAACTTCCTGCCCTCGATGGCCTACCTGCTTCCCCGGGGCGTCGAGGGCGGGCTGGTGACCGTACTGCGGCCGGAGACCCGGTTGTCCCTGGTCGCGGTCGACGACATCGGTCGAGCGGCGGCGGCGGCGATCGCGGCACCGGAGCGCTTCCACCAGGTCGAGTTGGAACTGGCCAGCGACTACCGGACGATGACGGAGATCGCCGAGGTCATGTCGCGCGCCCTGGGTGTGCAGCTGACCGCGCCGAGGATGACCGACGAGGAGGCGCTGGCGGCCGGCATGCCGGCGTTCGGGGCGGTCTCGCACCGCTTCGTGGAGGTGGCCGGGCAGCCCGCCCGCCCGGAGTTCGCCCGGGACCTGGGCATCCCGCTCACCTCCTTCGAGGAGTGGGCCGCGCAGTACCTGTCCCGCTGAGTGCGGCCGCGCGACGAGAAAGACCCGAGCCACGATCCGGGCCAGGACCCGGGCCAGGACCCGGGCCACGACCTGGGCCGCGATCCGGGCCGTGATCCGGGACAGGACTCGGGCAGCCAGGCCGCCGCGCTGGCCAGCGCGGCCGGTTGACCCGGTGATCGACTCCGTTTCGCCGAAACGGCGGTATCCCACCGCTCCGAACCCCGCCGTTTCGGCGAAACGGCGGGAGTCAGCGAAGCTCCACCGGAGGCGTCGGTACTGGCGGGATACCGCTCGGTCGGGATACCGCTCGGTCGGGATACCGCCACGCGGTCGAAAACGGCGGCGGCGATCCTGTCGTAGGGCTGCCGACGACAGGCCCGCTCGCTGCGTCGGGTGGGGCAGGCGGGCCCTGTCGAGCTGATGGCGCGAACGGGTCACGGCCCAGGTGGCAGATCCGTGGCCGCCGCGACGACGCCCTGCGGGATAGCACAACCGGTTCAGCTCGACAGGGGGCCACCCACCCCAGCGGCGAGCCCGGCTGACCTGCACCGCGTGCCACTGGCGGGCTGTGGAGTCAGATCGTGTGGATCGTGATGAGGTCTTCGAGTCCTGCAAGGTCGTCGGCGTTGCGGGTGTACACGGCGGCATCATGGGCGTGTGCGGTTGCTGCGATGAGCAGGTCCATCACCCTGGCTCGCGGCTGGCGGCCGGTCTCGACGACGCGTGCCGCCAATCGTGCGTAGCTGTCGGCGATGGCGTCGTCGATGGGCAGCGGATCAAATCGACGTTGAATGGCGCTCAACCGCGCCAACCGGAGTGCCCTCGCCTCAGCGGATTTCGCGACCAGGACACCGAACTGAAGTTCGGCGAGGCTGGCGACGCTGATAGCCAGTTCCCCGGGAATCGGAGTCACATCGTTGGCGATAAGGATGCTGGTGTCGAGGATGCCGCGACTCACCGCTCAACCCACGGATCGGTGACGGCGTCGTCGAGCAGGTCCCGATCACTTGCCCACCCCGGGTCTGTGGGTTGGTCGAAAACGCCGGCAAGGTCGTCCCACTCACGCCAGGTTCGAGGACTGACCGGGCCCAGCACGGCTGCCGGGCGCCCGGCGACGGTGATCGTCACCCGTTCGCCCCCCTGCGCGCGACGAACCAGGTCGCTTGCGTTCTGCCGCATCTCCCGCAACCCAACCTCGTACATACACCCAACGTAGCACATGTGCTACCTGTTGTCGGTGCATCCCAAGCGCAGGGCTCGGGGTGCCGAGGAGTGCGTGCTGGACGCTAGCGACCATCTACCCGGGCGCGCCCCCGCGCGGCATGTCGGCCAGCGGGGGAGTTGATCAGATCATCTCCAGCGCTTGCGGGGCGGGCGGACGGTCACGTCACCGAAGACGACGCGGCAGCGCACCTCGACGATCGGAGCGCCGGGGGTGACCGGGCCGCTCAGCTTCGACTTCTTGTCCCCGAAGACCGCAGAGCCGGTGAGCCGGACCTCGGTGCCTTCCGGTACGACGATGGTGATGCTGCCGAAGATCACGTTCGCCTCGATGGTGGTCACCTGCCGGGGCAGCCGGGCCTCGTGCAACTCGATCCGGCAGTCGCCGAAGACGGCCCGGGCGTCGATGTGTTCCGGCACCGGCCAGGCGCCCTTGCGCACCTCGCTGCCGAAAACCGCGAGCAGCTTCTCCGTCGCCGGGGCGAGCGCCCCGCCGGGGCGGGCGGGGGAGCGGCTGGGGGCGTTCGGCAGGTCCGTGGTCAGCCGGGCCAGCTCACCCCGGGTCTGCGCGGCGTGGGCCGCGCCGACCCGATCGGTGTACTCGTCGAGGGTGAGTCGGCCTTCGGCCGTGGCCTTGCCGAGCAGTTCCACGATCTCCTCCCGTTCCCGGTCGGAGACGCGCAGTCGGTCATCGTCGTTGTGCCGTTCCCACTCCACGCACCGAGCCTACTGGTGCCCCGCACCGACCTCGGCAGCCGATGGTCCGGGCTTGCCCTGCCCCACAGGCTGCGGGCCGGAGCCGGTCGCCGCGATCCGTTTGCGCCCTCAGCTCGACAGGGCTCGCCGACCACCTGTCGCCCTCCGCCCCACCACTGCGGGCGCGGGCCGGAGAGCTGGACGACAGAGCTAGCAGGCGGCCGTGCCGACGAGCAGATTGCCGTGCGGGATGGCGATCGGCCGCCGGGGGGCCGGCAGGTCGACGGCGGGACGGCGGGTCTGTGCCGGGGTGTGCGCCCGGCGGGCCACCGCGTAGGCCTGGGCGGTACGGGCGGCGATGGTGGCCCAGCCGTACCGCCGGCCGACCATGCTGCGGGCCTGCCGGGCTACCCGGCGGGCGAAGACCTCGTCGCCGATGAGCTGGTCGACCGCGCCGGCCAGGGCCGGTGGGTCGCTGTGCGGGAAGGTCACCCCGGTGACGCCCGGTTCGACGATCTCGGCCAGGCCACCGGTACGGGCCACGGCCAGCGGTGCTCCGGCCGCCGCCGCCTCCAGGGCCACCATCCCGAACGGCTCGTAGAGACTCGGTACGACGGTCGCGTCCGTGGCCCCGAGGACCGCCGGCAGTTGGGTGTTGTCCAGGAACCCGGCGAAGCGTACGGTCCCGCCCAGCCCTAGCTGCCGGGTCCGTTCCTCCAACTCGCCCCGGTAGGGTCCGTCCCCGGCGATCAGCACCCGCAGCCCCGGGTGCCGGGCGCGTAGCTGCGGCACGGCGTCCACCAGGTGCTGCACCCCCTTCTCGTAGACCAGCCGCCCGGCGTACCCGATCAACGGGCCGTCGGCGGCGAACCGGGCGCGGGCGGCGGCGACCGCGCGGGGGCGGGCCCGCCAGGCCCGGTCGTCCACCCCGTTGGGCACCACGGTGACCTTTTCCTGCGGCACCTCGAACAGGGTGGTGACCTGGTCGCGCATGTACCCGGAGCAGGTGATCAGCCGGGTGGAGGCGGTGCTGAGCCAGTGCTCTACACCGTGGATGGTGCGGTTCATCTCCTCCGGCAGCCAGCCCTGGTGTCGGCCCGCCTCGGTGGCGTGCATCGTGGTCACCAGGGGCAGGCGCAGATGCTCGGCCAGGGTGATCGCGGTGTGCGCGACCAGCCAGTCGTGGGCGTGGATGACATCGAAGTCGCCGGTGGCGGCGGCGTGCAGGGCGGTACGGGTCAGGGTGTGGTTGAACGCCATCGTCCAGGCCAGCAGCGATCCGGTGGCCAGCGGGAAGGTGACCGGGTCCTCGGCGGCCCGCAGGATGCGTACCCCGTCGCGGTGTTCGGACAGCGGCGCCCCCGCGGCGTGGCGGGTGACGACGGTGACCTCGTGGCCGGCGGCGGCCAGGGCCACCGACAGAGCGTGCACGTGCCGACCGAGGCCACCGACCAGGACCGGCGGATACTCCCAGGACAACATCAGGACCCGCTGCGGACGTACGGGGTTGATGTCGATCACGTCGGCGTCCGGTGACATACGCGCCCCCTTTGAGTTGTCTCTCCGCCCAGGACCAATCCTGCTGGCAGCTGGATAACCAGCGGAGACATCCCGATTGCGGGGCTGTAAAGCCCGTCGGTACTCCCGGTCTCGTCACCGGGAACGGACGCGAGGCGACATTGCGCCCACCTCTGCGACAGGCGTAGCACCAGCCGGTCTGCACCTCCCGCAACTGTCTGATGACCTGCCACGGCCTGGTTCGTAGGTTCTATCCGACGCAGCACCGAGGGGCTCATGGCCCGTGCGCCAGAACGGGCGGGCGGTGCCCGGCACCCGGTGCCTGGAAGGAGAAGCATGCGAACCACGAGGCGATGGTGGGGCAGTGCGGTGGCGGTCGCTATGACCGCGGCCATCCTGCCGGTGACCCCCGCGCTAGCCCAGCCCGCGCAGGCGAACCAGCTGGTCATCGCGGATGGCGTCACCCAGCCGGTCTTCGGCTACGCCGACGCGATCCGCGAACGGATCTTCGTCACTTCCGATGTCGACACCGACTCCAACGGTGAGCTCGACGTCGTGGCGATGGACATCATCCGGCCGAAGGCCAGCGACCAGGGCCTGCGGGTGCCGGTGGTCATGGACGCCAGCCCCTACTACTCGACGGTCTGCCGCGGCAACGAGACCGAGTGCAAGGCCGACCTGGACGGCGACGGCCTGCTCGACCGGTGGCCGCTGTTCTACGACAACTACTTCGTGCCGCGTGGCTACGCGGTCGTGCTGCTCGACATGATCGGCACCAACAACTCGACCGGCTGCCCGGTCACCGGCGGTCTCGGGGACAACATCAGCGCCCCGACCGCGATCGACTGGCTCAACGGCCGCCGCAAGGGTGTCGACGCCGACGGCAACGAGGTCGTCGCCAACTGGCACAACGGCAAGTCCGGCATGATCGGCAAGTCGTACGACGGCACCCTGGCCAACGCCGCCGCCGCCACCGGCGTCGAGGGCCTGTCCACCATCGTGCCGATCTCGGCCATCTCCAGCTGGTACGACTACTCGCGTAGCAACGGTCTGGTGACCCGGGCGAACAACTACTCGGGCAGCCTGTCCAACACCGTCACCAACCCGAACCGTCGGGCGTACTGCGCCCCGGTGCGGACCCAGCTCGGCGTGGGCGCCGACGACGCCACCGGTGACTACAGCGACTTCTGGGCCGAGCGGGACTACGTGCCGCACGCCGACAAGGTCAAGGCCAGTGTCCTGCTGGTGCACGGCATCAACGACGACAACGTGCGGGCCGACCACTTCAGCAAGTGGTGGTACGCCCTGGCCGAGAACAACGTGCCGCGCAAGCTGTGGCTGACCGGCACCGGGCACATCGACCCGTTCGACTTCCGTCGCGCGGAGTGGGTGGACACCCTGCACCGCTGGTTCGACTTCTGGCTCCAGGGCATCGACAACGGCATCATGCGTGAGCCGATGGTCGACCTGGAGCGGCTGCCGGACGTCTGGGAGACCCACGCCAACTGGCCGATCCCCAAGTCCCAGCCGACCCAGATCTGGCTGCGCCCCGGCACCAACGGCGACCCCGGCGACATCTCGGTGAAGCCCGGCCCCGGCAACAAGAAGGCCACCTTCACCGACACCCCGTCGATGAGCCAGACCAACGCGATCCGGCACCCCTCGGACCCGGCGGCTAACAAGAACAACCGGCTGGTGTTCCTGTCCGAGCCGCTGAAGGCGCCGCTGCACATCTCCGGCACCCCGATCGTGCGGATCAAGGCCTCGGTCAACGGCGAGGACACCAGCTTCGCCGGTCTGCTCGTCGACTACGGCACCCGGCAGCGCTTCAGCACCTCCGGTGACGGCGTCCGCACGGTGACCACCGAGGACTGCTGGGGCGAGTCGGCCAACTTCGGTGGGCACAACGAGGAGGCCTGCTACCGCCAGGTCGTCAAGAACGTGGCCAGCAACCCGCAGGAGTTGGTCACCAAGGGCATCTACGACGGGCTGAACCTCGACTCGCTCTACACCTCGACCCCGCTGGTGCCGGGTGAGAAGAACGCCGTCGACATCCCGCTGCAGCCCGAGGACTACGTCTTCGAGGCCGGCCACCAGATCGGTGTGGTCCTGCTCGGCTCGTACTCCGGCTACAGCAGCCGGGCCAAGCAGACCCGCGCCGAGATCACGGTGCACTTCGACAGCACCCGGATCACCCTGCCGATCGTCGGTGGCCGCCAGGCCGCCGTGGCAGCCGGTCTGAACTGATCGACCGGTGGGACGCCCGTGCGGGCGTCCCACCGAACCTACCTCCTCAGGGGCGCTACGGGCCCGTCGGTGCGTGTCACCGGCGGGCCCGCAGCAGTTCCGCCACCGACCAGGCCTGGAAGGGGCAACCGGTGGCGGTGTGCGGGGCCGAGCCGTCGGCGGTCTCGCTGACCGAGCCGAGGCCGTACTCGCTCAGGTGCGCCTCCAGACCGGTGAACAGCTCCGCCACCGACAGACCGGCCCGGCGGCCGGCGTCGGCGTACGGACCGATCAGCCAGGGCCAGACGGTGCCCTGGTGGTAGGCGCGGTCCCGCTCGGCCGGCCCGCCCCGGTGCCCCCCGGCGAAGCCGGGGGAGTCCGGGGAGAGGCTGCGCAGACCCAGGGGGGTGAGCAGCCCCGCGCCGACCAGAGCCACCGCCTGCGGGTCCGGCCGCAACGGCGCGTTCGGCAACGACCAGGCCAGCAGCTGGTTGGGTCGCAACAGGTCGTCGTCGTGGACGGCCGCACCCCCCAGGGGGTACGCGGGCGCGGGCGCGTCGACCACGTCGTGCAGCCAACCGGCCGGAGCGGGGAAGCGCTGCCGGAACGACTCGACCGCCTGCTCGTGCAGCCGGTGCAGCCCGTCGGCGTCCTGCCCGGCCAACTCGGTCAGCTCCGCCACCCCGGCCAACCCGTTGATCCACAGGGCGTTGACCTCGACCGGTTTGCCGTGCCGGGGGGTCACCGGCACCCCGTACACCCGGGCGTCCATCCAGGTCAGGGCGGCCCCGGGGGCCCCGCAGGTGAGCAGCCCGTCGGCCGGGTCCACTGCGATGCCGTACCGGGTGCCGGTCAGGTGGGCGTCGATGACCTCACGCAGCGCCGGCAGCAGTTCGTCCCCCAGGTCGGTGTCACCGGTGACGGTGACGTGTCGGCTGACCGCGTGCAGGAACCACAGGGTGCCGTCCACGGTGTTGTACTCCACCCGGCCGGTGTCGGCAGTGTTCGCCAGCATCCCCTCCGACAGGGTCCCCGCGTAGGTGCGCAGCAGTTCCCGGCCCAGGTCGGCGCGGCCGGTGCAGAGGAACAACCCCTCGTAGGAGATCATCGTGTCCCGGGACCAGGCGCCGAACCAGGGGTACCCGGCGACCACCTCCACCGGCGAGTCGTTCGTACGCACGACGAAGGCGTCGGCGGCCAACGCCAGGGTGGCCTCGACATCGTCGGTCGGCTTGGCCGCCGCCACCACCTCCCGGTTGCGTCGCCGGGCCGCCGCCACCACCTCGACGGCGGGTGGCGGTTCCGGGGCGGGGTCCTGGGCCCAGGCCAGCACGGACACCGTGTCGCCCGGCCGGCGCAGCAGGTCGCGGAACTGGCCCGCGTACCACAGGTCCTCCTCCGGATGCAGGCCCCGGGCGGCCTCCTCCCGGTGGTAGGCGCCCCGCCACCAGTGGCCCTGGGGGGTCCAGCCCGGCCCGGACAGCCGGTACGCCCCCTCGATCACCGCCCCACCCTCGACCGGATCCATTCGCAGTGCCGGCCCGTCCGCCCGCCGCTCGCCGTGCGCGTCGCGCCAGGTGCAGGCGGCGGCCAACTCCAGCTCGACCGGCCCGCCACTGACCAGCCGGTGTACCACCGCCACACAGGAGCGGCCGGGCAGCATGGCCAGCTCCCGCTCGATCACCACCTCGCCGATCCGCCACCGCCACCGGGGCAGCCCGTCGGTCAGGTCGAACCCCTCCAGCAACTCGAATCCCCGCGGGTCCACGTCGCCGGAGGCCCACTCGTGGGCACCCAGGCGTACCCGGGCCCCGGAGGGCAGCACCACGGCCGGATCGAGACTGGCCAGTCCCACCTTGCGGGAGGCCGGGGTTTCTCCCGGTACCACCAACAGCCCGTGATAGCGGCGGGTACGCAGCCCGGCGACCGTGCCCATCGCGTATCCGCCGAGGCCGTCGGCCACCAGCCACTCCCGACTGGCGGCGCTGGTCAGCTCACCGCAGACCTGGGTACCGAAACGAATCTCGATCAACTTTCCTCCACCGGCGGCGAGGTGTAACACGGCACGACGACAATGGTCGCTGTGGTGAAGTACCCCAGCGGCATCGAAGATGTAAAGGTGATCATTGACGGTTCGCCCTCCGCCCCCGACGCCGAACGAGTCCGGCTGGCCCAGGCCGATGCCGGTGAGCAGGACTGGCGGGCATGGGGTCCCTATCTGTCCGAACGGGCCTGGGGGACGGTACGGGAGGACTACAGCGAGCACGGCACAGCCTGGGACTACTTCCCCCACGACCACGCGCGGTCCCGAGCCTACCGGTGGTCCGAGGACGGCATGGCGGGCGTCTGCGACGACCGGCAGACCTTCTGCTTCGCCCTGGCGCTGTGGAACGGGCGCGATCCGATCATCAAGGAGCGGATGTTCGGTCTCGGTGGCGACGGGGGCAACCACGGCGAGGACGTCAAGGAGTACTGGTGGTACGAGGACTCCACCCCGACCCACTCCTGGATGCGCTGGCGCTACCACTACCCCCAGGCCGCCTTCCCGTACGACGAACTCGTCGCGGTCAACGGCCTGCGCGGCCGGGACGACACCGAGTACGAGCTGGTCGACACCGGCATCTTCGACGACGACCGGTACTGGGCGGTGACGGTCGACTACGCCAAGGCCGGCCCGACGGATCTGTGCATCACGGTGACCGTGGCCAACCGGGGGGCGGAGCCGGAACGGCTGCACGTACTGCCGCACCTGTGGTTCCGCAACACCTGGGGCTGGGGGCTGCCCGGCACGGACGAGCGGGTGCCCCGCCTGGTCGGGCAGGGTCGGCGGCTGGTCGGCGAGCACTGGGTGCTCGGGCAGATCGTGCTGGAGGGCGACGGTGAGCCGACCCCCCTGCTGTGCGACAACGACAGCAACGCCGAACGGCTCTGGGGGCTGCCCAGCCGCACCCCGTACCCGAAGGACGGCATCAACGACCACGTGGTGAACGGGGCGGACACGGTCAACCCGGAGCTGACCGGCACCAAGGGGGCCCTGCACTACGTACTGGAGGTGCCGGCCGGGGCGCAGCGACAGATCCGGCTGCGGCTGACCCGTACCGCTCCGCCGCCCGGCGACGGCGACCCGCCCCCGGCCGACCTGGGTGACGGCTTCGAGACCGTGGTGTGGGCCCGGCGGGCCGAGGCGAACCACTTCTTCGCCGGATTGATCCCCGAGCAGGCCAGCGCCGACGAGGCCGCCATCGCCCGGCAGGCCATCGCCGGGCTGATGTGGGGCAAGCAGTTCTACCACTTCGACGTCAAACGGTGGTTGGAGGGCGACCCGGGCTCCACCCCGCCGGCCGGGCGCCGGCACGGGCGCAACAGCGCCTGGTGGCACATGACCAGCTTCGACGTCATCTCCATGCCGGACCCCTGGGAATACCCCTGGTACGCGGCCTGGGACCTGGCCTTCCACTGCGTGAGCATCGCCCGGGTAGACCCCGGCTTCGCCAAGGAGCAACTGCTGCTCCTGCTGCGCGAGTGGTACCTGCACCCCAACGGCCAGATCCCGGCGTACGAGTGGGCCTTCGGGGACGTCAACCCGCCGGTGCACGCCTGGGCCGCGTTGAAGGTGTTCGAGATCGACGGCAGCCGGGACCACGACTTCCTGGCCCGGATGATGCACAAGCTGCTGATGAACTTCACCTGGTGGGTCAACCGCAAGGACACCGGCGGCAACAACGTCTTCGAGGGCGGCTTCCTGGGGCTGGACAATGTCGGCCCCTTCGACCGGTCGGCGGCCCTGCCGGTGGCCGGGGTGCTGGAGCAGTCCGACGGCACCGGCTGGATGGCGATGTACGCCCTCAACCTGCTCGACATCGCCATCGTGCTGGCCGAGCACGACCGGACCTGGGTGGACACCGCCACGAAGTTCTTCGAACACTTCGCGTACATCGCCGCAGCCGCGTACGACCAGGGGTTGTGGGACGAGGAGGACGCCTTCTTCTACGACGTGCTGCGGCTCGCCGACGGCACCAAGGTCCCGCTGAAGGTCCGCTCGGTGGTCGGGCTGCTGCCGCTGGCCGCAGTGACCCGGCTGCCCGCGCGTACCCTGCACCGGCTGCCCGAACTGGGTGCCCGGCTGCGCTGGTTCCTGACCAACCGACCCGAGTACGCCTCGGTCATCGGCGCCCGCCGGATCGGCCCGGACGGCCGTCAGCAGCGGCTGCTGTCCATGTGCGGCCCGGAGCAGATCGTCCGGCTGCTCGCCCGGATGCTGGACACCGACGAGTTCCTCTCCGAGTACGGCCTGCGTACCCTCTCCCGCGCCCACCTGGACAAGCCGTTCACGGTCACCCTCGGCGGCCAGGAGTTCTCCGTCGGCTACGAGCCGGCCGAGTCGACCAGCGGCCTGTTCGGCGGCAACTCCAACTGGCGCGGCCCGATCTGGATGCCGACGAACTTCCTGCTGATCAGCGCGTTGCGCGACCACGCGGCCTTCTTCGGCGACGACCTCCAGGTCGAGTACCCGACCCGCTCCGGAGTGAAGAAGACCCTCGACGAGATCGCCGACGACCTCTCCGCCCGGCTGATCGCCCTGTTCACCCGCGACGACTGGGGACGCCGGCCGATCTACGGGGCGGCGCAGCTGTTCCAGACCCACCCGGACTGGCGGGACCTGATCGCCTTCCCGGAGTACTTCCACGGCGACAACGGCGCCGGCCTGGGCGCCTGGCACCAGACCGGCTGGACCGCCCTGGTAGCCGACCTGATCCTCACCCTCCGCCGCTGACCCGCCCGGCACCGGCCCGCTCGCCGAGCTCGTTGATCACGGAAGACGGGGACGGGCGGGTGGGAGAGGGAGGGTGGGGTTATTGGGTCGTGGGGGAGGGGTGGGGGTGCTTAGAGTCGCGGGGTGACTGGTGAGGTGACCGGGGTCGAGCCGGGGCGGGTGCTGGTGTTCGACGCCGACGACACGCTGTGGGAGAACAATGTCGTCTTCGAGCGGGTGATCGACGACTTTCTGGCCTGGCTCGATCATCCGACGCTGGACCGGGTGCAGATCCGGGCCGTGCTGGATGACATCGAGCGGGCCAACGCGGTCGCCCACGGGTACGGCAGCAAGGTCTTCCTGCGGAGTCTGCGGGAGTGCCTGGAGCGGCTGCGGGAGCGACCGGCCACCATGGCGGAGCAGCGCGAGATCGACGAGTTGGCGATGGCGTTGGTGAACCACCAGGTCGAGTTGATGCCCGGGGTGGCCGCCGCCCTGGACGAGTTGGCCGGCCGCCACGAACTGTTGTTGCTGACGAAGGGCGAACGGGAGGAGCAGCAGCGCAAGCTGGACGCCTGCGGGCTGTTGCACCATTTCTCGGCCGCCCACATCGTGTCGGAGAAGAACGCCGACACCTACCGGTGGCTGGGCCGGGAACACGGGATCGACCCGGGACGGGCCTGGATGATCGGCAACTCGCCGCGCTCGGACATCCTGCCGGCCCGCGCCGCCGGGTGGCGTGCCGTGTTCATCCCGAACGACAACACCTGGGTGTTGGAGCACGACGAACTGGACCCGGCGGACGAGGGGGTACTGCACCTGCGGGCCTTCCCGGAACTGCTGCACCACTTCTGAGGTACGGCCCGATTTCGATCAGCGCTGGCGGCCTGCGTGCTGTTACCACCTCCGGCGGCTTTTGCACCCTGCTGGTAATCGTCGAATCGGGCGGGCCCGGGCCGCCCTCGGCCCACCTAATCTCCCCTGCGGTGTCGCGATTCGCCAGGGGTCGGTCGCGGCACCGAAGTTCGGTGTGGGCACCGTGGAGCTGAGTGCGGGCGTGCCGCCCGTTGCCCTGGTGACGGTCGATGGGCCGGACCGGGGCATTGGTCGGTCGCTGCCACGCCGAGCTTGGGGTCAGGGCCGGGGCGTGCGGAACCGGTCCTGACCCGACCCGGGCCCGCGGCGTGGACTTCGTGTCCCGTCGATGCCCTTTAGCCTGGTCGGATGTCGCGCCCCGCTCGGTTCCTGGTGGCAGCCGCCGTGCTGATCGGATGGACGGCTGCCGGCCTTGTCCTGACCCTGGTCGTCCTGGATGCCGGCAAATATGAGGGATATCGGCCCGAACTGGCCGAGCTGACGACGGCGGCGAAGCTGCTGGCGATCGGCACCGCTGTCGCGGCGGGCCACCTCTGCGTCGTACGCGATGGGCGGGTGCCGGGTCTGCGCGGTGCTCTGCTGCGGGTGCTCGTGGTCGCCGTCGGGACGGCGACGCTGTTCCTCGTCGGCAACATCCTGCTCTACCGGTACGTGGTTCCGCTCGGCGCGAGCCTCGACCTGGCCCGAACCTGGGCGCCGACCGTGGGGTGGACGACGCTGGCCGGCGCCCTCGGTGTCGGTGCGGGGGTGGCATGGCTGGTCACCAGGGGGCCGGCCGACCTCGGAGCACCCGGGAGTTCGTTCTGGGTACGCCGCTGGTGGGTGGTGGCCGGCCTGATCGGACTGGCCGGCCTGTTCGTGGTGCCGGAGTTCGTCCGGGTCGGCGCCGAACTGTCCGTCGTGCGGTTCGTGCCGGCCGATGCCGTGGCGGTCGGTCACGGCCAGGGGGTCGCCGTACGACTGAGCGAAGGGCGACACGCCGTCTACCGCTCGTACGAGCCGAATGCGTCGGCACGCCAGTGCACGATCGTCGATCAAAAGGGCGACGAGCTTGCGTTCTCCGAACCCGCGGTGCCGTTCACCGACAACAGCGACAGCATCGTGACCCTCCTGCTGGGCACCTTCGAGGTGCCGGAGGGCGGGCCGGTCTTCGTGACCTGCCACGCCGCCGGGTACGTCGATCACCAGGTCGCCGGGCTACCTGAGGCCCGCGGTCCGCTGCCGCGGCTGGTGTACGGACCGGCCGCCCTGGTGAGCGGGATCGGGATACTTCCGGGGGTACTGGTCGCCGCCGGCCTACTCACCTGTCGCCGGCGCCACCGGCGGACCGGGGCGGTGTCGCCGGGCTGATTCGGGTGGCGGCACCGCGCAAGACCGTCTGTCGGACCCCTCGTCTAGCGTGGTCACACATCGATCCGACGGGGGAGTCATGACCACTCTGAAGAACCGTCCGCACACCGCCTTACTCGTCATCGACGTGCAGAACGGGGTGGTCGCCACGGCGACCCGACGGGACGAGGTCGTGGCCAACATCGCCGTCCTGATCGACAGGGCACGTCAGGAGGGCGTGCCGGTGGTGTGGGTCCAGCATTCCGACAAGGGGCTGGCCCGGGGCAGCGAGGACTGGCGCATCGTCCCGGAGCTGACCCGGGAGGACGCCGAGCCACTCGTGGAGAAGAACTACGCCGACTCCTTCGAGGCGACCGACCTGGAGACCGTCCTGGTCGGGCTCGGGGTCGGCCGGCTCGTGGTCAGCGGGGCGCAGACCGACGTGTGCATCCGCTCCACCCTGCACGGGGCGTTCGTGCGGGGCTACGACGCGACCCTGGTCAGCGACGCGCACACCACGGAGGACCTCACCGCCTGGGGTGCGCCCCCGCCGGAGCAGGTCATCGCCCACACCAACCTGTACTGGGCGCACCATTCCGCCCCGGGCCGCACCGCCGGCACGGTCACCACGGCCGAGGCCACCTTCGCCACCGCACCCTGAACCTCGGCAGCCAGCCCGCGAGGTGCGCGGTCGTTTCAGGGGTTCTCGCCCCGCACGATGGCTACCGCGACCCGGCAGAACTCGTCCATGTCGGGTTGGAAGCCGGCGGCGATGTCGGGGTGCAGCCCTACGCGGGTCTCGTCCAGCAGTCGTTGGCAGACCATTTCGACCGGCTCCCCGGCGTACTGGCCGCGGACCCGGTCGATTGCTGCCTGAAGCGCCGAGGTCAGCTGCTGCTCCAGCGGCCCGCGCAGCTTCTCCTGCACCGGGTCACGGGGTTCCAGCGTGACATGTGGCTCCGACATCGGCGCTCCCTTCGTCGGCGGCTGCGGTACCCCACCGCAGCCGTCGGTCAAACCGCCTCTGGTATGGCCGCGACCCGTACCTGATACGAGAATTCCTCGGCGGGTTCCTCGGCGTACGACAGTCGGCGGATCTGCTTGTCGTCGTCGTAGACGGCGACATCGACCAGGACCCCGAGGTGGGCCAGCCCGATATTGGCGACCCGCTTCTTGTCCTGCAACACCGCGCACACCCCGCCCAGCAGGGTGCTCGCGTCGGAGGTACGACGCCCGGGTGGACAGCGCAGGGTCAGGTCCACCTCGATCGGGCCGGACAGTGAAGTCCAGCCGGTACGCTGCGCCGCCTCGCAGGCAGCCTGGAGCAGCGCGCGTACCCTGGTCGCCTGCCGGTGCCCGGCGGCGAAGATGGACAACGCCTCGGTTTTGACCGGTGGCAGGCCGCTCACCTCGAAGGTCAGGGCGAGAGTGCGGGTGTCCTGCACCACGACGGCACCTCCTCGTTGGAGATGATCCTGCCCAATCGGAGCGGCGGTGCGCTGTTCCCGGGAGAACCAACCGATCGGGCGGATCGGGGTCGGCCGGTGGCGTATCGACGGCGACGGCGTACGCGCTGACGGCGATGCGCGTTCAACGCTAGTGGGTCAGACAACTCCGGGGAAGATGTCCCCTGCCGGCGTGGCGAGGCGACACCTTCCCCGAAGTTGCCCGAGATCGCGAAAGCAGGTCAGCGGCGGCCGCGTTTGATCTCGTGGAAGGACGGCATGCGCATCAGGGGGACCATGTTGTCCCAGAGGGTCAGGGCGTCCTCGGTGCCGGGCACCTCGGTCAGGATCGGGCCGTGGATGCCCCGGTCGGCGCCGGGGACCATGAGCACCGGTGAGCCGATGTCCGGACCGGCGGAGGCGTACGCCTCCGCGTGGGAGGCGTGGACGGCCTCGTCCCAGCGTTCGTCGTCCAGGACGGCGGCCATGTCGTCTAGCCCGGCCGCTTCGACGGCCGATTCCACCAGCTTGCCGCTCGGCGGATTGCCGGCGTCGTGGGTGCGGGTGCCCAACTCGGTGTAGAACCGGCCGGCGTCGGCGTGGCGGCCCTCGGCCCGCAGCGCCTCTACCAGCCGCAACGCCCGGCCGGAGGCGGCCACCGCGTCGGCGTACTCCGGGGGGATGTTGCCGCCGCTGAGGATGCTCAGGCTGAAGGCCCGCCACTCGATGCTCAGGCCACGTGTCTCGGCGACGGCCACCAGCCAGCGGGAGGTTCGCCAGGTCCACGGGCAGGCAGGGTCGAAGAAGAAGGTCGCATCCATCGCCCGAGGGTAGCGCCGGGCGGTACGGGCACTCCTCGGGTGTGATCTGGGCCACCGAGGCGCCTGTCGATGTCGGCTCACCTGGGTCAGGTTTCGTGCCTGCGCAGGTCGGGCAGTGTTGCTGCCACGACACGTGGGGTCCGGAAACCAGCAGGTCACAGGCCCTGATCGTCTCGCCGTGCGCCGGGGCACGGGATCCTCCCCGGATGTTGGCCCACCTAGGAGGAGGGGGAGGGGGATGCCGACATGAATGACCCGGACGAGGGCCGGCGCCGACCCCGCGTACGTGTGGCGGCGGCTGCCGCGACGCTGACGGTGCTGGCGCCGCTGGCGGCCTGTGCCGCAGGCGACGACACCGGCGTACCCGAGATCAATCTTTACTACCCGCCCGAGCAGAACCTTCAGCAGGTGGTGGACCGGTGCAACACCGAGGCCGCCGGGCGGTACCGGATCGTCAACCGGGTGCTGCCCCGGGAGGCCGACGAGCAGCGGGTGCAGTTGGTCCGGCGGCTCGCCGCCTCCGACGACGGCATGGACGTGCTCGGTCTCGACGTGACCTGGACCCAGGAGTTCGCCGGCGCGAAATGGATCCTGGAGTGGACCGGATCCGACCGCGCCGAGGTGGAGGAGGGCACCCTGGAGGGCCCGCTGGAGACCGCGCGGTACGAGGACAAGCTCTACGGGGCGCCGAAGAACACGAATGTGCAGCTGCTGTGGTACCGCAAGGACCTGGTGCCGGAGCCGCCGACCAGCTGGGACGAGATGATCTCGACGGCGCAGCAGCTCAAGGAACAGGGCAAGCCGCATCAGGTGCTCACCATGGGGGCCCAGTACGAGGGCCTGGTGGTGCTCTTCAACACCCTGGTGGCCAGTGCCGGCGGCAACCTGCTCAACGAGGACGGCACCGAGGCCGTGGTCGACGAGGGTGCCGTGCGGGCCCTGGAGGTGCTGCGTACCTTCGCCACCTCGGGAGTGGCCTCGCCGTCGTTCAGCAACGCCACCGAGGACCCGGTACGGCTGGAGTTCCAGTCCGGCTCCGGGGCGTTCCAGGTGAACTGGCCGTTCGTCTACCCGGCGATGCAGGAGGCCAACCCGCAGCTCGCCGAGCAGGTGGGTTGGGCCCGGGTGCCCGGGGTCGACGGGAACGCCCCGGCTCGGGTGACCATCGGCGGGGTCAACCTGGCCGTCAGCCGCTACTCCAGGCATCCTGAGGAGTCCTTCGAGGCGGCCAAGTGCCTGCGCAACGCGGAGAACCAGAAGTTCTCCGCGATCAACGACGGGGTGCCGCCGACCATCGAGAGCGTCTACGACGACCCGGAGATGGACGAGGCGTACCCGATGAAGGAGACCATCCTCGAACAGCTGCGGGATCCGGCCGTCCGGCCGCTGACCCCGGCGTACCAGAGCATCTCCACGGTGACCTCGGCGATCCTGTCGCCGCCGGCGGCGATCGACCCGCAGAGCACCGCGAAGGAACTGCGTGCGGCGATCGCCGACGCCCTGGAGTCCAAGGGGGTCCTGCCATGAGCCGGCGACACCACACGGGGGTGCGGGCATGAGTATCAACGCCACCCCGGCGGGCGCGGAGGTGGCCGCCGACGGGACCGACACCCGCACCGAGGGTCGGCACGCCGCGGTCCCCGCGCAGCGGAACAACCGGCGGCGCAAGACGCCGCTGAGCGAGAACAAGCGGGCCGAGCGCCGGCTGGGTCTGCTGCTGTGCGCCCCGGCCGCGCTGGTCATGATCGCGGTGACCGCCTACCCGATCCTCTACTCGGTGTGGCTGTCGTTGCAGCGCTACGACCTGCGGTTCCCCGCCGAACGGGAGTTCGTCGGCCTGCAGAACTACGTGACCGTGCTGACCAACGAGTTCTGGTGGACGGCCTTCGGGGTGACCATGCTGATCACGGTGGTCACCGTGGCCGTGGAACTGGTGCTCGGCATGGGGCTGGCCCTGATCATGCACCGTACGCTCGTCGGTCGCGGCATCGTGCGGACCTCGGCCCTGATCCCGTACGGCATCGTCACGGTCGTCGCGGCCTTCTCCTGGCGGTACGCCTGGACCCCCGGCACCGGCTACCTGGCCAACCTCTTCTCCGACGGGGCGCCGTTGACCGAGCGGGCCAGCTCGCTGGCGATCATCATGCTGGCGGAGATATGGAAGACCACCCCCTTCATGGCGTTGCTGCTGATGGCGGGCCTGGCCCTGGTGCCGGAGGACCTGCTCAAGGCGGCCTCCACCGACGGAGCCACCGCCTGGCAGCGGTTCACCAAGGTGATGCTGCCGGTGATGAAGCCGGCCATCCTGGTCGCGCTGCTGTTCCGCACCCTGGACGCCTTCCGGGTCTTCGACAACATCTACGTGCTGACCTCCGGGGCCAACGACACCTCCTCGGTGTCGATGATCGCCTACAACAACCTGATCCGGGGGCTCAACCTCGGCATCGGCTCCACCATGTCGGTGCTGATCTTCATCACGGTGGCGATCATCGCGTTCATCTTCGTGAAGTTGTTCGGTACCGCTGCCCCCGGCAGCGACGACGGGGAGAGGCGTTGACATGGCTGACACCACCGCCCGCCGCGCCAAGCTGCAATGGGGCCTGCTGAACGCCGTAGTGGTCGTCTTCGCCCTGATCCCGGTGCTGTGGATCATGTCGCTGTCGTTCAAGACCCCGGCCACCCTCACCGACGGGAAGTTCATTCCCCGGGAGTGGACCCTGGACAACTACCGCAACATCTTCGGCACCGACCAGTTCGTCCGGGCCCTGGTCAACTCGATCGGCATCGCGATGATCGCGACCGTGATCGCCGTGGTGCTCGGCGCGATGGCCGCGTACGCGATCTCCCGGCTGGACTTCCCCGGCAAGCGGCTGCTGGTCGGGGTCTCCCTGCTGATCGCGATGTTCCCCCAGGTGTCGCTGGTCTCGCCGCTGTTCGAGATCGAGCGGCAGTTGGGTCTCTTCGACACCTGGCCCGGCCTGATCCTGCCGTACATCACCTTCGCGTTGCCGCTGGCGATCTACACCCTGTCGGCCTTCTTCAAGCAGATCCCCTGGGACCTGGAGAAGGCGGCCAAGATGGACGGCGCCACCCAGGCCCAGGCCTTCCGGCGGGTGATCGCCCCGCTGGCCGCGCCGGGGCTGTTCACCACGGCCATCCTGGTCTTCATCTTCTGCTGGAACGACTTCCTGTTCGCCATCTCGCTGACCTCCACCGAGCGGTCCCGCACGGTGCCGGTGGCGCTGTCGTTCTTCACCGGCGCCTCGCAGTTCGAGGACCCGACCGGGGCCATCTGCGCCGCCGCCGTGGTGATCACCGTACCGATCATCCTGTTCGTCCTCTTCTTCCAGCGCCGCATCGTCTCCGGCCTGACCTCCGGCGCCGTCAAGGGATAGGTGGTTTCTCATGGCTGACATCGTGCTCGACAAGGTGAGCAAGAAGTTCCCGGACGGCACCACGGCGGTGCGGGAGGTCGACCTGGAGATCGCCGACGGCGAGTTCGTGATCCTGGTCGGTCCCTCCGGTTGCGGCAAGTCCACCACCCTCAACATGATCGCCGGGCTGGAGGACATCAGCTCCGGTGAACTGCGCATCGACGGGCAGCGGGTGAACGACAAGGCGCCCCGGGATCGGGACATCGCGATGGTCTTCCAGTCCTACGCGCTGTACCCGAACATGACCGTGCGGGAGAACATGGCCTTTCCGCTGCGGCTGGCCAAGCTGGATCGCGCCACCATCGACCAGAAGGTGGACGAGGCCGCGAAGGTCCTGGAGCTGACCTCTCTGCTGGACCGCAAGCCGGCCAACCTCTCCGGTGGCCAGCGGCAGCGGGTGGCGATGGGCCGGGCCATCGTGCGTCAACCCAAGGCCTTCCTGATGGACGAGCCGCTGTCCAACCTGGACGCCAAGCTGCGGGTGCAGATGCGTACCGTGGTGTCCCGGCTGCAGAAGAAGCTCGGCACCACCACGGTCTACGTCACCCACGACCAGACCGAGGCGATGACCCTCGGCGACCGGGTAGTGATCATGCGGGGTGGGGCGGTCCAGCAGGTCGGCCCGCCGCAGGAGCTGTACGACCACCCGAACAACCTCTTCGTGGCCGGTTTCATCGGCTCGCCGTCGATGAACTTCCTGCCCGCGACCCTCGAGGAGGGCCGGCTGCGTACGGCCCTGGGTGACCTGCCGATCGGCGACCGGATCCGCCGGGAGCTCTCCGAGGCGGATGCCCCGCGTGAGCTGATCCTCGGCATCCGCCCCGAACACTTCGAAGACGCCGAACTGGTCGACGAGCAGAGCCGCGACCGGGGCATGGAGTTCAGCGCCCCGGTGGACATCGTCGAGTCGATGGGCTCGGACAAGTACGTCTACCTGACCGTCGAAGGGGGCCGGGCCACCGCCGCCGAGCTGGAGGAGTTGGCCGCCGACGCCGGTGCCGCCGACTTCGCCGGTGCCGGCTCCAACCTGGTCACCCGGCTGTCGGCCGAGTCCACCGTGACCGAGGGGGAGGACCGGCGCATCTGGTTCAACCTGGAAAAACTGCACCTGTTCGACCCCGCCAACGGCCGCAACCTGACCCTGCCCGACTGAATGTAAGGAAGGGCACCTTATTAACTCCTGCGGTAGAGGAAGGGCCCCTTGTTAACAGCGCCCATGGCGGGCCTACGGACGCCGCCGCCCGCGCCCGGCGACGGGGATGTCGCCAGCGTGGGCGGCGGCGCTGGTGCGATGATGCGGCCGTGAGTTCCACGGCCTCGGCTCCCGGTGAATCCGTCCCCTCGACCCCCGGCGGGTACGTCGGTGTGCGGCGTGCCTACGACACCGTGGCGCAGGACTACGCCGCCCACCTTGCGGCGGTCGGACTACGCGAGGTGGGCCGGATGGTACGACGTGCCCGGGAAGCCGAGCGGGACGATCAAGCTGCCCTGCTGGCCTCGGCCGGGCCGACCTGACCCGGCGGAGCCGTCACGGGATCATCCAGCTCAGCACCGGGGTGGCCTGCAAGCCGACCAGCAGGGCCATCGCGCAGATCAACACCACGCTCCAGCCGAACATCCGGCGGAACAGGTCGCCCTCGCGGCCGTCGAGCCCGACCGCGCTCGCCGCGATCGTCAGGTTCTGCAACGAGATCATCTTGCCGACCACTCCGCCGGAGGCGTTGGCGGCGGCGAGCAGCACCGGGTCCAGACCTGCGCGCTGCGCGGCGGTGACCTGGAGGGCACCGAACAGCGAGTTGGACGAGGTGTCCGAGCCGGTGAGCGCCACCCCCAGCCAGCCGAGCACCGGTGAGAGCAGCGCGAACAGGCCCCCGGCCCCGGCCATCCAGGTGCCCAGCGTCGCGGTCTGCCCACTGCCGTTCATCACGAAGGCCAGCGCCAGCAGTCCGCACACGGTGAGGATCGCCCAGCGCAGCGAGGCCAGGGTCTGTCCGTACGCGACCAGGGCGGTGCGTGGGGTGACCCGCAGGATCGCCATCGTCACCAGTCCGGCCAGCACCAGCAGGGTGCCGGTGGAGGAGAGCCAGTTGAACCGGAAGACCGGCAAGGTAGACGGGGCCCCCGACACGGTCAGCAGGTGCAGTCCGGGCCAGTTGAAGGTCACCGTTACCGCGTTGAGCGCCTCCGCGATCGCGGGCACCTGCGACAGACCGAAGATCGCCACGATCACCAGGTACGGGGCGTACGCCCGCCACACCTCGACCGGGGTGTCCGGCGGCTGCGAAGCCACTTCCGTACGGCTGGCGACCGCCACCGCAGGATCCGCCGGCCCGCCCGCCATGCCCCGCTTGCCCGGCCCGCCCGAGGTGGCCGGGGCCTGCCCGGGAGGCGTGCCGAGTTCCGCCGGGCCGTCGGCGTCGAGCACCCGGTCGTCGTGGCGTCGAGGCGGCCACACCCGTGCGGTCACGGTCACCACCACGGCGCTGACCAGCCCGGCGACGATGTCGGCCAGGGCCATCGCGAAGTAGTTCGAGGTGAGGAACTGGGCCAGGGCGAACGACACGCCGCAGGCGAGGGCGATGTGCCAGGTCCGGCGCAGCCCTCGGCGACCGCCGACCATGCCGACGAGCAGCAGGGGAATGAACAGTGCGATCACCGGTACCTGTCGTCCGGCCATCGCGCCCAGGTCACCGGTGGGCAGGTCGGTCACCCGGGCCAGGGTGGTGATCGGCAGGCCTAGCGGCCCGAAGGCGGCCGGTACGGTGTTGGCCACCAGCGCCACCGTGGCCGCCTTCATCGGCCGGAAGCCCAGCGCCAGCAGCATCACCGTGGTGATCGCGACCGGGGTGCCCTGGCCGGCCAGCCCCTCCAACAGGGAACCGAAGCAGAACGCGATCACCAGCGCCTGCACCTGCTGGTCGTCGCTGACCCGGGCGAAGGAGCGCCGGAGCACGTCGAAGTGTCCACTCGTCACGGTCATCCGGTAGATCCAGATGGCGGTGCCGAAGGTCCACACGAGCGGGAACAGCGCGAAGGTAGCGCCCTGGCTGGCGGTGAGCAGCGCCTGCCCGGTCGGCATCGAGTACGCCAGGACGGAGACCAGCAGCGCGACGGCGAGTGCGCCGAGTGCGGCCAGCCAGGCCCGTACCCGCAGCACGCCGAGCAACAGGAACAGGGTGACGATCGGCAGCCCGGCGACGAGGGCGCTCAACGCCAGCGAGTCGGCGAGCGGGTCCAGGATCGGACGGTACACACGCACCTCCGGGCACCATGTCGGCCAGCCGATCGCCGTACGAGAGTGCGCCTAGTGTGCTCGGTCGACCACGCCGCGTCTTCTTCGTGATTGCGCTGTCTGCGCACAAAGGGACTCCGTCATGATCACGCTCGATCCGGGATCGAGTGGTCTGGCAGCTCGACGAGACCACTCGATCCCAGATCGAGCACGATCTCCCTGACGTGGGCGCGCAGCCGGACCCGACGCCGCCAGCAGGCGGGGGAGGGGTCAGCTGTTCCAGGTGACCCGGGGCGGCAGGGCGAGGAAATCGGCGTACCGGCCGAGGGCCTGCTCGACCTGCGCCCGTCGGGCCGCAACCAGGTCGACCAGGGGCTGCACTGCCAGGGTGACCCGGGTCTTGGCCAGGCTGCGTTTCCAGGTGCCGACCACCCGGCCACCGACCACGACGGTGGCCTGGAAGACACCGTTGCCGCCGGGGATGATGGCCTGTTTGTGCTCCGGGTCGAGCATCAGCGTGCGGTCCTTGAAGCCGAGCAGGTACTCGTCGAAGCCGGGCAGCACCAGCACCTCGTCCGCCCCGACCCGGGGCGCGTCCAACAGCGGGGTGTGCAGCACCGCCTCGACGCCGTCCACCTGGACGGTGGTCAGGTCGTCCCCGGCGGCGGCGATGGCGCGTTTCGCGTCGGCGGCGGTCAGGCCGGTCCAGCCCGCGAAGTCCTGCCGGGTGGTGGGGCCGTGGCTGCGGAAGTAGCGCAGCGCCAGGGTGGCCAGGGCCTCGTCCCGGTCGAGCCGATGCTGGCCGGGGGCCCATTCGTCGAGCAGCGCGAAGGTCTGCTCGGTGTCGATGTTGGGGGCGATGCAGGTGACGCCGCGCTGGGCCGCGTACCACAGCAGGTGGTAGCCGCGCTGGCCGGCGCCATCGATACCGGCCGCGACCAGCGCGGCGACGCACTCGGTGCGGGTCAGGCGGGTGCCGCCGGCAAGGGCCGCGCCCAGCACGTCGACCGCGCGGTCGGCCTCGGCCTCGGACAGGCCGACGGACTCCCGTCGCCGGGCGGCACCGGCCAGGGCGCGTACCCCGGTCAACTCCAGCAGCCAGCGGGCGTCCCGGGCCGGTACGAGGTGGATGGTGCCGCGCATCGGCCAGGTCCGCAGGGCCTCCCGGCGCTCCAGGGCGGCGTGCACCTCCGCGTGGGTGGATCCGGGCAGTCGTACCCCCAACGACCACATGCCGCTGGCCAGGTCCTGTGCCTGCATGGCGCCGAACCACTCCACCACCTCGGCAACCGTGGCGGGCGCGGTGGCGGTGGGAGGCAGCAGCAGGCTGGTCATCCGCAGGGCGAGCGCCTCGGCGCCGGTCAGCGCCGTCGAAACGGTGGGTGCCACGAGGTAGGCCGCCTTCCCTTGCTGGTGGTCCACCGCAGCATAGGAGGGGCCACCGACATCAGCGGGCCACGCCATTCAGGTGAGCACACCCCTGATCGCGCTACGCCAGCATCGTTGGTGGCGGAGCGCGATCCCCCGTTCAGGTTCGCCGCCGCGGGGCGGCGATGCGAGTCGCCGGCAGCGGTCTTCTCAGGATGGCGCTTTCCACTGCGGCCGAGAACCATGTGTCGGGCACCTTGCGGAACTCTTGAGTAAAGGCGCGAGCCGTACCGCTCAGCCCTGGCGGGGCTGCGGCACCCGGACCGCCGCCATGCCGGCCGCCGTGGCGGCTTCGATGCCCAGGTCGGCGTCCTCGAAGACCAGGCAGGCCTGCGGGGGTACGCCGAGCAGCTCGGCGGCGCGCAGGAAGGGCTCCGGGTCGGGCTTGGGTCGGGTGTAGTCACCGGCGCAGACCAGCACCTCGAACCGGTCGAGGATGCCCAGGGCGCCCAGGGAGGCGGTGACCGCCTCGCGGGTGCTGCCGGAGACCACCGCGAAGGGGATCCGGCCGTGCGCGTCGTCGATGTGGTGCAGCACCCCGGGGATGCCGGCCGCGGTGGGCAGCAGCTGCTGGTAGAGCGCCTCCCGCCGGGCGATGACCGCCTCCAGGGGCATGTTCAGCCGCTGCTGCTCGTTGAGGGCGACCACGATGTCGGCGGTGGGTCGACCCGCCCAGGCGTAGAACAACTCCTCGGGGAAGTGGCAGCCCCACTCGTCCAGGGCCTGCCGCCACGCCGAGTAGTGCTGGGGCATCGAGTCGACGATGGTGCCGTCGCAGTCGAACAGGTACGCCTGGAAGTCGCCGGTGGGCAGGGGAAGCATCACGCCGCCCAGGCTATCCGGCCTTGAGGAAGCCCCTGGATCAGAGCCGCTGGTACATCACCAGCAGGTCGACATAGCTGTCGTCGGGACGCCGGAAGCCCTCCGGGATCCGCCCGACCACCTCGAACCCGAGTGAGCGCCACAGGGCCACCGCCCGGGTGTTGCCGGCCACCACGGCGTTGAACTGCATCCCCCGGTAGCCGTCCGCGCGGGCCAGGTCGAGCACGTGAGCGCCCAGGGCCCGGCCGATGCCCCGCCCAGAGGCCCAGGGGGCCACCATGAAGCTGGCGTTGGCCACATGGTCGCCGGGGCCCAACTGGTTGGGGGTCAGCTTCGCCGTGCCGAGCACGGTGCCGTCGGAATCGACCGCGACCACCGTACGACCGGGTGGGGACACCAGCCACATGCCGCGGGCCTGTTCCTCACCTACCTCGCGGGGCCAGGTGTACGTCTCCCCGGCCGCGACGATGTCGCGCAGGAAGGGCCAGATGCCCGGCCAGTCCGCGGCCGTCGCGATCCTGATCTCCATGGCCGCGAGGATGTCAGACGACACCCGCCCCGAGGTACGCAGGTCCCGGTGGCCCTTGTCCGTCGACCGGTGGACAACCCCGGTGTTTGTCGGCGCAAGCATCGGGTAGACGCCGAAGCTAACCCCGAGGCAGGAAGGACGCGTGATGGCGGCACAGGTCAAGGTAGCGGTGATCTATTACAGCGCTACCGGCATCACCTATCAGATGGCTCAGGCGGCCTGCGAGGCCGTGGGCGACGCGGGGGCGGAGGTACGCCTGCGCAAGGTGCGGGAGCTGGCACCGGACGAGGCGATCCGGTCCAACGCGGGATGGTCGGCCCACCACCTGGAGACCCAGCACGTCGAGGAGGCCCAGCCGGACGATCTCAGCTGGGCCGACGTGGTCATCTTCGGCTCGCCCACCCGGTACGGCATGATCGCCGCCCAGCTCAAGCAGTTCATCGACACCACCGGGCCGCTGTGGGCCAATGGCGCGCTGGCCAACAAGGTCTACTCGGCCTTCACCTCCACCGCCACCAAACACGGTGGGCAGGAGTCGACCCTGCTGTCCTTGTTCAACGTCTTCTACCACTGGGGCGGGATCGTGGTCACGCCCGGCTACACCGACCCCAGCCAGTTCGTCGCCGGCAACCCGTACGGCGCCTCGCACGTCAGCAACAACGGCGAGACCGCACCGGACGACATCGCCCTGGCCGCTACGGCCCTGACCGCCAAGCGGGCGGTGCAGATCGGCGCGGCCGTCAAGCAGGGCCTGGCCGGCTGACAGTCGGCGGACCGGTGGCCCGGGCGAGGGCTCTCAAACCCGCCCGGTCCACCGGTCCTGTCTCCAGCGCTACCCCCGATCGGGGCCGCTATGCCTGTCCGGCGGGGGACAGCTCACCGGCCGGTGCCGGCAGCAGCTCCGCCAGCAGGTCGGCCAGCACGGCCAGGCCGTCCGGACTGAGCACGGACTCCGGGTGGAACTGCACCCCGGCGAAGCCCCGGCCGCGCAGGGCGTGCACCGCCCCGTCGGTCTCGTCCCAGGCCAGCTCGACCGGACCGTACGGGCTGTCCTGACGGCCTCTGGCGGCCCGGGCGGTGAAGGTGGCGTAGAAGCCCAGCCGTCGGAGGGTGCCGAACACCGGCACCGTTCGTTGCAGCCCCTGGTAGGGCGCGGCCCGGCGGTCCACCGGCAACCCGAGCAGCCCGGCCAGCAGTTGATGACCCAGGCAGACCGCCAGGGTCGGTCGACCGTCGTCCAGCAGGGTGCCGAGCAGGCCGCGCAGACTGCGCATCTTCGGGGTGTCGCCGTTCGGGTCGCCGGGGCCGGGGCCGACCACCACCAGGTCGTACCCGGCGACCGGCGGGGCGGTGTGCCAGGGCGCCACGGTCACCGCCAGCCCCAGCGCCCCCAACTGGTGCGCCAGCATCCCGGTGAAGGTGTCCTCCCCGTCGACGATCAGGGCCCGGCGGCCGGTCAACCCGGGCACGGCGAGGGCCCCCGGCGGTCGCTGGTCCAGCCAGAACCGGGACAGCGGCGCGTTGCGGGCGGCCAGCGCCGCGCGTACCTCAGGATCGTCGGCCAGCCGGCGCACCGGGCCGGTGCCGGTGGTCGGTGCCTGCGGCCCCAGGCCCAGGGCGGCCAGCACCCCGGCGGCCTTGGCATGGGTCTCGGCGACCTCGGCCGCCGGGGTGGAGTGACGCACCAGGGTGGCCCCGACCGGCACCCGCAGGGCACCGTCCGGGGTGATCTCGGCGGTACGGATGAGGATCGGCGCGTCGAGGGTCTGCCGGCCGGTGTCGTCCTGCCCCAGCAGGGCCAGCACCCCGGCGTAGTAGCGGCGGCCGGTGCTCTCGTGCCGGGCGATCACCCGACAGGCGTTCTCCATCGGGCTGCCGGTCACCGTGGGGGCGAACATGGTCTCCCTAAGCACCTCGCGGACGTCCCGGGAACCGCGACCGGCCAGCAGGTACTCGGTGTGCGCCAGGTGGGACATCTCCTTCAGGTACGGCCCGACCACCTGGCCGCCGTGCTCGGCCACGGTCGCCATCATCTTCAGTTCCTCGTCGAGGACCATGTACAGCTCCTCGACCTCCTTGGTGTCGGCGAGGAACCGCAGCAGGGCGGCCCGGTCGGCCGCGACCCCGGTGTGCCGGAAGGTGCCGCTGATCGGGTTCATCATGACCAGCCCGTCCTCGACGCTGACGTGCCGTTCCGGGCTGGCCCCGACCAGGGTGCGGGTGCCGGTGTGCACCACGAAGGTCCAGTACGCCCCGCGCTCGCGCAGCAGCAGGGACCGCATCGCGGCCAGCGCGGCGGCCAGCGGTGCACCCTGCACCCGGGCGTGCAGGGTGCGGTGGATGACGAAGTTGGCCCCCTCGCCGCGGCCGATCTCCTCGGCGAGCACCCGGGCCACGATGTCGGCGTACTCGTCGTCGCCGATGTCGAAGGCCGCCTCGGTGGTGCGTACCGGGCCCTCGGGCAGGGCCGCCAGGGCCTCGGCCAGGGGCAGCCGTACCCGGCTGTCGATGCGCAGGCACTCCAGCGGCACTCCATCGTCCCGGCAGGCGAAGCCGCGCTCGGCCACCTGCCGAAAGGGCACCAGAGCCAGGGTGGCCGGGCCGGGCGGCCCGGCCGGTAACGGAATGTCGGCGAGCCGGTCGACCGTGCCCACCGGGCCGGTGAACAGGTCCAGATGCTCGGCACCCTCGCGGCGGATCAGGGCGAAAGGGCCCGGATCGACGCCTTCGGCGAGGGCGGTCAGCAGGTCGGTCAGCGGTGTCATCGGTTCTCCTCGGGCCGGGTGCCGCCGTAGGAGGCGGCCCGGGGGCCGGGAGAGTGGACCGGCGGCCGCCTCGTCGGGCGGCCGCGGGTGAAGCTAGGCGCGGAAGTGGGCCGCCGGGTCGGCGGGCCACCAGCAGGACAGTCGCGCAAGCATGCGCTCACCTTACGCGCGGAACCGGCGGTGGGGAAGCCGATCGGCGTACCCGGGTGCCCGGTGAGGTTGCCGCCCCGGAACCAGCGGGTACGTTGATCGGCGATGAGCATTCTGGGGCTGGACCTGGGCACCTCCTCGGTGCGGGGGCTCGTGCTGGACGGCGACCTTCAGCCGGTGCCGGGGGCCTTGGCCCGCCGCAAGATCGAGCTGACGGTCGACGACGACGGCACCGGCACCCTCGACGCGCGCGGCTACCTGGCCTGTCTGCTGGAGTGCCTGGACGAGTTGAGCGAGCAGGGATGGCTGCACGAGATCGAGATGGTGGCGGTCAGTGCCCAGTGGCACTCCGTGCTGCCCCTGGGCGCCGACGGCCATCCCCTGGGGCCGGTCCTCACCTGGATGGACACCCGGGCCGAGCCGCCGGCCACCCTGACCGGCCCGGCCGACGCCCACGCCTACCACCAACGGACCGGCACCTGGTGGCACCGCTGCTACTGGTCGGTGCGGCTGCCCTGGCTGCGGGCCCACTGCGGCAGCCCGGTGGCCGGGTTCACCGGCCTGGTCGAGTACGCCCTGAGTCAACTGCTCGACGAGGCCCCGATGTCGTTGTCCCAGGCCTCCGGCACCGGCCTGCTCGATCTGCGTACCCTCGACTGGGATCCGGAGGCCTGCGCCCTGGCCGGGGTGAGCCGCGACAGCCTGCCGAAGCTGGCACCGGCGTACTGGCAGGGACGGCTGCGCTCGGCGTACGCCGGCCGCTGGCCGGGCCTGGCGCGGGCGCGGTGGGCCCCACCGACCGGTGACGGTGCCGCCTCCAACGTCGGCTCCGGCTGCATCGACCACACCCGGGCGGCCGTGACCGTGGGCACCTCCTCGGCGGTACGGCTGCTCCAGCGGATGCCGGCCCACGCGCCGCTGGCACCCCTGCCCCCGAACCTGTGGCGGTACCGCGTCGATCACGATCATGTGGTCACCGGGGCGGCCTACTCCGCCGGGGGGAACCTGTTCGCCTGGGCCGACCGGGAACTGCGGCTCCCGCAGGGCCCGGCCCTGGAGGCGGCGCTGAGTCAGTTGGGGCCGGCGGACCGGCGTCCGGTCAGTGTGGCCTTCGGCGGTGACCGCCCGCCGGGCGGCCGCCGGGCCGGCGCGGGTGAGCTGGGCGGCCTGAGCTTCCACACCACCGCGGTGCAACTGCTGGCCGGACTGATGTACGGAGTGTGCGACCAGGTCGTCGATGACCTGGCCGCCCTGGAGTCCACAGTCTCCGCACCGGTGGAGGTGGTCCTCGGGGGCGGGGCGATGGCCGCCTCCCCCTGGTGGCGCGCGGCCTTCGCCGAGGTGCTGGCACCCCGACAGGTGTGGTTCGGACGGCACCCCGAGATCGGGGCCACCGGTGCCGCACTGGTGGCCTGTGGCCGAATCGCCGACGCCGTCGCGTTGACCGACATCGGCCAGACGGATGATCACTCCCCGGCGGGCACGGCATAGGGTGACGCCCGGCGGTGCACTCCTGAACCAACGTGAGGGCAGGACGTTGACACTGGTCCGGGGCCTGGTTGGATGGACGACGCTCCCCGGGCGGCGGTGGACGCGCGGGAGGAGGAGCGGTGGGGACAGGACCGGACCAGGACCCGACGGTGTCACAGCATCGTCGGCGTCGGTTCGATGTCCGGGTGGTGCCCCACCGTCGTCGTTCCGCCCTGCGCATCCACGACTGGCGGATGCGGACCAAGCTCGCCACCGTACTGGTGATCCCGTCGGTGGCCTTCCTGGTCCTGGCAGGGGTGCAGACCCAGAACCTGGTCAGCCAGGCCAACACCCTGAGTGACTTCTCCGCCCAGGTGGGCATCGGGCAGGAGATCGCCGAACTGGTGCACCGGTTGCAGCAGGAGCGCGACCGTACGGTCGGTGAGCTGCCCGCCATGCGGGCCGCCGCCTCCGAGGAGGAGACCGGCCAGGTGACCGCAACCCTGGCCCCCTACCGCGCCGACACCGACCAGGCGGCCCAGGCGCTGCGCCGGGTGGCCGAGCCGGTGGGCAGGGGGGACGCCGCCTGGCAGGACGCCTTCACGGTGGCGTACCAGGCATACCAGCAGGTCGGCTACATGCGCAGCGTCACGACCACTGTGGTGTTGAGCAACGACACCATCCTGGGCAACTACAACCGGGCGGTGGACGCCCTGCTCACCCTGCTCTCCCAGCCCGCCCCCGGCGCGGAGCGGCCGGACCTGTCCGAGGCGGTGGCCCGCTACGTGCAGTTCGCCCGGGCCAAGGAACTCACCTCGCGGGTACGCGCGGAACTCTATGCGGCGGCCCGCAGCGGCGGGTACGAGTCCAACGACCGGGCACAGATAAACGACCTGCGGGCCCGCCAGCAGACCGCCCTGGGCACCTTCCGCATCGCGGCCAGCCACGCCCAGGTGACCCGTTACGACCGGATGAGTCAGCACGACGCCTTCGTCCAGGCCGCCCGGCTGGAGGAACGGGCGCTGACCCAGAACCCGACCGCCCTGACCCTGCTGCCGGACGACGACTGGTGGACCTTCAGCGAGGTACGCCACGATCTGCTGCGGGAGTTCGAGGCCGGGGTGCTGGAGGACTCGGCCGCACAGGCCGAGACGGCCAGCGACACCCAGTGGCGGGAGACCCTGCTGATGGTCGGGGTGATCATCACGGTGCTGCTGGTGGCCGTACTGATCTCGGTGCTCATCGGCCGTTCGCTGGCCAGGTCGATCCGCATGCTGCGCTCCCAGGCGTTGAACATCGCGCAGGTCGAGCTGCCGGACGCGCTGGCCCGGCTGCGCTCGGTCTCCGGCGGCGTACCCCACATCGAGGTGGCCCCGGCGGTGGTGCGGTCCCTCGACGAGATCGGCGAACTGGCCGAGGCCTTCGTCGCGGTGCACCGCAGCGCGGTCGGGGTGGCCGTCGAGCAGGCCAACATGCGGCGCAACGTCAACGCGATGTTCGTCAACCTGGCCCGGCGTAGCCAGGTGCTGGTGGAGCGGCAACTGGAACTGCTCGACGACCTGGAACGCGAGGAGAACGACCCGGACCAGCTGGAGAACCTGTTCAAGCTGGACCATCTAGCGGCCCGGATGCGCCGTAACGACGAGAGCCTGCTGGTGCTGGCCGGCACGGAATCGACCCGCCGGTGGAACCGGCCGATCGGGTTGAACGCGGTGCTGTTGGCCGCCAGCGCGGAGATCGAGCAGTACCAGCGGGTGAGCTACGTGGAGGTGGCCGACCTGCATCTGGTGGGCCACGCCGTCGGCGAGGTGGTGCACCTGCTCGCCGAGTTGCTGGAGAACGCCACCGCCTTCTCCCGCCCCGACACGCTGGTGCGGGTCATGGCCCGTCAGGAGGGCAACGGGGCGACCATCGAGATCGCCGACCAGGGCCTGGGGATGAGCCAGACCGCACTGGCCGAGGCCAACGCCGTGCTGGCCACCCCGCCCGCGGCGGACGTGGCGACGGTCGAGCGGATGGGTCTGTTCGTGGTCAGCCATCTGGCCGCCCGGCACGGCATCGAGGTGCGGTTGCACGGCGGAACCGGCGGGCTGGTGGCCCGGGTCCGGCTGCCGGGTGCCCTGCTGGCGTCGCCGTCGTCGGAGTTGGAACCCTTCGTACCCCAGCGTCCGCTACCGGTACCCCGGTCGGCGCCGCCGGCGCAGATCGGCGACGCTCCGATGGAGCTGCCGGTGGCCGGGCGGCGACCGGCCACGGTGCCCCGACAGGCACACCCCGTGCCGGTACGCGCGGAGAACGTACTCCCCCCGGTGGCGGTCCCGGCGTCCGGCGGCGGCGGGTGGTGGTCCCGGGAGGGGCCCGCACCGACGAGCTCCGCCGGTGGCGAGGCACCGCCGGAGGTGCCGGTGACGGCGGGCACCAACGCCCGGGGACTGCCGATGCGGGTGCCGATGGCGCAGTTGCAGTCCGTCACCCAGCCGGCCCGTCCCGGCCAGCAGCAGAGCACCCGGCACGACCCGGACCCGGAGGCGGTCGGCGGCATGTTGTCGAAGTTGTACAGCGGTGTGCGACGGGCCGAGGCCGAGGAGACCACCGAAATACCGGTACCACCACCGGGGACGTGGAGTGAGGGAGGACTCAAGTGACAACGTTGTCTCAGGAGGCCCGGGACCTGAGCTGGCTGGTCAGCGGGTTCACGCAACGGGTGCCCGGTGTGGCGCACGCCGTGGTGGTGTCCTCCGACGGGCTGCTGGTCGCGATCTCCGACCATCTGCCGCGCGACCACGCGGACAAGCTGGCCGCGGTGACCTCGGGCCTGATGAGCATCACCGCCGGTGCGGCCCAGATGTTCGACGGTGACGTGGTCAAGCAGACCGTGGTCGAGATGGGTCGCGGCTACTTCCTGGTGATGCAGATCCGGGACGGCTCGATCCTGGCCACCCTGGCCGGGGCGGAGGCCGACATCGGGGTGGTGGGCTACGAGATGGCCCGGCTGGCCAAGCAGGCCGGGGAGATGTTGACCCCGGCCCTGCGCGCCGAACTCCAGCAGGCCCTGCCCCGCTGAGGTAAGGAAGGGCCCCTTGTTAACGCCTGCGGTAGTAGCGGGGCCCCTTCTTAACATCGGAATCAGCGCAGGCCGAGGGCGCCGGGCATGGTCGGCCGGGAGGCGAGCCACCAGGCTGCGGTGGCGGCCACGGCGACCGCGCCGCTGAACACGAACGGCGCACCCAGACCGGCGCGGGCGGCCAGGGCACCGCCGGCCAGCGCGCCCAGTGCCGTACAGCTGTAGGTGACCAGGCGGGAAGCGGCGATGACCCGACCCAGCAACCCGCCGGGCACCAGCCGCTGCCGTACCGACAGGGCGGCGACGTTGAGCACGGCGAACGCCGCGCTGGTGGCGACCACCACGACCACGGCCACGGCCCGGTCGGCGACGACCGCCAGCAGCACCGGTACGCCCGCGGTGGTCGCCATCGACCAGGTGAGTACGGTGCGGTGGCGGAACCGGGTGATCAGCCGGTCGGCGGTGAACGAGCCGAGCAGACCGCCGGCCGCCCCGGTGGCCAGCAGTAGTCCGAAGCCGAACGCCCCGAGGTCGAGGGCCTCGCGGGCGTAGAGCACGAAGATCGCGAACCAGGCGGTGTCGGCGGCGGCCACGGCGGCGGTGACCAGCACCAGGGTCCGCAGCATCGGTTGGCGCACCAGCCAGCGCAGGCCGGCCAGGACACCGTCGTCGGCGACCTGCGCCTCGTCGTCGATGCGGGGCCGGTGGGCCAGGGTCAGCGGCAGCGACAACACCAGCATCACCGCCAGGGCGAGCGTGGCGCCGTTGACCGCGAACGGGATGGCGGCGCCGACGACGAACAGCAGCGCCCCCACCGGCGGGCCGACGAACTCGTTGCCGACGATCTCACCGGCGACCAGCCGCCCGTTCGCCTTCTCCAACTGAGCGTCCGGGACGAGCCGAGGTACGGCGGTCTGGGCAGCCGTGTCGCGGATGGTCTCGCCGATGCCGAGTAGGAAGGCGGCGACCACCACGAGGGCGATGCTCGCCCAGCCGAGGGCGATCGCGGCGGCGAGCGTGCCGAGCACGACGACCCGTCCGGTGTCGGCGACGGTGAGCAGGCTCCGGGCCCCACGGCGGTCGGCGAGGGCACCGGCGAGCAGGCCGGACACCAGCCAGGGCAGGAACTGGGCGGCGGCCACGGCGGCGACCGCCAGCGGGTTGTCGGTGAGCGCCGCGGCCAGCAGCGGAAAGGCGGCCACCCGGATGCCGTCACCGAGGTTGGCCAGTGCGGCTGCGCTCCAGAACGTCCAGAACGGCCGGCCCAACGATCGTCGGTTCCGATCCATCCCGTGAGCCTAGGCGCAGCCCGCGTCCGGCACCGACGCCACCCTGGACGGCATCCTCACCCGCAACGCGCCGGGCCGGCGGCGCTGATCCGTACGCCGGCCCGGCGCGTCAACCGGGACTCACACCGCGTTGTCGGCGATTACCTGGCGGTACCAGTGGGCGCTGCGCTTGAGTACGCGCCGCTGGGTGGGGTAGTCGATGTAGATCAGTCCCCAGCGCTGGTCGTACCCCTCGGCCCACTCGAAGTTGTCCAGCAGCGACCAGACGTGGAAGCTCTCCAGGGGCACCCCGTCGGTGATGGCGCGGTGGGCGGCGGCCAGGTGGTCACGTAGGAAGGTGACCCGGCCGGTGTCCTCGACGGTGCCGTCGGCGGCGAGGACGTCCGGGGTGGGCAGTCCGTTCTCGGTGACGGTCAGCGGGATCGGGCCGTAGTCCCGGGTCACCCGGGTCAGGATGTCGTACATCCCGTCCGGGTAGATCTGCTGCCAGCTGGCCTCGGAGGTGGGCCACCGGCGGGTGGTGCCGCCGCCGCCGGTGACGTAGATCGGGGTGTAGTACTGCACGGCGAGCACGTCGACCGGCGAGGAGATGATCTCCAGGTCGCCGTCGCGGATGCCGCGCACCATCCGGCTGTCCGGCCCCAGGTCGGCCAGGACGTCCTCGGGATAGCTGCCCTTGAGCGCCGAGTCGAGGTAGAGGCGGTTCTCGTAACCGTCGTACAGCCGGGTGGCCTCGGCGGCGGCGGGGGAGTCGTCGGCGGGGTAGCAGGGGTGCAGGTTGAAGGCCGGGCCGATGCGACCCTCCCGGCCCTCGGCGCGCAGCGCCTGCACCGCGAGGCCGTGGGCCAGTTGCAGGTGGTGGGCGACCAGGTAGGCGGCGTCGGGATCCCGCCGGCCGGGGGCGTGGTGGCCGTACAGGTAGCCGTTCTGCACCACGGTCTTGGGCTCGTTGATGGTGAGCCAGACCGGCACCCGGTCGCCGAGGGCGTCGAAGAGGGTGGCGGCGTAGTCGGCGAAGCGGTAGGCGACTTCGCGGGACTCCCAGCCGCCGGCGTCCTGCAGGGTCTGCGGCAGGTCCCAGTGGAACAGGGTGGCCATCGGGGAGATGCCCCGCTCGTGCAGCCCGTCGATCAGGCGGCGGTAGAAGTCGAGACCACGTTGGTTGGCGGCACCGCTGCCGTCGGGCTGGATGCGCGGCCAGGAGATGGAGAACCGGTAGCTGCGCAGCCCCAGGTCGCGCATCAGATCGAGGTCTTCGGCGTAGCGGTGGTAGTGATCGGCGGCGACGTCACCGGTGTCGCCGTTGCGGGTGCGCCCGGGGGTACGGCTGAAGGTGTCCCAGACCGACTCGCCCCGGCCGTCCTCCTTGGCGGCCCCTTCGATCTGGTACGCCGAGGTGGCCGCGCCCCAGCCGAAGTCCACCGGGAACTGCAACCGGGCGGCGGCGCTGGTGGCCGGATCGGTGGGGGCGGTGCCGTCGTCGGTGGCGCAACCGGTGAGGGCGGTGGCGCCGGCTGCGGTGGCGACCGCGCCCAGGGCGGCACCGGCCGGTGTTACGGCGGTGGCCGACAGCGCCGCTTGGCGCAGCAGGTGTCGCCTGGTGAGCATCGACATGGATTCTCCTCGTGGGTGGGGTGGCCGCCGGCGCCCCTCGGGAGCGCTCCCAAGAAGGGTAAAGGGTAGGCGACCGCCGCCGGTGCATGATCGTCACGCATCACGGACGACCGCGTTGGCGGAGGTGACAAGGTGAGGGTTCTGGCGTCGGCCGGTCGGGCATCGGGTGTGGCGGGACCGGGAACGCCGAGTTCCGCGGGCGGACCGGCGGCGTGCTCCCGGAGGTGGTCGGCGGGGCAGCGCACGGTCGGCGGGCGGGGCTTACTGCCGTGCGGGGCGCGCGGGTGATGCGCGTCTGACCCGATCGGCCTCTTTTCCCATCGTGAACGGGGGTTTAGTGTGGGGACGGGGGAGGGCAACCCCCGTCCCCACCATGTTGCGGTACACGCACGTGCGGATTGGCGTCCCAGTCGTGCGTGTCGCGCGGGAGCCGGGCCACGCGAGTGGCTGAGGATCCACCTCCCCTCACTTCTCGTGGGGTGACGGCTGACGGCGGTGTCCGGGCTGGCCCGCCGTCGGCCTGCGGTCTTAGTACCCATTGCCGTGGGCACGGCGCCGGGTAATCCAATGCTTGGAACTCCGTCGATGGAAGCGCTCCCATCGACGTTGCTGCGACTGTAACGCCCGTCACGGCTTTGTGAAAGCCCCAAAATGAGATCGAAACAACCGAGTGCTTCCGGAAGTGCGGTCTCTGGTGCTGGGAGCGCTTCCATGGCACACTGTCGATCGACCACGTGGAGCCAGGTAGACGTGAGCGTGGGGCCGCCGAGGGCTTCCGGTGATCCGGACGGCGCCCTGATCGCAGTGGTGTGGAGCTCGTTCCCGCTGCTGCGTTCCGGCCGGTCGGCCGGCCACCACCATCCACCGACGTCTCGCGTCCTTCTCGTCTGCGAGACGTCTCGCCGGGGCGGCACCGCACCCGGCCTGGTTCGAGGAGACACCGCGCAGATGAGAGATCTGGCAAGACGCCGCCGCCTGGCGTGGCTCGCCGCCGCGGCGTTGGCGATCGGCGGGGTGACCGTACCCGCCGGCGCCGCACAGGCCGCACCGGCCTGCGACGTGGTCTATACGACCAACGACTGGAGCAACGGCTTCACCGCCAACATCACCCTCAAGAACCTCGGCGACCCGGTCAACGGCTGGACCCTGCGGTTCGCCTTCCCCGGCAACCAGCGGGTGACCAACGGCTGGTCGGCCCGGTGGAGCCAGAGCGGCAACGAGGTCACCGCCGTCAACGAGGCGTGGAACGGCAGCATGGCCACCGGGGCCAGCACCACGATCGGCTTCAACGGCTCCTACACCGGCAGCAACCCCAAGCCCACCTCGTTCTCCGTCAACGGGGTCACCTGCGGCGGCGTCACCGCGCAGCCCCCGACGGTGAGCCTGTCGATCCCCGCCGGGCCGTTCGTCGCCCCGGCGACCGTGCCGCTGACGGCCACCGCCAGCGACCCGGACGGCACGATCGCCCGGGTCGAGTTCTACCGCAACGGCCTGCTGGTCAACACCGACACCACCGCGCCGTACGCGTACACCATGGAGAGTCTGCCGGCCGGTGACTACACCGTGCAGGCCCGGGCGTACGACAACAGCGGTCTGTCGGCGATCGCCGAGCGGGCGTTCAGCGTGACCGCCGCGACCTCGCCGGCCCTGGTGGCCACCCCGACTACGCTCAGCGTGCCCGAGGGTGACAGCGCCACCTTCAACCTCAAGCTGAACCGGGAACCCACCGCCAACGTCGCGGCCAGCCTCGCCCGCACCGGCGACTCGGACATCACGGTCTCGCCGACCTCGGTGACCCTGACCCCGAGCAACTGGGAGACCGGCGTCAACGTGACCGTCCAGGCCGCCGAGGACTCCGACACGGTGGGCGGCACCGCGACGATCACCGCGTCGGCCACCGGCCACACCCCGGCCACGGTCACCGTCACCGAGATCGACAACGACGTGCCGGGCGGGGACGGCGAGTACGTCCAGCGCTTCCTCGAGCAGTACGGCAAGATCAAGAACTCCGGCTACTTCAGCCCGGAGGGGGTGCCCTACCACTCGATCGAGACCCTGATCGTCGAGGCGCCCGACCACGGTCACCAGACCACCTCGGAGGCGTTCAGCTTCTGGCTGTGGCTGGAGGCGTACTACGGTCGGGTCACCCAGAACTGGGCGCCGTTCAACAACGCCTGGACGGTGATGGAGACCTACATCATCCCGTCCACGGCCGACCAGCCGACCGCCGGCTCCGCCGGTGACGCCACCTACGCCGCCGAGAACGACCTGCCCAACCAGTACCCCTCGCAGCTGAACGCGAACGTGCCGGTCGGCAAGGACCCGCTGCGCGCGGAACTCCAGCAGACCTACGGCACCGGCAGCATCTACGGCATGCACTGGCTGCTGGACGTGGACAACGTCTACGGCTTCGGTCGCTGCGGCAACGGCACCACCCGCCCCGCGTACATCAACACCTTCCAGCGGGGCACCCAGGAGTCGGTGTGGGAGACCGTGCCGCACCCCTCCTGCGACACCTTCGCCCACGGCGGACCGAACGGCTACCTGGACCTGTTCATCAAGGAGTCCGGCACCCCGGCCAAGCAGTGGAAGTACACCAACGCCCCGGACGCCGACGCCCGCGCCGTGCAGGCCGCCTACTGGGCCCTGACCTGGGCCAAGGAGCAGAACAAGCAGGCCGACGTGGCGGCCACGGTGACCAAGGCCGCCAAGATGGGTGACTACCTGCGGTACGCCCTGTTCGACAAGTACTTCAAGCGCGTCGGCAACTGCGTCGGGGCCACCCAGTGCCCGGCCGGTAACAACCGCGAGTCCGCCCACTACCTGCTGTCCTGGTACTACGCCTGGGGCGGCGCGTACGAGACCAGCCAGAACTGGTCGTGGCGGATCGGTTCCAGCCACAGCCACTTCGGCTACCAGAACCCGTTCGCGGCCTGGGCGCTGACCAACGTCAACGAGCTCAAGCCGCGCTCGTCGACCGCGGCGGCGGACTGGAACAACAGCCTCACCCGGCAGTTGGAGCTCTACACCTGGCTCCAGTCGGCCGAGGGTGGCATCGCCGGTGGCGCGACCAACAGCTGGGGCGGGCACTACGGCACGCCGCCGGCCGGCACGGCCACCTTCTACGGCATGTTCTACGACGAGGACCCGGTCTACAACGACCCGCCCTCGAACCAGTGGTTCGGGATGCAGGCCTGGTCGATGCAGCGCATCGCCGAGCTGTACCTGGTCAGCGGCGACGCCCGCGCCAAGGCCCTGCTGGACAAGTGGGTGCCGTGGGCCATCGCCAACACCACCCTGGGTGAGGACTGGTCCATCCCGGCCGATCTGAAGTGGACCGGCCAGCCCAACAACTGGAACCCGACCAACCCGCAGCCGAACACCAACCTGCACGTCGAGGTGATCGCCAAGGGCCAGGACGTCGGTATCGCCGCCTCCTACGCCCGGACCCTGATCGCGTACGCGGCCAAGTCCGGCGACGTGGCGGCGAAGAACACCGCCAAGGGGCTGCTGGACGCGCTGCACGGCGAGAGCGACGCCCAGGGTGTGTCGACCGTGGAGAAGCGTGGCGACTACCGGCGCTTCGACGACGTCTACGACGCCTCCACCGGGCAGGGCCTGTACATCCCGCAGGGCTGGACCGGTCGGATGCCCAACGGTGACGTGATCGCCCCGGGCAAGAGCTTCATCGACATCCGGTCGTTCTACAAGAACGACCCGGCGTGGCCGAAGGTCCAGGCCTACCTCGACGGTGGGCCGGAGCCGGAGTTCCGTTACCACCGGTTCTGGGCCCAGGCGGACGTCGCGATGGCGTACGCCGACTACGGGAAGCTGTTCCCCAACGGCTGAACGACGTCCTCCGGGTGGGCGGTGACCCACCCGGAGGCTCCGGCCGGGCCTCGGGGGTAGAGGCAGGACCGGCCGGCGGCCTGACGCCCACGGTCAGGCCGGGGTGGGTCGGCCCTCTGGCCGACGCAGCGGAGAAGTCGACCCACCCCACCGCCCCCCGATCCGACAGGCACACCGCGCAGATCGCGGAAAAAGTCACCGTTCCGGGATCACAACACCGCCGGAGACGGAGTAACGTACATCACCGGAGAGGCCGCTCCCCCCGTGGCGGCCTCTCCCTTTTTGTCGCCGCGACCCCTGCCGCTGCGCAGGCGGCGGGCTCGGCCTGCCGGTCACCGTAGCCCCTGCTCAGCCGCCCTCGCGCGGCGCCGCCGATCCGGTCGGCGGGCCACTGGTGGGCGGCTCGGGCAGGGTCGCTAAGTTGTGCGGGTGCGCGTGACGCCCAGGGGTGGGACTGCGGTCTGGCTGGTCGGGTTGGCTCTGGTCCAGACGGCGGTCTTCATCGTGGTGTGGCGATTCGCCCTCTACAGCGAACTCGGGCAGTGGGTCGACACGGTCGCGCTGACCGGCAACCGGATCGGCCGCGACCACATCGAAGAACCGGTCAACCGGATCCTCAACGCGATGTCCGTGGTGTCGCTGCTGGCGGCCACGGTGATGATCGGGTTCATCGCCCTGATCCGAGGCCGGGTCGCCCTGGCGGTCGCGGCCACCCTGCTGATCGTCGGAGCCAACGTCACCACCCAGGTGCTGAAGTACGGCCTGGTCCGACCCGACTACGGCATCGACCCGGAACGGGCCGGCGTCGGCAACAGCCTGCCCAGCGGGCACACCACGGTAGCCGCCTCCGTGGCGGTGGCGTTGGTGCTCGTACTGCCGCCCAAGGTCCGGGCCTTCGCCGCCGTGGTCGGTGCCGCCTACTCGGCGGTGGCCGGGGTGGCGACCCTCTCGGCGGGCTGGCACCGGCCCAGTGACGCGGTGGCCGCGTACCTCGTCGTCGGCGTGTGGGCGGCCCTGGCGGGCATCCTGCTGCTGATCACCCAGCGGGAACAGGCGCAGGTGTCCTCCGCCGACGCGCACCGGGGAGTGGCCCTGCTGCTCGGCATCGGTGGGCTGCTGCTGATCCTGGCCTGCGCGCTGGCGCTGTTCTGGCTGACCAGCCTGCGCCCCACCGCGGCGGCCGACCTGTCCCGCCAACCCCTGTTCGTCGGGTACGCCGGCAGCGCCGCCGGCATCGCCGGAACGATGGGGGTGGTCATGGCGCTGGCCATCGCCGCCGTGCACCGCATCGTCCCCCGCCACAAGGGCTGACCGCTGCCGGCCTCCACCTGCGCGACCCCCTGACGGCGCGGATCCCGCCGAACGGCAACCCCCATCCGGTCCCGGCCACGCGCACCGACCACCTCGACCCGCCCCACCACCACCGCCGCGTCCGCCCTCGCCGTGCCCCGCCACCACCGCGCCCCGCCACCACCGCGCCCCGCCCGCAAGATCGCGCTCGATGCAGGATCGAGTGGTTAAGTTTGAAGACGAGGCCACTCGATCCTGGATCGAGCGCGATCATGAACGGTCGGCGACGAGGCGGGGACGTCCCGGCCGGGGGTGGGGGAGGCGGGGTTGGGCGAGGGATGGTGGGTCGAGGTGGGGGAGGGTGTGGGGGACGCCGACCTTGTTCGGGCGGCTTTCCGTGAGGAGTGCCTGCGGCTGGGTGAGGTGCTGGCCACCCTCGATCGGAAGAACCTGGCCCGGCCGACCGGTTGCGTGCCGTGGACGGTGGCCGAACTGCTGGCACATGTCCGCACCGGTGCGGGCCGGCTGACCGACATGCTGGCCGCACCGGCGCCGACCGGTGCCCTGATCGACGCCGCCGGCTACTTCGGCGCGGCCAAGTTCACCCCCGAGGTCGACGCCGCCCGCATCGAGGCGGCCCGCATCGAGGCCGCTGGTGCCGAGTCCGATCGCATCGAAGCTGCTCGTGGCGCTGCTCATGCCGAGGCCGGTCGCATTGAGGCCGCTGGTGCCGCGTCGGCCCGCGCCGAGGCTGCTCCGGTCGAGGCGGCCCGCGCCGAGGCTGCTCCGGTCGAGGCGGCTCGGGTCGACGTGGCTCGGGTCGAGGGCGCACCGGGGGGAGCGGTTCGGGCGGGAGACGGGCGGGTCGAGGGTGGCGAGGAGAGCTTCGACTCGGGCGGCACGCGTCGAGGGGTCGGGGTGGGCGCGGACTTCGACCGGGCATGGCGCGCTGCCTTCGCGGCCGTCGAGGCGTACCCACCGGAACGGGTGGTGCGCACCCGACACGACGATGCGATGACGGTGACGGAGTTCCTGCGTACCCGGGTGGTGGAGGTCGGGGTGCACGGGCTGGACCTGGCCGCGGCGCTGGATCGGCCGCCGTGGCTGACCACGCCCGCCAGCCGGGTCATCGCCGATCTGCTCACTGGGGGCCGGTCCCTGCCGGCGGAGCTGGGCTGGGACCGGCTGACCCTGATCGCCAAGCTGACCGGGCGCACTCCGTGCAGCCTGGCCGAGCAGGCGGCCCTCGCCCGGGTCGGCCTGCCGCTGCTGGCCTTCGGCCGCTGATCCGCGCTGATGATGTCGGCTGCGTCGAAGCGGGCGGGTTACCGTGCCGGCTCGCTGCCCGACTGGGCGGCGACGTCACCATCCGCTGACGCCGCACTTCGGGGTGCGGGTACGTGGGGGAGGGCGGCGCGCAGTTGGGCCAGCACCACCGGGTCGATGCGGCCGGGGGCCAGCCGCTCCTCCAGGTTCTCCAGTCCGGCCCAGGCCACCAGCGCGTCCTCCGGGTCGGTTGGGTCGGCCGGGTAGCCGAGCGCGGTGAGCAGCCCGGCCACCTCGACGGCCACCGCCCCGGTCAGGTCGAGCAGGGTGGCCGGGTCGGGACGGCTGAACATGAGGGTGTGCACGGCCAGCAGCCGGTCGAGTTCGGTGATCGGATCGGGGTGGTCGTCGACCCGCAGGTCGATCATGAGATCGCCGGTGCCGCCGTACCCTCCGCCGCGTCGGACCACGACCAACCCGGCGCTCTGCTGCCCCCGGCGGTCGCCCCCGGCCTGCTGTCCGGCGCGTAGCGCGGCGAGCAGGCGTTGCGCGAAGGGCAGGTCGGTACGGGCCAGCCAGGTGTCCCGCAGGGCGTCGATCACCTCGGGGCCGGTGAGGATGTTGCCCTGGGCGGCCCAGCCGTCGCCCGCCTGGCCGCCCGCCCAGTCCCGGCAGTGCTCCCCGGTGTAGGTGGCACCGGGACCGGTGGCGGCCACCACACCCACCTGGCGATGATCGCGTTCCGGGTCGGCGGCCACCAGAGCGGCCACCACACCGGCCGCCGTCACCCCGGTCCGCAGCAGGGCCAGCCCCTGCGGCCGGTAGGCCAGGTTCACATGCGCCTGGGTGGCGATCGCGCCGAGGTCGGCCTCGGCCGCCGGGACCAGAGCACCGGCAGCCAGGAAGCGGCTCGCCACGGCCACACCATGCAGGTGGCCGTCGGTGGAGCGGGCGACGAGCGAGAAGGTCACGCGGCAAGATTAGCGCTGGTCAGAGCCCTGCCCCAGGGTCGGCGCAGCCGCCCGGTGGACCGGTAGGGCACCAAGATCTTGCTAGGGAGGCCGCCCGCCGGGCAGGATCGATCGATGACGACACGATGGGCGATGACGGTGCCCCTGGACGGGGTGGGGCTGGCCGACCACGCGACGGTGTACGCGGCCCTGGCCGAGGCGGGTTTCACCGAGGTGTGGTCCTCCGAGGTCAACGGGGCCGACGCCTTCACCCCACTGGCGTTGGCCGCCGCCTGGGCGCCGCAGCTCCGGCTGGGCACCGCGATCGCGCCGGTGTTCACCCGTGGGCCCGGCCTGCTGGCGATGAGCGCCGCGGCCCTGGCCGACGTGGCACCCGGTCGGTTCGCCCTGGGCATCGGGGCCTCCTCGCCGGTGCTGGTGTCCGACTGGAACGCGATCGAGTTCACCGATCCGTTCCGGCGTACCCGGGACGTGTTGCGGTTCCTGCGGGCGGCGCTGCGGGGAGAGGCCGTCGACGGGGCCTTCGACACCTTCGCGGTGCGGCGGTTCAGCCTGCAACGACCCCCGGCCGTACCCCCGCCGGTCCTGCTGGGCGCGCTGCGGCCGGGCATGCTGCGGCTGGCCGCCGCCGAGGCCGACGGGGTGATCCTCAACTGGCTGGCCGCCACCGACGTCCCCCGGGCGATGGCCGAACTGGGCGAGCGCCGCCCGCAGTTCGAGGTGGTGGCCCGCATCTTCGTCTGTCCCACCGAGGACACCGGGTACGCCCGCACCCTGGGCCGCCGCATGATCACCAGCTATCTGACCGTGCCCGCGTACGCGGAATTCCACCGCTGGCTGGGCCGCCATGAGGCGCTGGCGCCGATGTGGCAGGCCTGGGCGGCCGGTGACCGGCGGGGTGCCCTGGCGGCCATCCCGGACGAGGTGGTCGACGCGCTGATCGTGCACGGCTCACCCGAGCAGTGCCGGGCCCAGGTCCGCCGCTACGCCGAGGCCGGGGTGGACGTCCCCGTGATGGCCCTGCTGCCCACCCCCGAACTGGCTGCCGGCGGGGTGGCGGCCCGGACGACCATGATCGCCCGGCTCGGCCCGGACACCGGGGAGTCGACCTGAGCCCCACTTGGCGGTGCTGATCACCGCTCAGTCTCGCCAGCGCAGCGGCCCCGGGTGCACCGACCAGAGCAACCGCCGCCACCGGGGCCGGTCCGCGCGCAGCGCCCGGGTGCATACCCTGGCCGCCTCGGCGGCGGCCTCGGCCTGCGCCTCGGCCACCTGACCGGGGGCGAACCCGACCTGGTTGACCAGGCGAGCCAACTCCTCCACCGCCCGGTGGGCGGCCTCCGACTGAGATCCGACCCGACCCGCCGCACCCTCGGGATGAGTCGCGGCCCGACCCACCTCGGCCTCCAATCGAGTCCCGACCCGCCCCATCTCGGCCTCCGGTTGAGTCCCGGCCCGGGCCGCTTCGGTCGGCGGTGCTGCGTCGGACAGGGCGCGGCGGGCGGCCTCGGCCACCTCGGTGGCGGACAGGTCGGCGGGGACCGGATGCCCGGCCAGCCGCAGGGCGTCCGTCAGCTCCCGCCAGGCCCCGGCGACCCGCAGGTCGGCCGGGCCCCGGTGCAGCCGGTTGCGGGTCAGGGCGCGGCGCATCCCGGCCAGGACGGCCAGCGCCACCACGACCAGCAGCGCAACCCCTCCGGCTACAGCGGCGACCAGCACCGGGGTGGACACCCCCGCTCGACCCTCGCCCTCCTCGGGGGCGGCCTGGGGTGGGGGTGCGGTGCTCGGCTCCACGGTCGGTTCCGGCTGCTCCGAGGGCGGCGGCTTCTCCGGCTGCGGGCGGAAGTCCTCCTCCACCGGCCGGGGCTCGTCCTCCGGGCGGGGCAGGGGGTCGAAGGGTACCCACCCCACCCCCTCGAAAAGCACCTCCGGCCAGGCGTAGGCGTCGCCCGCCCGTACCGGCCCGTCACCCGGGGCGGCGAACCCGACCACCACCCGGGTCGGCAACCCGGCCAACCGGCCCAGCACCGCGAAGGACGCCGCGAACTGTTCCGAGGTACCCCGCTGCCCGCCGCCGTTGCGCGGACCGAACAGGAAGAACGCCAGATTCGGGTACGCGTGGCCACTGGGGGCGTCGGCGACCAGCCGGTAGTGCTCCGCCAGCCACTGCTCGATCGCCATCGCCCGGGCGTACGGGGCGCCGTTGTCCTGGGCCAACTGGGTGGCCAGCCGACGCAACTGGTCGGGCGCCCCCTCCGGCACCTGGAGCACCCGGGCCACCTCGTCCCCGGCCGGGGTGTTCGCGGTGGCCAGCAGGTTCGCATCCGGGCGTTCCCGGGCCGAGGTCACCGTGTAGCGCAGCCCCGGGCTGAGCCCGTCGGGACGGATCAGGGTGCCGGTGCCCGGGTCGTACGCCACCCGGGCGCCGCTGACCTCGCGGGGAGTGGGCACCGCCGGCAGCAACTGTCCACTGAGCTCACCGATGGTGATCTCCTGCCGGAGGGTCTCCACGGTGGCGTACGGTGCCGGCGGCACGGTGGGCAGGATCCGGCCGGCGTTGCGGTAGGTGGCCCCGACCCGCCAGGTCACCCCGTCGTAGTCACTGAGCACGGCCAGCCGGATCCGGGTCCCCCCGCCGGCATCGGCGGTCTTCACCTGGAACAGCTGCTGGTCGGGGTTGAGGGCCCACCCGGAGATCCGGATCAGCGGGTTCTCGTCCAAGGTCTGGACCTGCGGCGGCTCCACGTAGCGGCGGGGGTCCACCGGCCGCACCTCCACCAGGGCGGCCACCGCCGGGCCCAGCAGGGTGGCCGCTGCGACCACCACCGCCGTACCGGCGGCCGAGGTCACCGCCAACCGGGCCCGCACCCCGGACGGCACCGTCGGCGCCGGGCCGTCGACCGGGTCACCCTCGCGTCGCGTCGAGGCGGCCAGCCCGAGCCCGGCCACCACCACCAGGGCCACGGTCGGACCGATCGCCGGCTCGGCGTTCGGCCCGACCACGTACACCGCCCCGACGTGCAGCAGCACCGGCGGCAGGTAACCCAGCAGCACCCGGCCGGCGCGCAACGCCACCTCCGCGCCGGCCAGCCCGGCCAGCCAGGCGCCCACCACCGGCACCAGGACGGTGTCCGGGACCGGCTCCACCGGGATCATCGCGGTCAGCAGCCGGGGAATGCCGTTTGCGGCGGCTTCCCGGGCCACCTCGGCGAAGCCGCCCGGCAACCCGGCCCGGTCAGCGGTCAGGTGCAGACACCACCCCGTCCAACCCGCCATGACCAGCACGGACACCGGGGCGACCAGCCAGGAGGGCAGTCGCCGCGCGGCCACCGAGACCAGCACCGAGCCGAGGGCCGCCCCGGCCACCAGGAGGGTCAGCAGGGAGCCCGCGTACACCCGGTCCAGGGTCACCCCGGCCAGGACGACCATCCCGACCAGCGCCGTCGGCACCGCCAGGGCCCGCAGCAGCCTCACCACCGGCGTACCCCGTCCCACTCGGCCGCGAAGGCCGCCCCGTCGGCCGCGTCCACCACGAGCAGGCCGCCCGTACCCGCCGGGGTCGGGTCCGCCGCCCCGAAAACCCCGACCACCACCGAGGGGTACGCCCCACGCAGGGCCCCGACATGTCCCAGGTCCTCACGCCCACCCGGCCCGGTGAGCACCACGAGGGTGTCGCCGAGCCGCTCCCGGCGCAGCCGGGCCACCGCGGCCTCCAGGGTCCCCTCCCCGGTCAGCGAGACCGCCGCCAACCGGTCCAGCGGCCCGGTCGGTCCTTCCTGGGCCGCCGGGCTCTCCTGCCCGGTGCCCACCTCGGAAGCGTCAGCCGCGACGAACAGCAGCACCACCGGCAGGTCCTCCCGGACCGCCGCGGTGACCACCGAGGCGGCGGCCTCACAGGCCGACTCGAAGGACTCGGCCGTCCCGCGTACCCGCTGCGGATGCGCGGCCATCCGGTTGTCCAGCAGCACCACGATCCGGGGCAGACTGGTGTCCACGTTCTCCCGCACCATCAGCTCACCGACCCGGGCACTGGTACGCCAGTGCACCCGCCGCAGTTCGTCGCCGACGACGTACTCCCGCAACGAGTCGAAGGTGATCGAGCCGTGCGGTACCGCGTCGACCTGCCCGTCCAGGCTGCGGCCGGCACCGGTGGGCACCGCCCGCAACGGGTGGATGCGGGGGTGCACCCACACCGGCACACTGTCGCCGTAGGTGCGGGCCAGCACGACCAGACCCAGGGGATCACGGCGGGTCACCCGCAGCGGGCCCACCGGCACCACCCCCCGGCGGGCGGTCGGCACCTCGTACCGGACCGTGGTGTCCGCCCCCGGGCGCAGCCGCAGCACCGGCACCGGCACCACCTGGTCGCCGCAGCGGTCGACGGCCAGCAGACTCGCCGCACCCAGCCGACCGGTGTTGCGCAGAGTCAAGGTCATCGTCGCCGGCTCACCCCGCGCCACCCGGTCCGGATCCGCCTGCCGCCGCACCTGCAACCGGGGCCGCCACGCGGCCGTCAGCACCGCGATCGCCACGGCTACCCCGGCCGCCGCCCCCAGCACGGTCAACTCCGGATACCCGAAACGGAAGCCGGCCCCGAGCAGCAGCACCCCGGCGACGAGCAGACCGAGGCCCCGGGCGGTGATTCCCACGCCCTCCCCGCCGATCAGGGGTACGCCGAGGCCGGCTGCCCCGACGGCAGCGGCACCGGCACGGACGCGATGGCCTGGCGCAGCACCTCCCCGGCGGTCACCCCACGGACCTGGGCGTCCGGAGTGAGCAGCAGCCGGTGGGCGAAGACCGGCTCGGCCAGGGCCTTCAGATCCTCCGGCATGATCCAACCCCGGCCGTCGATCAGGGCGTACGCACACGCCGCCCGGGTCAGGGCGATCACCCCACGGGGACTGACCCCGACCCGCACCTGCGGATGGGTACGGGTGGCCGCGGCCAGCCGCACCGCGTACGTGTAAAGGGGCTCGGCGATGTGCACCCGCCGGGCCATCCGGACCATCTCCCCGACCGTGGCCGTGTCGGTGACCGGGGCCAGGGCCTCGGGGGACCGGACCGTGGCCCCCCGCAGCACCTCCACCTCGACCGCCTCGTCGGGGTAGCCGACGGAGAGCTTGACCAGGAACCGGTCCAGCTGCGCCTCCGGCAGCCGGTAGGTGCCGTCCATCTCCACCGGGTTCTGGGTCGCCACCACCAGGAACGGCTGCGGCACCGGATGGCGTACCCCGTCCACGGTGACCGTCCGCTCCTCCATCACCTCCAGCAGCGCCGACTGGGTCTTCGGGGAGGCCCGGTTGATCTCGTCGGCGATGACGATGTTGGCGAACACCGGGCCGGCGTGGAACTCGAACCCCCGGGTGGCCTGGTTGAAGATGGTCACCCCGGACACGTCCGAGGGCAGCAGGTCGGGGGTGAACTGGATGCGCCGCCACTGCCCCTTCACGGTGGCCGCGATGGCCCGGGCCAGGGTCGTCTTACCCACCCCGGGCACGTCCTCCAGCAGCACATGCCCCTGGGCGAACAGCGCCGTCAACGCCAGCCGGACCACCTGCGGCTTACCGAGCACCACTGCGTTGACGGTCTCGGCCAGCCGGGCGGCCAGGGCGGCGAAGCCCTGCACCTCCTGCTGGCTGAGGGGTTCCTGGCTGTTCACGGCGGTGCTCCTTGCCTGGGGGCGGATCAGCAGGTGGGCAGAACGTTGATCTTGTCGCCGCCCTCCAGGTTCAACCAGACCCACGGGATGTAGTTGCGTCCGCTGTACTCGACCCGCACCCACCAGGTGCTGCGCTTGTCGTCGTTGTAGACGAACGCGTACACCTCCTCGCCGCGGACCCGACACAGCGCCTTCAGTCGGGTCCCCGGTTTGGCCCAGCCGACCTGCCGGTCGTTGTCCTGCCGGGGCACCGAGAAGATCTCATTGCCGTTGCGGCCGTCGCGGTCCCGGTCACAGTAGGTGCGCTGCTCCGGCTCGCTGCCGTTGACACAGGTGGCGATGCCGTAGAGAGCGTCGGTCTGCTGCGCCCGGGTGGCCGCACCCGACCCGGCGGCGTTGGTGGCCGTCACCGTGAAGGTGTAACCGGTACCCGGGGTCAGCCCCTCCATGGTGATCCGCGAACACGGACCGCTGACGGCCGCCTCACCGGACCGGGTCAGGGTGCAGGCCGCCTGCCCACCACCGGCATCCACCGTGAAGGCCACCGTCGCCGAGGTGGCGGTCGCCGAGGAGCCGGTCACGGTCACCCGGGGCGGCGCCACCGTCCGCGCCGTCGTCGTCGCCTGGGGACCCTCACCGGCCTCGTTGACCGCCCAGACCCGTACGGTCACATTCTGCCCGTCGCCCAGGCCCTCCACCCGGGTACGGGTGTCCGTGACCTCGCTGCGCTTGTCGCCCACCTCCACCAGGTACCCGGTGATCGGTCGGCCGTTGGCCTCCGCCGGTGCCCACTGCACCGCCACCGTGCCCGGACGGTCCGCCACCGTGCTCGCGGTCAACTCCACCGGCTCCCCGGGGACCGTGAAGGGCACCACGGTGTCGCTGACCGGCGAGGACTCCGAGGCCGCACCCTTGTCGTTGACCGCCACCACCGTGAAGGCGTACTGGGTGCCGTACTCCAACTCACCGGCCTCGATCACCAACTCGGTGCCCTCGGACTCCCCGGCCGGGGCGTTCGCACCCGCCGAGGTGGCCGTCACCGCGTACCGGGCGATCTTGTTGCCCTGCCCGTTCGCCTCCGGCCAGGTCACCACCACGGTGCCGTCCGGGCGGGCCTGCGCGGAGACGCTCGTCGGCGGGTCCGGCACCTCCGCCGTCGGGGTCACCGGGTTGCTCTTACGGGACGGACCCGCACCCTTCGCGTTCACCGCATGCACCGAGAAGGTGTACGTCTCCCCGTTGGTCAGCTCCTTGACCTGCACCGACCGCTGGTTGGCACCCACCTCCAGACGCTGCCCGGCACCCTCCACCACATAACGGGTGACCTCCGCACCGTTGGACGCCGCCGGACGCCAACTCACCCGCGCCTGCGCGTCACCGGCCGAGGCGGTCACGCTGCGCGGCGCCCCCGGCTTGCTGACCTGGGGCTTCTTCGGCGGGGGAGGCGGGGGCGGTGGCGCCTCCTCCGGCGGGTCACCACCGAGCACGTCATTGGCGTACTTGTCGACCTCACGCACCTCGTGCCGGTCGTTGACCACCCGGGCGGTCGCCGCGTTCGGGGCGTTGATGAACAGGTGGTTCTCCCGCACCTCCAACTCCAGCGGCCCACCCCAACGACCCCGGATGGTCTCCACCACCTGACCGGTGGCGTCGAAGGCGTACACCGCCCCGGTCGCCTCGTCGGCACAGTAGATGCGACCCGCCCAGGCCACCGCGGCACCCAGCCGGTCACCCTCACCCGGCACCGTGAACGACCGCACCTCGCCCTCGGTGACCGCGTGCACCTGCCGTTGACCGGGCACGGTCACCGGCACCACCGGCCCGCTGGTCCGCGCCGGCAAGGTGCCCGGCCGGGCCAACTGCTCACCCAAGGGGGTACGCCGGGTCTCCCCACGGACCACCGTGACCAGACTCCCGGCCGTACGATCCAGCACCGCCACCCCGTCATCCAGGGTGGAGACCACCAACTCGTGACTGGGCTCGGCCACGTCATGGGTCTCGACCTTGCTGGGGGAGACCGACGCATCCGCTGCCGGCGAGGAGGACAGCTTGGCGGCCGTGATCGCCGACACCGTGCCCTCGGCCGGCACCGCGATCCACAACCGACCCTTGCCGTCGAAGGTGCCACCGGTGATACCCGGCGGATACCGCACCGGCTCACCCACCGGGGCCAGGGACCGGGGATCCAACTGCCGCACCACACCCTGCACCGCGTCCACCACGAACGCGGCATCCTCGTGCAGGGCCACGCTGACCCCGAGGCCCGGGGTGGTGGGGGTGGTCGCGGTGATCTGCAAGGTGGCCAGGTCCAGGGCGCTGATCTGACCGGTGTGCAGGTCACGCAGCACCAGCATCCGATCCGTCTGCACCACCTGCATCGGGTGCCGCCGCGCGGCCGGCACCTCCATCCGGGTGTCCACCCGGGCGGTCACCCCGTTGACCCGGGCCAGTTCGCTGCGCGTCGCACTCCACAACCAGGAACTGGCGTCGTAACTGGCCACCGCATTGTCCGCCGAACCCAGCCCGAGCACGGTGAGGCCCATCGCCGCCAGGAGGGCCAACACCGTGGCCACGGTGACCAGTCCACCCCGCAGTCGGGATCGGGATCGGGTCGCGCGGATCGGATCGACCTCGTCCATGATCGCCACAGCTGGCGCCTCCCGTGTCGTCCTGGCAGGTGGCGCCCCCCGTACGGCGACCCCTCCCCTGAGCCGGGAGCCATCATATGGTCACGCTACGAACGGCGGGTACCCGCATTGTCCGTTGCCGGACACCCAGGGTGGCGTGTCGTCGGCGTGTCCTGGCTGCACTGTCGGACCACGACGGTGCCCCGGTCAGTCGGCCGGACCGGCGCCCTTGCGACTCGTACACACCTGGCCGGAGGTGGCGAACTGGTCCGTTCCGTAGACGGCCAGCACGGTGAAGCAGTAGTCCACCCGGGAGTTCAATCCGTTCACGGTGTACCTGGTCTCCCCGGGACTCACCGTGGCCATCACCCCCAGGGGCTGGCCGGAGCGCCCCCCGGCCACCATGAAGGGCACCAGCCCGTCCGCCGGGTCGGTCCAGGTCAACGTGATCGTGGTGGTGTCGTCGCGCAACACGAGTTGGGTGGGCGGCGCACCGCCCTGCGGCTGCCCCGACGAGGCCGGTGTCGTCGGGGCCTCGCCGGACCACCGGTCGAGGAGCAGCAACCCGACCCCGATCACCGCCGCCAGCGCCACCACCACCGCGATCACCGCCACCACCACGGCCACCCGACCACGCCCGCGCGCCGGCTCCCCCGGGTACGCCTGAGCGACCGGTTGTGCCGGTTGCTGCCCCCATCCCGCGGAGTAGGCCGGCCCACCGGAGACGGGCGGGGGATAGGCCTGCGCCGTCGGCGGGTGCACCGGCGTCGGATAGGCCCCGGGCTGCCCGGGGGCAGCCGGTGATGCTGGGGGGTACGCCTGCTGCCCCGGCGGCGGGTACGTGTGCTGCTGTGGGGGTGTCGGGTAGGTCTGCTGTGCCGGTGGGTGCTGGGGGTAGGCAGAGGGCGTGGGCTCCGGCGGGTAGGCGCTACCCGGGTACTGCTGCGGGCCGTCGGCCAGGGGCGACCCGGGTGGGCTGCTGATCGGGTGGCCGTGTCGCGCCCCATCGGTCGGACCGTACGGCGGTCCGCTGATCGGCGCGGGACCGGCTGGGGTGATTCTGTCCTGCTGGTCCGGCTGCGTGCCGGCCGTTCCGAACGGGAGCGGCACCCGGCCCGGAGGGCCGCTGGTCGGTCCCGGCTGGGGCAGGGCGGCGGTCAACTCGTGCGCCGGTGGGCCGCCCGGGGCGGATCCTCCTGCCACGCCGAACTCGGGCGCCTGGTGCCTCGGAGACTGCGGCCGGGACAGATCGACGGTTGGTGCGGTGGGCGGCGCACTGACCGGCGGCCCGCTGACGGGCGCTGCGTTGTTCGGTGGAGGCGTGTTCGGGGGGCCGCTGCGGGGTGGCCCGCTGCTCGGTGTCGCGGTGGCGGGCGACGCGGCGCTCGACGGCCCGCTGGTGGGTGAGGCGGCCTGGGCGCCCGGTGTCCTGGCCTGCTCACCGGGGCTGCGCCGGGCCGCTTCCTCGGCCAGCAGCGGCCCGATCTGCTGGACCGCGATCGTGGGAGTTGCCCACTGCGGCGCGGCCGGTCGGTCGACTCCCTGCTGCGCCGGGTCGACAGGCAGTGGTGTCGTCGTCCTGCCGACTACGTCCGTGCCCTCCACCGCCCCCGGCGACGGTGCCGTGCGGGACCCCGTCGCAGCTGAGCCCTCCGCTGGCACACCCGCCTCTGACAGCGCCGGGACGGGCGGGAAAGGCCGGGTGGGCTCATCGTGGACGCCGGCCCTGGGGGCGGGCACCGGCGGCACCACCGGTACGGGCGGCCCGGCCGGTGCCGGTCGCACCGAAGCCGGCGGCGCGCTGCTGACGGAGGGTGCGTTCGTGACTGACGAGGCGATGGTGCCGATTGGTGGTCCGGTGAAAGGCGGTGCGCTGGTGACCGGCGGCACGACACTCGGGGAGGGCGACGGTGCCGGCGGGACCGTCGGCGCGGAAGGCGACACAGTGGGCACCGGGGGCACAGCGGGCACCGGGGGCACGGGGGGCCCGGGAGGCACGGCCGGGGCATCGGGAGTCACCGGGCGTAGCGGGGCGGTGGCGGTGGCCGCGTCGTGCGGCTGCCAGGCGGTCGACAGGACGGCCAGGGACATCGTCGGCTCGGCGAGCGCGTCATGCGGCGCCGGGCCGACCGCCGTCGGCTGACCGGCAGGGGGAACCGCCGGCGGAAGGGCGGGAGCGGCATCGCCGAGATACTCGCGGGACGCGCGTACCGCAGGATGATCCACACCGAGCACGGCGGGGCCGGCGGTCGCGACGCGCAGGAAGTTGCGTCGGGCCTCATGACGGTTGCCCAGCTCGTCCGCGACGGACCCCAGCTCATACGACAAGGCCAGCATCAGCGGGTCCGAGGTGGGCCATCGCCGCTCACCGGCCGCGAACGCCTCCTCCAACACCCGGCGGGCGGCGCTGGGGTCGTCCGCCTCCCGATGCAGTCGAGCCAGCAGGTGCGCGGTGCTGAGGACGTCCGGATGATCCTTGCCGTACGGCGGTCGGGCAGACTCGAAGGCGTCGGTGAGCAGGTCACGGGCCGCGGCAAGGTTGCCTGCCCCGCGCAGTGCTAGGGCGCGCTGCTGGGTGATGGCCAGGGGAGAGGCGTGGGGCACGTGGCCCATGCTGCCGGGTACCGCCGCCATGCCGCTACCCGACCCGGGTACCTCCTACGCGCTGCCACAACCCCGGCTGCTCGCGCACCGGCGGGCGGCGGACGCCGATGTGCATGATCCATCTGGGGCGTGTACAGTAACTCCCCGTGCGGCCCACTGGGCCGCCCTCGGATGGTGGACCACCGAGGGCGGCAGAGTAGGCTGAACGAAGCAAGTCCGGGTGGCGGAATGGCAGACGCGCTAGCTTGAGGTGCTAGTGCCCGTATAGGGCGTGGGGGTTCAAGTCCCCCCTCGGACACAACTCAATACCCCACGGTACGCGCTGAGAGTTACATCGGCGCGTACCGTTTGCGTTTCCGGCCATAGGCGAGCCTGAGGCCGGGTTGCCGGCAGACCCAAGCCTTGTCGCGGGGTCGGCGCCGCGGAGCGCAAGTCCGTCTTGAGGCGGAGTCGAGAGTCCCACCAGCATCGTTCGGTTTCCCCGATGCTTTCAGCGCTCAGCGAGGCAGCTGGCTGCGCCCGGCCACCGCGCCAAGCGCGGATCGCAACCCGGACATGATCAGGCGTCAAAGGACATCAACAACGTGCGTGGCGCTGAAATCCGACACTCTACGAGCTTCCTGTCACAGTGACAGTAAGTCTATGGTCGATTCATGTCTGACGATCATTGGGTTCCGCCGCCCGTTCTTGTTGCGGTGGATCTCGTCATCCTCACCCTGCGGGAATCCCGCCTGCATGTGCTGTTGATCGAGCGCGGTATCGAGCCCTTTCAGGGTGCTTTGGCTCTGCCCGGTGGTTTCCTCAGCGACGAGAAGGAAGACCTCGTGGCGGCTGCCCATCGGGAGCTTGCCGAGGAGGCCGGCTTGGGGCCGGATCAGTTGCACCTCGAACAACTTGGTTTCTACGGCGCACCAGACCGTGACCCTCGAGGGCGGGTGGTCGCGGCGGCTTACCTGGCTATCGCCCCTCGGCTACCCGAGCCGGTGGCCGGCACCGACGCCTCCGAAGCTTGTTGGATCCCGGTGGCACAGGTGCTGGCCGGTGATGCGCAACTCGCCTTCGATCACGAACAGATCCTGTCCGATGGTGTCGACCGGGCTCGGGAGAAGTTGGAGCGGACGGCGCTCGCCACCGCGTTTTGTGGTCCGACCTTCACGATCGCGGAGCTTCAGGACGTCTATGAAGCGGTGTGGGGCATGCGGCTGGATCCGCGGAACTTCTATCGGAAAGTGCAAAGCGTGGATGAGTTCATCGTCTCCGCTGGCACGACTCGCAAGACCGATGGAGGGCGTCCCGCCCGGCTGTTCCGCCCCGGACCCTGCGCGGTTTTGCACCCTCCGATGATCCGACCTCGCGGCCAGGCAGACAAGGAGACAGCGTGAGCGCGAACAGTGGCCTCGTCGTGATCCTCACGGCGCTGAACCTTGAGTACGAGGCGGTTCACGAACAACTGACCGACGTTCGGGTGCGCCGGCACCCAGCCGGCACCCGATTCGAGGTCGGCCGGCTCGGGCAGAGCCACTGCCGGGTCGCGTTGGGATTGGTCGGCAAAGGCAACCATCCGGCAGCGGTGCTCGCGGAGCGGGCGATGGCCGAATTCTCCCCGGCCGCAGTGCTGTTCGTGGGAGTCGCCGGTGGCCTGTGGCCCAACATTCGGCTCGGCGATGTTGTCGTCGCCAGCAAAATCTACGCGTACCACGGTGGAACCAGCGAGGACGACGGACTGAAGGCCCGACCGAAGGCGTGGGAGATCCCTCACGAGGCCGACCAGATCGCCCAGCACGTCGCCAGGTCCACTGCCTGGCGTCGCGGTCTACCCGCAGATGTAGCACCTTACGTTCATTTCGGGCCGATTGCCGCTGGTGAGGTGGTCCAGGACTCGGGGATCTCGGATCAGGCCCGCTGGATCCGTCAGCACTACAACGACGCCGTGGCGATCGAAATGGAAGCCGCAGGTGTGGCCCAGGCGGGCCATCTCAACCGTGCCCTGCCCGTCGTGGTCGTACGGGGCATCAGCGACCACGCCGATGGCAGCAAGGCAGCCAGTGACGGACAGAACTGGCAACCGAAGGCCGCACGCCACGCTGCCGCCTTCGCCGCCGCCTTGGCGCGAGAACTCATCATCGACGCGCCGGCTGGCCGAGGCGGCGCGGACCGGGACGGGAGTCGCACGATGCCGATGACCAACAGCAACATCGCCAGTGGGAGCGCCCGTGTCGGGGTGCAGGCCGGACAGATCTACGGCAACGTCACCGTTGGCACTGACATCGGGCGACCGGTCGACCTGGCAGCGAGCATCGCGGACCTGCGAACCCATATCAAACAGGCCCATCTCGACGGACAGTTGGACGAAGAAACCTACGCGGCCGCCGAGTCGGAACTGGAGAAGGCAACGGACTGTGTCTCGGCGGAAGCGCCGGCGAAGAACAGTGGCCTGATGGTCGCGCTGAAGCGGTTGCGGGGTTTGGTCGCCGACGTGTCTGAGCTGGCGGCGCGGATTGCGGCGATCATCGCCGTGGTGCGGGGCATGTCGTGACGGCCTCGGCGACGACCAATGTGGCCCAAGGAGATGCGTACGTCGAAGTGCAGGCGGGCATCGTGCACGGCGACATCAACTTCTACCGGCTGCCGCCCAATGCAAGTCCGCAGGAGCAGTTCGCCCTCGCGTTGAAGTATCTCGACGCGCGAGTTCGTGATCAGGCACGCACGCTCATCGAGAAGGCGGTCGCCGGTGGATTCGCGACTACCGAGGTTCAGTTCTATCGCCTCATCGCCCTGTTGAGCGGACGTACCCTGCGCCAGCTCGCGCCCGAGGAACTGGATCGCCTTACCGCGATCTGCGCCAGTCTGCCCCACCTCGACGACCATGACCAGTGGGCAGCGGGTTTGAAGGTGATCCGTCGCCTGCTGGAGCCGGTCCGCGCCGCCGAGACAGATCTCGTGGTAGAGGACATCGACGCGCTGGGTCAGCGTCAACGCGACGGGATATACGGCCACCTTGAGGCGCTGCTCGAAGGCGCGATGCAGGAAGAGATATGGCGGAGGTCCGTCGCCTTGGCTGCTTCGCGGCGTGCAGAGGGCGACCGTTTCAACCGAATCTGGAAATTCTTCCACCCCAAACCCGCGCAGCCTCGGACCCTGCCTGTGCAGCCCGCCACTGTCGCGTTACGCGATTGGCTGCGCGCCGGCGTCGGCGCTGCCGTGTTCACCCTCGCCGTGGTGCAGTTAATCATGCTGGTAGCGGCGCGCGGCATGCTCAATCCACTGCTCGCTATGGGCTTCGGTCTGGTCGGGCTCGGCGCCTTCTGCGTCGGTGGGGCGGACCGGTACTACCGCAGGGTGCGGCTGCGCGCGAAGGAGGCACAGATTCGCCCACCCCAGCAGCGGCGACGAGAAGGGGCACCGGCAGGCTTCGCCAGCAAGGTCGACCGGCTTTTCAACCGATACTTCAGCCGGTACGTCCCGCGGGGCACTGACCGGGCCTACTGGCGGGCACAGACAGCAGGGATTCAGCGGCAGCTCCGCGACGAGGTGGTAGAGCTCTACCGGGAAACGCGCATCGACGCCGACCGACTGGCCTGGCTCGTCCGATACCTGGTGGGCGACGTGCGGAGGCAATGGGAACGAGGCACCTTGACCGCATTCCGCCAGCGACTGCGGGTCCCTACCAGAACCAGAGCCCTCCACATCGGCGGACTGACCCTCCTCGTCGCCGGGAGCCTCTGGGCCGCGCCAGCCATCCTGGTCCGGGCCCCTATGCCCGGCGCCGGGTGGCTTCTGCTCGCGTCGGTATCTGCGGTGCCAGCTGTGCGCTCCTCGTTCCGGATCGTCGCCGAACGGCGCAGAGTCGCCGACGATCAGGCGGAACGAGACGACAAGGACGTAGCCCGCTGGGAGGCCTACCACCGGTGGTGCCAGAAGCTGTCCGACAAGCCGTCGGACACCGAGATGGCCGCTTGGTTGGAAAGCGACCGCAAAGTCCTGGTCGATCGAGTCATGCGACAGTACCGACTTCAACCCAGCCACGTTATCGCACACGCCTTCATCGAGGCACCGGCTCCCTCGGGTAAGAGGGCTCGATATCCCCAGGGGCCGTGGCGATACTCCCGATACCGGCTACTGCTGTTCCTGCTCACCGATGATGGTGTCCGACAAGCCAACATCGACCTTGACTTCGAAACCGCCGCGAGCCACACCACCCAGCGCCTCAACTATCGCTTCGACGCCGTCGCCGCCGTCCGAATCGACGGCATCGCCACCGGGCAGCAGACCTTCGAACTGACCCTCGTCAACGGCGAGCCCATCAGCATTCGAGTGAGCGAACGCGACAACGAAGCGCTCCAGCATGACGAGGACGCAACCAAGATCGCAGAGCTGTCGCTGGATGCCGCCGGGCTCAATCACACCCTGCACGTGCTTGAAGGCGTCGCCGCGGAAGGCAAAGAATGGATCAAACACCGACGCCGCCGCGCCGACGAGAGACTCACCAACCTAGCCGGCTCCCTACAGGGGCTACTCGACTAAAGCAGGGTCGAACCATCGAACTGCGCGGTACAAGCGTTGCTCGTCGAAGATCTGTACCAGCTGATGAACGGTTCCGGAGTGGGCGAGTACGATCGCGAACTGTTTAGCCGGGAACAGTGGCAGCAATTCGACGGCCGCTGGTTCGCCGACCGGATAACCGGAGTTGGCGAACACCTGTCGCTGCCAGCCGCACCGCCGACTGGTCAAGCCCCGCCAGCACACTCGGATTACGCCTGACCGACCTGACCACCGACCGCGGACTGGTGTGTCTGACCGAGAAAGGTGTCACCCTGCGCTGGCGACCAAGCACGCGCGGCTTGGCCACCTGTCGGAGTACGGGATGGAGTACGAGGGAGCGAGTACCCCGACAGATTGTGATCGGCGGAGTTTGGGTTGTGGTCCGCTTCTGCACTTGACAGGAATGCTAGGTTGATGTCCTGCGAAGCGGAGTCTGCGGAAGCACCGGGACAACCAGCGCGACCCCTGTTCATTCTTCGGTAACCCAGTGTGTCCTCATGCACGTTCGGGAGGAGTCGCCATGTCCAGAAAAGTGATCGCCTTCGTGCCACAACACACCACCACCAAGTCGCGCGTCATGGCCATCGTCGACAAGGGCAGAGGCAACGAGCTCGATGCCATCGCAACGGTGGATTGGCCGCACGAGGCGGTCGCCATCTGCAACATGTTGAATTCCTCGGTCAGAGGTCAGGAAGACCTTTCCGGCCTCTGGCTCAGCCTCCCCGCAAGCGTCCGAGCTGGGCTCAAGCAAGCAGCCCAGCAGCGCGTCGACGATACCGACGAGCGGCAGTTCCTTGCCACATGGTTTGTCACCGAACTCGACGTCCCCGACCTGCCGGGGGACGGCAGCGATATCGATTGGGCCCGGCTGTTTCCCGTCGCCCAGTGTCCTGCTGATGGGTGCGACTACTGCGACGGCTGTCCACCACACGCGCAACGCCGAGGCGATGACGCCAGCAGCAACCAGTGCGGCCCCGGCGGATCGTGCCGTTGCCTGACGGAGAGCCTGGACGAAGAAGACGACCCTTGCCCGTGCGGATTCTGGGATGTCGGCCCCCGCTGGGCCGCCGCGCTCTACCAGTCGTTGAGCGGAACTGCGGAGGTCCTCATCAATCAGGCGGAAGGCCTCATGTGGGGGAACGAAGGTCCCGCAGTCGGGTTTCCGCGCTCGTTGATCGCGCAGCCGCCGGAATTCTTCGTTCGGCTCGCACGAACCTGCATCGATCTGTGCACGCTGTTGGCCAAGGGGATGACGCCGGTGCCGCACACCATCGCTGAGCTGCTAATGCTCGACGAGGCCGCCCGTTCCCACCTCGGCGGCTATATGACGGGCGCCGGCCTCGACGTCGAAGCTATGAAGCAGGACTTCGAGCACCTTCCCGAAGGACACGGTGACTTCGAGATGGATGCCCTGTGGATGTTCCAGTTCACCGACTCCGACTGGGACAAGATCGCCGAGTCCGAGACTATATACGAGCCCTACTCCATGGACCGCATCTTCGACACGCTCCCTGAGGCTGCGCAGTGGCCTCGGAACGCGGACGGTGGGTGAGGCAGGGACAGACGATCGTCGTTGGGTCGGTCCGCAGCGGGGGCCGACCTAGCGGGGCCGGCACCGCTGTCGGTGACAGGTCGGGGTGAGTGACTGGTGGAGGCGGGAACACGTGCACCCACCGCAGGACCCCCGCGATGAGTAGAGCCGGGTAGTCTGCCTGCCGGCATGCAGCGCGGTTGATCTCCGGAGTGGTCAACCGCCCCGGGTTTAGTGAAGACCGATGATGTCCCTGGGGATCGCGTAGCCGTGTTGGCTGGGCGTCAGGCCACGGACAGGGCGATCGCGCGGAGCGGCTCGACCGGAGTGATCACGCCCATCCGACTCCACCCAATCCGTAACATCGAAATCTCTACAAAATCCGGGGCGGTTCGACCGCGGTATCGCTACTAACCGTGATCGGGCCGGTAGGTGCCGCCAGCGCCAATCCGCAGCGGTTCCCTGGTGGTCACGCGGCGGAGCCGTCCGCTGGGTGCGGGCCGTCTGCCGCCGACCGACACGACACGACTGAAGCGCGACCGAAGCTCGCGTGTCCGATCGCCTCGATGCTCACCGCTGTAGTGGATTTTTCGCGGTCGTTGAGTTCTATTGCGAGGTCACGCAGCAGTGGATGCAACTGGTAGCGCTTGCGGTCGCAGGCGGTGATGAGGTTGTCGTCAGCCAACGTCTCGAGCCCCTGTTCCAGTGCGGCGAGGGGCATCCGGGCGGTTGCGGCGCAACTCCGGGCGCTTAGCCGGGGGCCACTCTGCCGGCCTAGGAGCCGGAACAGGCGTTGGTGTGCGTCGCTCAAACGGTGGTATGAGGTGAGCAGGGTGTCGGAGACGGTCTGCTCGTGCGGCCCGAGTAGGCGCAGCCGCTGACTCGGGTGCTGAAGTTGCCTGACCAGATCCGCAACCGTCCACATAGGACGGTGACGCAGTCGGGAGCCCGCTGCTCGAACGGCGAGGGGCAGGTGCCCGCAGAGCCGGACGACCTCCTTGCTCGCTGCGAGTTCCTCCGTGACCCGGTTTTGGCCGCAGGTGGTCTTGAACAGTTGGAGGGCGCAGTCCGGTCCGAGCGGACGAAGGCTCACCGGGTGCGAATCCGGCAGGGCTATCAGTTGTCGCCGGCTGGTGACGAGCACCAGAGAACCCGGGGTTCCCGGCAGCAGAGCCGGCACGAGGGTCGTGTCCGCGACATTGTCGAGGAGCATCAGCACGCGACGTCCCGCCAATGCAGCCCGAAGCCGCGCGGCCTCCGCGTCGAATTCGAAGGGCTTGAGCGCCGGCGGCAGCCCTGCCTGACGCAGCAGTGCGTCCACCACCGCCTCGGGACTGAGCGGATGCTGCCGAGCGCTGAAGCCTCGCAGGTCGACGAAGTACTGCCCATCGGGGTACCGCTCGGCCATTCGATGAGCCAGGTGGACGGCGAATGCGGTTTTACCCACCCCGCCCATGCCATCGATGACCAGGACGGTGGGGCGGTTGGCTTCGGCAGCCCACTCGACCGCCTCGGTCGCCTGAGCGATCGAATCCTGCCGTCCGACGAAGTCGGACAGTCGCGGTGGCAGGTAGGAGGTGCAGGTGGCCGGGGTGGCGGCGGGGGCCGCAGGCTCGTAGGCCTTCCGGGCTGGCGGATGACCTGTGCCGCGCAGCACGGCAGTGTGGATGCGGCGCAACTCGACACCTGGGTCGAGACCGAGATCCTCGGCCAGGCGGTGGCGGCCCTCATCGAAGGTGGCCAACGCCTCTGCTTGTCGGCCACTGCGGTAGAGCGCAAGCATCATGGAGCCCCGCAAGGACTCCCGGAGCGGGTAGCGAGCGACGTACTCCTTGAGCTCGCTGACCAGGCTGGAGCCCTCGCCAGCGGCTAGCCGTAGCTCGGCCAGCCTCTCCACCAGGCCTATCCGCTGCTCATCGAAGCGTGCCGCCACGCTGTCGAGCAGGGGCGTCCTCGAACCGTCCAGGGTGTTGCCTCGCCACTGGCTCACCGCGGCGGCCAGCAGGTGTATGGCGTCCTGGTTGCGACCCTGGGCCACCGCCCGGTCAGCCTCGGCGATTCGCTGGCGGACCAGGTCAGCGTCCAGGACCGCCTGGTCGAGTCGGATGCGGTAGCCCCCTGCCTCGGTGTGCAGGGCTGTCGATGGGAAGCCGGCCTCCACCAATCGTCGCCGAAGTGCGGCGACCCCGTTGTAGACCTGCCGCCGAGCCGTTCTGGGCGGGTCGCTCCACAGCTCGTCCACCATCCGTTCCACCGGGACGCTGAGATTGGCGTTGACGAGCAGAATTGCCAGCAACTTCCGTTGTCGGTCACCGCCGAGATCGACTAGACCCGAGGCGCCGTGCACCTCCAGCGGGCCAAGAATGGAAAACTCCATGGAACATCCCCCCGTGCCTGTTGCGCATTCGCGCCGTTGATCGTCTCCAAGTTATACGGATACGGTGCACTCAGAGTCAGCGACAGTCTTCTGACAGAGTCCACGGCTCGCTGAGCGGCGGTCCGGTGCTGGACCCTACCCGCTTATGCGGGCGATAGCGTCTGAAAAACGTCTGCCGTGAGTGGTCGCAGATGAACCCCCACCCCTGGGTTCCATCTGCTGGTCGCGCAATGACACAAAATCGCCCGAATCGCTTTAGTGATCCTTCCCGCCGCGCAGAAAAGCGGGGAGGACCGTAATGTCCATCTCGCCGTAGCCGGCGTCCGCCGCTGCGGTCAGCATGCGCTCCGCGCCTGCGACCGCGCCGTCGTCGAGCGCTCCGGTGGCACCGATCAGGCGCAGGTCCTTGGCAGCGAGGCCTACCGAGAACTGCGTGGGCGCGTCAGGGTTCGACAGGCGGGCGCGCAACCTCGGCACCAGGGAACCCACGGCGGTCCCGGTGAGCACGTCCAGCATCATCTCGGCATCGAGGTCGAGCTGATCGCTGAGCCGGAGCGCCTCGCCGAGTACGACGAACGAGCTACCGAGAGCCAGGTTGACCACGAGCTTCGCCGCGGCACCCGCCCCTAGCGGTCCCACATGGCGCAGCTTCCCGAGCGACTCTAGGGCGGGTCGGCAATGGTCGACGTCGACCGGAGCACCACCGGCAAGGATGACCAACTCGCCCGCGCGGGCCTTGGGTGTGCTGCCCTGCACGGGTGCGTCGATGAACCGCAGCTGCGGTGCGAGTCGCGCCCGCAACTCGGCGACGGCGGCGGGTCCGATGGTGGACATGTCGACCAGCACCGCCTCCGGGCTCAGCCCGTTGACGGCCCCGTGCGAGCCGAAGAGCACGTCGGTGACCGCCGCTCCGTCGGTCAGCATCGTGATGACGATTTCGGCCCCTCGCGCCGCCTCGCTCGGCGTCGGAGCCGCGGTGGCGTCGGTTCCTTGCAGAACATCGGGAACCCCGCTTCGGTTCCACAAGGTCAGCTGGTGGCCCTCGTCGAGTAGCCGGAGAGCCATCTGGCTGCCCATACGGCCGAGGCCGAGAAGCGCTATACGTGACATTGATCAACCTAACCTGGCGACACGTGAATTGATCAACCTGACCTGCCTGGGTATCGGTCAGATCATAGGGGCTCCCTCGCCTGCGTGCATTACCCCAACGTGTTGAACAGTGCACGATCGATGCGTGAACGGTGCCTGAACGGTGCACGCCGATTCGACCATTGAGCGTCGGGTTGACCGAGCGGATGGGGGCGCCGAGGTGAATCGAGACAACGATGCCGCAGATCAGAATGTCGCGTGCCTGGTGCAGCAGTGGGCCGCTGTCCAGCCCGCCGCGCCTGCCGCATGCGACGGCACCTCGTCGGTCCTGACCTATGCGCAGTTGTGGGAGCGCGCCGGTGAGGTCGCCGACCAACTGGCCGGCGGCGGTGTCGCTGCCGGTGAGTACGTCGCTGTCCGGGGGCCCCGTTCGCTAGATCTGCTTGTCGCCGTCCTCGGCATCGTCCGGGCCGGCGCCGCGTACGTCCCGCTGGACGCGCACGCGCCGGCCGAGCGAATCGGCGCGATTCTCGACGAGACGGCCGCACGCGCGGTGGTCGACGTGCACAACGGGGCGCTGACCGTCGAGTGGACGCGGCAGGCCGGGCACCTCGGCGAGGCCGGTGCATCACGCACGCGAAGCGCTGACGATCCGATCTACGTGGCGTACACCTCGGGTTCCACCGGCCGGCCGAAGGGTGTCGTCATTCCGCACCGGGCGGTGCGCCGGCTGGTGTTGGACCAGCCTTACTGCCCGCTGGCCCCCGGCGACCGGGTCGCCAACTCCTCCAACCCGGCGTTCGACGCGACGACCTTCGAAATCTGGAGCACCTGGTGCGCTGGTGCCACCGTCGTGGTGCTGCCCGCCCTCACCGACCTTGGGATCGAGAGCTGGGTCGAGGAGACCCGGCGGCTCCACATCACGACGATGTTCCTGACCACATCGCTGTTCCACGCGGTCGCCCGCGAGCGGCCGGACGCGTTCCGGTCGGTACGGGATCTGTTGGTGGGTGGCGAGCAGATGGAGATCGGCGCGGCCCGCGCCGTGCTGGCCTCCGATCCGCCGAAGCGGTTGATCAACGCTTACGGGCCCACCGAGACGACGACTTTCGCCAGCTTCTTCACCTGTACGCCCGCCACCCTGAACGGCCTCGATCAAGTCCCGGTGGGCTTCGCTCTGGAGAACACTGACCTGTCCATCGTGGACGAAAATGGGCACGGGGTGAGCGACGGCGAGGTCGGCGAGCTGTGGATCGGTGGCCCCGGCGTCGCCACCGGATACCTGGGACAGGACGATCTGACCGCTCAACGCTTCGTTTCGGACCCACGGACCGGACGAACCATGTACCGCACCGGTGACCTCGCTCGTCGGCGATCCGACGGGGCGGTGGAACTGCTCGGCCGGCGCGACCGCCAGGTCAAGATGCGGGGTTACCGCATTGAGTTGGAGGAGATCGAGCGAGCCGCTACCGGCACCGGCCTGGCCGCCGCAGCTTTCGTCGAGCGGGTGGGCGAGGGGCCCTCGGCCATGCTCGTCGGCTTCGTGCTGCCCCCGGCCAATGCGTCTGTCGACCTGCCCGGGTTGACCGAGGCGCTCAGCCGGCGGTTGCCGGACTACATGGTGCCGGCGCGGTGGGTCGAGCTGACCCACCTGCCCGTCGGTCCCACCGGGAAGGTCGACCGTGACTACCTGAGGGCGCTGCTCGACGCCGACGCCCGGGAGTTGGAGCCGACGCCGGAGGTGGACGATCCGGTACTCCAACAGGTGCGGGTGATCTGGCGCGAGGTTCTCGGCCGGCCCGGCGTGTCCCCCGGGGACAACTTCATCGACCTAGGCGGCAACTCGATCCTGGCCGTACAGGTGATGTCGCGACTTCAGCAACAACTGTCGGTCGAGGTCGAGGCGGCGGACGTGCTGCTGGCGGATTCCATGGCCGACCTGGCCAGGTCCCTTCGATCCGGGGCGCGGACGCCCCTCACCAGTCACCTCGATCTTCAGCGGGAATCATCGTGATCACAGCGAATGTCGAACCAGTCCTGCGACCCACCGGTCTGTCCAAGGCCCCGCTGTCGCACGCCCAGCAGCGCCTGTGGTTCATCGACGCAGCCGACCCCGGCGCTGCCACGTACAACGTTCCGCTGCTCATGCGTTGGCTCGAGCCGCTCGATCCGGCGGCGCTGTCCGCCGCGCTGACCGCGGTGGCCGACCGACACGCGGTGCTGCGAACCCGGTATCACCTCGTCGAGGGTCAGCCCGTCCAGGAAGTGACGCAGAGCGTGACTCCTCGTCTGGACGTGGTGGATCTGACGGGCGACCCCGATGCCGAAGACCGGCTGCACACCGAGGCCGCCGCGGCGGGGTGCGAGCCATTCGACCTAGCGGGTGGAATTCCGGTGCGCTGCCGGGTGTGGCGGGGCGTACCCGGGGGAGACGCCGCCCTGATCACCTTCCACCACATCGCCATCGACGGCTGGTCACTGTCGGTGTTCTTCGCCGATTTGGAGGAGGCGTACGCCGCGGTGCTCGCCGGGCGTCCCGTCGAGTGGGCCGAGCCGGAGATTCGGTACATCGACTTCGCCGTCTGGGACCGTGAGGTCACCGGGGGCGACGCCGCCCGCAACCGGCTCACCGCCCGCGCCGCCGAGCTGCGCCCGTACGCCAGTCCGCTGGTACTCGGGCTGGGGGAGGTACGCCGGGGCGGGGCCCCGACCCGTCCGGGCGGGCAGGTGGTGTTCGAGGTCGGCGACCCGCTGCGCGCCGAGGTCCACGGCCTCGCGGCCCGGCTGCGCGTGACCCCCTTCGTCGTTCTGCTCGCGGCCTACCAGGAGGTGCTGCGGCGCTGGTCGGGACGGAGCGAGTTCCTCGTCGGTACGGTCACGGCCAACCGGCCCCATCCGGCCACGGAGAAGCTGGTCGGCTTCTTCGTCAACACCGTGCCGCTGCGCTGCGCGCCTCAGGCGGAGGATTCGTTCAGTGCCCTCTGCGGCGAGGTCCGCAAGGAGGCCTTCCGGTCGCTGACCCACCAGTTGATCCCCTTCGACCAGCTCAGCGCGGAGATCGGCGGCAACGGCCCACTGGTGCAGGTCGGCTTCGCGCTGCAGAACATGCCGGCCTGGGACTCCGTCCGACCGCGTTGGGGGGCGCCGGTCCAGCTTCCCACCGGGACGGCGAAGTTCGACCTGCTCCTCATCCTCGAGGAACGGCCGGACGCCATCGTGGGCACCGTCGAGTACGCCGACGACATGTACTCCTCGGACCTCGCCGTCGAGTTCGCCGGGCACTTTCAGGTGTTGCTCGCCGCCGCGGTGGCCAACCCCGACCAGCAGGTGTGCCATCTGCCCCTCACCAGACGGGAGCCAGACCTCGTGCCGCCCTGCGTACTGATCGGCCCGGTCAGCGATCTCGCTGGAGCCCGTGCGGCGATGATCGGGGGAGCGGCGTGACCACCATCGCGGACCTGGTCGTAGCGCAACTGCGCTCCCGCGACATGACGGCCGTGCGCGTTGGCCAGACCAGTCTCTCGTCGGCTGGCCTCGACGCCTGGTCCGGCGCGGTCGCCTCCCACCTGCAGGGCCGGGGGACCGGTCGGGGTCACTTCGTGCCGGTGCTCGCCGCGCGCGGCGGCGCCCTCGTGGCCGGCTGCCTGGGCGTTCTGCGCAGTGGCGCGGCATTCGCCCCGCTGAGCCTGGACACCCCGAAGCATCGGCTGCGCCACATCCTCAGCGAGCTCGACGCACGAGTGGTGCTCACCGACGAGGCAGGCCGGTCGATGCTCGACGAGCTGGCCGTGGACCTCACTCTGCTGGAGGACCTGCGGGGGGTGGACGGGTTGCCGGCGGCCGTGGGCACCGAACCCGACGACCCGGCCGTCGTCATCTACACCTCCGGCACCACCGGCCGGCCCAAGGGCGTGCTCGTGCCGCACCGCGGGTTGCTCAACACGGCGCTGTGGTGGGCCGCCGACAACGCGCTGACCGTGTCGGACCGGGTGCTGTGCACCTGGTCGACGGCGTTCGACGGGGCGACCTTCGAAGCGTTCCGCACCCTGGTCAGCGGTGCCACCCTGGTCTACGCCGACGACCTCGAGCGGCGCGACCCGAGGGCCCTCACCCGCCTGGTACGCGGCCCGCTCGGGGCGACCGTGACCTCCATGACCCCCAGCCTGGCCAGGGCGATGTTGGACAGTGACGAAGGTGGCCCGACCACGCTGCGCACGCTCTATCTCGGCGGTGAGGCGGTCACCCGTCAGCTCGCCAAGGACTGCAGCGAGGCGTGGGGCGTCGAGGTCCGCAACATCTACGGCCCCACGGAGGCGTCCTGCATCGGCACGTTCGCGCCGGTCGACCTGGCCGAGGAACGGCCGCCGATCGGCGGCCCGCTGCCCAACACCCGCGCGTACGTGCTCGGGCCCCACGGGGAGGAACTGCCCAGGGAGGTCCCCGGCGAGCTGTATCTGGCGGGTACCGGCATCGCCCTGGGCTACCTAGGGCAACCGGAGCTGACGGCGGCGGCCTTCCGGCCCGACCCGTACTGCGACGAGCCGGGCGCCCGGATGTACGCCACCGGCGACCGCGCGGTGCTGCGCCAGGACGGCGCCATCCTCTGCCTCGGGCGGGTGGACGACCAGGTGAAGATTCTGGGCCACCGGGTGGAGCCGAACGAGGTCGCGCGCCTCATCGAGGAGCAACCGGGCATCCGCGGCGCGGTGGTCCTCGCCGAGGGGGAACCTCGTCGACTTGTCGCATTCGTCGAACTCGACGACGTCGACGCGCCGTCCAGCCGAGAGGACGTCCTGCGCCCACTGCAGCGCTGGCTGCCTCCGGCCGTGCTGCCGACCGAGGTGTACGCCGTGCCGGCGATCCCCATGACGGTCAACGACAAGGCCGACCTGACGGCGCTGCGTGGGATGCGGGATGTGCGACTGGCCCACGCCGCCGGACCCAGCGTGCAACTGCACGGGGACGAACTGCGCGCCGCGCGGATCTTCGCCACCGCACTGGCCGGCACCGGGCAGAACCGGCGTCCGGTCGACGCCCTGGCCCTCGCGCCGGACACGGACTTCTTCGTGCTCGGCGGCCACTCGCTGCTGGCCGTCAACATGCTCGCGGCCGCCGAACGGCAGGTGGGCCACCCGCTTCCGCTCGGGCAGTTCCTCGCCGAACCCACGGTCGCCGGTCTCGGCCGGCTCCTCGCCGGCGGGCGTTCCGTGACAGCCGAGGCCCCGACGTCCGACGAGGTGTACCCGGCCTCCTCGGCGCAGCGCCGGTTCTGGCTGATCGACCGGGTGGAGCAACTGCGCAGTGCGTACCTCGCACCGACCGTGCTCGAGTTCGACTCCGCCGGATTCGGTGACCGCGACGTGGAACTGCTCGCCGAAGCCACCCGCCAGGTGCTCGCACGGCATCCGGCGCTGCGTTCCCGGTTCCGGCTCGACACCACCGCACGGGCGGTGGTCTACACCACCGACGGCCCGCCTCCACCACTCCAGATCACCTCCGCGCGGGGCTGGGACGAGCAACGGCTGGCCGCGCACCTCGCGACCGCCTGTTGGAGCCCGTTCGACCTGGCGGAGCAGGCACCGGCCCGCGCCGAGATCCTCGTCGGCGAGGAGGGGGTGCTGCTCATCCTGGCCATCCACCACATCGTGATCGACGGCTGGGGCCAGGCCGAGTTGCTCGACCAGATCGCGGCGGTCTACCGGGCCCGCCGAGATGGGGCCACCGCTGACCTGCCGCCGGCGATTCACCCCGCCGCGGTGCTGACCGGTAGCCCGGTGCCGGCGGCGGAGTCGGTGCTGGCTCACCTGCGCGGCGCGCCCACCGACATCGAGCTGCGGCATGACCGGCCACGACCCACCGTCCAATCGACCACCGCCGCGACCCGGACTCGCACCCTGGACGAGGGGCTCGCGGCGCGGCTGCGGGAGACCATGAACGACCTGGGCGTCACCACCTTCATGACGACCGCGGCCCTCCTGGGGGCGGTGCTGGCAAGGTCCGGCGGGCAGCGGGACTTCCTGTTCGCGTTCCCGTGGCTGGGCCGCGAGACGGGCGAGACCGCGCATGCGGTCGGGATGTTCGTCAACACCCTCGTGCTGCGGGTCGACCTGCGGGGCGAGCCCAGTTGGCGAGAGCTGCTGGGCCGGGTCCGGGACAGCGCGATGACCGCCTACCGCGCCGCTGCGGTGCCGTTCGACGCGGTGGCCGCCGCCATCCACCCCGGGCGGGACCTGAGCCGCCCACCCGTCACACCGGTGTACCTCGCCGCCCTGGATGCCCCTCCGGCCATCCCGGACTTCGGGCCGGACGCCACCGTACGGTTCCGCCAACTCGTCCCGCTGCACCTGAAGTACGAGCTGGAGCTTGTCGCGACCGACCTCCCGGACAGCGTCTCGTACACCGCGACCTATGCGACCGGCCTGTTCGACGCCGCGACCATCGACGCCCTGCTCGACAGCATCGAGCGCTGCGTCACCGACCTCACCACCGATCTGAACGCTGGAGTCACGAAGGAGAGCTCGTGGTAATCGTCGAATCAGAGATCGTCGAGAAGGTGCGGCGCGCCTGGGAACAGGTCCTCGACGTGGCGCACGTGCCACTGGACGTGTCCTTCTTCGAGGCCGGCGGCGACTCGCTGCTGCTGATCCTGCTGCTCGACCAGCTCAATCCGCTCGCGGACGGCCGGCTCGACGCCGCCGACCTGTTCCAGCACACCACCGTCGTGGCGCAGGCCGACCTCATCTGCGGTGGCCGTGCTCCGGTGACTCGGGCGAAGGTGGGGCCCGGCGAGCGCTCAGCCCTGTTCAATCGCGCCCGCCGTGACCCGAAGGACAGCCAGTGAGCAGCACCGACATCGCGATCGTGGCAGTCGGTTGCCGATTCCCCGACGCCACCACACCGGAAACGTTCTGGCGCAACCTGGACAGCGGGCTGGTGTCCACCCGGCCGCTGGACGAGGAGACCCTCCGGACGGCCGGGGTCAGCGACGACACCCTGCGGGATCCGGCGTTCGTCCGGGTCGCCGCCACCCTGCCGGAGGCGGCGGACTTCGCCTCGGAGTTCTTCAACTATCCGCCCGCCGAGGCGGAGTTGATCGACCCCCAGCAGCGACTGTTCCTCGAGGCCTGCTGGGAGGCGCTCGAGTCCGCCGGGCATCCCGCCCGTCCCGACGGGCCGGTGACCGGCGTCTTCGCCGGGGGCGCGTCGAGCACCTACTCCTCGGCCGTGTTCGCCGCGAAGGTGCGCGAGTCGGGCCTGGCTGCCGCGGTGGACGACATGGGGCTGCACCTCGGTGGCCTCGGCGACTTCCTCAGCTCCCGGGTGGCGTACAAGCTGGGCCTGCGGGGGCCGAGCGTCGGCGTCCAGACGGCCTGTTCGTCGTCCCTGTACGCCCTGCACTACGCAGTGCTCAGCCTGCTGTCCGGTGAATGCGACATCGCGCTGGCCGGTGGTGCCACCGTGCTGGAGCCGGTGATGGGCTACCGCTACCAGGCGGGTGGGCTGATGTCGGAGGACGGCTTCTGCCGCGCCTTCGACTCCCGGGCCACCGGCACCTCGTTCAGCTCCGGGGTAGGGGTCGTGGTGCTGCGGCGGCTGACGGACGCGCTCGCCGACGGCGACAACGTCCTGGCGGTGGTTCGCGGCTCCGCGGTGGGCAACGACGGATCCGCCCGCTCCGGATTCACCGCGCCGAGCCCGTCCGGGGTGGCCGACGTGGTCAGCGGGGCGCTGCGGGTCGCCGACGCCTCCGGACGCGACCTGCGCTACGTCGAGGCCCACGGCTCGGGCACCGCGCTCGGTGACCAGATCGAACTGCGCGGGCTCAGCGACGGCCTGCGGCATTACGGTGCCGACACCGGTTACTGTGGGCTGGGTTCGGTGAAGGTGAACATCGGCCACCCGGGGCCGGCTGCCGGCATCGCGGGCCTCATCAAGGCCGTGCATGTCGTGCGGACCGGCAACCTTCCCCCGCACCCCTTGTTCCGGCATCCGCGTCACCCGGGCATGCTCGCCGAAAGTCCGTTCTTCGTCAGCACCGAGTCAGGGCACACCGCCGACCCGGCGCGACTCGTCCTGGTCAACTCGATGGGCCTCGGTGGCACCAACGCCGCCGTGGTCCTGGCACCGCCCCCCGCGCCGGTGCGGCCCAGCGCGCCCCTTCGGCCGACGATCACCCTGATGCTCTCCGCCCGCAACCGCGGCGAGCTGGACGCCATGTCCCGTAATCTCGCCGACCGGCTGGAACAGGGTGAGCTGCCTCCGGCCGACGTCGCGCACACCTTGCGGGTGGGACGCCACGACTTCGATGTGCGCCGCGCCGTCGTCGCGCCACCGGAGCGGTTGGCGGCCACGCTACGGCTGCCCCGGCCGCCGGCCGCCCGTACCGTTACCTCGACCGAACGAGCGGTCACCGTGGTGGCTGGCGACTCGTCCAACGCTGTGGTGGAGCGGCTCCGGCGGGTCTTCGGCGCCGACTGCGAGGTCGCCGACAGGGTTCCCGAGGTCGTACCGCCCGGTCGGTTCCTCATTCAGGTCGGGGCCGGGGAAGCCGGTACCGATCGATTCGTCCTGCCTGCTGACGCGGACGACGTACAGATCGAAGCGGCTGTCACCGCCGCCTGGCTGCACGGCGTACGGGTGGACTGGGAGCCACTGAGTCGCGGCACCGGACGGCGGGTGGCCCTGCCGACGTACCCGTTCACCCGTCGGCGGCACTGGATCCTCGACCGGTACCCGTCCGCTGCGGAGGCCTCCGCCCCGGCCACCGGACCTGCTCCGGCGCTGCCGGCCGGCACGGGCTCCGGTGAGGTCGAGGACGAGCTGCTGGCGATCTGGCGTGACCTGTTCGGCGTCGAGGGCATCGGCGTCGACCACGAATTCGGTGCCCTGGGCGGATCTTCCCTGCTGTCGGTGCAGATGGCGCTGGAGGTGCAGCGACGCCTGGGGGTGCTGGTTAACCTGCACCGCGCCGGCGGCAGCCGAGCGACGATCCGTCGCATCGGCGAGATCGTCCGTGGGGTCCGGGCCGGTGCCGCGCGGGGGGCCGATGACATCGATCCGATCGCGGACGGCGACGGGGAGCTGATCGACCTCGATCTGCAACTTCCCCTGGGCGAGGTCAACCCGCGCCCGGCCGCCGGCACCGATGTGCTCCTCACCGGCGCTACCGGGTTCCTCGGTACCTTCCTGCTGCACGAGCTGCTCAAGGCTAGTGCCGGCCGGGTCTACTGCATCGTGCGGGCCGAGGACGAGGATCAGGCGTGGGCCCGGCTCGACGCCGCTGCCACCTCCCTCCTCCTGCCGGCACCGGACCGGTCCAGGGTCCACCTGGTCCTCGGCGACCTCAGTGACGTGGGCACCCTGTGTGAGACGTACCGGAACGGCGAGTTGGCTCGACGCGTCGGCACGGTCGTGCACTGCGCCGCGAAGGTGGTGTTCACCGAGCCGTACCGGGTGCTGCGTACCGACAACGTGCTGACCATGGTGGAACTGCTGCGCTGGATGCGCCGGCACGGCATCGCGGACTTCGGCTTCGTCTCCACTGTGGCCGCCACCCATCACGCGCTGGGCGCGGACGGCAGGATCCTGGAGACCCGGGAACAGCCGCTGGACCCCCAGCAGGGCGGGTACGGCGTGGGCAAGTGGGTGTGCGAGCGGATCCTCGAACGGAGCGAAACCGACGGCATGCGGGTCCGCATCTTCCGTCCCGGTTTCATCCTCGGTTCCACCGAGACCGGCGCCTGCAACCACAAGGACCTGGTGTGGCACATCGCCGCCAGCGGCCTGGCGGTGGGTGCCCACCCCATGGACGACCGGGCCATGCCGATGGCCCCGGTAGACCTGGTTTCCCGGGCGATCGCCGAGCTGTCCCTCGACCCGGGCTCCGCAGGCCGGGTGTACCACTTGACCGACGAGGTCGCGGTGAGCCCACAACGCCTCTTCGCGCTGCTCACCGAGGTCGGGCTTCCCACCACCGCGGTCACCCCTGAGGAGTGGCAGCGGAGGGTCGCCGACCGCTCCCTGGCCACCGGCAACGAACTCCTCGCCACCATGGCCCTCTACGAGTTGGAGGGGCACGCCCTCGGCGAGCGCGACCTGGAGGCGGTCGCCTGGCGGCGGTGGCTAGCCGCTCGTGGCCTGGACCCGGCACCGACCGGTGACCTGCTGCGCCGCTGCCTGACCTTCCTCGCCCGCACCACCACCAAGTTCGGCGAGCTGATCGCCGAGGACCTCGAGTCCGCCCAGAAGATCGAAGTGGGGGCGCCGTGACCAGCACCGCATTCGCACACCGGCTCGCCGTGGTCGGTGCCGGGACGATGGGTACCGGCATCGCCGCGCTGGCGGTCGGCCACGGTATACCCACTGTGCTGATCGACATCGACGAGGCTCAGCTGGACCGGGCCCGGTCGGAGGTCTTCCGGCTGACGCGGTTGGGTCAGATGATGGGCGGCCTGCCGCGCGGTGCGCAGGCCGGCGAGCTGGTGACGACCGGGCTGGTCGGGGACCTGGCCGAGGCCACCGCCGTCGTGGAGTGCGTCACCGAACGGGCCGACCTCAAGGCTGAGGTGCTGGCCGAGGTTACCAAGGTCGTGGCGCCCGGCACTCCGGTGCTGAGCAACACCTCGGGGATCCCGGTCGACGAACTGGCTGAGGCGGCGGCCCGGCCGGCCGACGTACTCGGTGCCCATTTCATGAACCCGCCGTACATCATCCGGGCGGTTGAGGTGATCCGGGGCCGGCGCACCAGTCCCACCGCGCTGGAACGCGGCCTGGACCTGCTGACCAGCGTCACCCGGGAACCGATCGTGGTCGGTGACGCGCCCGGCTTCGTCATCAACCGCATCCTCCAGTGGAGCATCAACCGGGCGGCGCACCTCGTGGAGGAGGGGGTGAGTACCCCGGCCGACGTCGACGCGCTCTTCGTCGGCTGCCTGGGTCACCGCACCGGCCCGCTGGCTACCGCCGACCTCATCGGCCTGGACAACGTCGTGGACTCCCTCTGGGTCCTACAGGAACGCACGGGCGACGCCGGGTACCAGCCGGCGCAGCTGCTGCAACGCATGGTTCGGGAAGGCAAGCTCGGCCGCAAGAGCGGTCAGGGCTTCTTCGAGTACGGAGGCACCCGCTCATGACCGCGTCAATCGACCAGAGCACCGACGCCTGGGTGCAGTCGGAACTGCTGGCCTTCCTGTCGGCCCGGACGAAGACAGAGCTGGAGCCGGACCGCGACCTGTTCGCCTCGGGACTGGTGTCGTCGCTGTTCGCGATGGAGCTCGTGGCGTACGTCGAGGACCACTTCGGCGTGGTGGTCGGTGGAGACGACCTGCGGCTGGACACCTTCCGCACGGTCGATCGGATCACCGCACTGGTGCGGCGACTGCGGTCGGAGGCGGCAGGTGGGTGACGACCTGACCCGCACGGTCGCCGACCTGGTCGCCGGACGCGCCGACGATTGGGACCGGGCCGGTGAGATTCCCCGATCGGTGATCCGGGAGCTGGCCGGGCAGGGGCTGCTCTGCGCCGAGGTGGACGTCGCCTACGGCGGGCTGGGGCTCTCCAGCCGGGACAACGGCGAGTACACCGCAGGGGTCGGTGCCATCTGCAGCTCCCTGCGCAGCCTGATGACCTCGCAGGGGATGGCCGCCTGGGTCATCCAGCGCTTCGGTGACCAGGGGCAGCGCAGGGAGTACCTCACCCGGCTGGCCGGCGGGGACACCGCGGCGGTCGCGTTCAGCGAGGCCGGCGCGGGAAGTGACCTGACCAGCATGCGCACCCGGGTCACCGTCGAGGGTGACCGTGCGGTGGTGACCGGGCAGAAGGTGTGGGTGACCGGTGCCGCCTACGCCGATCTGCTGGTGGTGGTCGGTCGGTACGGTGACGGCGGCGCCGCCGTGGTGGTGCCGACCACCTCGCCCGGCGTGCGGGTCGAACGCATCGCCCAACCGCTCGGCTGTCGCGCGGCCGGGCACGCGATGGTGACCCTCGACGAGGTCGTGCTGCCCGCGGCGAACGTGCTGCGCGGTGCCGGTCAGCCGCTGAGCTGGCTCGTCACCTCCGCCTTGAGCTACGGCCGCCTGTCGGTGGCGTGGGGGTGCGTGGGAATCCTGCGCGCCTGCCTGGCCGCCGCGACCGGGCACGCCCGGGTCCGGGAACAGTTCGGCAAACCGCTGGCCCAGCACCAGTTGGTCGCCCGGCACCTAGCTGAGCTGTTCGTGGCCGAGCAGGTGGCGACCCGCATGTGCGAACACGCCAGCCTGTGCTGGGACTCCAACTCCCTCGATCTCGCCGCCACCGTGGTCGCCGCCAAGCATGTCGCCGCCCGCGGGGCCGCGCGGGGCGCCGCGACGGCCGTGCAGGTGCTCGCCTCCGCCGGCGCGGTGGACGGCTCCCCGACCGCACGGGCGTACCGCGACGCGAAGCTCATGGAGATCATCGAGGGCAGTAACGAGATCAGTCAGCTGCTGCTCGCCGAACACGCCCTGGCGGTGACGCCATGACCGCCATCGGCATCGGGGCTGTGCACTGCCTGCTGCCCGACACCCAGCAGAAGGTCCTCGACCTGCCGGAGTTCCCCACCCTCGGCCATGAGGAGGCGGAGTTCGTCCGTGGCAGCGGGGTGTCGACGGTGGGACTGTTCGAGAACGCGACGGCAGCGGAGCTGGCCGCGAAGGCTTGCCGGGAGGTGTCAGCGGGCGGGTCGCCACCACCGGAGATGCTTCTGCTCGTCGCCCCACGCTCGCCGGACGTTCTGCTCGGCTCGGACGCCTGCCGGGTGCAGGCCGACGCCGCGCTGACCTCGGCCTTCGCCTTCGAGGTCGACGGCCTGGGCTGCACCGGCTCCAGCGCGGCCTGGGCACTCGCCCGGGACCTGCTGGTCGCCGACTCCAGCCGCGACACCATCATGATCGCCCACGGCAGCCGCCCCACCGGGGTGGATCGCATCCGGTTCCCGGTGGCGGTGATCGGTGACGGCGCGTACGCCATGACCATGGTGCGCGGTGGCCGGCCGGCCCTGCGCGCCCACCGCATGCAGACCGACGGCAGCTTCCACGACCTCTTCCGAGTCGACTACAAGCAGGCCCCCTGGTACGAGTGGCGCGAGGAGTGCCTCTCGCCCGACCGCTACCGCTTCGACCTGGCGATGCACAGCAGGCTGCGGCTGAGCAAACTGGTCGAGGGAGTGCTCGCCGACGCGGGCGTCGACAAGGGCGGGGTCGCCGCGACCCTCATGCAGAACGTCACTGCCAGCGCGTTCGACTTCTACGAGACGCTGCTCGGCCTGCCCATCCATCAGGTGTGCCGAGACAACCTGGCCCGGTGGGGTCACCTCGGCGCGATGGATGTCGTGCTCAACCTCCAGGATCTGCTCGCCACCGGCGAGGTGGCCGAGGGTGACCTCGTCCTGGTGCTCAACAACAGCCCGGTCGCCGCCTGGTCGGCGACCATCTGGGAGGTGTGATGACCCTCGACAACGGCCCCGCCACGATCAAGTGTCTCGTCTGGGACCTCGACAACACCCTGTGGAAGGGAACTCTGCTCGAGGACGGTGAGGTCCACCTCAGTGACGAGATCCGTCAGATCGTCATCGATCTGGACGCCCGGGGCATCCTGCAGTCGGTGGCCAGCCGCAATGACCACGACGAGGCCTGGGCCCAACTGGAGAAGCTCGGGTTGGCGGAATACTTCGTCGTTCCGCAGATCAGTTGGGGACGCAAGTCGGACGCGGTGCGTCATATCGCGGACACGTTGAAGTTCGCCCAGCACACCATCGCTTTCATCGACGACCACCCGGCCGAGCGGGCGGAGGTCGCCTTCCACCTGCCGGAGGTCCGGTGCTACCCGGCGGAGGAGGCCCTCCGCCTCGCCGAGCTGCCCGAGTTCAACCCGCCGGTGATCACCGCCGACTCTCGGCGACGCCGTGAGATGTACCAGGCGAGCAACCGTCGGGACACCGAGCGCGCCAGCTTCGACGGGCCGGAGGAGGAGTTCCTGCGCTCGCTCGACCTGCGGATGGGCATCGACCGGGCCACCGACGCGGACATCGCGCGGCTGGAGGAACTCACCCTGCGCACCAGCCAGATGAACGCCACCGGGGTGCACTACTCGGAGGAGACACTGCGGGGGATGGTCGCCACCGGCGGCCACGACGTGCTGGTGGTGTCGATGACCGACCGGTTCGGCCCGCACGGCGCCGTCGGCGTGATCCTCCTGGAGCGGTACCCCGGGGTCTATCACCTGAAGCTGCTCGCCACCTCATGCCGGGTCGTCGCCTTCGGCGCCGGCGCGGTGATCCTGCGGTGGCTGACCGATCAGGCGGCTCGGGCCGACGCTCACCTGGTCGCCGATTTCCGACGCAGCGACCGCAACCGGATGATGGAGGTCGCCTACCGGTTCGCCGGCTTCGACGAGCAGCCCTGCGACTGCCTCGCCGCGCTTCCTGCCGCGGACGACCTGCAACGGCTGCACCTGTCGCCGCAGCCCCAGCTCGCCCCGACGACGATCACCGTTGTCGCGGTCGACCTGAGGGGCGGTGACGAAGTTGCAGCCGACTGGACCTGCGCTCTTACCTGAGGAAACCCTGTACGAGTGGTTCGCCGCGTCGGCCCGACGGTGGCCGGACTCCGAGGCGTTGCGCATCCGCCGATCCTCCATCAGCTACCGGCGGCTGGCGGACCTCGCCGACACCATCGCGGCGTACATCGTGCGTGAGCACGGCGCCGTGCCCCGGCGGGTAGCGCTCCTGGCCTCGCGCAGCATCGTCGCGTACGCCGGTTACCTGGCCGTACAGCGTCTCGGTGCCGCCGTCGTCCCGCTCAATCCGCGCTACCCGGCCGTCCGCAACACCACCGTCTGCGAGATGGCCGAGGTGGACCTGGTCCTGTCCGACGGGGCCGTCGCCGCTGCGGTCGCCGCCGAGCTGCACTCCCACGTGCTGACCGTCACCGACGAGGAGCTGCTGGCGGCGCACGTCACGCATGCGCTGCCCCCCTACCGCACCGCGCCGGACGATGTGGCCTACGTGCTGTTCACCTCGGGCTCGACCGGGCAGCCGAAGGGGGTGCCCATCCGCCACCACAACCTGTCCGGGTACCTGGCGCACAACATCGACCGCTACCGGGTACGCCCCGGCTGCCGGATGTCGCACACCTTCGACCTGACCTTCGACCTGTCGGTGTTCGACCTCTTCGTCACCTGGGGCGGCGGTGCGGCCCTGATCGTTCCCACCCGCGACGAACTGCTGAGCCCGGTCGACTACCTGGTCGAGCACGCGATCACGCACTGGTTCTCCGTCCCCTCCGTCATCACGGTGACCGGTGGGCTCGGAAACCTGCCGGCCGGGCGGGTGACCGAGCTGAAGTACGCGATCTTCTGCGGCGAGCAGCTCACCTACGCCCAGGCCCGAGCATGGCGGGGGGTAGCGCCGCGCGCGATCGTCGACAACGTGTACGGGCCCACGGAACTGACCCTGGCGTGCAGCGAGTACCGCCTGGGTCCGGATCCGGAGACCTGGCCGCCGACCTCCAACGACACCGTGCCGATCGGCGCCGTCTACCCGTCGCTGGAATACCTCGTCGTCGACGAGGACGGGGTCCCCGGCAGCGAGGGAGAGTTGGTGGTACGCGGGCAGCAACGTTTCACCGGATACCTCGACCCGGCGGACGACCGGGGCCGTTTCTGCACCCTCGACGACCGGGGGGTGGTCACACCGACCCTGGGGAGTCCCTCGGCGGCGGACTACTACCGCACCGGGGACCGGGTCCGGGTGGAACATGGCCAGCTCGTGCACCTGGGTCGGCTGGACAACCAGGTGAAGATCCGGGGGTACCGGATCGAGCTGGGTGAGATCGAGGCCGCGCTGCGCCACCATCCCGCGGTCGACCACGCCGTCGTCGTCGCGGCTCCCCAGGGTGAGGACGTCGTGCTGGCCGCCTTCTACACCGGCGGGATGGTCGCCGACAACGAACTGCTCACCTGGCTACGCCGTCGGGTCCCGGTATATATGGTCCCCCGTCGTTACCGTTGCCTCACCGAGTTTCCACTCAACAGCAACGGCAAGGTCGACCGGGGTCGGCTGCTAGCCCTCCTGGCCGCTCCGTCACCGGAAGCCGAACGCTCGACCGCGGGGGTGCGTACGTGAAACTGCTAGAACATCTGGTCCCGCCGCAGGGTCCGGTGCGGGTGCTGGCCGTCAGCAACCTGGCCCGCACATTCGGCAACGGCATTCTCCTCTCTGTCAGCGTTCTGTACTTCATCCGCTCGGTGGGTATCTCGCCGACCCGGGTAGGGCTAGGCCTGTCCCTCGCCGCCGCGTTCGGCATGCTGATCAGCATCCCGGCGGGCCATGTCGCCGACCGGCTGGGCGCCCGCAACACCGCGATAGCTTTCGTCGCCCTGCAGGGCGCGTTGGTCTGCGGGTACACCTTCGTCGGCGGGTTTACGAGCTTCGTGGTCCTGGCCGCGCTCGTGGTCGGTGCGGAGGCGGGAGCCGACGCGTCACGGGGGGCGCTGGTCGCCCAGGCGGTTCCCCGGGAGCAGCGGGTGAAGGCTCGGGCCTACCTGCGCTCCGTGACCAACATCGGCATCTCGCTGGGCACGGTGGTGGGTGGCGTCGCGCTACAGCTCAACACCGGTGCCGCCTACCGGACGATGCTGCTGGTCAGCGGTGCCGCCTTCGTCCTCGGCGCCCTGCTCTTCCTGCGTCTGCGCAACGAGCACATCACCCGGCACGAGGAGAAGGCCTCGGTCGGGCTGGTGCTCAAGGACCGGCCCTATCTCGCCGTTACCGCGTTGACGGCGATCCTGGCCATGAACGACGGGCTGCTGACGGTGGCCCTGCCGCTCTGGATCGCGGACCGAACGGACGCACCGGTAGCTGTGTTCTCGGCGATCCTGCTGGTCAACACCATCATGGTGATCCTGTTCCAGGTGCGGGCCAGCGCCGGCGCCGAGACCGTCCAGGGCGGTGCCCGGGCGCTGCGCCGCTCCGGGCTGCTTCTGGCGGTGTGCTGCGGGTTCTTCGCCCTGGCCGCCGGGGCGCCGGCCTGGCTGGCGGTGGTCGTCCTCATCATCGGAGCGCTCATCCACGTGCTCGGGGAACTGCTCTACGCCGCCGGTTCCTGGGCGCTGTCGTACGAGCTCGCACCGGAGCACGCGCAGGGGCAGTATCAGGGCCTGTTCGGTATGGGGGGCAAGGTGGCCAAGATGGTCACCCCGGCGATCACCGCGGTCCTCATCATCGGCGTCGGCCGCCCCGGCTGGCTGATCTTCGGCGCCCTGCTGTTCGCCGCAGGCGCGATAACACCATTCGTGGCGCGCTGGGCCGAGCGCACCCGCCCTCCTGCCCGCGACGCCGCCGCCGCACCCGCCACCAGCGTGGACAGCGGCATGGGCTCGGTCCCCGGTACACCCCCACGTCAGGAAGAGGCCGCGCGATGAACGAGACCTACCGGGAGATCTACGGGATTTCAGTGCACTGCGTAGCGGATCCACGCGCGGCCACGGTGGTGGACGCCTTCTTCGGCGCGCCGGTAGCGCCACGCGCGGACGCGCCCAGCCTCAGGCTGACCGTCCGGGTGGTGGACCATCCTGCCGCAGCCACCGCGGAGCCGCCGCACACCGAGGAGGTGATCGCCGCTGATCCGATCATCATCGACACGGGCGGCTCCAGGTGCGAGTTCGACGTGGCAGCGGGGGTCGCCAGGGTGACCCTGTGCGCGGCGGACCTCACGAACCCGATCGTGTGGGGTCGGTGGATCTTCGAGCGACTCGCGCTGTACCTGGTGTGTCGCTCCTCGCGGCTCTACCCCCTGCACGCCGGGGCGTTCGTCGCTGACGGGCACGCTGTGCTGGTCAGCGGGCCCACCGGCATGGGTAAGTCGACCTTCGTCCACACCGCTCTGCGGCACGGCGCCGAACTCGTCGGCGAGGACATCATGGTCCGTGACCTGCGTGACGAGGTACCGGGACGGCTGTGGGGTTACCCCCAGGCCCTCTACGTCACCCCGGAGCGGCTAGCCGGCAACGCGGACCTGGCGCAGGCGGTGACCGCACCGGTCAACGACGGCGAGAAGCTTCGCGTGACCATCAGCGGACCGCTGGCCGCCAGGCTGCGGTCCTCGGTCGTGCCGGACAGCGTGGTTTTCCTGAGCCGCGGAGACGCCACCATACGGCCGTTGACGGTCGACGAGGCGGTGCAGCGATGCCGCGACGACTTCGCCACCGGCAAGGCCGATCCGGTGCTCCTCGGTGAAATCGAAGACGACCTGCGGAGCTTGCTGGCCGACCGACTGATCTGGGAGTTGGCCATGTCGAGCGACCTCGACGCCAGCTACGACCGGCTGTTGGACATGGTGCGCTCACTCGCACCCACGAACTGAACGGAGACACCGGTGGACTTCAGCCTTTTCTACTTCGCCAGCGACGAGCGCGACGCCGGACACGACCGTTATCGGATGCTGCTCGACGGAGCCAGGTTCGCCGACGAGCACGGCTTCACGGCCGTCTGGACTCCCGAGCGACACTTCCACCCGTTCGGTGCGATCTATCCGAACCCGGCTGTGACGGCCGCTGCCGTCGCCGCGGTCACCCGGCGAGTCGCGGTGCGGGCCGGCAGTGTCGTGGCCCCCCTGCACCACCCGCTGCGTATCGCGGAGGAGTGGGCGATGGTCGACAATCTCTCCGGAGGTCGGGCCGGAGTCTCCTTCGCCTCCGGCTGGCACGCGGTCGACTTCGCGTTGCGGCCGGAGAATTACCAGACTCGCCGCGAACTCACCCTGGAGTACGCCCAGCAGGTGCGGCGGCTGTGGCGTGGCGAGCCGATGCCGGTCACCGACGGAGTGGGTGCGGCCACTGAGGTGCGTGCGTTCCCGGCCCCCGTACAGCACGACATCCCGATCTGGATCACCAGTGCCGGTGGGGTGGAAACCTTCCGCGCCGCCGGGCAGATCGGCGCGGGGGTGCTGACCCACCTGCTGGGGCAGGACCTGGACGACGTCGCCACCAAGATCGAGGCGTATCGCGAAGCGATCGCCGAGCGGCCAGGGGCGGACGGGTGGCCCGGTCACGTCGTGCTCATGGTGCACACCTTCCTGGGCGCCGACGACCACGTTCGCAATCTGGTACGCGAGCCACTCAGTGCATACCTGCGGAGCTCACTCGGCCTGCTACTCGGCTCGCAGACCGGTACCGCCCGCCGGATCGATCCCTCCAAGCTGCGGGAGCGCGACATCGATGCGCTCGTGCAGCGGGCCTTCGACCGGTACTACGACGAGAGTGGCCTGCTCGGCACGGTCGAGAAGGCACAGCACACCGTCGAGCGTTTCGCCAAGGCCGGGGTCGACGAGGTCGCCTGCCTCATCGATTTCGGAGTACCCGCCGATCAGGTGATGGCAGGTCTCGAGCACCTCGACCGGCTCCGCGCGTTGACATCGGCGGAGACCCCATGACCTCGCAGGCGACCAGGATCCCCGACTCGACCAGCCTCCGCTTCCGGCGTGCCGCCGGCCGGTTCCCGACCGGGGTGGCCGTCGTCAGCACCCTCAACGACGGCCAGCCGCACGCCATGACGGTCAACTCGTTCGTCACGGTCTCACTGGAACCGCTGATGGTGCTGGTGTCACTCGGCCTGACCTGTCGCACCTACGAGCGGATTCACTCGTCGGGCATCTTCGCCGTCACGGTGCTCGGCGCCCACCAGCAGCCGGTCGCAGACTGGTTCGCAAGCTCCCGCCGGGGGACCGGGGCCGGCGCTTTCACCGGCGTCGACTGGCGGCCGGCACCGTGCTCCTCGGCACCGATCCTGGAGCAGGGTGTCAGCTACTTCGACTGTGAGGTGGTGGATGTCCGTGTGGCCGGCGACCATGCCGTCGTGTTCGGCGCTGTCCAAGCCTTCGACATCCTGTCGGACGGGCCGGCGCTGATGTTCGCCGACAGCCGCTATGTAGCCTGCCCGCCGCCAGCGGCCGCCGTGACCGGCGCGGCGACCCCAGCCGTGCCATCGCAGCGGTAACCATCGTGGTTGGGCGGCAGATGTCGCCGCCCGACCACGATGGTGGCGCTCACCGCAGCCGGGTGACAATGATGCGGCCGCCCTCGTAGACGCCGCCGTCGATGGCCAACACTCGGCCGCCGGCGTATCGCAGTGGCCCCTTGACCTCCTCGGGCACCACTCCGAAGTGCTTTGTCAGGGTGCTGTGGCCGTGCACGATCTCCGTGCCGCCCAAGCGGTCGAGCATGGCGGAAACCGCAGCCTCGACCTTCGCCGAGTCGTCGCCGCGGAACGCGCCACGATCACTCATCTGATACGACAGTTTCAGCCATATCTTGGCGTCGCGCGTCTGTAGGGCGGTCCGCACACTGGTATTGACGGCTTCCACATCGGATCCATGCTCTAGGTACCGCACGGAATCGGAGTGCACGAGCAGGATGTCGTCGACGACCGCCACGGCCGGCAGGGCGGACATCCAGGCCAGGTGCTCGTCGGTCAACCGGCGCAGATCCTCGTCGCAACCGCCGAATCTGGCCCAACCACTGTGGAAACCGCCCGGCTCGTTGAGCCCGACAACTGGCGTCGTGCCGAAGTGGTGGGCGGCGAGTAGCTGCACCTCGTGGTTGCCCAGCAGGCACCGTACCTCGCCGCCAACGGCGGCTGCTTCCGCAGCCAGGGTCCAGATGTCCTCGATCACACCGATTCCGTCGGGGCCACGATCGACGTAATCACCGAGCAGCCACAATCGAGCAGGTCCGCCGCACCAACGGCCGTTCGGGCCGACAAGGCCCGCCTCGACGAGCGCGCGACCGAACTCCTTGCGGTGGCCATGAATGTCCGCAGCGACGTAGAGCGGCGCGGTAGGGTCCGTCACCGCACCGACTCTACCGTAGCCGCTACCGCAGGGAATGCGACGACCGAGCGACCGCCGCAGCCGCAATCAGGAAGCATTCGACGACCTGTGCCGACCGCTGCCGGAGAGGAGGCGATTCGCGCGGCGATTGTCAGCCAAGGCGAAGCAGCGCTTGGGGGTTGCGAGCGGCCCCAGGCGTCGGCGTCAGATTTGCATCCGATGGGCCGAGGGAGCAGGACTATTCAGACGATACGGATCTGAATCCGCGGTGGCGCTATGAGATCAACAACGGAGACGGTGCGCTATTCCCACCACCGAAACGAGGCAGCGAAGCTACGGGGGGATCACAACTCTCACTTAATGATATTGGGCCGGGACGTGAGGGTCGTTCTGTCTGAACATGAGGAGGTGAGTAGCCACCATGGATCGTCTCCGACGTTCTCGAGGGCTGAGATCGCCCCGCTGCGGCCAGCCAGCTCATGCCCCTGGTCGACAAGATTCCCCTGAATAGAGGTGCTTGCGGCAGGCCCTAGCAACGGCCGAAAAGCACGATCTTGACAACCCGTCTGTCCAAAGGAGGTGCTGGTTGTGCAGTGGCTGAGGCACTGGGTAATCGAACGCGGGAAGCGTTCAGGGCGAGTCTGATGCCACCTCTGAAGTTTGAGGATCACGAGGTGGTCGACCCCGAACAATGGCCTTGTGTAAGGCGAGTTCGAACGCGCCGGTCGCCTCCAAGTATTCACCAGCAGCGCGCTCCCATACGTCATTTGCAGCGTCATGTGCAGCGCGTACAGCGCGGTGCGCGGTGAGAACCCGCTCGGCATGAGGTCCAAGGGCTCGGCTGCCTGGGTTGGCGTAGAAGCGGCTGTACGCCTGGAGGCGATCCGCCCGGCCGGCGTGCGGATTCTCCACCTGCCTGGCCGTATCGCGGGCTTCGATGAGTTCGCCGAAGCTACCGTGCAGGAGCACAACGAGGTCCGTGCCGCTGGCGGCGAGTCTCTTCACAAGTTCGCGTTGCCATTCGACTCGGCGGCGCAGCAGGTCGCTAACCAGCACCAAGAGGCCACCTATCAGAACACCTACGAGCGGGGCGACAGCATCCATCCCTCGATGATTGTTGGGCCGGTCAAATGACGAGCGAGGGAAGCAGGATCCCAACCCCCGGTCGGAAGACCTATTCATAACGCCGACGCCGGACGATCTGCCGGATTCGCAATGGGCTCGACCCCACGGCTGGCGGGTCGGTCGCTGTGGCGTGCCCTCGGCTGACCGCAGCAACCGGAGAAGGGTCAGATGCCGCCGAGGGCGTACGAGCCGACCACGGTCGCCTGGGTGAACTGGGGTGGGGTGGCGCAGCGGGCGCGGATGCCTTCCTGGAAACGTCGGAAGGCGGCCGTGTCGGTCAGCGCGGTCGAGCCTTCCTCGGACACCAGCAGGTGCATGAACTCCGTGCCGTCGCCCAGCCGGAAGGTGGCGTAGTGCAGGCCGTCCGGTCGGGTCTGCGCCAGTTCGGCGAAGACCTCCTCGACCAGCTTGGCGTTCTCCTCGGCGACTTCCGGTCTGGTGGTGTAGCGGATGACGGTGGCCTGTCCCATTCGTCTCCCCTTCGGATGGTCGACAGGCAAACGATGACGCACGGCCGCCGGGTGCGCATCTTCTGCCATGCGGCCAGGAACCAGGGGGCGGGCAGCAGCCGATCACGGCTTGGCCTTCTGGGGGTAGATGGTCTCGTGGCGGGCCAGCATGGCGACGAACTCGGCGATCTTCCGTTCCCGGGTCTGGGCCCGTTTCACCGCGCCGAGGCGGTGGATGAGGGCGTACCGGTTGGTCTTGGTGAGGACCTCGAACATGGCCTGGGCGGCGGGCTCGGCGGCCAGGGCGACCAGCAGGTCGGCCGGCACCTCGGCCTCCGAGGGTGGGGCGTAGGCGGCCGCCCAGCGTCCGTCCGCCTTGGCGGCCTCCACCGCGGCCCGGCCGGAGGGCTGCATCCGCCCTTCCTGCTCCAGGCGGGCCACATGGGCGACATTGCGTTGTGACCAGGAGCTGCGGGGCTTGCGGGGGGTGAACCGGATCAAGGAGGTCTCCTGGTCCCGTTTGCGGGCCTGCCCGTCGATCCAGCCGAAGCAGAGGGCCTCCTCGACCGCCTGCTGCCAGGTCAGGGTCGTCACCGTGCCACCCTTGCGCCCCAGGGCCAGCCAGACCCCGGGGGAGCGGGCATGGTTTTCCGACAACCAGTCCCGCAGCGCCGCGGCGTCGGCGACGATCAGTTCCTCCAGTTCGGCCATGCCGGCAGGGTAGCGCCGGGCCCTGACAGTGACCCGGCCGTTGGTCTGGTGTCGCAACGGGCGGTCAATCAGGGTGCCGGTCCGCCACGATGGGGCTGGTGAGCGATGCCAACCGCCGGGAGGCCGACGATGCAGAGCGTCCAGAAGGTCCGGCACCGACAGGTCGACCTCGACGGCCTGGAGGTGTTCTTCCGCGAGGCCGGGCGCACCGACCAGCCGACCCTCCTGCTGCTGCACGGATTCCCCAGTTCCTCGCACACCTTCCGCGAGGTGATGCCCACCCTGGCCGAGGTCGCCCGGGTGATCGCCCCCGACCTGCCCGGCTTCGGCATGTCCTCCGCGCCGATCATCGAGGACTACGACTACACCTTCGACAATCTCTCGCGGACCGTCGAACACCTGCTCGACCGCCTCGGGGTGGAGCGCTTCTTCGTCTACCTGCACGATTTCGGGGCACCGGTGGGATACCACCTGGCCACCCGGGCCCCGGAACGCATTCGGGGCCTGATCGTGCAGAGCGGTAACGCCCACCAGGAGGGCCTGGGGGAGCAGTGGGACAGCGCCAGGGCGTACTGGGCCGATCCGACCGAGGAACGGCGCGCGGACCTACCGGACTGGTTGAACTTCGCCGGCACCCGCGATCAGTATCTCGCCGGGCTGCCCGAGCACCTGCGCATCCTGCACCCACCGGAGTCGTGGCATCTCGACTGGGAGCGGATGAGCCGACCTGGCAACCTCGACGCCCAGTTCGCCCTCTTCACCGACTACGCCCAGCATGTGGCCCGCTTCGAGGAGATCGCCGGGTACCACCGCGCTCACCAGCCGCCGGCCCTGGTGCTGTGGGGACGACACGATGCCTACTTCGACGTCGAGGAGGTCCTCGCGTACCACCGGGTCCTCGACCGCATGGACGCCCACATCTACGACGGTGGACATCTGCTGCTGGAGACCCACGCGGCCGAGTGCGCCTACCTCATGCGGGCCTTCGTCCGCGACCACACCTGAGCCGCCCCACGCCACCACGGGCCACCACCACCGCACGGGCCACCGGTTCCGCCGGCAAACCCTCCGTGTTGCTGGCCGACGCCTTCGTCACCGGCTGGCACGCCGCGGCCACCCTGGCCGACGTCCAGGCGGGGGAGACCGTCGCCGTGTTCGGGGCCGGCACCATCGGACTGCTCGCCGCGTACTCCGCCGGTCTGCTCGGTGCCCGCAGGGTCTACAGCGTGGACCATGTCGACGCCCGGCTGGGCAAGGCCGAGGAGGTGGGGGCGGCGCCGGTCGACTTCCGAGCGGGGGATCCGGTCGAGCAGATCCGCGCCGACCGGGCCCGAGCGGGTCTGCCGCTGGGGGAGGAGAAGCTGCCGGGGGTGGACAAGGTCATCGACGCGGTCGGCTTCCAGGCCCACGACCGGGCCCACCCGGACCGGGAGCGGGCCGACCAGGTGCTCGCCGACGCGGCCCGCCTGGTCAACCCGGGCGGCGGGGGCGGGACATGGTGACCTCCGGCCGGGCCCGACCCGGCCGGATCGTCACCCACCACGGCAGCCTGGCCGACGCCCCCGGCTGCTACCAACGCTTCGACCGACGCCAAGAGGTGCTCAAAGCGGTCCTGCACCCCTGACAGGAGAAGCCGCCCCCGCGGAATCCGCAGGGGCGGCCGATCAGGGTACGGCTACCGGCCGGCGCACAACGCGGCGTCGAAGGCGTCGAGCACCCGGAACACCCCGTCCTGCACCGGGCTGGAGTCCGCGGTCACCACCAGGGTCACCGCCCGACCGTCCGCGGTGATCGCGGTACGGCTGGAGTATCCGTCGATGTCGCCGCCGTGCCCCCAGGCCCGACCGCCACAACTGAGCTCGAACCCGATGGTGCCCAGCCCGTAGTGCCACACCAGCTCGGGCAGGTCCTCCCCGCCCGGGTAGAACGGGTTGCCGGCGCGCATCTGGGCCAGGGTCGCTGGCTTGATCAGTTTGCCGTTCTGCAACGCCACCAGGAACCGGTTGAGGTCACTCGGGGTGGAGATCATCTGCCCGGCGGCCCCGCCGATGGAGGGGTCCAGTCGGGTGATCTCGGTCCACTTCCCGGTCTCCGGGTGGGGGAGATAGCCGTTGGCGTACGGCTTGCGGATGCTCTGGTCGCCGACCCCCGGCCAGTAGGTGTTCCGCAGTCCGGCCCGGTCGAGAATCCGGGTGGTGATCACCTCGCTGATCGGCCGTCCGGTGACCTTCTGCACGAGCAGGCCGGCCAGGATGTAGTTGGTGTTGCTGTAGTGCATCGTCGCGCCGGGGACCGGGCTGGTCGCCTCCTTCGCGAAGGCCGAGTCGAGCAGGTCGCGCGCTTCGAAGTACCGGTCGCGCCACTGGAAGACGTGCGGCAGGTCGTAACCCGGCAGGCCGCTGGTGTGCTCCAGCACCTGCCGGACGGTGATCGTCCGCCCGTCGAAGCCCGTGCCGCGGACGAGACCCGGCAGGTACGTCTCGATCGGCTCGTCGAGGCGGACCTTGCCGTCGTCGACGAGTTGCAGGACGGCGACGGCGGCGTACATCTTGGTGTTGCTGGCCATCCGGAAGTACCCGTCGGCGGGAACCTTCCCCCGGGTGCGCAGGTCGGCCACCCCGGCGGTGTAGTGGGTCACCCGGCCGGTGCGGTCCCGTACCGAGGCGAATGCTCCCGGCGCGACACCGGCGCCCACCAACTCGTTCAGGCTTACCTGGATGGTGTCCTTCGGCGGCTTGGCCACGGCCGGATCGGCCGACCGTACGCCGACCACGGCCAGCCCGATCATCGTGCAGGCGGCCAGCAGGGCGATGCCCCGTCGGGCGATGGACTTCTCTGTCGTTGACGTTGACACGGGACCTCCTGGTGAGTTGTCGGATCGGCGGCCGGGTGCCGCGATCCACGAGACGGATTCCGGGGTCATTCCTTGATCCCGATGCCGTTGACCGGCGGGGTGCGCAGCAGCGCGCCGATGGGCAGGACGGTGGTGGTCAGCGCCAGCAGGGTGGCGCCGCCGATGATGGCCAGCCCGCCGGCCAGTGGGACGTAGGGCACCGGTTGCCCGGTCAGGGTCCGGACCACCGAGGTCAGGGTGACCACGGCGATGACCCCGCCGATGAGCAGTGCGGTACCGAGCAGGCCTACCTGTTCGGCGTGCACCATCCGCTTGACCTGGCGTCTGGTCATCCCCACCAGCCGCAGCAGGGCCAGCTCACGACCCCGGGCCAGGGCGGCCATCACCATCGTGTTGGCGGCGGCCAGCGCGGCGTAGCCGACCATGACCCCGATGAGCATCTTGTTCAGCCAGGCGCTGATCGCCAGGTCCTGCGCCAACTGACCGTTGATGGTGCCGGTGTCGATCAGTCCGCTGCCCGGATGACGATCGACCAGGTCGGCCAGGGGGACCGAACCCCCCTCGGTGCGGATCAGCACCTGGTCGTCCAGGTCGGTGGCGGTGTGTCCGGTGATGATCTCCCGATTCACGGTGACGTCGGCGAAGCCGAGCCCTCGTTCGTAGAGGGCCACCACCCGCAAGCGCACCGGGGTGCCGTCGCCCAGCCACATCGCCACCTGGTCGCCGACCTTCGCCCCCTGGGAGGCGGCCTGCAGGGTGGACAGGGCCACGGTGGCGCCGTGCAGGTCGGCCAGCCGGCCCTCGGTGACCTTGAGGTCCAGGGTGTGTTCGACACCGGCGGGGTCGATGCCCTGCGCGCTGACCTCCTGAGTCTCATCCAGCACCCGAGTGAGCACCGAGGTCCGTCGGATCGGGGTCGCGGCCAGGACTCCGGGCATCGCGCGGGCGTCGGTGACGGCGGTCCGGGCCAGCCCCACCGGCGAGACCAGCGAGTGTTGGGCGAGCATTCCGGTGCGGCTCTGGGCCAGGGTCTGCCGTTCCAGGTTGTCCTGGAGGAACCAGATCGAGCCCCCGAAGCCCACCGACAGCACCAGGGCGGTCAGCACGGTCACCATGCCCTGGGCGTTGGCCCGCAGGTTGGCTGCGGCCAGGTATCCGCTGTCCCGCCAGACGGTCCGCAGCACCGGGCCCAGGGCCCGTGCGGCGTACCGGTTGATCCAGGGCGCCAGCAGGGCGGCGGCCAGCACGAGGACGTACAGCATGCCGAGCGCCGCGCCGAGGGCGGCCGGGCCCCGGGCGGCCGTGGTGACCATGGTGAGGGAGATCCCGGCGGCCAGGGTCACCAGCCCGACGATCAGCCGGGTCCGGCTGTTGCGGGCCGGCTCCACGGCGACCTCACCGAGGGCCTCGGTGGGGCGGATGCGTACGGTGCGCCCAGCGGCGATCAGGGCCGCCGTCACCGCCACCAGCATGATCGTCACGGTCACCGCCAGGGCGGAGAGCAGGCCGCCGGTGAGCGGGAAGCCCTCGGGAATGAAGCCCCGGGCGATCAACTGCCGGTGCACCCAGCCGGTGGCGAACAGCCCGGCCGGGATGCCCAACCCGACCGCCACGAGGCTCAGTTGCAGCACCTCGGCGACGATCATCACCCGGATCTGGCCGGGGGTCGCCGCGATGGCCCGCAACAGGGCCAGGTCCCGGCGGCGGTGGCGGACCGCCAGCCCGACCGTGCCGGCCACGACGAACATCACCAGCCCGGCGACGTACCCGCCGAAGACCGCACCCACCTCCACCAGCAGCTCGCTGGCCGCCAGGGCCTCGGACTGGGCCAGTCGCCCGCGCTCGGCACCGGTGAACACCCGCGCTCCGGCCTCGGTGGACAGCCGCCGCACCTCGGCCAGTACGGCGGAGGTGTCCGCGCCGGAGGCCACCACGATCCCGATCGCCCCGGCCCGACCCGGGTACGGGCTCAGCGCGGCGGCGTGCCGGTCGGTGAAGAACACCGCGGCGGGCCAGTCGCCCTCCACGGCGCGTTCCACCACCGCACTGACGGTGTACCTGCGCATCCCGCCCTGCACGATCACCGGAATCCGGTCGCCGGGGCGCACCTCGGTCTCGGCGGTTCTGGCCAGCCGCAGGTCGACGGCCACCTCGTCCGCTGCGGTCGGCGGGCGGCCGTCGACGATCCGGTAGGGGGTCAGGGCGGCACTGCTCCACCCGTGGGCGGCCGTCCGCTGTGGCGCCACGGTCGGTACGACCGCCCGCATCGTGTGGTCGACCGCGACCATCGTGATTCCGGGTACCTGCCGGAGTTGCTCGGCCAGGGTGACCGGCACCGTCCCACCCTCGGGCAGGGGCACCCTGGTCGTGGTGGTCGTTCCGTCGAACTCCCGGCCGGTGATCGTGATGTCGTGGTTCGCTACGACGATGTCGGCGGCGGCGTACCGCTGGGGGGCGGGGGTGTAGCGCAGGCCGGACTCGACCAGCAGCCCCACCGACATCAGGATCATGACCCCGCAGGCCAGGGCGACCAGGGTGGCTACCGCGCTTCCGATCCGGTGCCGCAGCATCCGGACAGCCAGGCTCAGCATGGCTCAGCTCCCCTGCGCGACGAGCTGACGGCGTCCGAGCAGCGCCAACTGCTCGGCGATCCGCTCCGGACCCGGCTGCGGCATGTCGTGCACGATCCGGCCGTCCGCGAGGACCATCACCCGGTCGGCGTACGAGGCGGCCACCGGGTCGTGGGTCACCATGATCACCGTCTGCCGGCTCTGGTCCACCACGGACCGCAGCAGGGCCAGCACCTCCGCGGCGGTCTGGGTGTCCAGGGCGCCGGTGGGCTCGTCGCAGAAGATCACCTCGGGGCGCATGGCCAGGGCCCGGGCGATCGCCACCCGCTGCTGCTGCCCACCGGACAGCTCGGCCGGACGGTGGTGCAACCGGTCGACGAGCCCGACCCGGTCCAGGACCTGCCCGAGCCAGGCGGGGTCCGGACTGGCACCGGACAGCCGCAGGGGCAGGTGGATGTTCTCCTCCACGGTCAACGCCCCGATCAGGTTGAAGGCCTGGAAGACGAAACCGATCCGGCTGCGACGCAGCTTGGTCAGCTTCGTCTCGGACAGCCGGGACAGCTCCTGGTCACCGATCCACACCTCACCGGAGGTGGGCCGGTCCAGACCGGCCGCGGTCTGCAACAGGGTGCTCTTGCCGGAGCCCGAGGGACCCATCACCGCGGTGAAGGTGCCGCGGTGGAACTCCGCGTCGATGCCGGCCAGGGCGGTGACCGCCTGGGGCCCGGTGCCGTAGGTGCGGGTGAGTCCTCCGACGCGTACCGCCGGCTCGGCGGGTCGTCCAGCAATGGCGGACATGAATATCGGCCTCTCCGTGAGCTCGGCAGATCGAGTACACGGAAAAGCTATGGCGCTACGGCGTCCCGGACGATCTAGCGTACGGGCCAACCGGGGTACAGCAGGCTGTACTAAACGCGGCCCTGGGTGTCCTTGAGGTACCGCAGGACGGCGGTCACCCGACGGTCGGCCGAGTCGTCCGGGGCCAGGCCGAGCTTGGCGAAGATGTTGCGGATGTGCTTGTGCACGGCCCCTTCGGTGACGAACAGCCGTTCCGCGATCGCGGTGTTGCCCAGCCCTTCGGCCATCAGCGCGAGCACCTCCCGTTCCCGGGCGCTCAGCAGGCTGAGGGTGCTGTCCGGGCGGCTGCGGGCGAAGAGTTGGCTGACCACCTCGGGGTCGATCGCCGTACCGCCCTCGGCTACCCGGTGCAGCGCGCCGAGGAACTCCTCGACCCGACCCACCCGTTCCTTGAGCAGGTAACCCAGCCGTACCGCGCCGGCGGCCAGCAGGTCGGTGGCGAAGGCCTGCTCGACGTACGCCGACAGGACCAGCACCGCCAGGCCGGGGTGCCGACGCCGGGCCTCGACGGCGGCCACGATCCCCTCGTCGGTGTGGGTGGGGGGCATCCGCACGTCGACGATCGCCACCTCCGGCCGATGGGTGTCCACCGCGGACAGGAAGGTGGTCGGGGAGTCCGTGGTGGCCACCACGTCCAGGCCCTCGGCCCGCAGCAGCAGGGCCAGCCCCTCGCGCAGCAGGGCGTCGTCCTCGGCGATCACGATCCGCACGGCAACTCCACGAGTATCGTCGTCGGCCCACCGGGTGGGCTGGTCAGGGTGAACCGGCCGTCATGGGCCTCGACCCGGCGCCGGATGCCACCGATGCCGGAGCCCTGGCGCTCGTCCGCGCCACCCCGACCGTCGTCCGTGATCGACAGGTGCAGCCGGTCGGCCTCGCGTCGGACGGTGACGGCGGCCGTGCTGGCGCCGCTGTGCCGGGCGACGTTGGTCAGCGCCTCCGCCACCACGAAGTAGGCCGTGGTCTCGACGGACGCGGCGCACCGGCCCGGTACCTCGACCTCCACCGTGCAGGGCACCCCGCAGCCGGCGGCCAGCCCGTGCAGGGCACCGGCCAGCCCTCGGTCGTCCAGCACCGGGGGCAGGATCCCCCGCACCACCGTACGCAGTTCCGCCAGGGCCAACTCGGCCGCGTCCTGGGCCCGGTCCAGCACCTGCGCCGCCTGCGCCGGATCGCGGGCCAGTGCCCGCCGGGCGGCACCGAGCAGCACGGTGACCGCGACCAGCCGGTTCTGCGCCCCGTCGTGCAGGGAGCGTTCGATGCGGCGCAACTCCACCGCGTGGGCGTCCAGGGCCGCCGCCCGGGTGGCGGTCAGCTCGGCGATCCGCAGGGAGGCGTCGACGTCGGGGGGCGGGGCCAGCAGCCGTCGCCCCGGCAGCGCCTGGAGGCGGGCCAGGCGCGGCCCGAGCGCCACCGTCACGGCGAGCCAGCCGACCCCGATCAGGGCGACCACCAGGGCGTCGGGCAGCCCGTCGATGCGCCAGTTGACCAGACCCGGGCCACCCTCCTCCGGAGGCAGCAACCAGAAGTAGAACGGGAACAGCAGGTTCTGCACGGCGGACAGCGGCAGGGACAACCCGAACACGCCCAGGGCGAGACCGACCGTGCCGTGGAGGGCCACGAACCCGCACTCCCGCCGCACCCACGGATCGCGCAGGGCCTGCCGCAGGCCGGCGGGCACCGGTGGCGGCTCGGGCAGTCGGAACCCCCATCGGGACAGCCGGGCCCGTTCCCGCCGGGCGGCCGACCGTACCGCCTTCAACGCCGACGGGATCACCGGCAGACCGATCCCGACCAGGCAGGCCAGTGCCACCACGGAGAGCAGCAGCAGCGCCGCGAACGCCAGGATCGCCGTACCGAGGCCGCCGACCAGGTGTTCCAGGGCGTCGACGGAGATCCGTACCCGGTCGCGCAGATACCGCCGCACCCCGCGTTCGCGGCTCCCGCCGGTGTCTGCCTCCGCCATGTGCACCTCCCCGGCACAGACCATAGGTGACCGAGGTCGGAGCCGGCCCACGGCGGGGGGAAAGGTACAGCCTGCTGTACCCGGGTCGGGCGGCTGACTGGATCGTCGGCGGCCCTCCGCAGCCCTAGCGTTGTCCTCGTCGCCGACCACACAACCCAGGGAGCAACCATGGCCGACCGCATCGCCCCCGTCGAGACCGCCACCCGCAGCCTGTTCCGCCCGGTGCTCTGGCTGGTGCTGATCGTCAGCGCGGTCATCAACGCCAGCATGTCGATCGCCGACGCGAACGTCTTCGTCGGCGCCGGGTTCGGACTGGTCACCCTGACCTGCGCGGTGCTGCTGGTAGTGCACCATTACCGCAATCGTCGGGACTGACCTAGACGGCGAGGTCCTCGGCCGCACCGAGGACCTCGCCGCCGGTCACCGAGGGGCCGGGGAGTCGAGCAGCATGGAAGATGCCACCGGCAAGGCCCCACCGCGACGATGGAGTGGACGGATGCGGATCAGCGGTACGGCATCATCGGGAACCAGCCGAACCCGAACATCGCCGGGACCCGCAGATCCCAGTAGACGACGGTGAAGACCCCCAGCATGAGCATCAGCCCTCCGGTCACCACGACGCTGCGCGAGGGGTCGGAGGCCCACGCCAGGAAACGTCCCCGGGTGACGAGCACGATGAGGGCGAACAGCAGGGCCACGATCAGGATGTTGCCCAGGGACTGAAGGACGAAGGCCATGGCGCCGTTCAGCGGGTTGCCGGTGTCCACGGCCCAGTGGAACAGCTTGTTGAACAGCGGGTACGGCCGGCCGATGAGGAAGCCGCCGATGAGGGCACCGATGGTGACCACCCGGGCCACCGGACGACGGGCGAACACGTCCGGCAGGAAGCCCAGGGCGGCCAGGCCCAGGTAGGCCAGGGCCAGCCCGATGAGGCCGAACACGACGGACGACTGGATGATCCGGACCGGCATCTCGCCGATCGTCTCGGTCGACAGCTGCGGCAGCCGGTCACCGAGCATCACCCCGACCGCGCCGTACAGCGCGGACACCGTCACCATGCCGACCGTCATCCAGCCCACCGGGCGCAGGAGGGCGGCGATGGTGTGCCGGGCCCTCCCGGTGCGTTCCGTACTGGCCTGGGTCAGCGGGCCGACCGAGGCCATCATGGCGATGTTGCAGGCGGTGAAGGTGCCGGCCAGCCCGGACACGAAGGCGAACAGCAGGCCGGCGGCCGTCCCCGCGATGGGGGTGGTCTTCGCGTCATGGCCCAGCGCCGCGTTGGCCACGGTGTCGCCGATGACCGAGTCGACGAGTTCGAACGACCACACCACCGCCAGCAGGATGCCTCCGAGGGTGGCGATGAGTGCCGCCCGTACCGGTGGCCGGGACCTCGGTGGGTCTATGAGCGCCTTGTGGCGGCTGTCAAGGTGGGCCATGTCGATAGTCCTTCCTTCGTTCTCTTTTCCGATGACGCGTTGCGCTCGTTGCCGTGCTTGCGCAGACAGCATCGAAGGTTCGCTCTCCGAAGACGTCTCGTATCGTGCGGACTTCGGCCCTGAACAGCGACAACGGTCGCCGTTCGGTAGCACTGTGCGGCTTTCGAGAGAACTGTCGTCCTTCCATATGGCCCAGGATCGCCCAAGTGGCCGATTCGCCGTGGCGGCGATCCGCCCGAGGGGTGCGGTACGACCACCGTCTATTGAGTGGCCGCACCGAAGAGGAGCGCCGATGGACGTACTGAGAAAGACCTCACTGGTCGCGGGTGGGTGCTATGTGCTCACCTTCGTCTCGATTCCGACCGTCGCGCTCTACCGGCCGGTACGCGACGCGGATTACCTGCTGGCGTGGCGAGTCTGCTGACGGTGGTCGCTGTTGTACCAGGCACGCCTGGTGCCCAGGGTTCTTCCGGTGCTCGGGCTCGTCGGGGCACCCCTGCTCATCGTCTCGGACCTGTGCGTGCTGTTCGGTCTCTGGGACCGGTTGTCCCCGGTGACGGCGATCGGGGCCCTGCCCATCGCCGTCTGGGAGTTCTCGCTGGGTGTCTACCTGATCGTCCGGGGCTTCCGGCCGTCCGCGATCACGGCGGGAAACCGCGCCGCCGGCACCCCTGCCCGGGAAACCGAGCCCGTGACATAACTCGTACAACAGCGTACGGTTTATCTCGAACATGAATGTTCGAGATGGAGGTGCGGGGCATGACCGGCGACAAGCTCCTGCGACATTGGCCCGCTGCCCTGGGGGTGCTGGTCGCGGCCGGTACCGTGCTCGGCGTCGAGCATGGCGGCCAGATCGCCTCCGTGGTGGCGGCCTCCGGGTTCGTCTACCTCGCCGCAGCGGCCATCGGGCGCCCCGGCGCGGCATGGCCCGCCTTCGGTGTCACCTTCGTGCTCATCGGGCTGAGCCTTCGTACCGGCTTCGATGCCGTGCTCTGGGTCTGCGTCGCGGCTGCCGCCCTAGCCGTCATCGGCCTCCTGCGGGCGGGCGTACGTCCAGTGTGGTCGCTGCCGCTCCAGTCGGCGGCGATGGTCGTGCTCGGGGCGGCCGCGCTGTTAGCGGTCCGGGCCGACCCGGTCATCGCCGGGGTGATCGTCAGTGTCGCCCTGTTCGCCCACGCGGCATGGGATGTGTGGCACCACCGCACCGGGCGCGTCGTCGCGCGTTCCCTGGCGGAGTTCTGCTGCGTACTGGACGTGCTGGTCGGGGTGGGGGTGCTCGTCGTCACCCTGACGTTGTGACGGCCAGCGCCGCCAGCAGGGTGTCGCGGACCAGTCCGGTGGCCTCCTCGGCGGTCACGTCCCCCCGATGCACCGCGGCCGATGCCCCGTGCAACACCCCCTGGATGGTGGTGAGCTGCCACGACAGCGGCATGTCGGCCCGGAACACCCCCTCGTCCCGACCGCGGGCGACCAGCGCACGCATCCGGCGAGCCGGCTCCTCGTGCACCCGCCGCATCTCCTCCGGGGTCAGGGCATCGCTCGCCGCGACCACGATCGCCCCGAACCGGTAGGTCAGCTGCCAGGTCGCCTCCAGCAGGCGGGCCATCGCCTCCCGTGGATCACCGTCGAGATCGACCGCACCCAGGGCCTGGTCGGTACTGGCGATCACCCGGCGGCTGACCGCCTCGACCAGTGCCCCCCGGGACGGGAAGTGACCATAGAGGGTCACCCGGCCCACCCCCGCCGCCCTAGCGATCTCGTTGACACTCACCGCCGGGTCGGTGGCGAGCAGGGTGGTCGCGGCCTCAAGGATCGACTCGACATTGCGCCGGGCGTCCGCGCGCCGGGCCGTCCCCTCGGTAGCCATCGCGCCTCACCCATCTTGAACAGGGATGTACGCCTTGAGTGTAGGGCGCGGAGGTCCGCGCCGCGCCGATCGACCGCGCGGCGCGGCCCGCTCACCTCGGGTGGGTGGCGGTACCTCCGCCGGGCGGGGGCGGGCCGATCGGACAGGTGGCGCCCTCCAAGGCCACCCCGGCGGAGGCCACCGTCACGGCCGTGGGCCCGGCCAGGAGCAGGGCGATCACGGTGGCGGCGACCAGGCGGTGGCGGATGCGGGGCCGGGTCGGCGGGGCCAGCATCCGGCGTACCCGTTCCACCGCACCGGTAGCGGCGCCGAGGGCGTGCCGGGGGGTGTGGTCGGCCAGCCGCACGATGGCGGTGGCCACCGCCTGCCGTCCGTGCTGCTCACTCGCCCGGTCGTCCGCCAGATGCTCCACCAGCCGCCGGATCTCCCGCTCGGCGGTCTCGGCCATCGGCAGTCCCGGCAGCGTGCGATGGAAGGCGGCGGCCAGGGCGACCAGGAGGTGGTGCCGGCCGCGCAGGTGGGCCCGCTCGTGCCGCAGTACGGCCGCCAACTCCTCCGGGGTCAGGCCTCCACCGCGGCGCTGGTGACGACGACCGTGCCCGGACGGCCGGGCAGACAGTAGACCGCCGCCGCCGAGTGGTCGACCATCGTCCAACCCTCGGCCTCCTGCCGGCTCAGGGGCAGCAGCGCGGCCCGGTGCCGTCGGCGCCAGCGGGAGGCGGACCCGAAGGTGCGGAGGAAACTGACCACCAGGCGGGCCAGGAGGACCGCGGTGGCCAGCAGGGCGGTCACCGCCAGGGTCTCGTTCAGGGCACCCAGGCCCGCCACGGCCCGTACGCACGCCGTGACGATGCCGTCCAGGCCGGCGGCCAGGGTGGCCGGCGGTACGGCGACGAACAGCCCGGCGGAGAGGACGGCTACGGTCACGGACAGTTCCGCACCCAGCCACAGCCCGATCGTGAACCGGGGCAGGGAGGTCGTCCACCGTACGGTCAGGGCAGCAGGGGCCAGGGCCGCCACCAGGGTCGCCCAGGCCAGCAGGACCAGGCTGGTCACGAACCCGACCCCCCACGCTGATCCAGCAACTCGCGCAGCGCCGCCGCCTCCTCGGGTCGCATGGCGTCCACGAACCGGGCCAGCGCGGCGTGCTGGTCGGCGGCCGAGGAGAGCGCCTCGGCCATGAGCTGCCCGACATGCTCCTCCCGGCTGGCCCTCGGGCGGTAGCGGTAGGCCCGGCCGGCCAGGTCGCGGTCCGCCCAGCCCTTGCGGTGCAGGTTGTCCAGCACCGTCATCACCGTGGTGTAGGCGAGGTTGCGGTCCGCCATCGCGTCGACCATCTGCCGTACGGTCAGCGGCTCGGCCGCCGCCCACAGCGCGTCCATCACCGCGGCTTCCAGTGGACCCAGTGGACGGTCGTTGCCCGGGTCCTTCCGTCGATCTCGGCTCACCGGTCGACCGTACCGTCGGCGGCGAGCAGCTTCGACCCGGCCGGAGTGGGGCAGGCCCGCTCGCCGGCCGCCGGGGCGGTGCTGGTGCTCTGCGGGCTGGTTGCCTGTTCGGCGGTGGTGCTCTGCCGGTCGGCGGCGGCGCGACGGCGGCGACGTACCAGGACGGCCGCTGCGGCCAGCGCCACGGCCAGGAGGACAAACTCGTCCGGTACCTGACCGAGGGTGTTGGTGACCCACCGTTGCGCGGTGCTCTCGAGGTCGGTCAGGCCGAGGCCCCCGGCCAGTCCGGCCGTGCCGTCGAAGGCCAGGAAGAAGGCGCCCAACGCGATGAAGATCAGGCCGGAGATGGCCGAGGTGGTGTGCAGACGCAGCCGGCCCACCGTGAAGGACCGGCCGCGCAACCAGCGCCGTTCGGCGATGCGCCACCGGCCCCAGACCAGGGCCAGCAGCAGCAGGGGCAGCGTCATGCCCAGCGCGTAGACGGCCAGCAGGGCACCACCGATCGCCGGTCGCGCCGAGGTGGCGGCCACCGTGAGGATTCCGCCCAGGATCGGACCGGAACAGAAGCCGGCCAGCCCGTACACCGCGCCCAGCGCGAAGACCGACAGGGGGGAGTTCCCGGTGATCCGGCCCAGCAGCCGTTGCGCCGGCCCGAAGGCGAACCCCATGCCGGCCAGCTGCACGACCCCGAGGGCGATGATCGACCAGCCGGCGACCAGGATCAGGGTGTCGCGGTGTTGGAAGAAGGCGTTGGCCACCACGGTGGACCCCACCCCGAGGGGCACCAGGACGGCGGCCAGGCCCAGGTAGAAGACCCCGGTGCGGGCCAGCAACCGACGCGGGTTCTGGAAGGCGTACGCGAAGAAGGCCGGCAGCAGCATGGCGCTGCACGGGCTGAGCAGGGCGAGCACCCCGCCCAGCAGGGCGGCCAGGTAGCCGATCTCGCTCACGGGGTGTCCAGCTGCTCGTCGATGGCCTGCTTGAAGGCCTCGTACGGCTGGGCGCCGATGATGAGGGTGTCCCCGATGCTGAAGGCCGGAGTGCCGGTCAGACCCATCGAGGTGGCCTCCCGCTGGTCCCGGTCGATGGCCTCCCGGATGCCCGGGGAGGCCCGGTCGGCGTCGAAGCGGGTCAGGTCCAGCCCGATCCGGGTGGCGATGTCCCGCAGGGCGGCGTCGTTGAGCGCTCCACTGTTGACCCGGCGCTGGCTGGCGTACAGCGCGTCGTGGAACTCCCAGAATCTGCCCTGGGCGGCGGCGGCTCGCGCGGCGGTGGCAGCGGCCCGGGACTCCTCGCCGAGGTAGGGCAGGTCACGCCACTCGATGCGGACCAGCCCCTGGTCGACGTAGTCCCGGATCAGCCGGGGTGTGGTCTCCCGGGCGTGCTTGCCGCAGAAGGGGCACTGGAAGTCGGCGTACTCGATGACCACGACGGGGGCGTCCGGTGCGCCGAGGGCCAGCGGATCGCCGGGGGTACGCCGGGCCAGGCTGGCGAAGGGGCTCTCCTCCTGTCCACCGGCGGCGGCCGGGCCGGCGGGCTGGTCGGACGGCCTGGCGATGATCGCCAGGACCGCGACGATCGCGATGACCACGACTGGACCAAGCCATCCGGCTGCCCGGCGAATCGGCGGCCGGGTCTTCCCGGAGCCTGCACGGGTCGGCTTCATCGGCGTCTCCTCCAGCCTGATCGAAGGCTACTAGCAGCCTTAGTACTAAGCAGCATAGTACTAAGGCTGCTAGTAGCGACATCCCCACGCGCGTGCCGGCGGCGGGGGCGGGTAGTCAAGCCGGTGCGGAGAAGGCTGTCCGCGCAGCACATCCCCTTGGGCGTACGCGGGATGGGAAGGGAGAGCGGTAATGGCGGTAGAGGTGTTCGTCATCGCGACATCCTCACTCGGCGACCGCAGCTACCTGGCCTCGGACGGGCGACAGGCGGTCGTGGTCGACCCCCAGCGTGACATCGACCGGGTGCTGTATCTGGCCGGCGAGAAGGGGGTGCGGATCACCCATGTGCTGGAGACCCACATCCACAACGACTATGTCTCCGGCGGTCTGGAACTGGCCCGGATGACCGGGGCGCAGTACCTGGTCGCCGCGGCCGACGAGGTCGACTTCGGGCATTCCCCGGTCGTCGACGGCGAGGTGGTGCCGGTCTCGGACCAGCTGCGGCTGCGGGTGGTCGCCACCCCGGGCCACACCTTCCACCACCTGTCGTACGTCCTGGAGGAGGCGACCGGTGGTGACTGGCGGCCGGTGGGGGTGTTCACCGGCGGATCGCTGCTGTTCGGCACGACCGGCCGCACCGACCTGCTCGGCAAGCAGTACGCCCACGACCTGGCCCACCAGCAGTACGCCTCGGCGAAGCGACTGGCCGACCTGCTGCCGGACGGGGTGCAGGTGTGGCCGACCCACGGCTTCGGCAGCTTCTGCTCGGCCGGCCAGGCCGACGCCCCGGACTCGACCATCGGCCGGGAGAAGCAGGTGAACCCGGTGCTGCGCCTGGCGGCGGACGAGTTCGTCGAACAGACCCTGGCCGGGCTGGACGACTACCCGGCGTACTACGCCCACATGGGGGTGGCGAACTTCGCCGGCCCGGCCCCGGTGGACCTCAGCCCGGTGACCCGGGCGGAACCCACCGCCCTGCGGAAGCGCATCGCCGCCGGCGAGTGGGTCGTGGACCTGCGACACCGCAAGGCGTACGCGGCCTCCCATCTGACCGGAACGGTCAGCCTGGGGCTCGACGGCCCGATGTCGACCTGGCTGGGTTGGCTGATCGACTGGGGTGCCCCGGTCACTCTGCTGGCCGAGACCCCGGAACAGGTGGCCGACGCCCAGCGGGAGCTGGTCCGCATCGGCATCGACCGGCCGGCCGCGCAGGCCACCGGCGAGGCCGAGCAGTGGGCGGCCGAGCCCGGGCAGCTCCGCGAACTGCGGATGGCCGACTTTCCGGCTCTCGCCGCCGCTCGCAAGGGGAGACTGCCGGCCGGCCTGGCCGCCCCGGACGTGGTCCTCGACGTGCGGATGACCAACGAGTGGCGCGGCGGCCACGTTGACGGGGCCGTGCACGTCCCGTTACCGGACCTGCCCGAGCGGCTCGCCGACGTGCCCGCCGGCACCGTCTGGGTGCACTGTGGCTCCGGCTACCGCGCCACCGCCGCAGCGTCGCTGCTGGTCAACGCGGGCCGCGAGGTCGTCGTCATCGACGACAGGTTCGACCGGGCCGAGGCGGCGGGCCTTGCCATGGTCGCGCCGACGACGCCGACCGGCGGTCGGTGACCGAAAGAGGCACGCCGGGACCGGATGTCTCGTTCCGGCTGCCCGCCTGCCTGCCGCGTGATCAATCAACCAGCGGCGTCCCAACTCTGAGTCCGGCCTCGTGGCGCGGAACACGCTCGAACGGGCCGGTGCCGTGGCATCGGCCCGTTCGAGGCCCTGGTTGGTTACCGGTGCCCTCAGCTACCGCTACAGACGGCGGCGGTTCCGCTACCGTTTCCGGTGCCCTGGAAACCGAAACTGGTGGTCTGACCGGCGCCCACCTGTCCGTTGTAGTGCTCGTTCCTCACGGTGATGATGCCGCTGCTGCCGGTGGACACACCGTTCCAGACGTTGCTGACCGACACGCCGCTCGGCAGGTTCAGGGTGACTGTCCAGCCGTTGAGGGCGGTGCTTCCCGCGGTGACGTTGACGTTGGCGACGAAGCCGCCGTTCCACTGGTCCTGCACCGTGAAGACCGCCGTGCAGCCGCTTCCGCCGGGCGGCGGGCTGGCGGGTGGTGGGGTGGTCGGCGGCGGGGTGGTCGGTGGTGGGGTGGTCGGTGGTGGGGTGGTCGGCGGCGGGGTGGTGTCGAGGGTCAGGTTCTTCTGCTGGACTTGCCACTGGGTGCCGCACAACCCGCAGTTGGGGCCGACGAAGTTGGCCCCGGCGGCGGTGTCGCCCTTCAGCCGCCACTTGAAGTAGAGCGTCGCCACCCGACCGAACTCACCGCCGTTGGGCTGGTCGTAGGTGGCACCGTGCCCGACGTTCAGGTTGCCCATGAAGGCGGGCAGCCCGGCCGGCAGCTTGCCCCAGTCGTCCATGGCGTTGGGGTAGGCGATGTCGCTGGGCCCGCCGATGAAGTAGGCGATCGGCTTGGTCAACCGCCTGAGCTGGTAGTCGTCGGCGTCGTTCAGCAGGCCGCTGTTGAAGATGCCGGTCGTGGTGATCCGGGGGTCGTTGGAGACGGCGTACGCCTCCACACCTCCGCAGGAGAAGCCCGCCACGGCGATCTTGGTGGTGTCCAGCCGGTTGTAGTACTTGCTGCCGGCCCGGGAGTTCTCCGCCACCGCCCAGTCGATGGTCTGGGTCAGCATCTGGGCGTTGGTGGATCCGCCACCGTTCGGTGCCCCGTTGGCCACGGCGAGGAAGCCGTGCGAGGCGATCTCACGCAGGAAGTTGTGTTGCGAGAGGCCGTTGCCCGAACAGGCCCCGTTGCCCCAGGCGAGGATGGGCAGCCGCTCGGACGGTAGGTTCTGCGGCCGGTAGATGGTGTGGTTGGCCAGGCTGGGGGAGGTCTCGTAGTCGGCCGGGTAGGGGCCGGAGCCCCCGACCGCGGCGCTGGCCGGGGCCACGCTGATCGCCATGATCACAGAGGTGACCGGGACGACGAGGGCGGCGAGTCCCGCGTAGACCTTCGTTCTCCTTTTCATGCACCCTCCAGGGGGATGTCACTGGTGGCACTCCCTGCGGTGGCGGTGGCCGCTGTCCATCCGTGCCCTGACCGGGGTCGGCACCGGCCAACGAGTCGAATCGGTGTGGCTGCCCTGACCGCCCGGCTGCGGTCCCCACAGGCGACTCAAGGGGAGCGGTGTGTGCAGTAACTATTACCAGAGCAATGAAAAGTGTCAATGCGAGGTCTGCTTCTGGTCGGCCTGCGGGGGCTGGCCGGCCGGCTCGCCGCGCACCGGTTCCGGCCGTGCGGGGTCCCTCGATGCCTGGAAGTAGGTGATCCACGAAGCGGCGTCCGGCCAGTGCGGGGCCACCACCTCGATGAGGCGGGCCTGCGCCAGCGCGCCGAGCGTGGTGTGGATGTCCAGGAAGGTCTCTCTGGCCCGCTGACGCGGCCACGGCTGCGGAAGCAGATGCTGCGGCAGATCCGGATCGGAGTCCGCGAACCTGCGCCAGGAGTTCATCGCGGAGGTGCGGGCCACCAGGGCACTGGCCGGGTCCACCTCTCCGCTGCGGGCGGCCCTGCGCAGCTCGGCGTACTGCTGGATGAACCGGGAGTACCCGGCAGCCAGAGCGGCCAGGTCGTACGCCCCGGCCGGTCCGTGCGGCCCGGCCTCCTCGTCGAACCGGACGTGCATGACCGACCATCGGGCATCCTTGGCGTGCTCCAGCAACTCCGCCAACGCCCTGCGCACCGGTGCGGCGTCGGAGCCCGGCCGGATCCACACGCTGTCGTACAGGCCCACGAAACGCAGCGCGCTCAACGCCCTGCGTACGGTGTGCCGCAAGGCCTGACCGGAACGCGGAATCGAGAAGGACACCATCACCCAGGCGCCGGTCCACTGCGGGGGACCGGCCCCGAAGTTCAGGAAATGCTGCATCCGTACGCGATGCTTGGCGATCGCCTGCGCCGTCAGGTGGTAGACCGGCGGCCGGGCGTCCCGCCGCCCGGCGATCAGACCGCGCTTGACCAGTCGCGACAGCGCGGCCCGGGCGCTGGACTCGCTGACTCCGAACTCCCGCAGCATCGCGATGACCGCGGTCGAGGGCAGCTCGGCCTCAGACGAGTCGAGATACTCGCCGAGCAGGGTGGTCAGCAGGTGTTGCGGGCTGGACCCGACCTGGGCCCGGGGTAATCGGAGGTGATCGGCGGATTCTTCGGCGTGCACCTCATCAGGGTGCCGCACCGGGTCGCCCACCGTTCCCTCAGGCGGTCGCCCGACCCGGCGTGATCTGCGGCCGTCGCCTCCCACCAGGACATCTGGAAGGCGACGCCGCCGACCGCTTCACCCGGTAACCGGCGGCCGGGGTGGACCGGGAGGCTCGACCGGTGGGGTCAGCGCCCGCTGCGGCGGGCGCTGGGCCGGGCCCGGGCGGAGAAGGCAGCCGCGCCGCCGCGCGCCGGTGCGGACCGCGTCGAGGTCGCCGCGGCCGTGGCCGGCTTGCCGCCGCCGCGTCGGCCCCGGCCGCCGTTGGCGGAGGGCACCTCGTGCCGAAGCTCGGCCGCCGGGGTCACCGGCCGGGGGGCGAGGATCCGTTCCCCCGGAGCGAGTTCCCGCAGCAGGGCGTCACCCGGGCGCAATCGGGTGGTGGTCGCCTTGATGCCGGCCTTGCGGGTCAACTCCCGCACCTCGGGCACCTGCCCGTCGGTCATCAGGGTGACGACCGTCCCGGCGGCGCCGGCCCGGGCGGTACGGCCCGAGCGGTGCAGGTACGCCTTGTGCTCCACCGGCGGATCGGCGTGCACGACCAGGGCCACGTCGTCGACATGGATGCCCCGGGCGGCGATGTCGGTGGCGACCAGGGTGTGCGCCTGGCCGTCGGAGAAGGCCTGGAGATTGCGGGTACGCGCACCCTGGGCCAGGTTGCCGTGCAGTTCGACCGCGGTCACCCCGGCGGCCACCAGCCGGCGGGTGAGGGTCTTGGCGCCTCGCTTGGTCCGGGTGAACACCACCGTACGGCCCGGGGCGGCGGTCAACTCGACGAGCACCTCGAACCGGTCCTCGGCGTTGACGTGCAGCACGTGGTGCGCCATCGCGGTGACCGGCGACAGGGTGGAGTCGACACTGTGCGTGGCCGGATCGACCAGGAACCGCCGCACCAGGACATCGACCCCGGCGTCCAGGGTCGCGGAGAACAGCAGGCGCTGCCCGCTGCGGGGGGTCTGCTCCAGCAGCCGCCGCACCGTCGGCAGGAAGCCGAGGTCGGCCATGTGGTCGGCCTCGTCCAACACGGTGATCTCGACGGCGTCGAGGTGGGCGTTGCCGGTCCCGACATGGTCGGCCAGGCGGCCCGGGCAGGCCACCAGGACGTCCACCCCGGCCCGGAGCCCGGCGATCTGGGGCCGCGCGGCGACTCCGCCGAAGATGGTCATCGTGCGCAGTGACAGGGCCTGGGCCAGGGGCGCCATCACGCTGTCGATCTGGGTGGCCAGCTCACGGGTGGGCACCAGGATCAGGGCCCGGGGGCGCCCGGCCCGCCGTGGCTTCGGGCTGGCGGCCAGGCGGCTCAACACCGCCAGGACGAAGGCGTAGGTCTTTCCCGACCCGGTGCGCCCCCGGCCCAGCACGTCCCGCCCGGCCAGGGCGTCCGGCAGGGTCGCGGCCTGGATGGGGAACGGCCGGTCCACGCCGCTCGCGGCCAGTACGCGGGTCAGCGCGTCGGGCACGCCGAGGTCGGCGAAGGTGGGCGAGTCAGATGAGGTGTTCTGGTGTGGGCGGCGTGCCGCCATGAAGGCTCCGAACGTCGAAGGGACGTCCCGCCCGGCGCTGACCGTGCGGCCGCGGCGCGTGGCGTGGGACATCGAACCCGGCCGCCATGGTGGGCCGGCCGTGCTGCCAGTCTACTCGAAGCCGCCGCAGGGGCCTCCTGGCCGCCGGGAAGCGGCCAGGAGTAACCCGGTGCCGCTCAGGGGGAGACCACCTGCCAGCGGCTCTGCTCGTCCATCCAGGCGCGGGCCAGGATCTCCGCCGACTGTCGCCCGGGACACTGGTGGATCTTCGACCGGCCGGCTTCGCCGCCGGCTCGGGCCTCCACCTCCCATGACTGACCGTCAGTGCGGATGTACACATCGCGACGTCCGCGCACGGTGCGGTTGCCGTTCCACCAGTGACGCTCGGTTTTCACCCCTCGACCGTATAGCAGAACTTCCGAGGATGGAATGTTGACGATCTTGGTGAGGGGTGGGTGTGCGGTGACGGGGTGTATCGGCGGGCATCACGCGGGAATTGCCTGATCAGAGGGTGACCGGTTACGCACGGTGCGTGTCCTCGGTCACGGCATGGAGACCCGCAACTCCTGCGGTCGGTGGTCGGAGGCCCCGCCCGCCGAACCGAAGCGGTAGTCGTGCACCCGCACCTGGGGTGAGACGAAGGCCCAGTCCAACCGCCACCAGTGCGGCCATCCGGGACGCAAGCCCCAACTGGCCGGATACGGCGAGGACATGGCGTACTTGGCGTCCCGCAGGCCCTCGGGCACCTTGCGCAGGTCACCCATCGCCGGGGTGGTGTTCAGATCACCGGCGAGCAGCACCGGGTGGGGATTGGCGCGGACGTCACGGGCCAGGGCCCGCCACTGCGGCTCCCGCTGGGCGCGCTGTTCTCGCATGATCCGGTAGAAGTCGCCGTCGAACGGGCCATGCTCGGGGGAGATCTGCACCGGCAGGTGCACGTTGTACGTCGACAGCACCCGACCCGTACCGAGGTCCAGATCGGTACGCAGGGCCTTGTACCGCCACTCGTCGCCGGCCTCGGCCATCGCTGCGGGCAGGTCGGGGGCCTCCACCGGCACCTGCCGCAGCACCGGCACCCGGGAGAGGGTCACCAGTTCACCCAGGACCACCACCTGGTGTTCGGGGAACTCGGCCCGCAGCCGGGCGAGGGTCTCCTCCGTCGGGTGGCCCTGCTCGTACCAGTACTCCTGCAACAGGTAGACGTCGGCGTCGGCCTCGCGCAGCACCCGGTACAGCGCCTCGGTCTGGCCCCACTCGTCCCAGTAGCCGGTGTTCCAGGAGAAGACCCGCAGGACGTCCGGCGGGGCGGGGCCGTCACCGCCCTGCCACCACCGCAGGTTCACCCCGCTGAGTCCCGCCCCGAGCAGCAGCCCGGCGGCGGCCAGCAGCGCCACCGCCCGGCGGTGTCGGCTCACGATCGCGCCGAGGCCCAGCACCAGGGGCATCAGGAGGAAGGCCGGTGGTGGCACGGTGTCCACCGCCAGCCAGAGCCAGGACCGCCCGCTGATCATCACATGCGCGAGGGTGAACACCAGCCAGAGCGCCGCGGCGCCGACCAGGACCCGCCCCGCCCACCGCCGCCGGGGCGGGTGGAGGGACGGGGCCTGGTCGGCTACGGTCTCGGCGGGAGCCGCTGTGGTCACGCCGACTTCCACTGGCGGTTGCCGTCGATCGGGAACGAGGCGTCGTACAGTTCGCGGAAGGGCCGGGACAGCAGCCACTGCACGGCGCCGCTGGCCACCCCGGCCGTGATCGTCACGTTGACCATGAACTGCAACACGACGAAGCCGAGCAGGAACAGGGGCCCCTGCCGACGCAGGACGAAGCGGTACATCCCGGCGTCGCAGACCAGGGAGGCGCCGAACAGCAGGGCCGGCAGCAGGGCCCACCAGCCACCCAGCAGCAGGGGCGCGGCCAGGGCCGGCAGGCTGAGGAAGGCGACCAGGGAGCCCCAGGCGCGGGAGGCCGTCTCGAAGCCCTTGCCGAAGCGTCGGGCCCGCGCGTACAGCGGGATGCGCAACCGTCCCCGGTGGAACAGCTTGCGCAGCAGCCCCCGCAGCTCGTGGTCGTGATCGTGCCGGCCGCGTACCTCGGAGGTCAGCCGCATCCGGTGCCGACGGGTCAGCCGGTAGCCGTAGTCGACCTCCTCGGTCTGCCGCAGCGCGGGGTTGAACGGCCCGATCTCGTCGTACACGGAGCGCCGGATCATGCACACGGCGGGGAAGAGGAACGACACGTCACCCTCGGAACTGATCGACCAGTAGTGATACTGGAGGCCACGGTAGCGGGAGACGATGGTGTCGTGCAGCAGCGGCTCGGGGTCCTGGATGCCGCAGACCGCCCCGACGGTCGGCTCCGCCCGCAGGATGCTCACCGCGGTCGCGATCGCCTCCGGGGCCAGCGCCAGGTCGGAGTCGACGTAGCAGATCAGCTCGCCGCTGGTGTGGGCGGCGCCGACGTTGCGGGCGGTGCCGCAGCCGCCGTTGGTGCCCGTGCTGAGCACCCGGACCCCCAGGGCCTCGGCCACCGCGACGGACTGGTCGGTACTGCAGTCGTCGACCATCACCAGCTCGATGTTCGGGTAGGTCTGGTCGAGGATGGACCGCAGGCAGAGATCCAGGGACTCGGCGTAGTTGTAGTTCGGCACGATCACCGAGACCAGCGGAAACGCGTTCATCGGGTGGCGACCTCCGGACGATCGTAGAGCCGGCGGAAGCGGGGTGAGGACAACCAGGCGATCACGCCGGAGGCCGCAGCGACCGCGATGACCAGATTAAGGAAGAAGTGCATCGCTACGAAGTAGCAGAGGAACAACCAGCCCCGCTCGGCCAGGACGAACCGGTGCATCGGCAGGTCACCGGCGACGAAGGCGGCGAAGGCGGCCAGCGGCACCAGCAGGAAGGCCGGGCCCAGCAGCACCGGCAGCACCAGGGTGAGGACGGCCAGCGGGGCGGCGATGCTGACCCAGGCGCGGGGGCCGCTGCGCAGTCCGCCGGGGAACTCCGGCTTGCGGGCGTACATCGGGATGTGCAGTGCCGTGCGGGTGAAGACCTTGCGGACCAGCACCCCCAGTTCGTGGTCGTGGTCGTGCACACCGCGCACCCTGGGCGTGAGCAGGATCCCGTAGCGCTCCGCCAGCCGCAGGCCGTAGTCGGCGTTCTCGGTCTCCCGCAACCGGGGGTTGAAGGGGCCGATTTCCTCGAACACCCGGGTCGGAATGGCCAGCAGGGCGGTGTAGAGGGTGCTGATGCGACCCTCGTCGGCGATCAGCCAGTAGGACTGCTGGAGACAGCGGTACTCCTCCAGGAGGCTGTCCCGGATCAGCGGGACCGGGTCGTAGTTGCCGCAGACCGCGCCGATGGTCGGGTCCTCGGTGAGCAGCTCGACCGCGTTGGCTACCGCGTCGGGACGGGCGGCCACATCGGAGTCGATGAAGAACAGGATCTCACCGGCGGCCACCGCGGCACCGAGGTTGCGGGCCGCGGCGGGCCCGCTGTTGCTGGGCGTACGCACGACCCGGGCCCCGTGGGCCTCGGCGACCGCCACCGAGTCGTCGGTGCTGCAGTCGTCCACCACGATGATCTCAAGCTGCGGGTATGTCTGGGCCCGCAGGGAGTCGAGGCACAGGTGCAGTGCGCGGGCGTAGTTGTAGTTCGGCACGATGACCGACACCAGAGGAGGGCTCATCTTTCCGTCCAGGTCAGCAGGTGTGGATAGCGGGCGTTGAGCTGTGCTACGGCGAGAACGACACCGACCAGTACGGCGCAACCGACGATCGTCCGATCGCGCAGCAGGATCCGGATCGGATCGCCGCCGGTGCGCTGCACGAGTACCGCCTGCAGGTACCGGAAGGCGGCCAGCAGCCCCAGGGGTACGACGAGGGCCAGCACGGCCGGCGGGTAGGCGTCGATCGGTGTGTCGAGGTGCAGGTACAGCAGGAAGGAGACCCCGGCCAGGGTGGTGGTCAGGCCGAGCAGGTGGTCGGCGAGCAGCAGGTTGTAGCCGTCCAGGGCGGGCCGGTGCCCGGCGCCCAGGACCGCCAGTTCGTGTCGGCGTTTGCCGAGGATCAGCACCAGGCAGCCGCTGAACACCGCGGTCAGCAGCAGGCTGGACGGCGGCGTCTCGACCGCGGCGTAGCCCTGCAGCACCCGCAGCACGAAGCCGGTGGCGACCACACAGACGTCCAGCAGTGGCTGGTGTTTGAGCCACCTGCTGTAGGCGGCGCTCAGCAGCAGGTAGCCGACCAGGGGCCACCAGGCCATCGGGGGAGCGGTGACGGTCAGGGTGATCAGTCCGGCGGCGAGCAGGCCCGCGTACCCCCAGGCCACCGGGACCGGGACGTGCCCGGCGGCGATCGGCCGGTGCCGCTTCTCCGGGTGTGCCCCGTCCCGGTGCCGGTCGGCGATGTCGTTGAGGACATAGATGACCGAGGAGGCGAGGGTGAAGGCGGCCACCGCCCAGACGCACCGCCACAGCGCCGTGAGGGTCCAGACCGGGGTGTCGATCAGGGCTAGCGGAACGGCGAACAGGTTCTTGACGACATGACCCGGCCGGGCCAGGGCGAGCAGGTGGCGGGGCAGCGGTCGGAGGCGGGTGTCGCGGTTGGCGGCGACCGGGGCGACCGGCTCCACGACGGTGTCGGCGGCTGTCATCATGGCCCCGTCAGAAGAAGATCCTGGTGGCGGCCAGCAGACCCTGCCGCCAGGGATCACGGCTGGTCCGGCCCTCGCCCCTGGGCTGCTCACGGTGCCGCTCGGCCCGCCACCACTCGTAGGTGCGCAGGATGGCGTCCTGGTTGGACAGCTTCGGATGGAAACCCAGCCGCTGCCGGGCCTTGTCGATGCTGACGTACGAGTCGGCCATCAGCTTGTGCAGCAGCCGACCGTAGACCGGTGACAGGCGGCTGCGTTCCAGCAGGCTGAGGGTGAACAGGGCCGGCCGCGCGGGCAGGGAGACCACCCGCCGGCCGTGACCGGCGGCGTCCAGGACGGCCTGGAAGTCCTCCCGGAGGGTGCCGAACCGCTCGGCGGCGAGGTTGTAGGTGTCGTTGGCCAGGTCGTCGTCGGCGGTGAGCACGGTGAGCACCGCCTCCACCAGGTCCTCCGCGGCGAACATCTGGATCCGCACGTCGCCACGGCCCAGGACCGGGAAGTTGCGGCCCTCCTCGGCCCACTCGAAGAGCATGGCGAACAGCCCCATCCGCCCGGGGCCCAGGAAGGTCTTGGGGCGTAGCACCGCCACCGGCAGGCCCTCGGCCCGGTGCCGCTCGGCGATCTCCTCGGCGGCGGCCTTGGCCGCGGAGTAGGTGTCGACCGGCATCCGGGGATGCTCCTCCGGGGTGGGCACCTGCTTGGGCAGCCCGTAGACCGCGGTCGAGGAGATGTGCAGCACCCGCCCCACCTCGGCCCGACGGGCGGCCTCGAAGACGGTGCGGGTCCCGTCGATGATGATCGACCGGATCTGGTCGGCCGGGTAGCTGGGCAGGGCGGCGGCACAGTGGATCACCGCGGTGGCTCCGGTGAAGGCGCGGGCCAACAGCTCGGGGTCGCGGATGTCCCCGACGTGACTGACCGTGGGCTCGGACCGCAGGTCGACCCCGTGGACCTGGTGGCCGTCGGCGATCAGACGTTCGGCCAGCCGGGAGCCGAGCATGCCGGCCGCGCCGGTGATCGCGATCACCACAGCGAACCCACCTTCTGCGCGACGAACCGGGTGACCAGTCGGGTCAACCCCTGGCCGAGCACCTCGTCCAGGGCCTCCACCGCGCGTTGGGCATCGGCCGGCTCGGTGACCAGGGAGGGGCCGATGATCAGGGGGTTCAGCCCGTTGAGGGTGTAGTAGGTGAAGATGTCGTGGTCCCGGTAGAGCGCGTTGATCACGGCGCAGGTCACCAGCTTGGCCTTGAACCGGGGGTCGCGGGCCATGCCCGCGGGGGCCAGCCGGGAGACCAGGTCGAGGATCTTGGGGCCGCCGTCGATGTGTACGCCCCAGAGCGCCCCGGCGCCCGCCACCCGGCCCACCGCCTCCGGGTGTTCCTTGGCCAGCCGGTGCAGGGCGGGTTCCAGGACCCGCTCCAGTGCGCGGGCCCGGGCCGGATAGTCGTCCTCCACCGCGATGTTGATCGCCTCCAGGGCGGTCACACACTCCTCGCCCATGCCGTAGTAGGTGGTGCTGGTGCTCTGCAGCAGGGCGTCCGTCAGGTTGTCGTACGCCTTACGGAACACCGGTTTGCGGGCCACGAAGGCCGATATGGACGATTTGCCGCCGCCGAACGATTTGCTGGTGGTTAGCACGTCCGGGATCAGACCGGGATAGCGCATGAAATAGAACAAGCTGCCCGTCTTGCCCCAACCGGTGTAGATCTCATCGAAGATGAGCACGATGTCGTGTCGGTCGCACAGTTCCCGTACCCCGCGAAGGAAATCCTCGTCGCACCACTGAATGGTGGAGGCGCTGAAGGGTTCCACGATCAGGGCATAGACATCGCCGGCGTGCTGCTCGATAGCCGACCGAACAGAATCCAGATCGCCGTAGCTAAATGTGGCGATTCCCGGAATTGTCGGGAAGTTGAAGTGCGGCTGGCCGGTGAGTCCGCCGGAGCCGAGCAACTTTCCGTGGAAGGCGCAGTCTGCCCGAAGGATGGTACCCCGATGGCCCCCGTGGTATTTATAGGCTAGCTTCACGGCCCCTTCCACCGCCTCGGCACCGGAGTTCGGCAGGAACGACATGGAGAGGTCGCCGGGCAGCAGCTGCGCCAGATTGTGCCCCAGCGCAGCCAGGTAGGGGGAGAAGTACGTCTTGTGCACCTCCATCCGGCGACGCTCGGCGAACCGCTGTCGGGCCGCCAGGATCCGTGGATGGTTGTGGCCGTGGTTGAGCACCCCCACTCCGCCAGTGAGGTCAAGGATGCGCCGGCCGTCACCTAAGGTCAGGTAGGCGCCCTCGGCGCTGTCCACCAAATCCCGGCCGAACCCGAACGACGTCATCAGATTGACCTGGCTGGCGTTCACGTACTGCCGATAGAGATCGTGCACCTCACGAACGGTGAGCCGCTCGCATTCCTCGATACTGACGAGATTGGGCATGGTGCGACGCTAACTATTGCCCCGCGATCTTTCCTGGACCCTCGCTGGATGCAACCTTGACTACGCAAGGCAACCCTTGCGTGGTCGGTGGCCGCTCGATAACTTGGGTCAGGGCCTGATCCAATTACCGACGATCAATTCTCGCGCATTATCCAAACCCCATTGAGGTGTTCGTCATGCCGCCGACGGTGTCGGTCGTCGTTCCGACCCACAACAGCTCGAAGACCCTGACTGCGTGCCTTGCCGCGATCCATCGGCAGCGACACCCGGTGACCGAGGTGATCGTCGTCGACGACGCCAGCACCGACGACACCCGGGAGATCGCGCGGCGGTTCCCCTGCCGACTGCTGGTCACCGACCGCAATGTGGGACCGGCTGCCGCCCGTAACCGTGGCATCCAGGCCAGCTCCGGCGACCTGATCTTCTTCCTGGACTCCGACTGCGCACCGGAACCGGACGCCCTCGGCAACGCCCTGGCCATCCTCCGCGATCAGCCCGACGTGGCCTGCGTACACGGCATCTACTCGCTCGAACCCTTGATCGACGACGGCCCGGTCGAGGCGTACCGGCTGCTGCACGGGCACTACTGGCGACTGCGCAATGTCGGTAGGGTCCGCACCACCCTCTTCGCCATCTGTCTCATCAGGCGGGAGGTTTTCACCTCGGTCGGTCTGTTCGACGAGAAGCTGCGCGCCTCCGAGGACGTGGAGATCGGCGACCGGATGGGGGACCGGTACGGCATCGTCCTGACCGACACGATGGTCTGCCGCCACGACGACGACGATCGGCTCGGGGCACTGCTGCACAAACAGTTCCGCCGTTCGCAGATGCTGATCCCGGTCGCCCGGGCCGAACGCGGACCGGCCGGCATCCGCGCCAACACCCGGGCCGGTCTGCTGACCGCGACCCTGGTACCGGCCACCCTGCCGACCGCGCTGCTGACCGGTGGCTGGCCGGTGCTGTCCCTGCTGTTCCTCGTATTGTTCACCGTCGCCGAGCCGGCTCTGCTGCGCTTCGTACTGCGCCAGCGTGGGCCCGCCTTCACGGCCTTCTTCTTCGGGGTGCACCTGCTGGTCCAACTGGCCGTCGTCAGTGGAGCACTGGTGGGCGGGGTACGCCACCTACTTGATCGCGACTTCGGACCGACCCGGGCCAGCCTCGCGGCGAAGACCTCCCGATGAGTACCGGTCGTGGGCCCCTCACCCGGTTCTGTGCCCACCTGCACGCCCAGACGTTGCACTATCTGCTCTTCGCCTACCGCGGGCAGCAGGCGTTGCGCCGTCGTCCCACCACCGGTGGCCGCCACTGGCCGGCCTTCGGGCTGGCCGGAGAGGAGATCGCCCTAACCATCGACGACGGTCCGCATCCGCAGTGGACCCCTGCGCTGCTGGACCTGCTGCACCAGCACGGGATACGGGCCACCTTCTTCCTGATCGGGGACCGGGTACGGGAACGACCGGACCTGGCCCGCCTGGTGCATGAGGCCGGTCATCTGATCGGCAACCACTCGATGTCCCACCCGCAGCCCTTCGCCGCCCTCACCCGGCAGGAGCTGCGGGCCCAGATCGTGCACACCCAACGCGAGATCGAGGACGCCGTCGGGGTCACCCCCGCGCTGTTTCGGGCACCGGGCGGTAACTGGTCGCCGAGGGTCCTGCGGACCACCGCGGCGCTCGGCCTCACCCCGGTCGACTGGACGGTGAACCCCAGTGACTGGCGTACTCCGGGGGTCGCCCGGATCGCCCGGTCGCTGTCGCGTACCAGACCGGGGCAGATCATGCTCTGCCACGACGGCGGTGGCGACCGGTCACAGACCGTCGCGGCCCTGGCCGAGGTGCTGCCGCGCCTGGCCGACCAGGGGCTCCGCTTCGTCACCGTCCCGGACCAGCGGTAGCTGCCGTGGACCTTGCCATGGCCTGCCCGTGCATGGGGCCGGATAGTCACACGTCAATCAGTCGGCTCACTGGTCAGACCGGGCCGCCCTCAGTGTCGTGGGCGTCCGCTGCCAGGACGGAGCCGCCGAAGATCGCCGATCCGGGTCATGACGCCCCGGTCCGGCGGGGTGGGGGAGACACTGATGTCGCAAGATGAACTGTCCATACAGCTCCTGGGGCCGGTGCGGGCCTGTCGGGGCGACACCCAGCTGTATCTGGGCACGCCCCGGCAACGGGAGGTCCTGGCGGTGTTGGCGATCCGCAGCGGCACGGTGATGTCGGTCGCTCAGATCGTCGAGGCGATCTGGGTGGGCCGGCGGCCCGACTCGGTCGAGAACATGGTGCACACCTACATCGGTCGGCTGCGCCGTGCCCTGGAACCCCCCGGCAACCGGCCCGCCCTGGCCCGGGTGCTGCGCTCCACCCGACCCGGCTACACCCTGGACATCCCGGCTGACGCGGTGGACATCGTCCGCTTCGAGCAGGATGTCCGCAGCGCCCGTGCCGCCCGCTCCCAGCAGGATCTGCCCCGGACCCTCTACCTGTTCCAGCGGGCCCTCGACCGATGGTCCGGGCGGGCCCTGCACGAGGCCACCGGCCCGCTGGCCGAGGCGGAACGGATCCGGCTGGCCGAGCTTCGCCAGGATGTGCTGGAGGAGATGACCGGGGTCCGGCTGCTGGTCGGCGACATCGAGAACGTCGTCGCCGAGCTGCGCTGGATGCTGGCCGAGCATCCGATGCGGGAACGGCTGTGGGAACTGCTGCTGGTCGCACTCGGGCAGACCTCCCGAAGGGCGGAGGCTCTCACCGCCTTCCAGGACGCCCGGACCACCCTCGCCGACCGGCTGGGGGTGGAACCCGGCCACCGGCTCCAGGACCTGCATCGCCGGCTGCTGCGCAGCGAGCCGGTCACGGTCTTCCCGTGGTGGGAGCGGCGAGTGCGGGTCTGACCGCCCGGGTGGCCCGGGGCGGACCACCCGGCAACTGGTTCAGGCTTCGACCCCGGCGGTCAGAATCCGATCCCGGGTCTGGATTCGATCCCGACGGGTCAGGATTCGACCGTGGCGGGGGTCAGCACGAAGAAGGCGTCCGGGCAGTCCTCGCCGGACCCCGGGGCCTGCCAGGTGGTCACGTCGAGCCCGCAGTCCTGGATCACCTGCACGAACTGCCGGGACCGCTGCACGTCGTAGATCTGCACGAGGATCCGGCCGCGTGGGGTGAGCAGCCCCGGCAACCGACCCAGCAGTTCGGCCGCCTCGTCCACGGACAGGTAGTAGATCACCTCGCGCAGCAGGATGGCGTCGTACCGGTCCGGTGGGAGGTACCCCCGGATGTCGGCCACCGCGTACGAGGCGTCCGCGCGATTCAGCGACCGGGCCGTCCGGATCGCTCGCCGACTGATGTCCACCCCGTGGTAGTGCCGGTAGCGGCCGGGGGAGAGGGTCAGGTTGGCGCTGGTGCCGCAGCCCAGGTCGAGAATCGTCGGGTGCGGTGCCCATTCCTCGATCAGGGACAGCGGCACACTGCCACCCCCGGCCTCGTCCAGGTAGCCCCAGAAACCCAGGGCGTACTGGGCGTCCCAGAGTGCCGCGTTCAACCGTGGGCTGCGTCGTACCAGCGCCCGGACCGGTGCACCCATCCGCCCCACGATCATCCTCAGCTTCGACACCGTCGTCACCGACCCCTCTCCGCCGGGCTCATGCCGGACAGTTGCGTGTGCACCGGGCCGCCGACCGGCCCCTCGACGGAACTCTGCTGCGGCCCGGCCTCGGTGGGCTGGCTGAGCCGCAGCCGCCGCCGATGCAGGTACTGCGCCAGCGCCAGTCCGCCCCCGCCGACGGCCACCTCACTGAGCGCGCAGACCAGTCGGCTGATCAGCACCACCGGAGTGGCCACGGTCACCGGCAGTACGGTGGCCAGCCCGAGCATCAGCACCGCCTCCCGTACCCCCAGCCCGTCCGGGGCCACGACCACCGCCAGACCGGCCACCGCGGCGGCGGCGAACCCCGCCACACAGATCAGGTACGACCGCACCGGTGGGGCACCGGCGGCCACCGCCAGCAGCCACAGGTGATGCCCGGAGATGAACCAGGACAGGGTCTGCGCGGCCACGGCGCGACGCAGGCCGGAGGCGGAGGCGGCGACCTGCGGAGGCGGCCGGCGCAGCAGCCGGGCGGCCAGCCCGATCCCCCGGTTGAGCAGATCCGGGCGGACCACGAGGGCGACCAGGGGGACCGTGGCGAGCACCAGCCACCAGGTGGCGCCGGAGAGCACCGCCGGCCCGGCCGCCAGGGCGACCGTCATCCCGGTCATCGCCACCACCGCCCAGCTGAGCAGGAACACCCCGGCCAGCCGGATCGGTCCCACCTCGATCTCCTTGCCCATCCGCAGCAGGACCGGCAGGGCGACGAAGCGGCCCGGTACGAACTTGGTCAGGAAACCCACGAAGAACAGCCGGTACGCCGTCCACTGGTCCACGGGGGCCCCCAGGTCGACGAAGATCGCCCGCCAGGAGACGATCCCCAGCAGCAGACCGGCGGCGTTGATCAGCAGGGCCCCGGTCACGGCCACCGCCACCCGCCACGGGTCCAGTTGACCGGCCAGGGCGGCCACCGGGGTCCAGTCCTGGGAGCGGACGAACAGCACCAGACCGACGCTCAGGGCCACCACGAAGGCGACCGTGAACGCCCGGTTGACCAACCGCCACCAGCGGCCCTTCATCGGCGCGACTCCACCGTGGCCGGTCGGGCCCCCAGCGCCCGGATCCGCCGCAGCAGGGCACCGGACACCCCGATCCCCATGCCGAAGAACTCCGTCAGGTGGGTCAGCCACCGCAGACCGGCGGCGTAGAGCAGGAACCGGGGGCCGCGGTGCCGCAGGGCGAAGGCCAGCAGGTGCCGGTCCGCCACCACGGCGGCGCCGATCAGGGCCACCGGCAGGGCGGCCCACCAGGGTGACAGCAGGATCAGCGGGACACTGGCCACCGTCAGGCCGCTGGAGACCATGCCGACCACCGAGCCGAGGTCGACCTGGTGTGGCGCCCGGTCGGCACGGTCGTCGCCCGCAGTGGCGGCCGGGCGCTCCCACCGGGTGGCGACGACCGCCCCGGCGTAGGTCACCGCGCGGCGGAACAGCTCCGACAGGTACGGCCGCAGCCGATCCACGTCGTCGTGCCGGCCGACGATCTCGTCGCTGACCCGGATGGTGTACCGCTGCGGCAGCCGGGTGCCGAACTCCACGTCCTCGGCGTCGCGCAGCCGCTCGTCGAAGCCCCCGACCAGGTCGAAGACCTCCTTGGGTACGGCGGTGAGGGCGAACATGGTGGTGCTGGTCAGCCCGGTGGCCCGGCGTCGCCAGAAGTGCTCGAACAGGGTCTTGTACGCCTCGACCGGCCCGTCGTCGTAGAGCGGACGCAGATCGTAGATGCCCTGCACGACACCGCAGTCCGGGTACGCCGTCAGGGTGCGTACGGCCGCGGCCAGGGCCCCGGGTGCCAGGGCGATGTCCGAGTCGACGAAGAACAGCACCTCACCGCCGGCCCGTACGGCACCGGCGTTACGGGCCGCCGAGACCCCCCGGTTGGCGTCGAAGGCCAGCAGGGTGCAGGGGAACTCGGCCGCGATCTGCCGGGACCGGTCGGTGCTCGCGTCGTCGACGACGATCACCTCTGCCGGCGGTGGGGTCTGGGCGTAGACCGCCGACAGACAGTCCCGCAGGGTCCGTTCCTTGTTGTAGTTGGGTACCACCACGGACACCCTCACCGGGCCCACCTCTCGAGGTCGTCATGGTCGGCCCGTCCGCCTCGGGGGCGCAGCGCCAGCCAGCCCAGCGCCAGCAGACCGACGAACACGTACAGGTTGGTGTGCAGCAACTCCAGGCCCCGGAAGTGCAGATCCGTGCCGCGTAACCCGATCAGGGTCCAGGCCGCGCTGGCCACGAGGGCGGCCCAGAGCAGCGCGCCGGCAGCCACCGCTACCCGGTCACCCGCGCGCCGGCCGCGCACCGCCAGCAGCACCAGGGCGGGTACGCACCACACCCAGTGGTGGTGCCAGGCGATCGGCGAGACGAGCAGACCGGTCGTCGCGCAGGCCAGCACGCCGATGAACTCATCGCCGGCGCGGACACACCGCACCGCGACCACCAGCCCGGCCGCCCCGGTGAGGATCGCCAGCGGCAGCCAGACGGCGGTGACCTCGGCGGTGTCACCGAGGCGGGCCAGCGCACCGTGCAGGGACTGGTTGAGCACCGTCCGGGGGTCGGCGGTGACCCGGGCGGTGTCGAAGAGACCGCCGCCCCAGAACCGGAGCGAGTCGGCCGGCCGCCAGGCGAAACCGAGCCCGAGGGTGGCACCGAAGGCCAGGGTCGCCACCCCGGCCGCCCGCCACCGGCGCAGGCAGAGCAGGTACGCCACGAAGATCAGCGGAGTCAGCTTGAGGCCGGCGGCGACACCCACCCCCCACCCCCGCCAGCGGCTGCCCGGGTCACCGGTCAGGTCCAGCAGGACGAGCAGCATCAGAAACAGGCCCACCTGACCGACCTGGAGGTGACCGGCCACCGGGAAGACCGGCAGCAGCGCTACCGTGCCCAGCAACACGGCACCGGGGTCGGCAGCCGTACCGGCGGCCCGCAGCGCGATGCGGACCACGGCGGCCAGGGCGAGCACGGTGACCGCCGACCAGATGCCGATCCCGGTCGCGGCGCCGAGGTAGGCCAGGGGTTGCAGGACCAGTGCGGCGAACGGGGGGTACGTGAAGCCCAGCACGATGCCGTCGGCGCCCGGGTGGGTGGCGTCGTAGAGCCTGCCGTCCCCACCGGCGGCGGCGATCGCGGCCGTCCGGTAGACGGCCAGGTCCCCCCAGAACCGGCCGGTGCTCCGATGCACCACCACTGCCGCGGCGGCCACCGCACCGGCCAGCAGCAGCAGCGCGGTGACCGACAGCGCCCTGCGAATCCGGTCAGCCCGAGGGGCCGCCGGCGGCGCGAGGATCGTCACGGCAGCCCCCCTTCGAAGGTCAGTTGGCAGACGGTAACAATCGACACGTCAACGCTTCCTGTAACTGATCTGGATTACTGACGGCAGGCGGGCTGGACAGCGGGCGGGCGCACGGCCTGGCGCCGGTCGTGGCGGGAACCGCCCTCCCCGCAAGGGGGTGATCCGGCGAATGGCGATCTCCTCAACTAGCCCGGGTCGCAATTATCGGCTGTGGATCACACCAATTGCGACAAAGTCGTGACAGCTTCACGCCACTGCGCTGGTACGTGGTCGATTTCGATTGCGAATGCTGTCGCTTTCTAGTCCGCTACACGTCACTTCCTGTTCATTGCGATCAATGTCTGTCAATCAATACGCTGTGCCTGCTCCCAATAGGGAGTACGAAGGACAAGGGAGGTCCTCTTTGAAATCGACCCTGCGCTGGACCGCGATCACCGGAATGTCGATCGCGTTGGTCCTGGGGGGCGCACCGGCCGTCAGTGCAAATCCCACCACCACCGAGAGCAACGGCAACACCAGCGCCGTGGCCCGCACCCTGGACGGTCGCGCGATCACCAACGACAAGATCGCCAAGGAGGTAGCGGAGTTCTGGACGCCGGAGCGGATGGCCTCGGCGGTCGACCTGACCTTCGCCCGGCCCGGCGGCGCCGTCGAGTCACCGGCCCGCGCACCCAAGCCCACCGGGCCGGCGGGCGCGGTGGCGCCCATGGCGCCGAGGATCGCCGGCACGGACGACGTCCGGACCATGGTCAACGAGTCGCTGGCCGTCGGGAAGGTCTACTTCACCGTCCCCGGCGGTGGCACCGCCTCCTGTTCGGCCAGCACGGTCGCCAGCGGCAAGCGGCGGCTGGTGGTGACCGCGGGCCACTGCGTGCACGGAGGCGCCGGCGGGCAGTGGTACAGCAACTGGCAGTTCGTCCCGCGATATCGCGACGGGGCCCGTCCGTTCGGCACCTTCGTGGCGTCCAGCCTCAACACCCGCACCGCGTGGATCAACAGCAGCAGCTACGCCGAGGACATGGGCATCGCCGTCATGAACAACGGCGGCTCCTACGGGCTCAAGGTCGTCGACACCGTCGGTGGTCACGGCCTGCGCTGGAACTACGGCTACAGCGTCTCGGTGACCGCCCTCGGTTACCCGTCCAACCTGGGCGGCGGCGAAAGCCAGTACTTCTGCCAAGGCACCACCTGGAACGCCGGCGGTCAGCAGATCCGGATGTGGTGCAACATGACCTACGGTTCCAGCGGCGGACCCTGGCTTCAGGAATACAACGACAGCACCGGGTACGGATTCATCAACAGTGTCGTGAGCCACGGTGACAATCCCGGCAACGGCCAATTCGACGGCCCCTACTTCGACGACGACATCAAGAGCCTCTACGACTTCGCCGAAGGAATTTCTCCGGCATAGGGGTCCGTGAAATCATCGGCCCCGGCCAGCTGGCCGGGGCCGATGCGGCGTCGAATGGCGTACGGATGCCGATGCCTGACGGACGGCGGTCAGAGCCCGGCCGCGGCGTCGTACCGGCGGCGCAGGTCGGCCATCTCCGCCGGGGCCAGGGCCTCCTTCTGCGCCGGCTCGGCGTACTTCGGCGGGAACATCTGCCGCAGCCGGTCGATGAACATGACGTCCTCGGTCGCCTCGACCACCTGGATGCCCGGCGGATCGGTCGACAAGTCCATGATCACCGGACCGGCCAGTTTGACCGCCCAGTCCCAGGTGCGCTTCTGCTCGGCGACCCCGCACAGGTGGAAGCCGTAGACCGTCTGCACGTCGGTGAGTCTGCTCGCCTCGGAGGGTTCGAAGCCGTAGACGTGGACCCCGCAGATCACGGCCGGCTTCGCCTGCTCACCATCGGCCGCCTGCTGGGGGTAGTGCCCCGCGTGGTTGTGCTGTTCCGGGTCTGCCTGTTCGAGGATGGTCCGCATCCGGGTCATGATCTGTGCACGCAGATCCGTCGGCCTCGCCTCCGAGCCGGCCGTCCTGACCAGAACGACCGCGCCGGTCGACACCGTCAGCAGGATCACCGCGACCAACACGTAACGGTTGCGGTACCACCCCGCGAAACTTGCTCGGGAAACCATGACTGCTTCTCACCTCGTCGCCGGTACTGCCGAGTCGGCAGGACGTGCCCAGGGATGGATGTGCCCGGTGTCGGGGAGCGGCCCGGCGCTGTGGCGCGCAGCGTCCGCCCACCGGCGCGCTGCCCCACGCGATGCTCCCGTGCTGGCCGTTCCCAGCGTGGTTGCCCCCACGCTGCGGCGATGTGAGCCATTCCAGCACGCTTTCACCTACTCCGGCAACTGTGTCAGCGCCGGCTGATGCCCACCCAGCATTGACACACGCCCTCGTGCATCTCATGGTCAATAGATCTAGCTCTCCGTCGAAAGGGCCATACGATGGTCGGGAACGAGCACAGGTACGTCATCGTCGGGGCGGGTCCCGCCGGTGTTCAGCTGAGCTACTACCTCCAGCAGCACGGCGCCGATTACCTGACGCTCGAAAGTGAAGACTCACCGGGCGGGTTCTTCCGCCGGTTCCCCCGCCACCGCCGGCTGATCTCCCTGAACAAGGTGCACACCGACAGCACCGATCCCGAGATCCGGCTGCGCTGGGACTGGAACTCGCTGCTCAACGACTCCCCGGACCTGCTGTTCCCGAACTTCAGCAAGGAGTACCTGCCGGCCGCCGACGACCTGGTGCGCTACCTGGCCGAGTTCCAGCGGCACTACCAGCTCAACATCCGCTTCGGCACCCGGGTCGAAGGGATCACCCGGACCGAAAACGGGTTCACCCTGGACACCGACCAGGGTCAGGTGCGGGCGCGCTGCCTGATCGTGGCCACCGGCTGGGGCAGGCCGTTCGTGCCGGCCATCCCCGGCATCGAGCACGCGACCGGGTACGAGGACATGGTCATCGACCCCGAGGAGTACGAGGGCCAGCGGGTCCTGATCATCGGCAAGGGCAACTCCGCCTTCGAGACCGCCTCGGCCATCCTCGGCCGGGCCTCGATGGTGCACCTGGCCAGCCGGCACCCCCTGAAGTTGGCCTGGAACACCAAACACCCCGGCGACGTACGCGGCCAGTACGGCGCGATCCTGGACAGCTACCAGTTCAAGACCCTGCACTCCGTGCTGGACTGCACCATCGACGAGATCCGGCCGGTCGACGGCCGCTTCCAGGTGTCGATCACCTACACCCACGCCGACGGCGAGACCGCGGTGCTCGACTACCACAAGGTGCTGCGGTGCACCGGCTTCCAGATGGACACCGCCCTGTTCGACGAGACCTGCCGCCCGGACATGGTGCGCGAGGGCCGGATGCCCGACCTGCGTCCGGACTGGCAGTCCACGAACGTCGACGACCTGTACTTCGCCGGCACCATCGCCCAGGCCCGCGACGTCAAGCACGCCTCCTCACCCTTCATCGACGGATTCCGGTACAACCTGCGTACCTTCACCCGACTGCTGCGGGAGCGCTACGAGCAGGTGCCGTTGTCGTACGCGACCACCCCGGCCGACCCGGCCTCCCTGACCAAGCTGATGCTGGACCGGGTCAACTGGAGTTCGGCACTGTGGACCCAGTTCGAGTACCTGTGCGACGTGTTCGTCCGCGACGAGGCCACCGGCGACTTCCGGCACTACGAGGACCTGCCGGAGGACTACGCCGTGGAACGCTTCGCCGAGGCCACCCACTGGTACACCCTGGCGCTGCGGTGGGGTCGTGACGAGTACGGCGACGTCTTCGCCATCGAGCGTCATCCGACTCCCGACCGGGCCCGGGAGAGCGCCTTCATCCACCCGGTGATCCGGCGCTACCGGGGCGGGGAACTGATCGCCGAGCAGCATCTGCTGGAGGACCTGCTGGCCGAGTGGCGCCGACCGGACCGGCATGTCGAGCCGTTGACCGAGTTCCTCACCGGGCACCTCAACGGCGGATCATGACCTCGTCCAGCGGTTTACGGGCCAACTCCGGGACCAGGGCGTCCGGCGCGGGATAGCCGACCGGCATCACCACGTACGGGCGCTCCTCCCGGGGTCGCTCGCACACCTCGTTGAGGAACCGCATCGGGTTGGGGGTGTGGGTCAGGGTGACCAGACCGGCGTGATGCAGGGCGGTGATCAGCACCCCGACCGCGATGCCGACGGACTCCTTGACGTAGTACGGCTTGGGGCTGTGCGGCCCCTGGTGCACCTCGAACACGACGATGACGGCCGGGGCGGTCTCCAGGAAGGGTTTGCGCCAGTCCGTGCCGAGCCCGGAGATCGCATCCAGCCACTGGTCTGAGGCCCGGTGGTCGTAGAAGGCGCGTTCCTCGGCCTCGGCGGCCTCGCGCAGCCGACGCTTGCGGGTCGGGTCGGTCAACACCACGAACCGCCACGGCTGCACGTTGGCACCGCTGGGCGCGGTCGAGGCCGCCCGGATCGCGGCCTCGATCACTCCCTCGGGCACCGGATCGGCAGCGAAGTCACGCACGGATCGGCGCTGCGCCATCCGGTCCGCGAAGGCCTCCGCCTCGCGGACCATGTCCGCCGGTCGGCGACGGCTGTGCTGGATCGGAACCCTCGGTAACAGCTTCGTGTGGGTCACCTGTGGCCTCCCTGAACCAGGTGGACCGGCGTCACCGACAGGCCGGGCCGGCCGTGCGACGTTCGGTTCATCCAGCATTGCCCAGGGGGGTGCGTGTCGTCGTTACGTAAGTGTGCCCTGTTGCTCCGCCAGTACCCCGGGGGCGGTGTGAGCAGCCATCTCGTCGACCACATCGGAAAGTCGTCCGTGTCGCGCCGCGACGGCCCGCTGCCGGGTCGCCCCGTCGCCCTCCGTGCCGAGCCAGGCCAGCCACTGCTGTACCCGCTGCCGGTCGCCGGCCTCCTCCAGGGCCGGTCCGGCCAGCTCTACCAGCCGCTGCGCCAGGGTGGCCGCGGGCAGCAGCCGCCCGGTCGCCACCTCGACCCCCTGGCCGCCCATCCCGTCGCGGGCCGCCCGCCAGTAGGCCAGCCGCAACAGCTCAGCTGCCGGCTGCGGCCCCTCGTCGCCGGTGTCGACCGCCTGCCCGGCGACGACCACCAGCGCCCGCACCAGAGCGGCCAGGGCCTCGGATTCGCCGGCGGTGACCGGCATGTCGGCCACCCGCACCTCCAGGGTGGGCTGGTTCACCGACAGGCGCAGGTCCCAGAAGATCGTGCCGTGGTCGACCAGGGCGCCCGCCTCCAGCAGCATGTCGATGTGGCGGTCGTACTGCTGGGCGGAGGTCAGGTACGGCGGGGGCCCGGCCACCGGCCACCGGCCCCAGGTCAGGCTGCGCCAGCTCGCGTACCCGGTGTCCCGCTCGCACCAGTACGGCGAGTTGGCCGTCAGGGCCAGCAGCACCGGCAGGTGGGGGCGCAGGTGGTTGCCGATCAGCACGGCCCGGTCCCGGTCGGGCTCCTCCACGTGCACATGCACCGCGCAGATCGCCAGGTCGTCGTGCAGGCCCCGGAAGGTGGCGTTGCCCCGGTCCTGGCGGGGTCCCTCGGTGATCGGCGGTGGTACGACATCACCGAGCACCGGGGAACCGCTGGCGATCACCCGCAGCCCCGCCGACCGGGCGGCGCTCTGCACGGCCCACCGCCCCTCGGCAAGCTGGGCTCCCAGGTCCGCCAGGCGCAGACAGGGGTCGGTGCGGGTCTCGACGTGCAGTTTGGTGATCTCGCCGCCCACCCGGGTGCCCAGCACCGGCCGGGCGCGATCGATGACGGTGGCCGCCTCCGGGACGACCGCACCCCGGTCGGCGTCCACGACGAAGAACTCCTCTTCGACCCCGAACCGGGGAATGGCCGATCCTGGACCCTGTCCCGTAGTCATGCCACCGCCGACCTCTCACTGTCGGCCGTGCGCCGACGCTGAGCAGGTTACGGGATTCCGCCGACCAGTTGTGGGTTCGCAACCTCCATTGAGGACACTTCTTGCACCAGCCCGGCCAGCAGCGCCGTCCGCTCCGGCATCCGGTCCAGATACACGTACTCCTCGGCGGAGTGTGCCCCACCCCCGACCGCACCCAGACCGTCCAGGGTGGGTACGCCGAGCGCGGCGGTGAAGTTGCCGTCGGAGGCCCCCGCGGCGTACGCCCCGACGACCTTCGGCAGTTCCAGTGCCTCAGCGGTCGACTGGGCCAGCTCCAGCAGGGGCTGGGCGAGTTCGGCCGGCATGGGGTAGCGGTTGATGCCCCCGCGTACGACCAGGGCCGCCTCGGGCAGGTGCGGCTCCAGCTTGCGGATGGCCTGGTCGACGCGCTCCAGCTCGGCCCTGGTCCAGGCCCGCACGTCCACGGCCAGGCTGGCGATCTCCGGCACGGTGTTCGTCGTCGTTCCGGCGGAGAGCAGGGTGGGGGTGACGGAGGTGCCCGCGCTGTCCGCCGTTCCCAGGGCACCCAGGGCGAGCACCTGGTGGGCCACCTCGACGGTGGCGTTGACGCCACGCTGCGGCTCCACCCCGGCATGGGCGGCACGGCCCTGGACGGTCAGGCGGTACACCGACCCGCCCTTGCGGGCCACCTTCACCTGGCCCTCCGGGGTGGCCGCCTCGCAGACCAGCACCGCGCCGGAACGCCGGGCCTCCCGTTCGATCAACGGTCGGGAGGTTACCGATCCGCTCTCCTCGTCGCACGTGAGCAGCACCCCCACCGTGGAGGTGTCCTCGACCAGGCGCAGGGCGGTGAACATCTGCACGATGCCGGCCTTCATGTCGCACACCCCGGGGCCGGTGGCCACGTTCCCCCGTACGGTGAAGGGTCTGATCCGGGTCGTGCCGACCGGGAAGACGGTGTCGAAGTGGCCGAGGAGCAGCACCCGCTGGTCCACCGCCGGCCACAGCAGGTGCGGCAGACCATCGAGCACGACCCGCTCGGCCGGGCGGCCGAGCACCTGCTCGCCCCATTCGGCGAGCAGGTCGGCACAGGACTCCAGGTGGGGCAGCGAGCCCGGTGCCGACTCGTGCCCGACCAGGGTGGCCAACTGGTCGACCATGTCTGCCTGGAGCTTGTCAGCGGCATCGCGCAGACGACGTGCGTGGTCCATCGATCCCTCCGAACTCGGGTGAGGGGCCTGGCCAGGCGTGTTCCTCGACCCTCGCAGAGGGAACCGGGTGGGGTCACCCTTGTCCGTGCTGCATGCTCATTCAGCCGGAATCGCGGCGCCGTACCCGTGCTCGACGATCCGGCGCGCCGACTCGGCGTAGGCCTCCCGACCAGGGGGAGCGAAGGTGCCCAGCCCGTCGACGTACCGGTTGAACATGCAGAAGGCGGCGGCGATCAGCACGGTGTCGTGGATCTCCATGTCGGTGGCGCCCTGGGCGCGCGCGGCGTCCACCAGCTCACTGGTGACCTCACGGCCGCTGATCTGCACCGCACCGGCGATGCGCAGCAGGGCCCGCAGCTTGGCCGAGATCGGGGCGCTGTCCAGGTCCGCGCGCACCTGGTCCACCAGGTCGTACCCCTCGTCGAGCTGCGCGGCCGCGAACGCCGAGTGCGAGGCGCAGCAGAAGTCGCAGTCGTTGCGCCCGGACACGTACGCCGCGATCAGCTCCCGCTCACCGGCCGGGAGGGTGTTGGGGGCCCGCAGCAGCACCTCGGCCAACTCGCTGAGCGGCTTGGCCGTCTCCCGGCGGTAACGCATCAGGCCGCTGATGCCGGGGAAATTCTTCTCATCGGCTCCGAGATCGATGTGCGCCATGCTCGTCCTGCCCTTCACCACTGTGGCCCGGACGGGGTGACGCTCACCTGAGGGGCGCGGGCCCCTGTCGAGGATGGCTGCCCGTGCGGGACGGCGTGAGCGACGCCGCGCAGCCACGATCACATCCGATCTCCGGCCGCGCTTCTTCATACGTGCGCTGTCCGGGCCGGCACGGCCCGGCCACCGGAGCGGCGGTACCGGCCGGGAGCGACGGCGTGATGGCGCTTGACGGCGTTGGCGGAGGCGAACCCGACTGGATGACCGGCGCGGACGCGGCCAGCGCCTGTTCGTCCTGCCCGAGTCGGCGTTCACTGTGGCCGTAGCCGCCGGCAACTACGACGACCCGGAGCACTGGCGTACCCCGGCGATGCTGCTGGAACAGGTGATCCTTCCCGCATTGGCGTGACGGGCCGCCGGCCAGTCAGGTCAGCGCTGGACCCGGGCTCCCGCGCCGCGCATCAGCGCCTCGACCTCCTTGCGGTTGGCCATCGAGGTGTCGCCCGGGGTGGTCATGGCCAGGGCGCCGTGCGCCGCGCCGTACTCCACCGCGGTGGCCAGGTCGTGCTGCTCCAGCAGGCCGTAGATCAGCCCGGAGGCGAAGCTGTCCCCGCCGCCCACCCGGTCCATGATCTCCAGGCCAGGGCGGTGGGTGGCCTCGACGAACCGGCCGCCGGCCCAGGCGATCGCCCCCCAGTCGTTGACGGTGGCGCTGCGTACGGTGCGCAGGGTGGTGGCCACCACCCGGAAGTTGTCGAACTCCTTGGTGACCTCCTCGATCATCCGCTGGAAGTTGGTCACCTCCAGTTCGGACAGGCTGGCGTCGGTGTCGGGCACCTCGAAGCCGAGGGAGGCGGTGAAGTCCTCCTCGTTGCCGATCATGACGTCGACGTACCGGGCCAGTCGCCGGTTGACCTCCTGTGCGCGGGCCTGCCCGCCGACCGCCTTCCAGAGGCTGGGCCGGTAGTTCAGGTCGTACGAGATGATCGTGCCGTGGCGGCGGGCGGCGGCCATGGCCGCCTCGATGGTCTCCGGGGTGGTCTCCGACAGGGCGGCGTAGATGCCGCCGGTGTGCAGCCAGCGCACCCCCAGGTCGCCGAAGAGGTGGTCCCAGTCGACGTCCTCGGCGCGTAGTTGACTGGCGGCGGTGTGGCCCCGGTCCGAGGTGCCGACCGCCCCGCGTACCCCGAAGCCCCGCTCGGTGAAGTTCAGGCCGTTGCGCACGCTGCGACCGATGCCGTCGTACGGCATCCAGCGGATGAAGGAGGGGTCCACTCCGCCCTGGAGGATCAGGTCCTCCAGCAGCCGCCCCACCTCGTTGTCGGCGAAGGCGGTGACGATCGCGGTGCGCAGCCCGAAGCAGCGGCGCAGCCCTCGGGCGACGTTGTACTCACCGCCCCCCTCCCAGGCCCGGAAGGCGCGGGCGGTGCGCACCCGTCCCTCACCGGGGTCCAGGCGCAGCATCACCTCGCCGAGGGAGACCAGGTCGTAGCGGCAGTCCTCGGCGGGACGCAGGTCGAGAAGGGACATGGCGGATCAGGCCTCCCGGGCGGCGGTCACGGCGGCGGCGGTCAGGGCGGTCACGTCGTCCCACCGGCCCTCGGCGAGCAGGCTGGGGGCGACCATCCAGGTCCCGCCCACGGCGAGGACCGGGGGCAGGCTCAGGTAGTCGCGCAGGTTGGCGGTGTTCACCCCGCCGGTCGGGATGAAGCGTACGGACCGGAAGGGCGCGGCCAGCGCCTTGATCATCGTGGTGCCGCCGAGTTGCTCGGCGGGGAAGAACTTGACCGTGTCCAGCCCGGCGTCGAGGGCCATCTGGATCTCGGTCGGGGTGGCCGCGCCCGGGAAGACCGGCACGCCCACCTGCTGGCAGTGGGCCACCACCCGGGCACTGAAGCCGGGGCAGACGATGAACCGGGCGCCGGCCGCGACGGCCTCGTCCACCTGGCCGGGGGTGAGCACGGTGCCGGCGCCGACCAGCAGCTGCGGGTCCTCGGACATGGTCCGGATGGACTCGGCGGCGGCGTCGGTGCGGAAGGTCACCTCCACGCTGCGCAGGCCCCCGGCGGCCAGGGCGGCACCGAGGGGGGCGGCGGCACGGGCGTCGTCGAGCACGACGACCGGCAGGATCCGGCCCGCGGCGATGGTCTGCGAGACGTCGGCGGGCTGTTCAGAAGGATGAACGGCAGTCACATATGTGACCCTACTGCTGATCCCGGGGATGTCAATCCCGCTACAGTGAGCGCCATGACATCCGCCGAGGGCTTCTCACCGGTCAAGTCGGCCGGGCGCACGCTGGAGGTGCTGGAGACCCTGGCGGCCTCCGGCGGGCGACGCTCCCTCGGCGACCTGGCCCGGGACCTGGGCATCCCGAAGAGCAGCCTGCACGGCATCCTGCGCACGATGGTGCAGCGCGGCTGGGTGGAGACCGACGACACCGGTACCCGCTTCGGGCTGGGGGTACGCGCCCTCCAGGTAGGGGCGGCGTACCTGGACACGGACGACGCGGTCGGGCTGCTCGCCGGGGTGCTCGACGAGTTGTCCCGGCAGTTCGGTGAGACCGTGCACCTGGGCCGACTCGACGGGGCCCACGTGGTCTACACCGCCAAGCGGGAGTCCTCGCATCCGCTGCGGCTCTACAGCGCCATCGGGCGACGCCTGCCGGCGCACGCCACCGCCCTCGGCAAGGTGCTGCTCGCCGAACGCACCCCCGAGGCGGTCGAGGCGATCATCGGGTCCGCCCCGGCGGCGTTGACCCGACACACCATCACCGACCTGGCCGCCCTGCACGCCGACCTGGCGGCCAGCCGGGAACGCGGGTACGCCGTCGACCACGAGGAGAACACCGAGGGCATCGTCTGCTTCGCGGTGGCGGTGCCCCTGCACACCCCCGCGGTGGACGCGATCAGCCTCTCCATCCCGGCGGCCCGCTTGGACGAGCAGGTGCAGCAGCGGGTGGTGGCGGCGCTGGGCCACGCGGTCGACCAGGTCCGGGCCGCCCGCGGCCTGCTCACCGCCAGCTGAGCCGGGAGCGGAGGGCCGACCACCGACCGCCGGCACCGAACAGGAGGTAGGCGGCCGTCCCGGCGAGAAACAGCACCCCGACCACCAGCCAGGAGGGCGTGGCCGACGAGGGCTGTACCGGCCAGGCCCAGATCGCGGTGACCCGGTCGGTGCCCCGGGGTGCGGCGGCATAGACCGCGCAGCCGTAGCAGAAGGCCGGTAGCCAGGCCAGGCGGGCACCGAGCAGCACCGCCGCCCCTGCGACCAGACCGGTGTGCCCGAGAGTGTTGCGCACCAGGGCGTACGCGCCGAAGGTGTGCGGGTCGACCAGCCCGGCCAGGCTGAGCACGGCCGCGCTGACGATCGCGGCGAGCAGCACATGACCCGCCCGCCAGGTCCGCCAGGGCAGCGGGGTGCCGCGTTCCAACTCCTCGTCGGCACCAGCCAGGCTGGGACCGAGCAGCATGGCGGCCAGCAGGGGAGCCAGGGCGACCACCGGGATGCGGGCGACCGGTCCGCCGAAGTAGGGGCGGGAGGCCAACCAACTCCCCGCTACCCAGGCCAGCACCGCGAGCACCACCAGGCCGACCAGGAAGGCATGCCCGCCCCGTGCGGTCAGATGCAACGCGAACCGACGGCCGGCCCACGCGCCCCGAGGCCGGTCCATCTCGTTGCGGCCCGACCGAGGCCGGTCGGCGGTGCTGCCCTTCACCGAGGCTGCCCGAGCCGGATCAGCGTGGGCAGGTCACAGTCGGCCGCCGCACGCAGGTAGTCGGCGAACCAGGCCCGCTGCGCCGGCATCGGCAGCGCGTAGAGCCAGTCGATCGGGACGTCGGGACTCGCTGGCACCTCGAACAGCCAGGCGTGGGCCAGCTCGCCGGCGAGGTGCGCCCGTTCGGCCTCGCGGTCGTCATCATCGTGTGGGCAGTTCGACCCCGTCACCGCCCACAGGTCGTACTCCAGCCAGTCCTGGTTGGCCAGGCCACCCCGGACGGTGGCCTGCTGGTCCAGGTGCAGCCAGATCGTCCCGTCGCCGGGCACCTGCGGCTGGTCGACCGGTCGGGCGGCATCGTCGACCGCCCGGTCGGGGGCACCAGGAATACCGTCGAGCCGGGTCAGGACCGGCTGCACGAGTGGCGTCACGTCGTCGAGCAGGAAGGCATGGATCCGGGCCACGCACACCTGCGGTCCGGTGTCCGTGCAGACCAGGGCGACCGCCTCCGGGTCGACGGGCAGCCGGTACGGGTTGGGGCCGGTGGCGGTCGGCACCGCTACCCCCATCGCGAGCACACCGGCCAGGGCTGCGGCCATCCAGCGCCGGGCGGCGAGCGCGAGCAGGGTGACCGTCAACGCCAGCAGCCACCCCGCCTGCCCGGCCACCACCGGACCCGGCGCCACCTGGTAGGCGGACCGACCGTCCTGCACCGGGATCAGCCACGCTGCGCCCTCGGTGTCCCAGTAGGTCAGGATCCCCAGAAACAGGTACGCGGCCAACCCGGCGACCGGTGCGGCCAGGCGCCACCGCACCAGCCGCCCGACACACATGCCACCGGCGGTAGCCACGCCCAACGCCAGCACCCCGCCGAGCAGGGTCCACCACCAGCCACCCCCGGAGTACGTCGCCACCGGGGCGACCAGCGCCGCCGCCCCGGCGAAGGCCAGCAGCACCCCGAGGGTGCCGGCCAGGGTCACCGCCAGCCAGGCCACCAGGACGGGTTGCCAACCGGGACGGGAGGTGGAACCCACCATCTCGTCGATGCCGCGCCGCCGCTCCCGGCCGGCCTGCCAGGCCCCCGCCGCGATCATCAGCGCGCACAGGATCAACAGCGAGGTACGCAGGTAGTTGGCCAGCCCGGCCCACCGACCACCCCAGTCCTCCGGATGCACGACCAGCATCCACACCCCGGCACCGCACATCGCCGCCGCAGCCCACGGCGCCGTGCCCCGACGCAGCTCGGTACGCAGGATCCGCCTCACCGGGCCGCCGCCCGGGCGTCGCGCAGCACGGCGGCGTAGCCGCGTTCGATCGGGGAGTCACCACTGTCACCGGCACCCCCGGCCGCGATGAGTTCCGTGGACAGCCCGTCGAACACCAGCCGACCCGCGTCCATCAGGCTGACCCGGGCGCAGGCCGCCACCACGTCCTCGACCAGGTGGGTGCTGACCAGCACGATCGCATCCAGCCCCAACTCCCGCAGCAGGGCCCGGAACTCCACCCGCTGCTCCGGATCCAGCCCGGCGGTCGGCTCGTCCAACAGCAGCAGCCGAGGATCGTTGACGATGGCCTGGGCGATGCCGGCCCGGCGGAGCATCCCACCGGAGAGGTGCTTCATCCGGTCGTCGGCCCGGTCCAGCAGCCCGACCCGCTCGATCGCCCGGTCCACCGCCAACGGGATCTGCTCCGACGGCATCTCCTTCAGCCAGGCGAAGTACTCCACGAACTCCCGAACGGTGAACCGTGGATAGAACCCGAAGGACTGCGGCAGGTAACCCAGTTGGCGACGGGCCGACCGCAGCCCCGCCGCGTCGGACAGCGGCTGCCCGAGCAGCCGTACCTGCCCCCGGTCGGGTCGCCGCACGGTGGCCAGTACCCGCATCAGTGTCGTCTTGCCGGCCCCGTTGGGGCCGAGCAGGCCGTGCACCCCCGGACCCAGGTCGAGATCCAACTCGTCCAGGGCGGTCCGTCGGCCGTAGCTGACCCGCAACCCCCGTACGCTCACGGTCACGCTCACGCGGTTCGTCTCCCTACTCGATCCCGCCGGGTCCACACCACGAGCACGGCCGCTGCCGTGACTCCCAGCCACACCGGCCCGGCCTGCACCAGCACCGCCCACTCGCCGATCGGGGCCAGCACGATCACCGCCCACGCGCCGGCCACCACCGCCGCCGCCTGGCCGGGCTCGATCAGCGAGCCGAGCGCCAACGTCAGGGCGGCGAGCGCGAGGCCGACCAGGGGCCACAGCATCGGCGTACCGACGCCGGTCACCGCGCCGGCGAGGAGCGTGACCGGCGCGGTGACCGCGAGCACCGCGAGGGTGCGCCACAGGATGATCTCCAGTCCGCCCAGCGGGGTGGCCGCCACCATCTCGTGCAACGGATCGGACCACGACCCGTACGACAGGGCCGTACCGACCGCCGGCAGCATCGGCGCGGCCAACAACAGCAGCCACGGTGGCAGCAGCTCCGGAGTGACCGCCAACCCCAGCGTGGCCAGCCCGGTCAGGGCCACCGCCACCAGCCACGCGGCACGGGCGGCCGGGCCGGCACCCACCAGGACCCGGATCTGACGCCACCGGGTCGCCCGGCGTACCCGGCCCGGTGGTGGCAGCGGGGCGGCCAACGTCGCCGCCGCCGCCTCGACCAGCCGCCGGGTCGGATCATCCAGGGCCAGCCGGGCCCGGCAGTCGGCGCACCGGTCTAGATGGGCCTCCACCGACCAGGCGTCGATGTCGTCCAGACCACCATCGGCGTACGCCGCCAGGGTCCGGGGGTCCAGGTGAAAATCGGTCACGACAGCGCCTCCCGCAATTCCCGGCGGGCCCGCATCGCCCGGGTCTTGACCGTTCCCTCCGGTACGCCGAGCAGGGTCGCCGTCTCCCGTACGGTCAACCCGTCGAGGACGGTGGCCTGCAACACCGCCCGCAGCTCCGGCGACAGCCGGTGCAGCGCCCGTTCCAGAGCCGCGTCGTAGGACCCGGCCAACGCCTCGTCCTCGGCCGAGGGCGACCAGGTCGACACCGCCTCCGGCGACACCGACCCGACCGTGGCCGGACGGGCCGCGAGACGCCGGTGGGCGTCGATCAGCCGGCGTAACGCGACCGTCCAGAGCCAGCCGGTCACCTCGCCGTCCTCCCGATAGCCGGCCGCCGCCCGCCACACGGTCAGGAAGGTCTCCTGGAGCAACTCCTGGGCCAACTCCGGGTCGCGGCACCGGCGACGCAGCCGCAGCGCCAACCAGGGTGCGTGCCGCGCGTAGAGCACGTCGAAGGCGCCCCGGTCGCCCGCACCGACGCGGCGCAGCAACGCCGCGTCGTCTGAATCCATCACGCAAGGTTAGGACGCAGCCGCGGCCGAAACGGTTCTCTCCCGTCGCGACCCGTCGGCCGATCCAAGGTCTCTGACCTGGTGATTGTCCTCACGATCAGCACTGGTCGGGGGAGGGAAACCCGCGCTGACCTCCCTATGCTTGGCGCCGATGATCGTCCGGCCGTCCGGTGCCGGCCGCTGGGCCTGGAACAAGGCGGGGTAGGAAGGGGCGAGCGATGACCGGCGCCACGCGCATCTGGAACGGCATGTCCATCCCCGCACCCGGCAGGTACGACCTGGACGCCGGGCACAAGCGGATCGGGTTCGTCGCCAAGCACATGATGGTCAGCCCGGTGCGCGGCGAGTTCCGCGAGGCCAGCGCCCGCATCACGGTCGCCGAGGATCCCCTGGAGTCCACGATCGTGGCGAGCATCCAGGCCGCCAGCATCGACACCGCCAACGTCGACCGGGACACCCACCTGCGCAGCGCCGACTTCCTGGACGTGGAGCAGTTCCCGACCCTGGAGTACCGCAGCACCGGCATCACCGCCCTGGACAAGACCGACCCGATCTTCTTCTGGGCCAAGCTGAGGAACCACCGGCTGGGTCGCCGGGCGGTGGAGGAGGAGCCCGCCCTGCCCACCCGGCCGGTGACCGCCCGGTTCGTGCTCTCCGGTGAGTTGACCGTCAAGGGCATCACCCGCCCGGTGGACTGCCAGGTCGAGTTCGGGGGTGCCCGCCGTGACCCGTACGGGCAGGACATCTTCGGGTTCAGCGCCACGGCTGAGCTCAACCGGGAGGACTACGGCCTGGTCTGGAATGTGGCCCTGGACAGCGGCGGGGTGCTGGTCGGCCGTACCGTCCGCATCGAGATCGCCGGCGAGGCCATCCGGCAGCCATAGGCCGGTCTTCATCCGGATTTAACGGCAGGTCCAGCACTTCTGCGTATTCATAGATCACGATGTCTGCGAGAATCCCACTGTCGCCGGTCACGCCCCTCAGCGGGCCACCCTCACCCGCCGTGGCAGGCGACAGTCAGGAGTCGCCGCGTGGCTCGCGTACCCAAGGCCGCCCTCGCCATGGTGGTCGCCGTCGCCCTGTCCCTGGTGGTGGTCCCGCAGCCGGCCCACGCCACCCCGCCCAACATCCCCTCGTACGCCACGGCGTTGAGTCGCCTCAACTCGCTCACCGTGGCCGCCGAATCCCGCCAGTCCAGCTACAACCGGGACCTGTTCCCGCACTGGAGCACGGTCACCGGCACCTGCAACACCCGGGAGCAGGTGCTCAAGCGGGACGGCACCAACGTCACCGTCGACGCCAACTGCTACCCGACCTCCGGTTCCTGGTACAGCCCGTACGACGGCCTGACCCGGACCAGCCCCACCCAGATCGACATCGACCATGTGGTTCCGCTGGCCGAGGCCTGGCGCTCCGGGGCCTGGGCCTGGACCACCTCGCGGCGACAGACCTACGCCAACGACCTCGGCGGCCCCGAGCTGTGGGCGGTCACCAGCACGGTGAACCAGGCCAAGGGCGACAAGGACCCGGCTGCCTGGAAGCCGCCGCGGGCCGCCTTCCACTGCACCTACGCCCGGGCCTGGATCCAGGTGAAGTGGTACTACTCGCTCTCCGTGAACAGCGCGGAGAAATCCGCCCTGGCCTCCATGCTCAACACCTGCTGACCCGCTGATCCGGGCGGCGCCGGTCTCGGTGCCGCCCGGCCCGGCTCCAGCGCCGCCCAGCGATGGGTCAGGGCCGCCCGGCGACGGGTCAGCGCCGCCAGGCCGCCCAGAGTTCGGCGTACCGGCCACCGGCGGCTACCAGGTCCTCCGGGCGGCCGAGTTCGACGATTCGACCACCGGACATCACCGCCACCCGGTCGCAGGCGTGCGCCTGGGTGAGCCGGTGGGCCACCACGATGGCGGTACGACCCCGGACCACCGCCTGACTGGCCAGCTCCAGTTGATGGGCCCCCGCGCTGCCGGCCTCCGCGCTCGCCTCGTCCAACACGACGATCGGCGGGTCCAGCAGGGCGATCCGGGCCAGCGCCAACTGCTGGGCCTGGCCGGGGGTGAGGGGATGCTCGCCGTCGCCGACCCGGGTTTCCAACCCCTCCGGCAACGCCGTCACCCAGCCCTCGGCGCCGACCAGGTGCAGCGCGGCGTGCAACTGTTCCTCGGTGGCGTGCGGGGCGGCCAGCCGCAGATCCTCGGCCAGGGTGCCGGCGAAGACATGCACCTCCTGGGTCACCACCCCGACGGTGCGGCGCAGCTCCTCGGGGCCCAGGTCCTCGATCGGCCGGCCCCCCAGCCACACCGCCCCCTCGGTGGCCGGGAACACCCCGCCGAGGATGGCCGCCAGGGTGGTCTTGCCGGCGCCGCTGGCCCCCACCACCGCCAACGACTCACCCTCGGCGATCTCGATCGACACCTCGTGTACGACCGTGGGGCCCCCGGCGTACCGGTGGGACACCGACTTGGCGATGATCCCGGCGGGACCCCGGCCGGGGGTCTCGGCGGTCCGCTGCGTCGGCAGGTCGACCTCGGTGACCCCGACCAGCCGGGCCAGGGCCGCCCCGGCCGACTGGATGTCGTTGAACGACAGCAGCAGCAGCCCCAGCGGGCCGAAGAGACGGTGGAACAGCAGGGCGGCGGCGGTCACCTCACCGACACTGCTGTCCCCGCCGCGCACCAGCAGGAAACCGGCCACCAGGACGGCGGTCAGCCCGATCGCCTCGGCCAGGTTCATCATGTTCGCGAACCACAGGAACCCGCGTACGGCCCGCAGTCGGGCGTCGGCCGCCTCGCGGGAGGCCCGGTCGACCCGCTGGCTCTGCCGCTGCTCCATGCCGTACGCGTGCACCGTCCGGACCCCGCCGAAGGTGGTCAGCAGGCGTTGGGTGCGTACCGCGGCGGCCTGCCGTTCGGCGGCGTAGAGCCGCCGGGCCTGCGGGATGAACCGGCGCAGGCTCAGCGCGTACACCGGGAAGACGACCAGGAAGGCCGCGGCGATCCGCCAGTCCAGGGCCGCGAACCCGGCGAAGGTGACCACGAGGGTGACCAGTGCGGTGAAGACCCCGGCGGCCAACTGGATCGAGTCGGTGACCTGCTCCACGTCGTCGGTGACCCGGGAGGCGACATCCCCGGAGCCCGCGCTCTCCAGCCGGGCCGAGTCCATCCGCAGGGCGTGGTCCAGGACCTCCTCCCGCAGATCGGCGCAGGCCCGCATGCCCCATTCGGTGACCAGCCAGCGGGAGGCGCCGGTCAGCACCGCGGCGGCGAACCCGGCAGCCAGGATCCAGGCCGAGGTCAGCAGCAGCGACCGGGTGGTGCCGCCGGCCACCACCAGGTCGACCAGCCGACCCAGCAGCAGGGGTACGACGACCGCGGCGGCACTGGCCGCCAGGGCTGCCGCGATCGAGGACCAGCCGAGCAGCGGATGGCGGCGCAGCGCCCGCCAGAAGGCCGCCAGGGCGGCCCGGCCGGTGGCGACCGGCAAAATGGTCGAGGTCGGGTCGCTCATCGCAGCACCACCTCGGCGTACGCGGAGCGGGCCAGCAGCTCGCGGTGCCGTCCGACGGCCGCGACCTGGCCGCCGTGCACGAAGACGACCCGGTCGCAGCGGTCCAGCAGGGGAGCGCTCGTGGTGACCAGCACGGTGGCCCGGTCACCCTCGGCGCGGTAGGCGCGTACCCCCTCGGCGATGGCGTGCTCGGTGACCGCGTCGACCGCGGTGGTCGGATCGCGTAGCACGGTGACCGGCCGGTCGGCCAGCAGGGCCCGGGCCAGGGCGATGCGTTGTCGCTGGCCACCGGAGAGGTCCAGGCCACGGTCCAGCAGTTTCCGGTCCAGCCCGGCGTCACCCTCGGTGAGCACGTCCACACTGGCGGCGGACATGCTCTGGCGCAGCGCCAGGTCGTCGTGCTCCTGGTCGGTGTGCAGCACCTCCCGCAGGGTGGCGCCGAACAGGTCCACCGCGTGCGGCTCGACCAGCACGACCCGGCGCAGTGTGGCCACATCCAGGTCGCCCATCGGGGTACCGGCCAACCGCACCTCGCCCTGCTCGGGGGAGCGTGCCCCGGCCAGCAGGTCGGTGATGGCGTCGGCCGTGCGGGTCTGTTCGGTGACCACGCCGAGCAGCTCCCCGGGCCGTACGGTGAGGCTGACCCCCTCCAGGCCGGGGGCGTGCACCTCGTCGAGGACCAGGGGGCCGGGCCGCGCCGCGGTGTCGCCCGAGCCGGCCTGCTCGGGTGCGGCCAGCACCTCGGCCACCCGGGCCGCGCTGGCCCGGGCGGTCGCCAGCCGGAAGACACAGTCGGCCAGGTTGAGCACCGGGTCGCTGATGAAGGTCGCCAGCCCGACGATGGTGATGAGTTCACCGACGGTGATCCGCCCCTGGAGGGCGAACCAGCCGGCCAACGCGGCTACCACGGTGATCAGCAGGCCGGTGGTGAAGGTCGACACCCCGACGAAGGTGGCGCCGGCGCGCACCGCGCCGATGTTGGCCCGCAGGGAGGTACGGCTGGCCGCCCGGTAGCGGCGGGCGGCCTCGTCGACCCCGCCGAACCCGCGCAACGGCCGAAGTCCGCGCAGCAGATCCGAGGCGGTCGCGGCGGCCCGACCGATGGCCTGCTGCTGGGCCGAGGTGTGCCGCTCCACGATCGGCCCCAGGGCGTTGAGCCCGAGCACCAGCAGGGGTACCCCCACCACCAGCCCCAACCCCAGGGACCAGTCGATGCGCAGCAGCACCACGGTCGCCACCGTCAGGCCGAGGAAGGCGGAGATCATCCGACTGCCCAGCTCCAGCAGGTCGGCGGCGGCCTGGGTGTCCGAGGTGGCGATCGACAGCAGCTCACCGTTCTGCCGGTTGGTCCGGATGCCCCGCCCGGTGAGCACCCGCCGCACCACCTGCATCCGCAGGTCGTGGGACTCCTGCACCACCGCCCGGGACAGGAACCAGAACCCGAATCGCCAGCCCATGGTCAGCGCCAGGAACAGCGCGAAGATGCCCAGCACCGACCAGAGCATCGCCGAGGTCGAGCCGGTCCCCACCGCCTGGTCGATGACCAGGCCGATGGCCACCGGTACGAGCGCCTCACAGACCTGGTGCAGGGACCAGAAACCGGCACACAGGGCGGTGTCGCGGCGTTGCCGTCGGAACATCCCGCCGATCAACCGGCCGGTCGGCGGCGCCGCCGCAGGGGTCTTCGTCATCCAGCCCTCACTCTTCAAGTTAGGCCAGGCTAACCTGCCACCAGAAACCCCGATCGACCGGCTCGAACCCCGCCATCGGCGGATCCAGCCGGCCCGGAGAGATCTTGGACAGTTGCCGTCATGTGCTGACGACAACTGTCCAAGATCTCCAACTCGGCTGACCGGATCGTTCCGCAGCGGTGCGGGATCGTGGCTGGTGCGCCCCGGACGGGGAGGGCCAGGATTGACCCATGACCGCAGCACTCGTCGTGATCGACGTACAGGAGTCCTTCCGCCGGCGCGCGAACTGGACGGCCTGCTCACAACCGGACATCGTGGGTCAGGTGAACCGGCTGGTCGAGGCCGCCCGCAGCCGGGGTGACCTGGTCGTGTGGGTGTTGCACGCCGAGCCGGACAGCGGTGACGTGTTCGACCCGGCGCGCGGCTTCGTCCGACTGATCGACGGGTTGCGGCCGGTCGAGGGCGAGCCGGTGCTGACCAAGTACGTGCACAACGCCTTCACCACGACCCGGCTCCAGCAGTTGCTCACCGCCAGCGGCATCCAGGAGATCACCGTCTGCGGGATCCGTACCGAGCAGTGCTGTGAGACCACCGCCCGGCTCGCCGCCGATCTCGGCTACGAGGTCACCTTCGTCGTCGACGCGACCGCCACCATGCCCATCGAGCACCCGGAGGCCCCGCCCGGCCGGACGATGACGGAGATCCTCGCCGATCCCCGCACCCTGGGCACCGAGGAGATCATCGAGCGCACGGTGTACGCCCTGTCCGGTCGGTTCGCCACCATCCGTACGGTCGACGAGGTGACCGGCCCTGGTGCCGGTCGGCGCCGACCGCTGAGGCCCGCGTGAGTCGGGTCGTCTTTCTGCTGCTGCCCCAGCTGCATCTGCTGGATCTGGCCGGTCCGGCGCAGGTCTTCTCCACGGCGCAGGACGAAGGGCTCGACTACCGGCAGTCCTTCGTCGCGGAGAGCAGCGAGGTGGTCACCGCACAGGGGTTGCCGGTGCGCGCCGATGTCGACTGGCCCGACCTGGACCCGGCCGACCTGGTCGTCGTCCCCGGCTGGCGGTCACCCGCCTCCCACGCCGAGCCGGTGCAGCCCGCCACGCTGCGCCGGCTCGGCGCGCACCACGCCGCGGGCGGGATGGTGGTCAGCGTCTGCGGGGGCGCCTACCTGCTGGGTCGCGCCGGGCTGCTGGCCGGACGCCGGTGCACCACCCACCACGACCTCCAGGAGGACCTGGCCCACCGGTATCCGACCGCGACCGTGCTACGCGACCGGCTGTACGTCGTGGACGACCGGGTGGCCACCTCCGCCGGCATCGCCAGCGGCATCGACCTGGCCCTGCACCTGGTGGCCACCCGGCACGGACCGGCGCCGGCGGCCCGGATCGCCCGGGAGATGGTCGTGTACGCCCGGCGCAACGGACACGAGCGGCAGGACAGCGCGATGCTGCGCTACCGCTCGCACCTCAGCGAGGTGGTGCACCGGGTCCAGGATCTGATCGACGAACGGTTCACCGAGACCTTGCCGCTGGGGGAGTTGGCCGGTGTGGCCCGGGTCAGCGAGCGCACCCTGACCCGGCTGTTCGGCGCCTCCACCGGCCTGACCCCGCTGCGCTACCAGCAGGTGCTGCGGGTCGAGCGGGCCGAGCACCTCATCGGCCACGGGGTGGCCGTGGAGGCGGCGGCCCGGGCGGTCGGCTTCACCGACGCCCGGATGCTCCGCCGACTGCGCGCCCGCACCCGCTCGACCCGCTCTCTGACCTGAACTATCGGGACATCAGGAACACGACCATCGCGATCACCGCCAGGGCGGCCAGCACCGCCGCGGCGATCTTGGCCTTGCTGTACGGCCGCTCCCCGATGACCTCACCGGTACGGGCGTTGACCAGCACCTGGTACGACCGCCCGCCGTGCAGGTACGCGGCGATCCACACCGGCAGCAGCAGCAGCTTGTAGGTCACATCGGAGTAGTTGGTGTCCACCGCGTCGACCTGCTGCTCGTCGCCGCCGATGTCCGAGCGGCAGTCCCCCTCGATGACCGGCGCCATCCGGGCCTTGGCCTCCACCAGACCGGCCTCCGGCTCGGTGTCGTAGCGCAGCGCGTGGTACCCGGCCAGGTAGTCCTGCTCGTACGGCACCGCCTCGTTGAGCGGCCACGGGGCCAACTCGTCGAGCTTCTCCGTCGGCAGGTGTGTGGTGGCCGGCACCAGCACGTCGTCGAAGTCCCGGCGCACCGTGCCGCTGGCCGAGTGCCACCGGGTGTGCCGGACCTGCCGGGTGCGGGTCTCCGTCTTGCCGTCCACCGTCACCGTGTACGTCTCGGTGGTGTAGTAGTACTCGCCGCGCTTGCCCTGGTAGTCCGAGACGGTCCGCGCGTCGAAGGTCCAGTGCGGCAGGTAGGTGCCCTTGAGGGTCTCCGCCTCGCTGACCTTCTTCAGGCTGCTCGGGGCGAACCATCGGCTGCGGCACCAGGTGCTCAGCGCGGTGCGTACCCCGTTGCGGTCCACCGCGAACGGCAGCACCGCCTCCGGGGCGATCAGCTCGTCGGCGGCCTGCTGCGGCACCAGGGGGGTGGCGCAGAACTGGCACCGCTCGGCCAGGGCCGCGCTCTCGGTCGAGGCACCACAGCCCGGACACCGGTAGACGTACGCCCCCACGGCGGCGGCCGGCTTGCGGGCCAGGGTGGCCAGCCCGTCGAAGGAGTGCTCGCGTACCTCCCGGGTGGCGGCGGCGATCTGCTGCTGGTGCCCGCAGTAGGGGCACTGCAGGGCGGTGGTGCCGGGTGCGTGCTCCACCCGGGCACCGCAACCCCCGCAGCCGTACGACGGGGGCGAGACAGCGGTTTCACTCATCGGTGTACCCTCCCGATCCCGATGGTCACTGCGGCGGCAGCGGCGGCGGGACGCTGGCCAGCACGGACGCCAGCTCCGGCACCTGCCCGGCCGGCTGCCACTGCGCCATGCCGGCCCGCCAGACCAGGGTCTCCGGGCCGAAGGCGCCGGCACCGGCCTGCGCGGCCAACCCACCGAGGTCGTACGGGCCCTGACGCTGCCCGGCGACCCCGAGGAACCACTGGGCCTGACCCGGCAGCGGCGGCGGCTCGGCGGCGGCCGGCGGTGCGGCGGCCTGCGGTGCGGGGGCGTACTGTGCGGGAGCCTGCGGTGCGGTGCTCTCGCCGGACATGGCCCGGGCCATCTGCTGCCCCAGGGCCATCCCCATGCCCATGCCGACCCCGGCGCCGGCCTCGCCGCCCGGGTTGTTCGCCGCCGCCTCCAGGGCGGTGGCCGCCTGGTACCGGGTGAACCGGTCCAGGTCGCCGACCGCACCCATCTCGGTGCGCTTGTCCAGCGCCCGCTCCACCTCCGGCGGCACGGAGACGTTCTCGATGACGAACTTCGGGATCGCGATGCCGACCTCGGCGAGTTCCTCGGTCAGCGCCCCGGCCAACTGGCGGCCGATGGTGTCCTGGTGGGCGGCCAGGTCCAGCAACGGCACCCCGGCCCGGGCCAGGGCCCCGCCGAGGCGGCCCACGATGAGCTGGCGCAGGTACTCCTGCACCTCCTCGGTGCGGAACTGCGGGTCGGTGCCGACCAGCTCCTTCAGCAGCCGCTGGGCGTCCACCACCCGGGCCGCGTACGCGCCGAAGGCCCGCACCCGGACCACCCCGAACTCGGGGTCGCGCAGGATCACCGGGTTCTGGGTGCCCCACTTCATCTCGGTGAACTGGCGGGTGTTGACGAAGTACACCTCGGCCTTGAAGGGCGAGTTGAAGCCGTACTTCCAGCCCTTGAGGGTGGACAGGATCGGCATGTTGCGGGTTTCGAGGGTGTGGGTGCCCGGCAGGTAGACGTCGGCTACCTGACCCTCGTTGACGAAGACCGCCGTCTGGGACTCCCGGACGACGAGCTTGGCGCCCATCTTGATCTCGTTCTGGAACCGAGGGAATCGCCAGACGATCGTGTCGCGGCTGTCGTCCAGCCATTCGATGATGTCTACGAACTCGCCCCTAAGGCGGTCCATGAGCCCCATCGTGTCCCCTCCACATACCGAGATCAACTGTGTGGCGGCGACGATAGCAACCGCGCGCTAGCTGCGGTTCCACCTGCCGTCTCGGTACGGGGGCCCGCTCGATGGAACCGGGGTCGCTGATCGGAGGCGAAGATCATCGGGTACCCTCGCCCCTCCTCGGGACCCCTTAGGCGAACCGCTCCGGGTCGCCCGCCCCGACCCGCACGATCTCCGGTTCCCCCTCGGAGAAGTCGACCACCGTGGTCGGTTCCGTGCCGCAGTCACCCGCGTCGATCACCGCGTCCACGGCGTGGTCCAGGCGTTCCTTGATCTCCCAGCCCTGGGTCAGCGGCTCCTCGTCACCGGGCAGCAGCAGGGTGCTGGACAGCAGGGGCTCACCCAACCCGTCGAGCAGGGCCTGGGTGACGGGATGGTCGGGGATGCGGACCCCGACGGTGCGCTTGCGGGGGTGCAGCAGCCGACGCGGCACCTCCTTGGTGGCCGGCAGGATGAAGGTGTACCGACCCGGGGTGGCCGCCTTCACCGCCCGGAAGATCGCGTTGTCCAGTTGCACGAACTGGCCGAGCTGGGCGAAGTCCCGGCAGACCAGGGTGAAGTGGTGGCCGCTGTCCAGGTGACGGATCTCCCGGATGCGGTCCATGCCCTCCTTGTTGCCGAGTTGGCTGCCGAGGGCGAAGCAGGAGTCCGTCGGGTAGGCGATCAACCCGTCGCGGCGCAGGAGGTCGACGACCTGCCCGATGAGCCGGGGCTGCGGGTTGTCCGGGTGCACGTCGAAATACCTGGCCATGACCGGAAGCTTAGAGCGCGGGCGGCGGGGCGGGACGGCCCTCCGGTGCTCAGCGCTGTTCCGCCGAAACGGCGGTGTCCCACCGCCGGGCACCCCGCCGTTTCGGCGATCCGGCGCACCCAACTGTCGCCTTGCCGACAGTGTCCCCCGGCGGTGCAGGTCGACACCCATCGTTGTCTTATGAGCGCGCGTGGCTATCCGGAGGTGCTCCGGTACCCCGTCATGCCCACCCCGGTACGGATCACCGTGCTCGTCTTCGGGCTGCTGTCGCTGCTGTTCGCCCTGGCCACCGTCCATCGTCTGCTGACCGAGGGCGGCTCGCTGGGCGCGGCGGTCTTCTTCGCCGTGATGACGGTCGCCTGCCTGCTGGTGACCACCGCCCTGGCCACCCGCCGGGCCTGGGCACCCTTCCCGGCGTACGCCCTGGCGGGTCTGCTGGCGGCGGCCTCGCTGGGGCTGTTCGGCGCCATCACCTGCGTCGGGGCGGGCCTGCTGGCCTGGGTGCTCTGGGCCCTGAACACCCGGGCCTCCCGCGACTGGTTCGGCGGCCGGCGTCGGCTGCGCTGACGCCTGCCGCCGTGACATCTGTTAAGAGGGGGCCCCTGTACCACGCCAGGCGTTAACAAGGGGCCCTTCCTTACCGGGTGGTTACGCGGCGGCTGCCGGCTCCTCGGCCTCGTCCTCCGCGTCCTCCTCGACCGGCTTGTCCTCGGCCTTGGCCGGCTTGTCCTCGGCCTTCTCGGCGGTCGCCTCCGGGGTCGCCTTGGGGTTGGTCCAGGAGAACTCGATCTCGACCGAGTACTCGTCCTTGCCCTCCTGCTCGATCTCCAACTCGCAGTTCACCTGGTCGGCCACCGCCAGGGTGCCGGCCGCACCGTAGAAGATCTGCCCGGTCTCCAGCTGGTTGGCCACCTGCCGCAGCCAGGCCGCCAGATCCGTCCGCGACACGGTGCGCTCGTCCTCGTAGATATCCATGCCGACATGCTGGCATTGCCCGCTCGGGCTCCGTCGTCAGGGTGCCGGAACATGCCGAGCGCCTCAGCGGTGCCGGCGACGGGTGGCGATCGCCCGACGGGTGGGGCGGCGGACCACGGCGATCCGGTCGCCCCGGGTGCGTACGGAGGTGCGGCCGCCCCGTCGACGGCGGACGATCAGATCGACCGTGTACCCGCCGAGGCGTACCCCCTCCAGGACCAGGTCGGGCAGCCAGGGCGGCAGGTGGGGGTCTACGAAGATGGTCCGCAGGGGTGCGGCGGGTCGCAGCGCCAACAGGGCCTGGATCAACGCGATGACCGCGCTGGCCGACCAGGCCTGCGGGGAGCAGGCGCTCGGATAGACCCCGGGGTGGGGATGGGCCTCGTCGCGGGGCAGCCCGCTGAGCACCTCCGGCAGACGGTGCTCGGCGAAGAGGGCGGAGGCCGCGAACATCCCCTCGGCCAGCCGGTGCAGGTGCTCCCAGCAGCCGTACCGAGCCAGCCCGATGCCGATGGTGCCGGCCTCGACCGGCCAGACACTGCCCCGGTGATAGCTGAACGGGTTGTACGCCGGATGCCCGGCCGACAGGGTCCGGACCCCCCAGCCGCTGAACATGTCCGGCGCCAGCAGCCGGTCGGCGACCAGGGGGGCGATCCGCGGCGGCACGATCCCGGTGGCCAGCAGGTGCCCGTCGTTGGAGTTGACCGACCGTACCGGCTGCCGGTCCGGGCCCAGGGCCATCGCGTAGCAGCCCTGCTCGGGCAGCCAGAAGGCCCGGTGGAACCGGCGACGCAGGGCGACGGCCCGAGCGGCCAGCCGGGCGGCCACGGCAGGATGACCGGTCACCGCGTAGATGCCGGCCGCGTGCCGCAGCGCGGAGTACCAGTAGGCCTGCACCTCGCTGGTCGCGATCGGATTCGGCACCACCCGGCCCCGCTCGTCGACCACGGCGGTGTCCGAGTCCTTCCACCCCTGGTTCTTCAGACCGCCCCGGGACCGGCGGTGGTACTCCAGGAAACCGTCATGGTCCAGGTCGCCGTACCGGTCGATCCAGGACAGGGCCCGGCCGGCGGTCGGCAGCAACTCCCGCACGGTGTCAAGGTCCGCCGTCCAGGCGTGGTACTGGCCCAGGAAGATCAGGAAGTCCGGGGCGGTCGACCAGTCGCCGTGGTAGTGGGCGAAGGGATCGAGATTCAGCTCGGACAGCGGGCCCCGGCGCGCCTCGTGCAGCGGTTTACCGGGCTCCTCGTCACGCCAGTCGTCGATCCGCCGACCGAAGTGCCCGGCATTGAGCCGGAGGCTGTCCGCGAGCATCGTCGGCCCGGCGAGCATGGCCTGCCAGGAGGCGGTCATCGTGTCCCGACCGAAGATCTCCTGGTAGATGGGCAGCCCGGCGATCGGCGCGGTGGGCCCGGCCGCTTCGCCGAGGGGGAGCCCGGCCAGATCCTCGCGGGCGCACCGCCACGCCGCGGTGACGTCGAAGTTGCTGCTGGTCAGCCGGGCCAGTTCGGCGGTCAGCCGGCGGCGTGCCGATCCGGCGGCGTCATCCGGGTCCTTGAAGTCCGCCGGTGGAGCCGGCAGCCGCTGGCCGTCGAAGATCGGCTCCACGGCCAGGTCGACCCGGCTGAGGCTGCCGGGTGCCAGGGCCACCTCGACGGTGAGGGTGCCGTCGGCGTACCGGATCGGGGCCTGCGCCTGGACCCGGATCGCCACCGCCCGGTCGAGCCCGTCGCACCGGTAGGTCAACAGCAGTTCCTGCCCGAGGCGATCCCACCGGGCCTCGACCGCACCGGACTGGAGGCGGCGGCCACTCTCCGCCTCGCTGGTGTCGGCGAAGTCGGCGTCGAGTCCGATCCGCAGGCACAGATCCAGGTGCCGGTCGGCGTAGCTGAACAGGGTCAGCCGGGTACGCAGTCCCGCCGCCACGAACCGCTCGACCGACAGGTACGCCGCCCGGGACGGCAGCACCTCACCGTCACCCAGTTCGGCGTACGACAACTGGGCGTGCCCCTGCACGGTGGCCGTGCTGAACGGCACCGGCTCACCACCGTCGACGGTGATCCGCTCCGTACTGAGCACCCGGGTGTTGCGGGCGAAGAAGCCCTGCGGACCGACACCGGTGATGCGTCCGCGTACGTCCGTGACCAGGGTGCTCCAGCCGCTGGCCACATAGAGCAGGTCCGGGCGTACCCGCAGGTTCCGCACCCGGCTCATCCCGACCCCCTGACCTCCCGTGCGGCGCCGCGAGCGACGGTGGGTGCGGTTGTTACCCCCCTGCGCCCCCGATACACCCGCCCGCCTGCCTGCCTCGACCCCGCTGGCGCGAGCGGGGGATGCTGTCGGCAGGCGACGCCAGTGCGAGCGGGCGGCGGGACAGGGGGAGTGGTCGTGGCAGGGGTGTCCCATCCGATCTTCGCCCGGCTCTACGAGCGGTTCAGCGCCCAACTGGATCGGGCCGGGATCGCCGAGCACCGCCGGGCCCTGACGGTCGGCCTGTCCGGCCGGGTGATCGAGGTGGGTGCCGGCAACGGGCGGATGTTCGGGCACTATCCGCCCGAGGTGACCGAGGTCGTCGCCGTCGAGCCGGAACCCCGGCTGCGGGCCGCGGCGGTCACCGCGGCGCGCAGCGCCCCGGTCCCGGTCACCGTCGTCGACGGCCTGGCCGAGGCCCTGCCGGGCGCGGACGGCGAGTTCGACGCGGGGGTCCTGGCCCTGGTCCTCTGTACGGTGCCCGACCAGGCCGCCGCCCTCGGCGAACTGCGCCGGGTGCTGCGTCCCGGCGCGCAGGTGCGCTTCCTCGAACATGTCGCCGCGCCACCGGGCACCGGGCTGCGTCGCCTCCAGCGGCTGGTGGACGCGACCGTCTGGCCGCTGCTGCTGGGCGGATGCCACACCGGCCGCGACACCGCCACGGCGATCACCGCCGCCGGTCTCACCGTGGAGGAACTGCACCGGTTCCGCTTCCCCGAGACCGGCCCGGTGGGCCCGGCGGCCCCGCACATCCGGGGCCGCGCGCGGAAACCGGCTTGAGCGGCCCCCATCGGCAGCGGCCGTTCGCCTGATTGCGCCGGCTGGCTAGGCTGCTCATGCTCGGGCCAGGACTGCCGGGGGGTGGGGATGGGCAGGGGCGTGATGCTCAGCGTCGTCGGCGGGCTGTTCTGCCTGCTGGTGGTGCTCGTGCTCGGTTGGGGGCTGGTCGCGTACAACCGGTTGGTCCGGCAGCGCAACCAGGTGCAGGCCTCCTGGGCCCAGATCGACGTGCAGCTCAAACGCCGCTACGACCTGATCCCCAACCTGGTGGAGACCGTCCGGGGCTACGCGACACACGAGAACGCCGCCCTGACCGGGGTGATCGCCGCCCGCAGCGGGGCGATCGCCGCGGCCGGTGCCCCCGCGGTGGGCCACCGGGCGGAGGCGGAGAACACCCTCACCCAGGCCCTGGGGCGACTGTTCGCGGTCGCCGAGGCGTACCCGGAGCTGAAGGCCAACCAGAACTTCGCGGCCCTGCAGGGCGAACTGGCCCGTACCGAAGACAAGATCGCCTACGCCCGGCAGTTCTACAACAGCGCGGTGTTGACCTTCAACACGACTGTCCAGTCCATTCCCACCAACCTGGTAGCGAACCTCGGCGGGTTCCGACCGACGGAATACTTCCAGGCCGACGGGGCGGAACGCGCCGCCGTCCAGGTCCGGTACTGACGGCGAGAGCACCACAAGGGAGGCCGGGTTGTTCGTCGAGATCGCGGTGATCGCGGTGGCGGTGGCCGGCTGGTTCGCGGTGTACGGTGCCATCCGGTTCGCCACCCGACCGGCCAACCCGACACCGGCGCCGGCCACCATGGAACTCGGCGACGAACCACCGGCCCTGGTCAACCTGCTGGCCAACCGGTGGACGGTCACCGAGGACGCGGCCGAGGCTACCCTGCTCGATCTCGCGGCCCGTGGCTTCGTCGAGCTGCGCCAGCCGGGCGACGACCCGATGCGGACCACCCTGCATATGCCCGCCTCGCCGCCGGACGAGACCGGGCTGCGTCCGTACGAACGCCGGGTGCTGAACCGGGTGCGAGGGCTGGCCGCCGGCGGGGCGCTGCCGTTGACCGCCCTGACCTTCCGCGACCAGGGCCAGGCAAAGGCGTGGAACAGGCGGTTCCGCGCGGAGGTGGTCGACCACGCGCGGCAGGCCGGGTTGTCCCGGCGGCGCTTCGGCCCGAGGGTTACCGCGTTGCTGTCGGCCGCCGCCCTGGTCGCCGGGGTGTTCGTCTGGCTCGCCGTCACCAGCTACGGAGTGTCGCACTCGGCCGGGGGCATCCGGGGTATGGCCGCCGGGTTCTTCACTTTCGCGGTGCTGTCCAGCCTCGGCGCGGCCGCGCAGGGCGAGCGGGACACCCCCCGGGGCGCCGAGGTGGCGGCGCGGTGGCTGGGGGTGCGGGACTGGCTGCGGGGGCACGAGCAGTTCGATGATCTGCCCCCGGCCTCGGTGGCGATCTGGGACCGGTACCTAGGCTACGGCGCGGCCCTGGGCACCACCCACCTGACCAGCGCGGTACTGGACCTGGGCATGGGCGATCGGAAGCTGGTCTGGTCCTCGTACGGGGGCACCTGGCACCGGGTCCGGGTCCGCTACCCCCAGCGGACCCACCAGGGTCGCACCCTGCCGGGACTGCTGCTCAGAGCGGTGATCCCCGGCGGGCTGGCGTTCTTCGTGCTGAGACTCTTCGGCCCGGTGGCCGATCCCACCCCGACCAGCGACTATCCCGGCTCCCGAGCCTTCTCCATGGTCATCTTCGGCCTGGTCGTGGTGGCGGGGCTGATGCTGGCCCGGGCCGTCTACACGGTGGTGCGCGGGGTGGTGGACCTGTTCACCGAACGCACCATCACCGGCGAGGTGCTCTGGGTGCAGGTGTGGAAGTCGACCTCCCAGGGGGAGAACATGCCGTCCCGGCCCTGGCTGTACCACCTGGCGGTGGACGACGGCCGCGGCGACCGGACCACCGCCTGGGGGCTGCCGAGTCAGTGGGCCGGGGACTGCCACGACGGGGACACCGTGACCATCCGGGTGCGGCCCTGGTCCCGACGGGTGGTCGGGTTCGCGGTGGTGGGCCACGGTCGGTCCCGGAACCTGACCGAACCGGTCACCCACCCCAGCGAGATGTCGGCCGCGACCGGTGCCGAATCGCCCGCGTACCTGATCACCCCGGAGGAGATCGGCGAGGCGCTGGGCCTGGCGGTGCACGCCCCCGAGGCGGTCGACCTGCCCGGCCCGGTCAGCGGGGTGCAGTTCCGGGCGGCCGGGGACGGCCAGCCGGTGCTGACCATCCAGGCGGTCTCCGGCACGGCGGCGGAGTGGATCTGGCGGATCAACACCCGAGGTCAGGAAGTGCCCGGGGTGGGCGACGGGGCGTACCTGCGCGGCGAGCGGGCCGTGCTGCGCCTGGGTGACCGTACGCTGCTGGTGACCCTGCACGGTGCCGCCCGGTCCCGGACGGCCAGCCTGCCCTGGCTGCTGACCCAGGCCGCCACCCGGGCCTCGGCGGGCCGCCCGGAGACCACCGGCTGACCGGGATCATTCGGCAGTCGCCGGTCCACAGAGGGTCACCCCCCGCGAGGTCTGCCAGTAGAGCACCTCCCGACCGGACCGGCGCTTGGTCACCAGACCGGAGTCGAGCAGCACCCGCAGGTGGTCACCGACCGAGCCCAGGGACAGCCCGGTGACCGAGGCCAGCTGCGAGGTGCTCAGCGGGCTGGTCAGCCGGACCAGGATGGCCGCCCGGTTCGCCCCGATCAGCCGGTCCAGCCCTTCCGGCACCGGTGGGGTGGTCTCGGCGAGGATGCCGGTGGCCGGGTAGACCATGCCGAACCGGGTAGGTTGGTCCCACAGCACCCAGCCCCGAACGCAGTGGGCCGGGACGAACACCAACTCCTCGGCCCGGTCGAGGGGCAGTGGTGCCGCCGGGTAGTCGTTGACCCGCAGGCAGCCGTCACCCAACCACCGCATCCCGGGATTGAAGCCGGCCAGCACCCCGGCCCACCCCTCGGCGCTCAGCCGGGCGGTGCGGGCCACGATGTCGGCCTGGAGCCGACGTCGGCGGTCCGGCCACTCCGGCCGTACGGTGTGCCCCCAGACCCAGTCCAGCAGGAACACCACCTCGGCGGTCAGCCCGTCGCCGGACAGGATCTCCGGTAGCGGGCCGGGCCGGGTAGCCCGCAGGTCCGCGCGGATCTGGTCGTCACCGCGTTCAGCGACGACGGCCAGTTCCTCGGCGAAGTCCGGTGCGGCCGTCGCGGGGGCCAGGGTGAGGAAGTCGGCCGTCCACCGTGGTTGGAAGGCCGCCGCCAGCACCGCCCGCAGGGTCGCCCGCCGCGCCAACATCTGTCGGTACGCCCCGAGGTGCGGCTGTCGCCAGGCGTGCTGCCAGGGACGGGCGGGGTGGTGCAGGGCCCGCAGCGCGGCGACCGTGTCCGTCATCGGCGAGACGACGAACCGGCTGCGCGCCAGCAGGTCCACCGGTACCCGCCAAATCGACATGTTTCGCCTCCAGCCGTAACTCTACGGGTACGCCCCGGACGCCACGAGGATCGTGCCGGTGAGGACCTACTCGGACCTGTTCGCCGTAGCCGAATTCCGCAACCTGTTCGTGGCCAACTGCGCCGGCATCGCCGCCCACACCACCTCGGCGCTGGCCCTGGGCTCGCTGACCTATGCCGCGACCGGCTCCGCCCTGCTCACCGCCCTGAGCATGTTCGGTGCACCCCTGGCGGGCGTGCTCGGCAGCCTGACCCTGCTCTCGGCGGCGGACAGCCTGCCGCCACGTCGGGCCCTGGGCCTGGCCGCGCTGGTCGCCCTCCTGGGGGCCGGACTGCAAACCCTGCCCGGGCTGCCGTTGTGGGCCCGGTTCGCGGTCATCCTGATCGTCGCGTACGTCGGATCGGTCACCGGGGGTGCCCGCTGGGCCCTGATCAACGACATCCTGCCCGCCGGTGGGTACGTGCTGGGCCGCTCGGCGATGAACGTCAGCGTCGGGGTCATGCAGATCGCCGGGTTCTCCGCCGGCGGGCTGCTGCTGGTGTGGCTGAGTCCGGACCAGGTGTTCGGAGTGGCCGTCCTGCTGCGGGCGGTGGCGCTCGCGGTCACCCGCCTCGGGCTCAGGGAACGTCCCGCGCGGGCCACCGGAACCGCCTCCACCCGCCGTACCCTGCGGGTCAACCGGCAACTGTGGCGGGACCCGGGCTGCCGGTCGCTCTACCTCAACCTGTGGCTGCCCAACGGTCTGGTGGTCGGCTGCGAGGCGCTGTTCCTGCCGTACGCGGGCCAACGGGCCGGTTTCCTCTTCGCCGCCGGGGCCCTCGGGATGCTCGCCGGTGACGTCCTGGTCGGACGCTTCCTCTCCCCGTCCGCGCGGGACCGGTGGGTGCTGCCCCTGCGGCTGCTGCTCCCGCTGCCGTACCTGGTCTTCCTGGTGCAGCCGGCGCTGCCGCTGGCGATGCTGGTCGCCCTGGTCGCCTCGGTGGGTTTCGCGGTCTCGCTGCCGTTGCAGGAGCGGCTGATCGCCCGGGCCCCGGCCGAGGCGCGGGGCCAGGTGCTGGGTCTGAATCACAACGGCACGATGACCGGGCAGGCGGTGTTCGCCGCCCTGGCCGGGGTGCTGGCCGACCTGGTGCCGACCCACCTGGCGGTGGCCGCCCTGGCCGGCTCCTCCCTGGTCATGACGGCCCTGCTCACCCCGGGCCTGCGCGGCACCCATCCGGTGTCGGCAGAGACTCCGGAGTCGACCGGACCCAGCCGGGTCGGGGGCGGGCCCGGATGAGGGCGGCCGATGTATTGACTTTCGTCATGCATGCAAAAAGATGTATGGGTCTTGGCTGAAGCTGTGCCGTCGTGAGGATGAACTGATGCGTCGTCTCCCCAGGACCCCCATCCGGGTCACCTCCGGGCTGCTAGCGCTCCTCCTGGCCACGGCGGTCGGAATCCTGGTCGGTGCGGCCCCGGCGGCGGCGCACGGCAGCCTGGCGATGTCCACCCCGAAGGCCGACGCCACCGTGACCGAGCCGCTGACCAGGGTGCAGCTCTACTTCACCGAACAGGTGGTACCGAACGCCCACTTCGCGGTCACCGCACCGGGTGGCATCCGGATCGACAACGGCTGGACCCAGGGGGAGCCCCGCCCACTGGACCAACCGGTGCGCGAGTACTTCCTGGTCGACGGCACCTTCCAACCCCGGGAGTACACCACCGGCTACCCGGCGGTGGTCAACCTGGCCCACCTGCCGGCGACCGGGCGGTACACGGTCAGCTACCTCTCCGTGGCCTCCGACGGGGAACCGGTACGCGGCACCCTGAGCTTCCGCTACACCGGGCCGGTGACCCCGGCCCCGGCCGGATGGCGCCCCCCGACCGATCAGCCGGACCCGGCCCTGGTGGCCGCCGTCGACCAGCACGGGCACGACGCCGAGCCCGCACCCGCCTCCGCCGTCCCACCGGCCTCGGCACCCCCGGCCGCCGCCCCGACGCCACCCGCCGAGGGCGGCCTGAGGGCCGGGGCCTGGACGGGGGTGGCGGTGGCGGTCGCCGTCGCCCTGATCGGCCTGCTCCTCTGGCGCCGCCCCACCCTGGCCGCCGGGTTGCTCCACCGCCCGAGCCGTACCGCTCCGGGTCGCCGCCCCGCCACCGGCTCCCGCCCCAAGGGAAAGAAGAAGACCACCGCTCGCTCCGGTGCGACCGCTCGCTCCGCTGCGGTGACCCCTCGTTCTGGCGCGACCGCTCGCTCCGGTCCGGCGACCGCAAAACCCGGGCGAGGCGGTACCGGGTCGGATCGGGGCATTACCGGGTCGGACCGGAGCGCTACCCGGTCGGATCGGGGCAGCACGGGCGAGGCCGGGGCGGCCGACCGAAGGGGTGCGTCTGTCGTCGCGGCGACCCGGCCCCGGCCGTCCGGCGACCCGGTCACCGTCGGCCTTCCGGCGGCTGCCGAGTCGGCGGCACCGGCGGAATCGTCGGCGTTGGCCGACGAACCCGTGCCCACCGACCGGTCCAGCAACCTCCGCCTGGCCCTGCTCGTGGGTGGGTTGGTGATCGCCCTGTTGGCCGGTTTCGGGCTGGGCCGGATCGGCGGCGGCGAGCAGCCCGGCAACACCGAGGCCCGGCCGGGGGACCCAGGGGTACCGGCCGGATCGGCCGTCGGCGGCGGGCACCAGCACCCCCCGGGCACCGGGGCACACACCCACCCCGGGGAGGACCAGGTGGCCGGGGCGGGGGTCAGCGCGGCCGGCTACACCCTGCAACCGGTGCAGCGGTCCCAACCCCCCGGCGTACGGGTGGACTACCAGTTCCGCATCGTCGACGGCAACCGGCAGCCGGTGACCGACTTCGCGGTCGTACACGACAAGCCTCTGCACCTCATCGTGATCGGCCGGGACCTCAGCGGCTACCAGCACCTGCACCCCAGCATGGGCGAGGACGGAGTCTGGCGGGTGCCCCTGGAGTTGCCCCGGGCCGGTGACTACCGCCTGTACGCCGACTTCTCCGTCACCACGGCTGACGGCCGGCAACTGCCGCTGGTGCTCGGGGTCGACCACCAGGTGCCGGGGGTCTACTCACCGGCACAGTTGCCCGCCCCGGCGCCCCAGGCCACCGCCGGGCCCTACACGGTGTCGATGGAGGGTGCGCCGACCATCGGGCTGAGCGCACCGATCGTGCTCCGGGTGGCCGGTGCCGCCGGGCCCGCCGAGTTGCAGCCCTACCTCGGGGCGTACGGGCATCTGGTCGTGCTGCGGGAAGGGGACCTGGGCTATGTGCACGTGCATCCGGAACCGGAGGTGGTCGACGGGGCGGTCACCTTCTGGCTGACCGTGCCGAGCCTCGGGCGGTACCGGGCCTTCTTCGACTTCCAGGTGGACGGCAAGGTGCACACCGCGGAGTTCACTCTGGACCTGAGCTGAGCAGATCCACTGTGGCAGCGAGCGGGCTGAGCACTGGGAGCGCTCACACCGGACCTTCCGGGAGATGTTGCTCGTAGATTTCGCCGAAGTGTCGATCAGGGTCTTGACGATCGTTGTTAGCGCTAACACCATAGGGGTCCCGTCACGCTCGCGTCTGGAGCCCGCCATGCACGTGCCCGTCGCCGCTGCCGCCGACCCCTGCCCCGACTCGTCTCGCCCCACCCCGCTGCTGACGATCGTCCGCACCATGACTCGCCTGCTGCGCCGGATGCGGCCCGGTCGGCAGGGTCTGGGGGTGGCCACGGTCGGCACCCTGGTCGGCGCCGCCGCCCTGGTGCCCGGTGCCGCCGCCCACGCCGACCAGCCCTGGTCGCCCCGCTCGTCGTACACCTCGACGGATCGGGGCGACGGCACCTACACGGTGCCCCTGCTGCGCTCCGACGTGCCGGACATCAGTGTGGAACGGGTGCCGGCCGCTGAGAACGACGAGGGCCGGGACATCTACTACATGATCAGCACCACCATGCACCTGAGCCCGGGCGCGCCGATCATGAAGTCCTACGACCTGGTCAACTGGGAGATCGTCAACTACGTCTTCGACCGGGCCAGCATCGGCGACTCGTTCTCCCTGCGCAACGGCCAGAACTCGTACGGGCAGGGCCAGTGGGCCTCCTCGCTGCGCTACCACGAGGGCATGTTCTATGTCGCCTTCAACACCAACAACCTGGGTGGGGCGTACATCTACCGCACGGACGACATCGAGAACGGGGCCTGGCAGCGTACGGCGTTGGGCCGGGGCCTGCACGACCCCTCCCTCTTCTTCGACCACGACGGTACGCCGTACATCTTCTACGGCAACGGCACCATCAGCGCGGTACGCCTCAACGCCGGGCTGACCGCCATCGTGGCCGACTACCCGAACGTGTTCAGCGCCAACGACTACGCCGGTCAGCCCTTCATCGGCGGCCTGTTCGAGGGCGCCCAGTTCTACTACATCGACGGCCAGTACTACGCCGTCATCATCACCTGGCCCTCCGGTCAGGGCCGCCAGGTGGTTATGCTCCGCTCACCGGAACTGCTCGGCCGGCACACCGCCCCGGGTGGGACGAACACCTGGCAGGCGCGCGGGGTGCTCAACTCCAACGGCTTCGCCCAGGGCAGCCTGGTGCCGATCGCCCGCCCCGGCGGCGCCACCGACTGGTACGGCATGTTCTTCCGGGACACCTTCCCGATCGGGCGGATCCCGGCCCTGATCCCCGCCACCTGGTCCGACGGCTGGCCGACCTTCGGCGACAACGGTGTGGTGCCGGTCGAGGGCGGGTTCGACAAGCCGATCCGGCTGAGCCCGGCGGAGGAGCTGTTCGAGCGGCAGAAGAGCATCGTGGTCTCGGACGACTTCGCCAACGACGCGCCGCACAAGGCGTACATGGACGAGCAGTGGACCATTCCCACGCCGCCGGCCATCGACGAGTCCCTGCTCGGTGTCGAACTGCTGACCAACCCCGGCTTCGAGGCCGGGGAGCTGTCGCCGTGGGCCCCGCAGTTCGGGGCGACCCTGACCCGGGACACCACGGACCCGGCGGCCGGCGCGGCGGCCCTGCGGGTCGGCAGCCGTACCCTGAACGGCTCCGGCCCCCACCAGTACCTCGCCGGCAAGCTGCAGCACGGGGTCACGTACACCGTCTCCGCGAAGATCAAGTACACCTCGGGTCCGAGCAGCGTCCGGTTCAACCTGGTCGCCGACTGGGGCTCCGGGGTGCAGGTGATGACCTTCGGCACCGTGCCGGCCGGGCAGTGGACCACCGTCACCGGCCAGTACACCCTGCCGGCCTCGGCGAATCTCAGCAATGTCAAGTTCGCCGTGGAGACCCCCTGGGCCAACCCGCAGCCGGCCTCCTCCAGCGTGGAGTACCTCCTCGATGACGTGTCGATCGTCGGGCAGCGCTCCAGCATCGAACACCCGACCGAGGCGGAGATCCGGCCCAACGGGTCGCGGCTGGACATGGCCTGGGAGTGGAACCACGCCCCGGACAACCGGTACTGGTCGCTGACCGACCGGGAGGGCTGGCTGCGGCTGACCACCGGCAAGGTGGTGACCGGCGACTACGTCTACACCAAGCTGTCCAACCGGGCCGAGCTGGCCTGGTTCGAGGAGGCCCGCAACACCCTGTCCCAGCGGACCTTCGGCCCCCGACAGTCCGTCGAGACCAGGATGGACATCTCCCGGATGCGCGACGGGGATGTCGCCGGGCTGGCCGCCTACAACCGGGGCTTCTCGTACGTGGCCGTCAAGCGGGCCGGTGGGGTGAACACCCTGGGGGTGGTCAACCGGGGTCAGCCCTTCGCGGTCGACCTGGACCAGGCGACCCTGGAGAACTTCCTGCCCGGCACGACCGTCGCGCTCGGTGAGGCCACCGAGGTGCACCTCAAGGCCGACCTGGACTTCGCCGCGCCGACCGGGCAGCTCTGGACCACCTTCCACTACAGCCTGGACGGGCTGACCTGGACCCAGTTGGGCACCCGGGTCGGTCCGCAGGTCCTGGACGGCAGCCTCGCCCACTTCATGGGTCACCGGGTCGGCCTGTTCAACTACGCCACCCAGCAGACCGGCGGGCAGGTCGACTTCGACCACTTCCTGCTCAGTGACACCCTCACCGCCCAGAACCGGCCCCTGGACACCACCGCCCTGGACGCGGCCATCGCCCACGCCGGCACCCTGGACCAGGCGCAGTACCCGGCCGAGGCCTGGGCCGCGATGCGGGCCGCCCTGGCCGCCGCGACCACGGCCCGGGCCGGTGAGTTCGGCACCCAGAACCAGATCGACGCGCCGGAACGGGCCCTGAGCTACCAGCTCGCCCGGCTGGGGGTGCTGCGGGACGCCGCCGAGGTGCCGGTCACCGTCAGCGCGCAGACCCGGTGCGTCGCCGGCAAGGCGTACCTGGCGGTGCAGGCCCGCAACGACCACGACGGTCCGGTCGAGGTGGTCGTGGAGACCGCGTACGGCCAGCGCAGCTTCCCGGCCGTCGCCCCGGGCGCCAACGCCTTCCAGCAGTTCACCACCCGGGCCACCGCCATACCGGCCGGTACGGCGACCTTCCGGGTCACCGGCACGGTCGAGGGTCGGACGGTGACCACCGTCCGCACCGCGGAGCACGCCGCCACCACCTGCGGCGGCTGACCCCCTGAGCTGCCCCGGGGCCGGACCCACGCCGGCCCCGGGGCCCCCGTCCCATGTGAAGGAGGGCATTTGTGACACCCCATCTGCGAAGGGTGGCCCGTCGCCGGGTCGCCGCGGTCGCGGCGGCCGGCCTGCTGCTGGCCGGTTTCGTGTCCGCGGCACCGGTCCAGGCCGCCGAGGCCGACCTCATCGTCAACGGCGGCTTCGAGCAGGGGCTGACCGGCTGGTTCGTCAACAACGGCAACGCCACCGACGCCGCGACCCTGACCCCCACCAGCGACGCCTACTCCGGATCGAGCGCGGTGCACGTCACCGACCGGGCCACCACCGGCTCCGGCCCGATGCAGGACCTCTCCGGCAAGGTGCAGGCCGGGCAGACCTACGCGCTGAGCGCCCGGATCAGGTACGACAACCCACAGTCCCCGGCGACGAAGCAGTTCTTCGCCACCATGCACTACGGCGGCGGCACCTACACCAACCTGGTCAGCGTGACCGCCACCCGGGGTCAGTGGGCCCACTTCAACGGGCAGTTCACCATCCCGGCCGGGCAGGGGGTGTCCACCGCGCGGCTGTTCTTCGAGACCCCCTGGACCAGCGACCCGTCCAGCGACCCGGACCTGCACCTGATGGACTTCACCCTCGACGAGGTCTCCGTGGTCGGCGCCCCGCCGCCCCCGCCCGCCTCGAAGACCATCGAGGTGGTGGGCAAGCTGCCCGGTGAACACAACCCCTTGATCGGGCACAAGTTCGGTGCCGACGGGTACGGCTTCGTCCACGACGGCCGGGTGTACATGTACATGACCAACGACACCCAGGGGTACGCCCCGAACCCCACCACCGGGGTCTCGCCGGGCATCAACTACGGCGACATCAACCAGATCACCGTGATCTCCACGACGGACATGGTCAACTGGACCGACCACGGTGAGGTCCCGGTCGCCGGCCCCAACGGTGTCGCGCCGTTCACCAACAACTCGTGGGCGCCCGGCATGGCCAAGAAGGTCGTCGACGGCCAGGAGAAGTTCTTCCTCTACTACGCCAACGGCGGCGGCTCCAGCAACGTGATCACGGGTGCCTCGCCGGTCGGCCCGTGGACCAGTGAGCGCACCAGCACCCTGATCGACGGTCGTACCCCCGGTGCCGAGGCGGTCGCCTGGAAGTTCGACCCGGCGCCCTTCGTCGACACCGACGGCGAGCCGTACCTCTACTTCGGTGGGGGTCCCGCCTCGACCAGCATGCCGGCGGCCGAGCGGTTCAACAATCCGAAGAACCTGCGCGCGATCAAGCTGGGCGACGACATGGTGTCGACCGAGGGCACCGCGGCTGTGGTGGACGCCCCGGTGGCCTTCGAGGCCGCCCAGGTGTTCAAGCGCGACGGCAAGTACTACCTGTCGTACTCCTCGCACTTCGGCGGTAGTGACTTCGGGGGCAACCAGACCCCGCTGCCCGGCTACCCCGGTGGCGGCCAGATCGGCTACATGATCTCCGACGACCCGATGTCCTGGCCCAAGGAGACCTACGCCGGGGTGCTGTTCCCCAACCAGTCGCAGTTCTTCGGCACCGGCACCGGCGGCAACAACCACCAGTCGGTCTTCGAGTACGAGGGCAAGTACTACTTCACCTACCACGCCCCGACCCTCAACAAGCGGATCAACGGCAACACCACCCAGGGCTACCGCAGCCCGCACATCCAGGAACTGGCCTTCAACCCCGACGGCACCATCCAGCAGGTGGTCGGCACCTACGCCGGGGTCGAGCAGGTCCGGGACTTCGACCCGTACCGGGTGTTCGAGGCGGAGACCTTCGGCTGGAGCAAGGGCATCGCCACCGCCAAGGTCGACGGCGGCTCCGCCGAGTTCGGTGGCTCCGCCCCGAACCTGGTGGTCCACGACATCGACAACGGGGACTGGACGGCCCTGTCCTCGGTGAACTTCGGCTCCGGCGCCGACCGGGTGACCGCCAGGGTGCGCCCGCTGGCAGCCGGTGGCCAGATCCAGGTGCGCCTCGACGAGGTAGCCGGGCCGGTCGTGGCGACCATCCCGGTGGAGGGGACCCTCGGCGAGTGGACGGAGCTGACCGCCTCCCTGGAGGGGGTCTCCGGGGTGCACGACCTCTACTTCACCTTCAGCGGTGCCGCCGGGGCCGACCTGTTCGAACTGGACACCTGGCAGTTCACCGCCGCCACCGACCAGCTGCCGGTGACCGCCACCGCGCAGACCCGGTGCATCGGCGCGAACGTGTACCTGGCGGTGCAGGCCCGCAACGACCACGACGGGCCGGTCGACATCGAGTTGGAGACCGCCCACGGCAAGCGCACGGTCTCCGGGGTGGCCGCCGGGGCCAACGCGTACCAGCAGTTCAACACCCGCACCGCTACCCTCACGGCCGGATCGGTGACGGTCCGGGTCACCGGCTCGATCGAGGGCCGGACCGTGACCACCACCCACACCGTCCCGCACTCGGGCGCCACCTGCGGCGCCTGACCGACCCTCGGGCAGAAACGGAGCATTGAATGGACACAGGCAAACGCGGGCGGCTGCTGGCCGCCGGTGCCGCCGGCACCCTGCTGGTCGGCGCGGTGGCGCTGGCCGGGCCGGCCCACGCCGAGCCGGGTGACGAGACCGGGGTGGAGGTGACCGTCGAGATCGAGGAGATCCGGCAGCCGGGTGTCCTCGCCATGTCGGTCTCCGCCGACTCGGTGGCGTTGTCCGAGGACGGGTCGACGCTGCTGGTCCGCCAGTTCACCGGCAACCTGCCGACGGTGACGGTCACGGACACCCGTACGGCCGACGAGGTGCCGGCCGGTGCCGCGTGGGCGGTGCTGGGCAGCGCTACCGATTTCGTCGGTGACGCCGACCAGGCCCCGATCGGTGCCGGGCACCTGGGTTGGAAGCCGAAGCTGATCGACGGTGGGGACACCGGCCTGGTCAGCGCCGGTGAGGAGGTCGTCACCGTCGTGGACGAGCCGACTCAGCCGGGTAACAACGTGGGTCTGGTGGACCAGGAGCTGCTGGTGTCGACCTTCGAGTCGGGTGCGGTGACCCCTGGCGAGTACACCGTCGACGCGGACCTGTTCCTGCGTACCCCGGCGGATGTCGCCGCGGGTGCGTACACCTCGACCCTGACCCTGTCCCTGTTCGAGTAGCAAACCGGCCGTGGGGGCCGCGCGGTGCGGGCGGCCTCCACATCCGGTGCGGGATCGACGAAACCAACCCGTGCGCGGCTACGTCAGATCGGCATGACAACCACACGCTACGGGAGACTGGCCGTCGTTCCCCTGCTGTTGCTGGCGTGGGGGGGCGGGGGGGCGCCGCCCCCCCCCCGGGGGGGGGGCGGCCCCCCCCCCCCCCCCACCCCCCCCCCCCCCCCCCCGGCCCCCCCGCCCCCG
>NZ_JBICUM010000002.1:253838-273061 GCF_043198155.1 Micromonospora sp. NPDC048871 | reverse complement strand
ACCACCCCCCCCCGGGCGGCCCCCCCACCTACCCCAAACAACCCCCCCCCCCCGGGGGGGCGGGGGCCCGCCCCCGGGGCGGGGGGGGGGGGGGGGGCGGGCGCCCCCCCCCCCCCCGACGGTGCCGGGGACTCCGGCGCTCCCGAGAAGTCCTACTCCGCCGACGCCGTGGTGTTCCGGATGGACCACGTCGGTGGGTTCACCACCCCGGCCATGCTGGCCACCCGACTGCCCGCGATCAGCGTCTACGGCGACGGACGGGTGATCACCCAGGGGCCGGTCAACCTGGTCTATCCCGGTCCGGCCCTGCCCAACCTCCAGGTCGGCACAATCAGCACCGATGAGCTGGAGAACCTGATCAAGGCGGCCCGGGAGGCCGGGGTGGGTAAGGTCAGCGACCTGGGCAGCCCGCCGGTCGCCGACGTCCCCGCGACCCGGTTCACCATCTTCGACGGGACCAGCACCGAGCAGTTGGAGGTGCAGGCGTTGGAGATGGGCGCCGAGCCCGGCGCCGACCCCGGCCAGGGGGTGACCGCCGAGCAGCAGGCCGCCCGGGACAAGCTACGGGCCTTCGCCGAGTCCCTGACCACGGAAACCGGCCCGCTGGGCAAGGCGACCACGGACACCCAGGCGTACGCGCCGACCGCCGTCGCCGCCGTCGCCGAGGACTACGTGACCAACTCCGAGGTCGGCGACCAGCCCGAGGCGGCCTGGCCGGGCCCGGCGCTGCCCGGCGCCGAGCTGAGCAAGGACCTGGGCCTGAGCTGCGTCACCGCCACCGGCGATCAGGCCAAGCAGGTGCTGGCCGCCGCCGCCAGCGCCAACACGGCCACCCCCTGGGTCTCCGAGGGCAAGCAGTGGACGGTCCACCTGCGGCCGCTGCTGCCGGACGAGACCGACTGCGGCGACCTGGCCAGCAAGCGCTGACCCGGCCGCCCGTGGCACGCTGCACTAGGCTGCACCGCGATGAACCCGCCCGCGCGCATCCTGGTCTACGGGGTCCACGGCTCCGGCAAGTCCACCCTGGCTCACCGGCTGGCCGAACGGCTGGGGTTGCCCTGGCACCCGGTCGACGACCTGCTCTGGGAGCCGGGCTGGGTGGAGGTGCCGGTCGCCGTGCAGCGCAGCCGGATCGAGGCGATCTGCCGGCGCGAACGGTGGATCCTCGACGGGGCCTACCACGGCTGGCGGGACGTACCCCTGTCCCGCGCCGACCTGGTGATCGGTCTGGACTATCCGCGTGGGCTGTCCTTTCGCTGGCTGCTGCGGCGCACCCTGCGCCGACTCTCCACCGGGGAGGTGATCTGCAACGGCAACCGGGAGTCGCTGGGCAGCGTGCTGGGCTGGGACTCCGTGCTGCGCTGGCACCTCACCGGGTACAGCCGGGAACGACGCCGGATGCGGGCCTGGCAGCAGGACCCGGCCGGGCCCCCGGTGCTGCTGTTCGACACCCCGCAGGCCTTGGAGCACTGGCTGGCCGGCCTGCCCCGGTAGGCCGGCCCACGCTCACAGCCGGCGTTCCCGGGCCACACTGATCGCCTGCGCCCGGTCGACGACCTGAAGCTTGGCGAAGATGTTGGAGACGTGGTTGCGCACGGTCTTGGTGCTCAGCCCCAGCCGGGTGGCGATCTGCGGATTGGTCAGGTGCTCGGCGATCAGGGTGAGGATCTCCCGCTCCCGGGTGGTGAGTTCCGGGAAGGCCGGCTCGTTGCGGGCCAGCCCGGCGAAGTACCCCATCAGCCGGGTGGCGATCGCCGGACCGAAGATCGCCTCACCGTCGGCCACCACCCGTACCGAACGGATGATCTCCTGACGGCGGGCCCCCTTGAGGACGTAACCCCGGGCCCCCGCCCGCAGGGCGGCGAAGACCGAATCGTCGTCGTCGGCCATGGACAGGATCAACACTCGGGCGTGCGGACTCATCCGCACCAGCCGTTGCGTGGTGGCGATGCCGCCGATGCCGGGCATGGTCAGATCCAGCAGCACCACGTCGGGCTGGAGGCGAGCCAACACGGCCAGCGCCTCCTCGCCGCTGGCGGCCTCACCACACACCTCGATGTCGCCGCTGGTGGCCAGCAACGCCCGCAGCCCCGTCCGGAACGGCGCGTGATCATCGACCAGCAGTACCCGGATCTGATCCATCGGTCCCCTTCGTGCCGGTGAGCAGGGTAGCGGTGACCTCGGTACCACCACCCAGGGTGGAGGTGACCACACAGGAACCGCCGAGTTCCTCGGCCCGTTCCCGCATCGAGTGCATACCGACGCCGTCCGGTCGGCCCGGCTGGCGGCCACATCCGTCGTCGCGTACCTGAAGGTGCAGCAGGTCCGCCTCCACCCACAGCCGCAGCTCCACCCGGTCGGCCCGGGCGTGCCGGCGGGCGTTGTTCAACGCCTCCACCGCGATCAGGTACGCCGCCACCTCGGCGGCGGCCGACAGCGCCGGCAGGGCCGCCGGGACCTCCAGGAGTACCTGCGGCCCGTCGGAGGGGCCGGTGGCGATGTGCGACCGCAGCGCCGCCGCCAGGTCCATGGTGTCCAGGGCGGGAGGGCGCAGACCGTGGACCAGCCGTCGTACCTCGGCCACCGCGGTACGGGCGTCGACCACGATCTCCTCCAGCAGCCGCTGCGCCGGGGCACCCGGCCCGAGTTCCTGAGCCGCCTCCGCGCGCATGGTCAACCCGGCCAGGGTAGGCCCCAGGCCGTCGTGCAGGTCCCGCCGCAACCGCCGACGTTCCTCCTCCCGGGCCAGCACCAACTGTTCCCGGGACCGTTGCAGGTCGGCGGCGAGGGACTGGGCCCGGTCGAGAGCCCGGACCGCCTGCACGGCCACCCCGATGTGCCGGGCCAGATCCCGCAGCAGCCGCAGTTCCCGGGCGCCCAGGGTGCTCTCCCCGGCCCGGGGACCGAGCAGCAGGTGTCCTACCGGCGTACCGGCGGACAACGGCAGCCGCACCGGCTCGGCGGGGGGCGCCCCCAGCCGGTACGACCACCCGTCCACGGTGGCGATTTCCACGTACGACAGTTGCAGCGCCTCGCGGACGGTGGCGGTGCTGGTGGCCAGTACGGCGGCGGCGTCCTGGGTCTGCTCCAGCCGCTGCCCCAGCCGGGCCAGGACCGCGTACGGGTCGTCCCGTTCGCCGTACACCAGCAGGTTCACCCGCCGTTGCAGCCAGTGCCGCACCGGGGCTACCAGCAGGGCGGCCACCGCCGCCCCGACGAAGGAGACCGGCAGGCTGGCCGAGGTGCCGAAACCGGCCCCGAGTAGCCCGACGACCAGCACGTAGGTGCCCCCCACGACGGTCGACAGGGCGACGAACACCGCAGTCCGGCTGATCAGCAGATCGATGTCGAACAGCCGGTGCCGCCGGATGGCGATGCCGATCGCGATCGGGATCAGGGCACCACTGATCCCACCGGCCAGGTCCCAGAACACGTTGCCGTACGGGAAGGGCCCGGGTCGCCCGTCGGTCAACCCGGCCACCAGCCGGGCGGCCACCACCGCGACCGCCAGGGCCACCGCGTACCCGAGCCACTTGACCTGCTGGCGGCGTACCCCGTGGGCCCGGCGGGCCTGCCAGGTCAGGGTGGCGCCGGCCGCCAGGAAGACCAGGGCGCTGGTCAGGGTGGCCACCCCGGCGGTCAGATCGGCCACCGGCTGCCAACCCGGGACCCCCAGGGGGTTGACCGCGCCGACCGGTGCCACCTGTTCGTTGGCCCCGGGCCGCAGGGCCCCGGTGACCATCGCCGCCGCCCCGGTGACCAGCACCGCCCAGATCGCCGGCCGCCACCTCGGCGAGGGCGGCCGACCGTCCGGGAAGAAGACCGGGATCAGGGCCAACGCCGCGTTGCCGGGCACCCACAGCCAGTTCTGCGGCCAGGCCAGGGCGGCGGCCATGGGCAGGGAGCCGGGCTCCACGACCAGGCCGTGTGCCGCGTACTGGCCGCAGGCCTCCTGCAGGGCGAAGCAGAAGGCGCTGGTCAGGGCCAGTACGCCGATCGGGTGCCCCGGGCGCGCTGCGGCGATCGTCGCCCCGACCACCGCACTGGCCACCACCAGGAACAGATGGGTGACATCGTTGACCGTGGCCCGGTTGAGCACGGCCAGGGCCATCGCGCAGGCGCACAGCAGCAGGGTGGTGACACACACCGGCCAGGCCGCCCGGCGTACCCAGCCGAGTCGGCGGTCCGTCGACACCTCGGCGGGGGTGTCGGCCGTACGGTGGCTGGTCATGGCCTCGCTGACACTAGCGGCTGCATCCGTTGCGGTGGATCGGACGACCGGCCCGGCACCTCGTACCTGATGCCGAGCCGACCGATGCGGTTCCGGGGGCGGCACGGTCAGTTCCGGGCGGGCCGGCTACCCTGACCGACCGCCAGGGCCAGTCCGGCCACGATCGTCCAGATTCCGGCCGGCACCAGCGCGATGTACTGCACCGGGGCCAGTTGGGTGGCCGCGATCAGTACGGCGATCACCGCGCTGAAGACCGCGAACCAGCGGCTCACCGAACCATGCCGCAGCCCACCGACCGCCACCGCACTGGCGCTCAGCCCGATGCCGCCCCACAGCCAGGTCATGGTGGCGACGATGGTCAACTGCGGGGCGATCACGTCCGGGTCGTACTGTTCGGCCGAGCCCAGGGCGAAGAACAGCTCCGTCGAGATGCCGCCGCCGACCAGCAGCCCGACCAGCACCAGCCCGACCCCGGTCGCGGCCAGGGTCGGCACCAGACTGTCGGCCGGTTCCTGGGCCGCCAGGTACCGCCGCAGCCCGGCGGCGAAGACCGCCAGGCAGACGATGGCCACCACGGTCACCACCTGGTGTGCCCAGACATGCCCGGTGCGCTCGGTCAGGGTGGCGACGTACTCGGCGTTGTCGCCCCGGAACTGCTCGGCGGGTTCGGTGAGGGTGGCCGTGGTGAAGATGCCGACCAGGCCGACCAGGCCGCCGACCGCGCCGGAGAGGGCCCAGGCCCGTCTCGGGCGTACGGCCTGCGGTGGCATCCCGGTCGGGCCGGTCGGTGTCGTGGCGGGATACATGGGTGGTCGCCTCCTCGGTCGGTGAACCTCTTCGGCACCGACCCTGTCGCCCGACCGACCCGGCCCACATGTGTCATTCCGTCCCGACCGACCGGGATTTCCCCGGGACACCCGCTGGATCGGGGTTCGGAGTGACCGAATCGACGCTCGATTCTGCCCGGGAACGGCCTTTTATCGCCGAATGCCCGAGACTTCTTCTTGACTCATTCCAGAAAAGCGGCAAGACTGCACGGCATGCCGACGCCCGAGGATCTCGAACAGTTGCTGCGTGACGCGGCGCTGCGCGTGACCCGTCCCCGGGTGGCGGTGCTGAAGGCGGTGTACGCGCAGCCGCACGCCGACACCGAGTCGATCATCAAAGCGGTCCGGCAGGACCTGCCCGGCGTCTCCCACCAGGCCGTCTACGACGTGCTCCGGGCGCTGACCGGGGCGGCCCTGGTACGACGCATCGAACCACCCGGTTCGGTGGCCCGGTACGAGTCGCGGGTCGGTGACAACCACCACCACGCGGTGTGCCGGTCCTGTGGCCTGATCGTCGATGTGGACTGCGTCGTCGGAGCGGCGCCCTGCCTCACCGCCTCCGACGACAACCACTTCGAGATCGACGAGGCCGAGGTCATCTACTGGGGCCGGTGCCCGGACTGTTCGACCGCCCAGATTTCCTGAACCACCCGTTCCCGCAATCCTGGAAGGATCCCCGTGGCTGAGAAGCACGACGCAGTCGTAGGAGACATGCAATCGGAGGAGAGCGAGGGTCGCTGCCCGGTCACGTCCGCGCGCGCTCCGCACCCCACCCAGGGCGGGGGGAACCGCGAGTGGTGGCCGAACCGGCTCAACCTGAAGATCCTCGCGAAGAACCCCGCGGTGGCCAACCCCCTCGGTGTGGACTTCGACTACGCCGAGGCGTTCAAGAGCCTGGACCTGCCCGCCGTCAAGCGGGACATCGCCGAGGTGCTGACCACCTCGCAGGACTGGTGGCCGGCCGACTACGGCCACTACGGCCCGTTCATCATCCGGATGGCGTGGCACAGCGCGGGCACCTACCGCATCAGTGACGGCCGTGGTGGCGCCGGCGCCGGTCAGCAGCGCTTCGCCCCGCTGAACAGCTGGCCGGACAACGCCAACCTGGACAAGGCCCGCCGCCTGCTCTGGCCGGTCAAGAAGAAGTACGGCAAGAACCTCTCCTGGGCCGACCTGATGATCCTCGCCGGCAACGTGGCCCTGGAGACGATGGGCTTCGAGACCTTCGGCTTCGCCGGTGGTCGGGCCGACGTGTGGGAGCCCGACGAGGACGTCTACTGGGGCCCGGAGTCCACCTGGCTCGGCGACGAGCGCTACACCGGTGAGCGGGAGCTGGAGAACCCCCTGGCCGCGGTGCAGATGGGTCTGATCTACGTCAACCCGGAGGGCCCGCACGGCAGCGGTGACCCCCTCGCTGCGGCCCGGGACATCCGGGAGACCTTCCGCCGGATGGCGATGAACGACGAGGAGACCGTCGCCCTGATCGCCGGTGGGCACACCTTCGGCAAGACCCACGGCGCGGCCGACCCGAACAAGTACGTCGGCCCCGAGCCCGAGGGCGCCTCCCTGGAGGAGCAGGGCCTGGGCTGGCGGAACACCTTCGGCACCGGCAACGCCGGTGACACCATCACCAGCGGCCTCGAAGGCGCCTGGACGAACACCCCGATCGCCTGGGACAACAGCTTCTTCGAGATCCTCTTCGGCTACGAGTGGGAGCAGACCCGCAGCCCCGCCGGAGCGATCCAGTGGAAGCCGAAGGACGGCGCCGGCGCCGGCACCGTCCCGGACGCCCACGACCCGACCCGCAGCCACGCCCCGACCATGCTCACCACCGACCTGTCCTTGCGGGTCGACCCGATCTACGAGCAGATCTCGCGGCGGTTCCTGGCCAACCCGCAGGAGTTCGCGGACGCCTTCGCCCGGGCCTGGTTCAAGCTGACCCACCGGGACATGGGCCCGATCCAGCGCTACCTCGGCCCGGAGGTTCCCAGCGAGACCCTGATCTGGCAGGACCCGATCCCGGCGGTGACCCACGAGCTGGTCGACGCCGAGGACATCGCCGCCCTCAAGCGCCAGATCCTCGACTCCGGGCTCTCCGTGGCCCAGCTGGTCTCCACCGCCTGGGCGTCGGCCTCGACCTTCCGAGGCAGCGACAAGCGGGGTGGCGCCAACGGTGCCCGGATCCGCCTCGAGCCGCAGAACGGCTGGGAGGTCAACAACCCCGACGAGCTGGCCCAGGTGCTGCGCACCCTGGAGGGCATCCAGGCCTCCTTCAACGCCGCCCAGACCGGTGGCAAGCAGATCTCGCTGGCCGACCTGATCGTGCTCGCCGGCTCCGCCGCCGTCGAGAAGGCCGCCCGCGAGGCCGGGGTCGAGGTCGAGGTGCCGTTCACCGCCGGGCGTGCGGACGCCACCCAGGAGCAGACCGATGTGGAGTCCTTCGCGGCGATGGAGCCCACCGCCGACGGGTTCCGCAACTACCTCGGCAAGGGCAACCGCCTGCCGGCCGAGTTCCTGCTGATCGACAAGGCCAACCTGCTGAACCTCAGCGCGCCCGAGATGACCGTGCTGGTCGGTGGCCTGCGGGTCCTCGGCGCGAACTACCAGCAGTCGAAGCTGGGTGTCTTCACCGCCACCCCGGGGCTGCTGACCAACGACTTCTTCGTCAACCTGCTCGACCTGGGCACGGCGTGGAAGTCGACCTCCGAGGACGCGAACACCTTCGAGGGCCGCGACCTCGCCACCGGTGAGGTCCGCTGGACCGGCACCCGCGCCGACCTGGTCTTCGGCTCGAACTCCGAGCTGCGTGCGCTGGCCGAGGTGTACGCCAGCGACGACGCCCGGGAGAAGTTCGTGCACGACTTCGTCGCCGCCTGGGCCAAGGTGATGGAGCTGGACCGCTTCGACCTGGCCTGATCCACCCTCGACGCCCAGGTCGGCCCGTCCCCCGGGCCGCCCTGGGCGTCACCCTTTCCGGTCCTGTGCTCCGAGAATGATCGGCGTGCCCAGCTCGGGTAGCGGCTCCAACCAGGCCAGGTGGCCGTCGGCGACGGCGATGGTCCGGCTACCGGCGGCGTCGGTGGCGGTCAGCCCGATGCCGGCCCGACCGGAGGGCGCGATGCGCTGATCGTCCTCCAGCGCGAGATGCAGCATCGGCCCGCCCGCAGCGAAGGCGGCCACCCCCGCGTCGAAGGCCGGACGGCGGTCGACGGGCACATGGATCCGGGTCGCGGTGTGCACCACCAGACGCGGCAGCCCGGCCGGAAGGCTGGCCGCTACCTCGGCACCGATCTCGGCGACGTCACCGCGTAGCACCCGCGGCGGATCGTCGGCCACCACCCGCATCGCCTCGGCCAGCAGCGCCGCCTGAGGCGCGTTCTCCGGCCACACCAGCGCGCGTAGCCAGGCCCGGTCCCCGGCGTCGGTGAGATCGGGCGGATCGAGATCGACCCCCACGACATCGGCGACGACCGGCAGTCGGGTGAGATCGGGCAGCAGCCGAGCCTCCGGAACCTCCACCCGGACGTGCACCCCCGAGGTAGGGTCGCCGACGGTGCTGTCGCCCACGCTGAAGGCGTACCGGTCGGCGCGCAGGTTCAGACCCGCACTGCACCCCACCTCGACGACGCAGACCGGCGCCCGCGTGACCGCGCGCAGCAGCGCCAACCCCAGCCGGGTCACCAGGGACCGTTGCACCTGGTTGGTCTGCACCAGCCGGGTGGCCAAAATCGCCGAGATCCGGTCGGCGTGCGCCAGGCAGAACCGGGTGAAGACCCGCCCGGTGTCCGCGTCGACCGCCCGGGCCCGCGCCCCGACGACCGATGGGTAGTACGCGGCGAGCGGATCGGTCACGCCGTCCAGCAGCAACTGGTGCACGGCCCCGAACAGGGCAAAGGTCGGCTGCTGCCCCGGCCGGGCACCCGCCGCCAACTCGACCAACGCCGGATCGTCCGCCACCACACCGAGCAGATGCCGGTACAGCGGCGAACTGTCGAACCCACGCGCCGCCCGAAACACCTCCGCCGTCCCCACACCCCCCATTCCCCGGACTCTATCGGACCCCTTAAATGAATCTTGGTACGAAACCGCCCCTCCGAGGGCGCTTGCATACCAAGATCTGCCTGCGGCCCTGTCGAGCTGATGGCGTGGGCGGATCGTGGTGACCGGCCAACCCCGTGGCGTCTCGGGTGAGAGCGCAGACGGGTCAGCTCGACAGGGTCGCGACAGGGCTGGCTGGACCGGCCAGGTGGACCGACCGGGTCGCCGCTGCCGGGTGCCTACAGGTTGCGCTTGTTGAGCAGGCGGTTCGGGGTGCCGGAGAGGCTGCCGCCGACCACCCCGGCCGCGTGCGGGGTGGCCATCGAGGTGCCGTTCAGGCTCGAGGTGGTGGAGGTGGGGTACGTCGAGACGATCGCCGAGCCGGGAGCGTAGAGGTCGACACACGAGCCGGTGGAGGAGTAGCTGGCCCGGGCGTCGGTGTTGGTGCTGGCGGCGACCACCAGGGCGGCGGTGAGGTTGCGCGGCAGCCGGTCGCACGAGTTGCCGCCGGTGTTGCCGGCCGAGGCGGCCAGGAAGACCCCACTGTTCATCATGTTGGTCAGCGCGGTGGCCAGGGTGGAGCTGTAGGTGTAGTTCCAGGAGGCGTTGGCCATGGCCGGTTTGTTGGCGTTGCGGGTCACCCAGTCGACCGCCCCGACCGCGGCGGACAGGGTGCCGCCACCGCCGCAGTTCAGCCACTTCACGCCGTACAGTCGGACGTTCTTGGCCACCCCGTGGCTGGCGCCCCCGATGGTGCCGGCCACGTGCGTGCCGTGGCCGTTGCAGTCGGTGTTGTTGTTGTCGATCGCGTTGTACGCGAAGGTGGCCCGCCCGCCGAAGTCGGGATGGTTGGCCTGGATGCCGCTGTCGATGACGTAGGCGTGCACCCCACTGCCGGTGGAGGTGTAGGTGTAGCTGCGCGACAGCGGCAGGCTGGTCTGGTCGATGCGGTCCAGACCCCAGGAGGGCGGGTTGCTCTGGGTGGCGTCGAGCATGTCGTACTGGATGATGTCGCGTTCGATGCTCAGCACGTCGGCGTTGTGCGACAGCTCGGCGAACATATAAGGCTGTGGATGTTACGAATCGGTGTCGGGTTTGCCGTCCGGTGTCACGAGCTTCCTGCCATGAGCCTGCCGTGCCTCGGTGAGCCCGGCGGCCTGCCGACTGAGCGCCTCTACCTGCTCGCGCAGTCGGCGTACGGCGTCCTCGTCGGCCCCCCGCACCGCCGTGACCTCGTCCAGCAGCCGGGTGTAGTCACTGGCCAGCCGCAGATACTCCGGTTGGGTCTGGATCCGGCGGCCCCCGAGTCGCTGCTCCAGGTCGACGATCTGCTGGGCCAACTCGGCCATGGCCGTGCTCAGGGCGGCCCGCCCGTCGGCGTACTCGGCACGCCGCGCCTGCCGGGCCTCGGCCAGCCGACCGGCCCGGCGCCCGAACAGCCAGAGGGTCGCCGCCCCGGCCAGGACACCCCCGACCGTCGCCCCGGCCAGCAGATAGCGCGGCAACGAGGGGCTGATGACCCGGGCCCCGTCGGGCACCGTGCCGGCCCGTACCAGCAGGTCGTAGTTGAGGGTGACCACCTTCAAGGCTTCCAGCGGCTGGTCGACGAAGAGGTCGACCCCCCGGCTGATCGTCATCTCCATCACCACCGCGCGACCGAAGTCCCGGCTGTCCCGCTGCGGGAAGCGGGAACATCCGTAGGTGTCCCAGTCCTGCTCGGCCCGGCTGATCGCCAGCACCAGGGTGCCGGAGGCGGCCCCCTCGGTCTCCTTGCAGGCCTCCCGCAGATCGTCGCCGGGGGCCATCAGCAGCACGACCAGCCGCCGGTTGCCGATGATCCGCTCCGCGGCGGGCTCGTCCAGGTCGACCCCCGGCGCGACATACACCGAGGAGGCGCGGACCTCCCGGGCGATCCGACCGTCGAAGATCCCACCGGACCACAACGCCCACCCGGCCAGCACCAGAGCGGCCAGCGAGGCAATCCCGAAGGTGCTGCCGAACAGGGTGCGGACACCTCGGCGGAGCATGGGGGTCACGACAACCGTCCCTGGAGGTAGTTGGCCGGTCGGTAGCTGGCGATGCCCACCACCCGGGCGGCCTCGTCCAGTTCGGTCGTCGCCTCGTCGAGCAACTCCCACACATGGCGGGCGGGCAGGCCCTCGTCCAGTGCCTGACGGGCGGCCTGAAGCTTGCCGATGCCTCGGGTCAGCGCCGGATCGCTGCGGGCGTCGGTCAGCAGCGACACCTCGACGGCCAGGGAGGTCAGCCCGGCCAGCCGAGCCGCGTCGGCGCCGTGGCGGGCCCGAGGCGGGCTCCCCAGCACCCCCGAGCGGCGCAGCGAACGGGCCGACAACACCAGGAACCCGGCCACGCAGAGGGTGAAGATCCAGGGCAGGGCCGGCAGGGCCACCCGCAACGGGTCCACCGGCCGGTACGGCAACGGCCGGTCGAACAGACCGGCGTACCGAACGTCCGTCACCTTGCCCAGGTAGACGCCGAGCACGTTGAGCTGCGGATAGTCGTACCGGCTGAGTCGGTCACCGAACTGGGCGTAGAAGCTGCCCGCGGCCAGGTCCGCGAACTCGGCCGCGGCCGGACCGTGGTACTCGATCCACCCGCCGTACAGCACCACGATCGGCTGGTCCGGGACGAGCCGGGTCAACGCCGGACCGTACGCCGGCAACGGCTTCCCGTACGGCTGGGCGGGCAGGGCGACGAACCAGGCCCCGTCCGGGAAGGCGGCCCGCGCGGCCTGCTCCGGTACCCCCTCCAGGGTGGCGCCCCGGCCGACGTGCAGCCCTCGGGCGCGCAGGTCGGCCAGGACGGTGGCCACCTCCCGTTCGGAGGGGTCCCGCCACCGCAGGTCGTCGACCTCCGCCGGGGCCGGCGCCTCCCGCAGCCTGGCGATGAGGGCGATCAGCGCGTCGGTCACATCCCCGGTGGCGAACCGGGCCCGCCATCCGGCCAGGGTGTCCGGGGTGGCCACCAGGCCGCCGCCGCTGACCTGGGTACCGATCACCCGTACGGCGGCGTTGTCGACCTCGCGTACCCGCTCGCGGGCGGCCTCGTCCAGGCCGGGCGGTGCTACCAGGATCCGGATGTCGGCGTCCCCGATCGCCTCGCGTACCCGCTGCTCGTTCCAGCGGGCCACCGCACCGGGCAGCCGCACCACCGCATCGGCGGCCACCAGGGTGGTCATCTCCTGGGTGGAGGGCACGGTGACCTCACCCAACTCCCCGGCCGCGCCCTCCTCGACGCGCACCGGTGAGGAGGGTGACTGGCCGTAGCTGACCTCGACACTCTGCCGCTGGGCCAGCACGAACACCACCAGGATGATCACCGCCGAGGCGAGCAGCAGCCACCGCAGCACGTACAGGTTCCGCAGGATCCGGCCGGTCACGACTGGCCCCGCCACAGCCGGTCGGCCTGCCGGGCGTGCTCCGTGGCCGCCTCAGCCGCCGCCGTACCGCCGCGCTCTGCGGCGAGCAGTTCGGCGCGGGCCAGCAGCCGGTCGGCCTCCGGCAGCCGTACGACGGTCGCGTCCCGGCTGACCGTGGCGCTGTCGATGGCCGCCCGCGCCCTAGACCAGGCCACCCGGGTGGCTCGGGTGCGGTGCCGTAGGCGGGGCAGCAGGGTGGTGGCGATCCCGGCGGTCAGCAGCAGTACGCCACCGACCGACCAGATCAGCAGGGATGGTGACATGCGCTCCCACCGTCCGAGGGGTTCGATACGGCTATCTGTCTAACCCAACGGCGCCGGCCCTGCCACGCCAGCCCCCACCCGACGGGGTGAAACGTGGGGTGGCCCACCTGGACCAGGCCGTCCCCACCGAGTGACCCGGGTTCCGCTTGTAGGAGATCTTGGACAGTTACCGTCGAAAATCGGCCGGAAACTGTCCAAGATCTCCTACATTTCGATGCCTTCGGGTGGGGCCGAGCCGGTGGGCAGGGAAGACGGACCATCGGGACGAATCCGTCCGCCCCGGCTGATCCGCAGCGAGTCGGGCGTCGTACGTTAGGAGAACCGAACGACGAACGCACCCTCGGTAGTCGCTGCCGAAAGGAAGGACAGCCCTATGCCCTCTGCCCGGATCGCCGACAACCTGGGCCACGCCCTGAACAGCCTGGTCGACCGGGTGCCGGGGGCACAGTTCGCGGTGGTGCTCTCGCCGGACGGCATCAGGCTGGGGGCCTCCCGGGGCATCGACGGCGAACTGGCCGAGCAGTTGTCCAGCATGGTCTGTGGGCTTCAGGCGTTGGGCACGGCCGCCGCCCGGGTGTGCGGCGAGGGTGAACTGCACCAGGTGGTGATCCAGATGTCCCGGGCCTTCCTGTTCCACGCCACCACCGGCAACGGGGCGATCCTCACCGTCGGTATCGACGGGGACGCCGAGGTGGGCGACATGGCGTACGAGGTGGCCATGTTCGTCGCCCAGGCAGGGGAGTACCTGCCGGTCTACCTGGAACCGGCAGTGGCCGAGGTCTAGCCGGTCACCCGTCGTACGGCGGGACCGGATCGGCCACCTGCCACAGTTCGGCCGGCAGGTGCGCGATCACGTCGTCGTACTCGTCCGCGGTGGTGGCCGTACGGATGGTGTCCAGCACCGCCTGGATGCCGATCTCGGCCAGTTCCGGGTCGACGTCGGCCCGCCCGCTGACCCGCTCGACGAACACGTCGAGACCGAACCGCTCGGCGGCCTCATGGGGGGCGAAGGTGTACGCCCGCATTCCTTCCGGAAGCTGGTCGGCCAGGTCCCGGGCCTGTCCGCCGTCGATCCGCTCGGCCAGGGTGGTCAGGGTGGCCCGCGCGATGGCGGCCGCCTGTTCGGCCGACGCCCCGGTGCGGCGTGCCACGGAGTCGATGAACTCGTTGTCGTCCACCTCGCCGACCCCCTTCTCGCTGCGGATGTGCCGGGTACCCGCGCAGCAGCCCAGCAAACGGCGCCGCCGCCGACAGCGGCCAGCCCAACGGCGCCCCGCCGACAGCGGCCCAGCGCAAGGCGGCCGTAGGAGCGGATCTTCGGGGAGGACCTTGACGCATCGCGGGATATCGATACGATCTGCGCAATGCGACGGCCCCTCCGCCAGGTGCGGACGAACACCCCTGAGCCGACCGACCTCCACCCCGCATGGCTGCCGCCCGAGGTCTGGGCCGCCATCGGCGCCCGCCGGACCCTGATCTGTGGACAGGGCCTGCTCATCGACACCGTCCAGGCCGAGGTCGAGCAGGCCGCCGACCGGTACGGCGGCACCGCCCGGCGGATCACCGCCGAGGCCGACCTACCCCCGGCGGACCTGGTGCTGGCCCTGGCCGCCGACCTGCCCCGCCCCCGACCCGCGGACCCACCCCCGACCGACTCCAAGGCGACCGTGGCCGAGGCGGCCGAATCCAAGCCAGCCGCCCTCACCCCGACCGACTCCGAGGCGGCTGGGGTGTGGGCGGCGCTCGCCGGCGCCCGGGCGGAACTCGCCACAGCCGAGGCGCTGGGCGCGGAGGACTTCGTGGTGACCCGGCACCACGGGGTGACCGTGGTGGTGGCCGGCGCCCCGGCAGGGCTGCTGTACGGACTCTTCGAGGTGGTCCGGCTGGGGGAGTCCGCCTTCGGCCGGGGACACCGGGTACGGGTGTGTCGTCCGGTCATGGCCCGCCGGATGCTGGATCACTGGGACAACGTCGAGGTGCACCCCGTGATGGGGCAGGTGGAACGCGGCTACGCCGGTGGGTCGATCTTCTGGCGGGAGGGTGGGCCCCGGGGGGACCGGGACCGGGTCACCGCGTACGCCCGGTTGCTGGCGGCCTGTGGGATCAACGCCGTGGCGGTGAACAACGTCAACGTGCACGCCACCGAGGCGCGGCTGCTCACCGAGCGGCTCGACGACGTCGCCGAACTGGCCGACCTGCTGCGCCCGTACGGCATCGGGGTGCACCTGGCGGTGAGCTTCGCCGCCCCGGTCGTCGTCGGTGGCCTGCCCACCGCCGACCCCCTGGACCCGGCGGTACGCGCCTGGTGGGCCGAGACCACCTCGCGGGTGTACGCCCGCATCCCGGACTTCGGCGGCTACCTGGTCAAGGCCGACTCGGAGGGCCAGCCGGGTCCGTTCAGCTACGGCCGGGACCACGCCGACGGGGCCAACCTGCTGGCCGAGGCCCTGGCGCCGCACGGCGGGGTGGTGCGCTGGCGGGCCTTCGTCTACAACCACCGGCAGGACTGGCGGGACCGCTCCACCGACCGGGCCCGCGCCGCCCACGACCACTTCGCGCCGCTGGACGGCCGGTTCCGGGACAACGTGATCGTGCAGGTCAAGCACGGGCCGATCGACTTCCAGACCCGGGAGCCGGTCTCCCCGGTGATCGCCGCGATGCCGCACACCCGGTTGGCGGTGGAGTTCCAGGTCACCCAGGAGTACACCGGCCAGCAGCGCCACGTCTGCTACCTGGCCCCCTGGTGGAGCGAGGTCCTCGGGTTCCGGCCCTGGGGCGACCAGGGGGGTACGGTCGCCGAGGTGGCGGCCGGGGGCGGGGGTCTGGTCGCGGTCTCCAATGTGGGCGACGACCGGTTCTGGACCGGGCATCCGCTGGCCCAGGCCAACCTGTACGCCTTCGGCCGGCTCTGCTGGAATCCCGGGCTGCGCCCCCAGGCGGTGCTGGACGAGTGGATCGACCTGACCTTCGCCCCGGACCGATGTGCCGATCCGGACCTGCTGCGGCGCACCCTGCACGAGATCATGGACGACTCCTGGCGCAGCTACGAGCGGTACACCGCCCCGTTGGGGGTGGGCTTCATGGTCCGGCCCGGTCACCACTACGGCCCCGACGTCGACGGGTACGAGTACACCCCCTGGGGCACGTACCACTTCGCCGACCGGGACGGGGTCGGGGTGGACCGGACCCGGGCCACCGGCACCGGCTTCACCGGCCAGTACCCCGCGCCCTGGTCGGAGGTGTACGAGTCGGTCGAGAGCTGCCCCGACGAGCTGCTGCTCTTCTTCCACCACGTGCCCTACGACCACCTGCTGCACAGCGGCAGGACGGTCATCCAGCACATCTACGACACCCACTTCGACGGCGTACGCGAGGTCGAGGCGATGTGCCGGCGCTGGGAGTGGCTGGCCCGGCTGGTCGACCCGGCGGTGCACGCCCGGGTCACCGAGCGGCTCAGGGAACAGTTGCGCTGTGCGCGGGAGTGGCGCGACCAGGTCAACGCCTACTTCCACCGCAAGTCCGGCATCCCCGACGCCCACGGCCGCACCCTGCACTGAGTCCGCGGCGGGAGCGTGTGGTGCTGGCTCCGGTCAGCGACATGGCGGTGGCTCAGCGGCGGGTGGCCAGGACCACTCCGGCCAGGCAGAGGGCGCCGCCGGCCAGGGCCAGGAGTGCCGGCACCTCGCCCAGCAGCATCCAGGACAACCCGACGGTCACCGGCGGGACCAGGTAGGTAGCGGCGGTGGTGCGACCCGCGGTCCAGCGGGACAGCACGTACCCCCAGGTCAGGAAGCCGATCGCGGTCGGGAACACCCCCAGGTACAGCATCCCCAGGGTGGCTCCCTGCGGCGCGGTGGCGAGTTCGTCGAGCAGGGCCGGTGCGAACGGCAGCAGGGCGATCGTGCCGGCCAGGGCCCCCAGCCAGGTCATGGTCACCGCCTCCACCCGGGCCAGCAGCCGCTTCTGAAGCAGTACCCCGAAGGCGTACAACACCGCGGAGAGCGCGGCCAGCGCCACCCCGAGCTGGTCGACGTGCCCGGTGAAGCCGGTGGCGGCGATCAGGGCCACGCCCACGAAGGCGACCGCCACCCCGACACCTAGCCGGCCGGTCAGCCGCTCGCCCAGGACGAGGGTCGCGGCCACCGTCACCAGGATGGGGGCGATTGCCACGAGCAGCGCCGCCGTCCCGGCGTCGACCAGCTGCTCCGCGGCATTCAGAGCCACGTTGTACCCGCCGAACCAGGCAGTTCCCCAGAGTGCGATGAGCCCCAGGGTTGCCCCTCGGGGCCAGCCGGTACGACCACCGGCGGGGCGAGCGCGGCGACGTCGGGCGGTCAGCGCCACGAAGGCGCTCAGCGCTATGGAGGCTGCCAGCATCCGGCCCAGGGCCATGGCTCCGGGGGAGTAGTCGTGCCCGGCGAACCTGATGCCGACGAAGGCCGAGGCCCACAGCAGCACCGTGATCGCGGCGGCGGCGATGACCGGCCAGGACGAGGGCTGGGTGGAGGGTCTCGGGCGCGGACGCTCGGCGGGGGAGGCGGTCTTCAGGCTGGTCATAGGCCGATTCTGGTCCGCTGGACAGTTAAGCACCAGCGACTGTTTCTTCACGACTCTTAAGTTTGCCTATATGGTTGGCGGGTGCTCGATGTCCACCGCCTCCGGATCTTCCGGTCCGTCGTGGCCTCCGGGTCCGTCCAGGCCGCCGCGGCCAACCTGGGCTACACCCCCTCCGCCGTCAGTCAGCACCTGACCGCCCTGCAACGCGAAACCGGCCTGGCCCTGTTCGCCCGAGCCGGCCGGGGGATGCGGCCCACCGCCGCCGGGCACGCCCTCGCCGCCGAGGCGGATCGGCTGCTGGCCCGGGTCGGCGAGGCGGAGTCACTGATCGCGGACCTGCGCGCCGGGCGCACCGGGGTGCTGTCCATCGCCTACTTCGCCTCCGTCGGCGCGGCCTGGATGCCACACGTGGTGCGGCGGATCATCACAGAGCTGCCCGGGGTGCGGCTGGACCTGACCCTGCGCGAGGACATCCCGCCCGTCCGGGAGGAGCGCCCCGACCTCCAGTTGGTGGTGGCGCCCGCCGGCTTCGACCCCGGCTCGGGCTTCACCGCCCAGCACCTGGTCGACGATCCGTACGTCGCGGTGCTGCCGGCCGGGCACCGCCTCGCCGGCCGGGCGCAGGTGGAGTTGGCCGAACTGGCCGAGGACCGCTGGGTGGACAACGACTTCGCCCGGGGCTGGTGCCGGGCCAACCTCCTGGAGGCCTGCACCGCGGCGGGCTTCGCCCCGACCTTCGGGGTGGAGGCGCACGACTATCCGACCGCCCTGGCCTTCGTCGAGGCCGGCATCGGCCCGACGGTGCTTCCCGCCCTCGGCGCGGTGCGGCTGCCGCAGGGGGTGACCCGGGTCGGGCTGCTGCGTCCCACCCCGATCCGGTCGATCCACCTGGTGATCCACGACGCGGTGGAGCACACCCCGGCGGTACGGATCGCCACAGCGGCCCTGCGGGAGGCCGTGGCCGCCGTACCCACCCGCTAGGTGAGGTCTGCGGCGGTGAACTCCTGGCGGATGATGCTGATCATCGGCTCGCCGCCCCGGACCAGGGCCAGCGCCAGCACCGAGGCCAGCGCGGCGAGGGCGGCCTCCGAGGCGACCAGGGTCAGCGCCGTCGCCGCTACCAGCAACAACCCCACCCCGATCACCACCACCGGGGTACGCAGCACGAAGTAGCCGGCCAGCCGGAGCACGTCGCGCAGCCGGAAGGTGAACAGGGAGGTGATCACCAGCGCGTTGATGCCGACCACGGCCACCCCGGCGGCGACCAGCACCAGGGGCACCACCCACCAGCGGGGCAGCCCCACCGCGGTCAGGTTGACCAGGTTGACGGCCAGCAGGGCCAGCCACATCAGCATCGGCACCCACACCAGCAGGGCTCCCAGCAGGTTCACCCGGTAGCCACGCCAGAACAGTCGGGCCGGGTGCAGTTCGGTGAGGTCCAGGCGCTGGTGGTGCAGGGCGTACAGGGCGGCGGACAGGGCCGGGCCCAGGGGCACCGCGCAGACGGCGACCAGGGGCAGGTTGCTCACGTGCCGTTCCAGGGCGAACGACGCGACCAGGCCGGGCGCCGCGCAGACCAGCAGCAGCACCTCGACCACCAGCAGGGTGTAGACCAGCGCGGCCACCCGCGACAGCGGCCCGGCACCGAACTCGCGTCGGGTCGCCGTACTCACGAGGCCCCCGCCGCAGGGATCCGGCCGCCGGGGGGTACGGCGAGGTTGGTCGGCATCGGTTCCTCATCCTCCGCAGGGGTGCGGGGGGGGGGGGGGGGGCGCCCCCCCCCCCCCCCCCCCCCGCCCCACCACCCCCCCCCCCCGCCCGCTAGACCCCGGGGTCGCCGGCACAGACGTCCCGCCTGGCCGATTTGT